>JBARVV010000039.1:0-23317 GCA_049646445.1 Nodosilinea sp. | reverse complement strand
TAGTCATCGGTTTCACCTCCGGTCACAACGGCTTTAAAACGTCTTACTTGTTCTACCGCTAAAGCGCCGAAGGGGCACAACTCTATGTCGTATCTTGGGGGGACAACCTTACGTCGGGTGACACATGGCTACGCCCCTACGAGATCCTTGTTTTGAATCGGGGTTTACTAAATCGGGTTTCGGATTAGGATACCAGACCAGAGATCTAAGAAAGCGGGGAGGTGTATGCCTCTCCGCTTTCTTAATGGTTTATCTAAGGCTATGTCTAAACCTCGGGCTTAACCTCGGTAGAACGTAGATCTAGGGGGTCGCTTCAGCTTCCTGGGATCGAATATAGTTCAACACCGCTGTGGATGGAAACAGCCGCACCTGCTCTAGCTGGGCATCAAGGGCGGGGTCGTCGTTGCCGATCATGGTGGCCAGCAGCCACTCCAGGGAGAGCACCTGAATCACGACATCGTCGGATTCTTCAGCATTGGTCTCTTGGTAGCGATTGAGCAGGGTCTGCAAATCATTGCGGGAGAAGAACATGGGCAACGAGGCTTCACCATCTTGGTTGATGGTGAGATAGGGGCCGTCGGCACCCTGACGGGCTATAAACAATGGCACCCCCTGAAAATCAGACTGCAGCTGGATTGCCGTCTCTAGCTCACCGCCGATGGGAAGATACAGCAGGGGTACCTCCTCCTCCTCGCTGAGTACGGTTTCCTGGTAGAGCGTACCCAGGTCAACCAGGGCCACTTCAGCACTGGGATCTTCTTCTTGAGCGCGGGCTAGAAATTCCGCCGCGGCAGCCCCATCGATAAACACTACGGGCACTTTCACTTCTTGGTCATTAACCTCAGCCGCCGCCGTTAGAGGTTGACCGTCAGAGTTCAAAATAATAAAGACCGGCACCTGCTCTAGCTTATCGACAATGGCCTCTTCACCCAGGGCAACGGCGGGGAGGGGCATCACCAGACCGCCGCCTAGTAGGCTGCCGCTAACCAAGGCGGCAATTAGGGGGAGAGGCCGCAAAAGGGAGGAAAATAGCTGTTGCATAGGGATTTTGTCGTAGTTAATGATAAAAGGGTCGGGCAGATGACCGTCAATAATGACTGAATTACTGACTATAGATACTACAAACTAAAGGCCGTTTGCAGAACGCTCTGTGCCAGTCGTGCTAACCGCCCAGCCAAAGCCCCTACACTCAAAATCGGGATGACAGGATTTGAACCTGCGACATCCTGCTCCCAAAGCAGGCGCGCTACCAAGCTGCGCTACATCCCGTAGTTCAACATTGTTATCAGTATAACCTGCTTTTTTGACCAAGCGTCACTGTCGGCTGCTCTGCCCCTTGGCTCCGCCCTGTTTGTTACGATGCTCTTATGGCTATCCCCGCTTACCGTTTAGATCAACTGCCTGGACTGAGCCCTACCCATGCCCAAAACATGGCTCAGTTAGGCTTAACCAGCACAGACCAACTCTGTCGTTATGGATCCTCTGTAGCGCGTCGCCAAACCCTGGCCCAAAAGATGCAGGTGCCGCTGCGCTATGTCACGAAGTGGGTGATTTTGGCCGATTTGGCTCGGGTGCCTGGGGTGGGCTGCCAGTTCAACGGGCTACTGCTGCACGCTGGTGTGATATCGGTGGCGCAACTGGCCGACTGTACAGCTCAGAGGCTATATACGCAGCTGCGGCGGCTGCACGTAGCTACCCTGCAGCGCAATGACCTTTGCCCCAGTGTTGACCAGGTCAACCTGTGGATTCAGCAGGCCAGAACTATTGCGAAAGTGTCTTGAGCGCGGGGTTAGTCTGGGTACCAAAACATACCTTTAATACCTTCAGGGTCGGGCATAAAGCCGAGCCCTTTGTAAAACTCGACGACCTGTGGGTCGGCAAATAGCGTTACGTTGCTGATGTCTTCGCTGCGCAGCTTTTTGATTAGCTGGCGCATGAGTTCTTTGCCCAGGCCGCGTCCCTGGAAATCAGGATGCACTACCACATCCCAAATCGTGGCGTTGAAGGCGTGGTCAGAGGTGGCGCGGGAAAAGCCTACCAGGCGGCGGCGGGCACCTCGCTGCTCCCACATGGTGACGACGAGGTAGCTGTGCTGAATTGCTTTTTTGACCTTGCGGACGGGACGCCTGGCCCAGCCTACAGCATTGCACAGCTCTTCTAGCTCGTAGAGGTCGAGATCGCGATCGGTACTAAAGACAATCGTCGACCCTTCCCCTTGCTCAGGTAGGGCCTCTAAGACGGTACTCGCCGACCTTGTCTCCCCAGACGAAGCGTCGTCAGACCCGACAAAAAGACTTTTCCAAAAACCCATGCAGGCCCTTTCTGATAGTGAAATGGCACAGCGTTCAATCGCGCAAGCCTAGGCCTCCAAATAATGCCGCACAATAGCTACAGCTAGGGCTAGACTTAGGGCTGAACACCGTTTCTCATAGTATATCCCCATAAAATCCCGATGCCTCTGACGATATCGAGATTTGTGCTGGCTGACTTGGGGAAGGGTGATCTCTGCTCGCTCGTACTAAGACGCATCGCCCGCACAACCAATTGAGTTAAAGATCTCTGCTGAGGTGAGCCAACGGTTAGATGGAGACTCTACAGCTCCCTTGGGTACAGCAAAAACCGCTATCAACTTTAGCGGTTTCCACGTCGTCAGCCGCTGCTAAAGGCGTTACGACAGGAGTAGGTTATTGCTTGTCTAGGGTTTCCTGATGCGGCAGATGCTAACGTTACCTCCATGGAGTTCCGTCCTTCCAACCATGTCCGCTGGCTTAAACCCCTCTACGGTTGAGCTGCTAAAGCGCTTCAACCGCGCCTTCCCGCAATTTTATGAGCAGTTTGTCAGCAGCGAGATTCAGCTGCAGAACCTGCGCCTAGCCTACCAGCTCTACAAGCAGCGCAAGGCTGTCCTCAACATCAAGCCCGAGGGCAGCAAGAGTGCGCTGTACTTTGTCTATCGCAACCAGTCGTTTTTGCTGAGCGACATCTTTGGCGTGCTGGCGGCCTACGGTCTAACGATTCATAACCTCAGTCTCTACGGGCAGATTTATCCACCCATGCTGGTGTTTATCAAGCTGGTGGTGTCTCGGGGCGGTAAGGCACTGAGCCCTAAAACGACTGAAAATGTCTGTCGGGCGATTCAAGAGACTTTGGCGGGGCATTTTGAAGTGGAAGAAATGCTGACCGTAGAGTTTAATCTGGATGTGGGTCTAGAGCGGGTAGAAACGGAGTTCTATGTAGATCCGGTCTTCCATTTGCCAGCGCTGCTGATTGAGGCCGATAATCAACCAGGCCTTTTTTATAAGGTTATGTACGCTATCTGGCAGGAAGATTTGCTGGTCGTCAATGCCAACCTGCTGGTATGGCGGGGGCGTACCCGCCTGATTCTGTATCTCCTCGGCCCCAACGAGAGCCTAATTCCCGACTATCTGGGTCAAAAAATCGCTGAGGGCATGCGCTACCGCCTTATGAGCTAGGGTACGATGGTAAAATATCGGCCTAAGAGGCCATTGGCCCATGGCTACCACTACAGTCTTTGGTGTACCCCACCACTACCAACTTACGGCAGCCAGGGAAGCTCCTTCTCTGGTCTTTATTCACGGCTGGTTGCTGAGCCATCGCTACTGGCAGCCTGTCATTGATCGGCTAGCGCCTTACCACACCTGTCTGACCTACGATTTGAGGGGGTTTGGCGAATCGCGCTATGGGCTCGACCAGTTCAGACCTGGGATTCCTGTCCAGGCTGAGGCTCTGGGATCCTCGACCTCACCCTACGGCCTGGGAGCGTACGCCCGCGATTTGGCAGCGCTGCTAGAGCAGCTGAACCTTGGCCCTGTTTGGCTGGTGGGCCATTCGCTGGGGGGCAGCATTGCTCTCTGGATGGCTCACTGCTATCCGCAGCAGGTGCAGGGGGTGGTCTGCCTCAATGCAGGCGGCGGCATTTACCTGGAGCGTGAGTTTCAGCAGTTTCGTCAGGCCGGGAAGTATATTGTGAACTGGCGGCGTTCCTGGTTGCGCTATACGCTGCTGCCGCTGCTGCTGACCCGGATGATGGTACACCAGCCCTTAGACTACTGCTGGGGCCGCGATCGCTGCCTTGACATGTTGCAGGCTGATGCCACCGCTGCCCTGGGTACTTTGCTAGAGTCAACCACCGAGGCTGAGGTTCATCTCCTCCCCAGGCTCGTAGCGGCTCTCCAGTCGCCGATCTACTTTATGGCCGGTCGTCAAGACCAGGTTATGAACTTATGCTATGTGCATCACCTAGCGGGCTATTCACCCAGAACTGGTCAGGGACAACCCCCAGTGATTGAAATTGAAAATTGTGGCCATCTGGCGATGATAGAGCAGCCCGATGTCGTTGCCAAGGTGCTGCAAGATCTCCTACAGGCTTCTCCGTCACTATCTTTGGCCTAAACAAGGCCTAAATATCGGTTGTAAGCGGCACGTTGGTCAATATTCGAGTAGCTGATGCCTGACAAACGACTAGTACTCTGAGGCAGAAGTAGCTCTACTGTCGGAACGCTTGCAGTAATCGCCATGCCTGCGCGTCAATAGTCGAGAGATCTCCGCCTTAGAGTACTAGTTTTGTCAGGCGAAATGTTGCTAAGTACCTGCTGGCGATTGGGTCGACGTGAGGCGGACTACCCAACTCGCAGAACTCTAAAAGTTAGCTACAAAACAAAAGAGATGCCGACGACTGGCCGTGTTTCGTCTCGGCATCTCTTCTGGTTCGCTCCTCACACCATTGAATTATAGAGTCAGGCGAAGGGAATGTCACCCCCAAGACTCAGTTTGAATGAACAGTATTTCTTATGGAAGACGGGCTTCGATTGGGGTCAGGGCTACACTGAGTTGAACCCAGCGTTTTAGCCGGAGCATTTGAATCCTCTCTGGCAGGCGCTGTATAGGAGTGCTGAGTTCAAGGATCCAAAGATATCTCTGCTTCCATAGGAAAGCTCCGAGAAAATACGGGATCTCTATATTAGTATTGGATGGTTTGCGTAACCTTCACGATGACAATTTTTCAAAATTCTACTAACAAAGCTTTTTCTGGTCGTTTGGGGTGCCTGAGTTTGAGGCTGAACTTTGGCCTTGAAGCGTGTGGCCACTAGCAGTTTTGTCTTTAGCTTGACGGAGGGGTCTCTCTACCTAGTCTGCGCGGCTGATTTGGTTTATGATGCTGCGATTCTGCGCGATCGCGCCTTCCCCTAGCCTTTACCCCATGGTCATGGTCTGTACCGTCTAACCTAGCTATTGCTATGCAATCATCCCAACGCCCCGATCATGCCCGACCGTTCTTAACCTGGCAACGTATCACCGACTGGGCCCACTCCCATTACCGGGCTAGAACATTTAACAAAGACGAGCGTATTCCTACCCGGTCTGGGCTGTTGTACCTGGTAGAGCGCGGTGCTGTACGCCTGGTAGGTACTGCCCAGGGAGCCACCCCAGGCTTGGTTAGCCCCGATCTCGACGATGCCACCGACGAGGAAGGATCTGCTCCTTTGGTCCAGGGGCTGAGCGAGGAAGCATTTTTGGGCTTTGTCGGAGCGGGGCAGCCCTTTGAAATTGTGGCTCAGTCGCCCTTCCTGCTGCAAAGCTTTGCCCACGTCGATCAAACTACAGTGCTCTGGCTCTACTGGAGTGACCTAGACAACTGGCCCCACTTTCGGCGCGAGGTGCTCGATGCCTTTCGCCACCAACATCAGCGCAAGCTGCTGTGGCTCAGCACCCTAGGCCAGCGCCGCACTATTGATCGCCTGCTGGGGTTTCTGACCCTGCTAATCGAAGAATTTGGAGAACCCTGTGAGTCGGGCTACTACCTGCCCTGGTCGCTGACCCATGCTCAAATTGGCAGCGCCATTGGCTCTACCCGCGTCACCGTGACTCGTCTGATGGGTAAGCTTCGCCAGCGCAAGCTCATTCACATCTATAAAGATGGGCTAATTGCCATTCCCAACGATCGCGGCGAGACCCGCGAGGCCCTAGGGCTAGGGGGCAGGGTATAGCGGCTCTGAGGGCGGCGCTGTAGACTTTATGCCGTTTTTATCAGCACCGTTTTTATCAGCGCCAATGGGCTTAAAGTTGAGCGGTTGGTTGGTAAACTGCGGCAAAATTTCGGCGGTAAAGGCGGCGGCGGCCTTAGAGCGATAGCGGTTGGGGTTGAAAATCACCGATAGCGTGCGATTGACCACTACCGACTCAATTTTGGCCCGATGCAGTACGCCCATCTGCAGCTCTTTTTCAATTGCAGAATTAGACACGAAGGCTACCCCTAACCCAGACTGGACAGCAGTTTTAATCGCCTCAATCGAGTTTAGCTCCATCTCGATTTTGAGGCGACGGGTTTCGATGCCGCACCGAGTCAATACCTGATCGATCACTTTACGAATGGTTGACTGGGAGTCTAGAGCGATAAAATGTAGCTTATACAGGTCTTCCCGCTGAATGACCGACTGACTAGCCAGGGGATGGAACATGGGCATAATCAGTGCGAGTTCATCCTCAGCGTAGGGCACTCTTTCTAAAGAGTCCTGTAGTTCGGGAGGAATCTCACCACCGATAATGGCCAGGTCAACCTGACCATTGGCCACACTCCAGGCGGTGCGTCGAGTAGAGTGCACATGCAGCTGCACAGCCACATCGGCATACTTTTGCCGAAATAGGCCAATCATGCGGGGCAAAAGATAGGTGCCCGTGGTCTGACTAGCGCCAATAATCAGGGTACCGCCCTGCAAGTTCTGGAGGTCTTCGATGGCGCGGCAGGTTTCTTGGCATAAGCTGAGAATGCGATCGCCGTAGCTCAGCAGCAAATGTCCCGCTTCGGTGAGCTGCGCCCGCCTGCCGCCCCGGTCAAACAGCGGTACATCTAGCTGGCGCTCCAGGTTTTGCACCTGCAGGCTAACCGCTGGCTGAGAGACATACAAACTGTCTGCCGCTCGTTTAAAACTGCCCTCAGCTGCAATCGCCTTGAGAATGCGCAGTTGGTCGAGCGTAAAAGGAAGGTCAGACATGGGCATTAACCGTAACGTACGATAATCCTGGGATGCCAACAAACCATGATAGTAATGCAGGCTAGCCCCTGGCTGTCATCGCAACACGATGTTGCCGTAACAACCCCAGATAGACTCATGGCCTCAAGCCTAGTGTCGAATTAAGTCTGCCATCCTTAGATTACTTGGTTCAGGACATTCGACAACAAAAATTAGAGCGAGACCGAAAGGATTTATGAAACGTCAGGTGATCCAGAATGTCCTAAATTTACCCGGCATCTCTGGGATGGCGCTCATTGATGGGCGCAACCGCCCCTTCTTTTTTGGGCCAGATATCAGCCTCAACTCCCATCAGCAGGATGCGCTCGCCCAGGGTATTCAGCAGGTCGTTGGCACGACTCCCGCCCATTTCGATACCTTTTCGTTTCGGTTTGCCAATCAGCTCACTCACATCTACAAGCTCGAACAGGGATTGATTTTACTGGTGCTGGTCACCGACCAAATGCCCCTCACCGACTACCGCACCGCGATTGGTCAGCTCAAGGCCACCCTGATCGAAGCTCCCCACAATGCCGTGCCTACCTTTCGGCTGCTGGCGGGCTGTGTCACGCTGGGCAGCACCGCTAATGTCGCTGATCTCGTCGGAACCGAAACGCCTCAGCCTGAGCCAGCGGGCTCTGAACCGGGTACCCTAGCCCCAAGCTACCAGGAGGTAATTGCGGCCCTCAACCATCTCAGCGATGTTGCCACCCAGTATTTGGGCAAAACCATCGTTTTTAATACCTGGAAGCAAACTCGCCCGGCTCACCCCTGGCTAGAGCAGTTTGAGGTTCAGCGGGATGGTCACTTTACGGCTGTCGTAGATAGCCCCATTTCGCTAGCGGCGGAACAACACCAGTGGATTAAAGACTGGGTTGCGGCCTTCATGGGACGTGGCGGTAGAACTATCCGCAACTTTCAAGCCCTGGTGAGCGGACCACTGACGCCTCAGGAGCAGGCTCTTTTGCTGGATAATCCGTCTTCCCAGAATGTTCAGGGCTAAGGTGGTCAATCGCTCCATAGGTTGTCCTGGAGGCGGTGTTCTGATTGGTTATTTCTCTTATTCCCTTACCCTTGTTGTCCCCCTATGGCTAAAACCGTTCGCCTCGAACCCATTGCCCAAGAAACCTCCGTTGAAACCAACGGCAACCTGCTTTCGGTGCTGCTCAACAAAGATCTTGACGTGCTCAAAGAGTGCGGCGGCCGGGGCATGTGCGCGACCTGTCACATCTACGTGCAGTCGGGCATGGAGGCGTTGACCTCAATCAACCGCCGTGAGCAGCGTACCCTGGAGGTGATTACCTCCTGCAAGCCTAACTCGCGCCTCGCTTGCCAGGCTAGGGTGGTTGCCAATGGGGTAGTGGTAGAACTGCCGCCAGGCATGTACGTCAACTCGCTGCAGGACATTGAGGCGCTGATTGGCCGCCGGGCTGATCAAGACCTGCTGCACCCGATTACCGGCGAGGTGCTGGTGGAGCAGAGCAAGCTGATTACGCGATCGGTGATGACCCAACTGGAGAAAACCGCTAGCTTCAAGGTGGGGGAGTTCTTTAGCCAGAGCAAAGACCTGTAGGCTGGGGTTCATGACCGAACCTCTTAGAACATCTGTTATGGTAAGGCAATGCCGTAGTTGAGTTTTATACCAACCCCCTATGGACTCTGCCCTTCCCCTGAGTGCTCGTCACGAGCAGGTGCTACAGGCAACGATTCGTCACTACATTGCCACAGCAGAGCCGGTAGGGTCGCGGGCCTTAGCCCAAGAGTATGACCTGAAGGTGAGCCCAGCGACGGTGCGCAACACCATGGGCCTGCTGGAGAAATATGGCTTGCTCTATCAACCTCACACCTCGGCTGGGCGGGTTCCTTCTGACTTTGGTTATCGGCTCTACGTCGATCGACTGATGTCGCCCTCGACTCGGGTGGGGCGGCGGGTGGATGCAGCCCTGTCGGAGGAGTTGGACTTGGTGGGTCGTAGCCTGGAGTCGCTGCTGCGATCGGCCACCCAAATTTTGGCCCAGATCAGTGGCTACCTGGCCCTGATCACGGTGCCCCAGTCCAGTAGTGCAATTATTCGCCACATTCAGCTGGTGGCAATAGATGGGGAGCAGGTGCTGATGGTGATGCTGCTCGACTCGCTAGCCACCCAGTCGGTGGTGGTACAGCTACCGGCAGCGCTAGGGGACTCGGCTCAAGCGACGGAGGAACTGGGCCGCCGCCATTTAGAAATTCTGTCAAATTTTTTGAGTCATCACCTGCGAGGACGGCCTCTAGCCGATGTTGCTACTTTAAACTGGGGCGATCTCGATGCCGAATTTCAGCACTATGGGACGCTACTCTGCCAGGCGTTGGGCGATCTGGTGCAGCGATCGCAGGCTCCAGAAACTCCTCAGATGGTGATTAGCGGTCTGTCTGAAGTACTGCGCCAGCCCGAATTTTCCGATGCCCAGCGGATTCAATCAATCGTACGGCTGCTGGAAGAAGATCAGTCGCAGCTATGGCCCCTGTTTTTTGACACGCCACCAGTGGCTAGCCAAATGCTCAACGGCGTAGATGTTAAGGTCTGGATTGGGGCTGAAAACCCGCTAGAGCCGATGCAGGGCTGTGCGCTAGTAGTGTCGAACTACACCCGCTGCGACGCCTCCGTGGGCAGTGTAGGGGTACTAGGCCCAACCCGGATGGTCTACGAAAACGCCGTAGCTGTGGTCAAGGCTGCGGCAGATTACCTATCGACCGCCCTCAGCGCATAGGGGTATGCCCAATATGGCCCCAATTGGGCAGAGAATTCCGTGATTATCACTGAACTACTGGCAATTTTATCGATCGCGGCGGCGACGGGGCTGCGGCTGGCACTGCCCCTGCTGCTGGTCGGCCTGATGTCTGGCCCTCAACTTTGGTCTAACGTGCCACTGCTGTCGCACTTACCCCCGGCCCTGGTGTTGGGGGTACTGGCTACCTGGTCTATGGCTGAGCTCATGCTGTCAAAGAATCGCTATAGCCAGCAACTTTTTCAAATTCTTGAGCTGATTTTGAGTCCTGGAGTGGGAGCCCTGGCTGGTCTGGCCGTCGCCAGAACCTTTGGCCTAGACGGCTGGATAAACCTGCCGGTTGGCTTGATTAGCGCTCTGCTGGCCCTAGTCATTCAGCTGCTGCAGGTAGGCTGGTTCTATCGCCCCCGCCGCCCGCCCCTTTGGCTTTTCTTTCTAGTGGACGGACTCTGTATTGTGCTGGCGGTGCTGGCCTTTGATAATCCCAACCAGGGCGGCATCATTGCGCTGCTGCTGCTGTGGCTGGTGATTCGAACGTCGTACCTATGGCAGCACTGGCCGCGACGCTCAAAGCCAAAGCCATAGGGCAGCTAGGGTGTAACGGCCTGGGGCACCAAGCCTAGAGAATGCCCACAAAATGCAGAGGACCGCGACCGCTAACCAGCTCTAGCAGCAGGGCTAAGAAGCCCACCATGGCCAGTCGACCGTTCCATACTTCGGCGACGGGGGTAAGGCCCCAGGCCGATCGCTCCTGGGGATAGATCTTGACCTTTTTGTCGGGGTGCACCACATCCGAGAAGAGTTGGCGAGGTGCAGCCAGGGCTTCGGTGACCATGTCGGCCATATCGGTGATAAATATGGGATGGGTGTTGAGGGCCGGTACCCGGTGGAAGCCAGGAATTCCGGCCTCATGGGCAATCTCCCGGTACTCCATATCGATTTCTTGCAGGGTCTCGATGTGCTCAGAGACAAAGCTGATCGGCACCACAACCAGGTCTTTAACACCCTGGTGGGCTAGCTGCTCGATCGCATCTTCGGTATAGGGCTGCAGCCATTCCACTGGCCCGACCCGGCTTTGGTAGGCCAGGGTGTGGGGGTTGGGGCGGTTGAGCGTCTGCATGATCAGCTCGGTGCAGTGCTCAATTTCGCGCTGGTAGGGGTCGCCTACCTCTTCGACGTAGCTCACGGGGACGCCGTGGGCGCTAAAGAAAATGTGGGCCTGGTCAGGGTTTTCGAGCTTGTTCAGCTCCTGGGCGATTAGGTCGGCCATGGCGGCGGTGTAGCCGGGGCGATCGTACCAGGAGGGTACGGCGGTATAGACAATGCGCTGCAGGGCCGGATCTTCGAGCCAGAGCCGCTCTAGCAGGCGGAAGCTGGAGCCACTGGTGCTGATTGAAAACTGTGGGTACAGGGGGAGCACCACCAGCTGTTCGATGCCGTCGCGCTTGATTTGGGCGACGGCCTCTTCGGTGAAGGGGTACCAGTAGCGCATGCCGATGTAGATCGTGGCTTCGGTGCCCTGGTCGGACAGCACCTGTTTTAGGGCCTCGGCCTGCTCTTCGGTGATACGGCGCAGGGGCGACCCACCGCCGATCTGCTGGTAATTTGCCTGGGACTTCTGGGCGCGCGAGCTGGAAATTAACCAGGCCAGGGGCCGCTGCAGCCAGGGAAAAGGCAAGCGAATAATTTCTGGATCGGAAAACAGGTTAAACAAAAAGGGACGAACATCGTCGAGCTGCTCTGGCCCCCCTAGATTTAGCAATAAGACCCCGACACGACCCATGGCACTGTTGTGGTTCTAAAGTAGGTACTCATATCTGACCATATTCTACAAGCTGGATGAACGGTTTCCGACCCTGATGGCTGGCTCTGATCCTCTCGATCGCGCGATCGCAGCGCTAAATACCCGTCTCAAGGCGGCTCGTCTAAGGCTACAGGTGGAGCGCCGGGGCGATCGCCTCAGCCTGCGCGGCACTCTACCGCCTCTTCCCGATAGCGCCAAGGATTCGCCCTCACCAGCAGCGCATTCCCCTCAAGCTGCCTGCTACCACCGCCGGGCTGAAGCAGATTGAGCGCGAGGCCAAAGTAATTGCTGCTCAGCTGATTGAGCGACGCTTTAGCTGGGCTGATTATCTCTCTCAGGCCGAAGCGTCTCATCCCGAGTGTGTGCCCCTAGACGAGCGGATAGCTCTGTTTGAGGCCGATATGCTGGCCCCGGTACCGCCGCCCTGGCCTCGCGCAAAACCACCTGAAAAAAGGCCTATGCCCCCTTACCTCAAGAAACTGCTGGGCCAGGCTGACAAAGGCCATCTTGAGGCGAAACATTAAGCCAACACCTCGTCTGTTTGCCCATCCTTAAGCAAGGGCAAACAGCTAGGGATAGGCGAACAATTGTCGCCTTTACGCAGGGGTAATCATGAGAACCAGGGCCTTTTTGTCGAGAGCCTGAACTTTACCGGCGTCGCCGATATCTTTCACGATTCTCTCAAGTAGCTCTCCAGCGCGATCGCGGTGCTGGTGCTCACGCCCACGCAGGCGCACCAAAAATTTAACCGAGTCTCCCTTCGATAGCCACTCGACCGATCGCCGAATGCGGAGTTGGTAGTCAGACTCACCCACGTTGGGGCGCAGCTTGACTTCTTTCAAAGACGGCTTAGAGCTTTGCTTCTGCCGCTTACTCTGCTGGTACTGAAGCTTGCCGTAGTCCAAAATTTTGGCTACAGGGGCATCTTTGCCGTTAGAAACCACCACCAGGTCAAGTCCTGCATCCTCAGCCAGCGTAAGCGCTTCGCGAGTGTCGATGAGACCGCGATTTTGGTTCTCCTGATCGATCAGGAACACCTGAGGTGAACGAATTTGCCGGTTTACCAGTTGCGTCTTAGAAATAAGTCCTTCCTCCTCTCAAAATTCGACAGTTGGCCTGGAAGATAGCAGGACATGAGCGCCCACCGGGCTGCTCGACCAAGCAGCCGTACACCTAGAAGGGTATTATCCATCAAGATATCCCCACCAAGATATCCATAGAATAGCTTAGGTTTTAGGCTAGAGCTGTGTCTAAATATCCGGTCTTAACAAAACGGTAAATGCCTTATCAAGCATGGGTTTGATCCCGCCGCTCCGGACATCTAGCTAATGGATATAGAGAAAAAAATAGAGGAGACCCCATGGCCCTATATTTCGCTACCGTGGCCCGTGGGCTAGAGGACTTAGCCGCCACCGAACTCAAAAACTTAGGGGCTCAGCAGGTCGAGCCAGGGTTTTGCGGGGTGGCCTTTACGGGCGATCGCGCCCTGCTGTACCGCGTCAATCTGTGGTCGCGGCTGGCCTTTCGGGTCTTACTCAAGCTGGCTGAGTTCCCTTGCTACGATGCCGATGACCTCTACCGGGGCATTCAGGCCATTGATTGGCGACCCTACCTGCCGCCTGAAACCACCTTTGCCGTCAACGCTACGGGCAAAAATCGCAGCCTCAACCACACCCACTTCAACGCCCTACAGGTCAAAAATGCGGTGGTTGACCAGCAGCGCCAGCACTGGGGCGATCGCTCCACGATCGATACCCAGCACCCCGAGGTGCGACTAAACGTACACCTGCAGGCCGACACCTGCACCGTCAGCCTCGACAGCTCGGGCAGCAGCCTGCATCGCCGTGGCTACCGCCCTGCTGTGGGGGCCGCGCCGCTCAAGGAATCGCTGGCGGCTGCCCTGGTAATGCTGACCGGCTGGACTGGCGATGTGCCCCTGCTCGACCCCCTGTGCGGGTCGGGCACCCTGCCGCTGGAGGCCAGCCTGATGGCATTAAACGTTGCTCCAGGCCTGTTTCGTGAAGAATTTGGCTTTCACACCTGGCCCGACTTTGACGGCGATCTGTGGGATGAGTTGTACCAGGAGGCAGAGGCGAGCCGCAAGCTAGAGCTAGGGACCTGGGTGGGGGGGTGCGATCGCGACCCCGCCATCATTCACCAGGCCCGCGTTAATGCCCAGCGCTGCGACCTGGCTGAGCAAATTAACTTCTGGACCGAAGACCTGGCCGATCTGGAGGCCCCCGCCGACAGCGGCTACATGCTGTGCAACCCCCCCTACGGCGAGCGTCTGGGTGCTGATGAAGATCTAGGAGCCTTTTATAAATTGTTGGGCAACGTGCTGAAGCAGCGTTTCAAGGGCTGGACGGCCTATGTACTCAGCGGCAACAAAGCGCTGTCTAGCCATATTGGGCTGAAGTCAGCCCAGCGAGTGGCGGTATATAACGGGTCGCTGCCCTGCCAGTGGCTCAAGTACGAGCTGTATTGAGCGTCTGATCTAGGCTGTAGCCAAGCTTGTCGGCGATGCCTGCCACCCAGGCTTCGTCCTGGCGAGTGTAGCTGCGGGGGGCATTGGCGGCCAGGATCAGCGCACCATCGGTGCCCATGGGCTGACAGATCACGCCCTGGGTGTTTTCGGGCAGGTAGTCAAACTCCACCCGGCCTGGGTAAATGCTGAGCTTTACCAAATACACGGCTTTGCCAGTCTCTAGCACCCGCTTCAGAATGGGGCCGGGGGTGACCTCGGCTTGGGGGGCTAAAATACCTCTTCGCAGCAGGGTCTTGCCTTGACGGTAGACCACGACAGAACGGGTGACGGTGTTGATCAACAGCAGGTGAGAGGCCCAGGCCAGCTCGGTTTTGACAGCATCGGGGAGGGCATCGTCTAGCTCTAAGCCCTCTTTGCCTACCAAAACGACGGCTTCTGGGGCGATCGGCTGCACTCGCTGCCACAGCAGGCCGGTCAAAATCAGCAGAGCGCTCAAAATGACGCCCATGACATCCGATCGCGCCTGGGACTCGGTCAGGGCGGGGGTTAGCACGCGGTTGAGTAGCAGCAGGGTGCCCCCCAGCCCTCCGGTGACCAGCGGTAACAGCCGCAGCACCCGATTTGGGTCATTACTTTGCGCCATTTTTTAGAGCTACGTCTCAACTTAGATCTAGCTTGATTTTAAGCGCCTTGGGAGACCTCGCCGCATAGGTGGGCTGAGATTCAGCGGCGGTGGCCCAGGGGCGATCGGTCACACAGTAAACTAAACGTATTACCGGGTTGTCTTTGTACCGCCATGACTGTTTTTTCCCTGTCTCAAGACACCGCTGCCCAACCGCTGCTAGCGATCGCCCGCGCCAGTCGCCAGGCGGCCCAAACCCTGGCCAACCTCTCTGCCGATGACAAAAATCGCGCCATTGAGGCGGTAGCCGATGCCTTAGAAGCCCACGCCAGCGATATTGTAATGGCGAACAAAGCCGACTGTGAGGCGGCAGAGGCCGACAACCTGGCCAAGCCCCTCTACGGACGGTTAAAGCTAGATCGGGTCAAGCTGACTGGGGCGATCGCTGGGGTTCGCGACGTGGCTCGCCTGAGCGACCCGATTGGTACGGTGCAGCTGCACCGCGAGCTCGACGAGGGCCTGGTGCTGAAGCGGTTGACAGTGCCCCTGGGGGTATTGGGGGTGATTTTTGAGTCGCGCCCCGACGCCGTGATGCAGATTTCGGCCCTGGCGATCAAGTCGGGCAACGCGGTGATTCTCAAGGGGGGCAAAGAGGCGATCGGGTCCTGCATTGCGCTGGTGCAGGCGATTCAGCAGGGGCTAGAGCAGGCGGGTATAGACCGGGCGGCGGTGCAGCTGCTTACCACCCGCGAAGAAACCCGCGCCCTGCTCGATCTAGACGGCTACGTCGATCTGATCATTCCGCGCGGCTCCAATGCCTTTGTCCGGTTTGTGCAGGAGAACACCCGCATTCCGGTCCTGGGCCACGCCGACGGCATTTGCCACCTGTATATCGATCGCGAGGCCGATCTGGAGCAGGCGATCGCCATCGCCATTGACGCCAAAACCGCCTACCCTTCGGCCTGCAATGCGATCGAAACCCTGCTGATTCACCAGGATATTGCCGCTGAGGCCCTGCCAACCCTGATGACGGCCCTGCGAGAGGCCCAGGTAGAGCTGCGGGGCGACGAGCAGGCGCGAGAAATCGTGTCGTATTTGGTGCCCACCACCGAAGAAGACTGGGAGACCGAGTACAGCGACCTGATTCTTTCGGTAAAAGTAGTGGAGTCACTGGAGGCTGCGATCGCCCACATCAACACCTACGGGTCGCACCATACCGATGCGATCGTGACCCGCAACGCCGCTACCGCCGCCCTCTTTATGAACCGGGTAGACGCCGCCGGGGTCTACCACAACTGCTCGACCCGTTTTGCCGATGGCTTTCGCTATGGCTTTGGAGCTGAAGTCGGCATCAGCACCCAAAAAATGCCCCCCCGTGGCCCGGTGGGGCTGGAGGGATTGGTGACCTATAAGTATCAGCTGGTGGGCGATGGGCATGTTTCAACCACCTACAGCGGTAGCGAGGCCCAGCCCTTTACCCATCGGGATTTACCGCTTTAGCTGACGCGGTGAATAGGTAGCAACCGGCTCTGGGTAAGGTGGTTGTCCAGAGCCCGTCAGCCGTTGGCACTACTATACTGACCAGCTACTGACTAGCCGGTGCTCAGCGGTTGACTTGGGAAATAAATCCCTTGCTCTCTAAACAGGCTAGATACTTGGTTTCGCTTTCGCCTAGCTTGTAGTCGCCGTAGTTGTCTTTAACGTCGAAGACCTTTTGTAAAAAGTCATTCTTGGCTTCTTCTAAGGCACGTGCCAGGTTGCCTTGGCTGAGTTCTCTCGGCAAACACTGGGCCATCGCCGTTAAATCGGTACCATCGGCAGCAATGTAGCGCTTGGCATCGGCTAAGTCTGCGGCGTAGGCCGATGCGAACAGGCTAGAGGTGAGCCAGAGTAGACCGGCTAGGCATGCGATCGCCAGACGCTGAGCAACGCCACGGGCAAAAAACTTAAAGACTGACATGGTGCTTGAACCTGTAGAAGAGCGTTGTTAGGTTTTATTGTAGTCAAATAAAAAAATAGGCACAGGGTGGCACTGCCCACCCGGCGTTGCATAATGAGGGTATGAATCAGAGGCAATCTGCAATGCAATGTCCAGATGCTTACGATCCAGAAACGGTGCCTGACATTGGAGAACTCGATGAGTCGCAAACCTTCGTCGGCTCAAAAAGCGGTGCAACCCCGCGTCGGCTCCCGGCGCTAGGGAACGCGCACCAAGACAAACAAAATCTGGATTTGGACAGCCGTAAACCATGTTAAGCCCGGCATTCTGGCGTGGACACCAGCGCATCAACAGGGCATAGGTTTCATCCTAAATAGAACCGTTCTCAATCGGCTGAATCTGGGGTCAGAGATTGAGGGCCGTTCGAGCGGTGCTATGGTCGACTATCTGGGCGGTGCGGCGGCAATCGCGTGCCAAGTATCATGAGGAACGCCCGAGAAGTCAGCAGCTTAGAATAAGAACACACGCCGTCGCTCTGCTTCGTCCTTTGGCTTAAACCCATGACTGCTCAGCCTCAGATCTCTGGCACCTATTCGCCCGAAAAATACCTCGACCTGGAAGTAGCCTCTGACATCCGCCACGAATATATTCGTGGAGAAATCGTACCCATGACCGGCGGCACGCCCAATCACAACCGGATCATTTCGTTCGTGACGACAAGGCGTGCGAGCCGTGGATATCGCGATGCCAGGCAGTGATTCATTAAGTCAGGCCGATGACATGGCAATGCAGGCTTGGTGAGTTGGCCTGCGATCGCCCCCGCTCATCCACCGACCAACTAAGCCGCCAAAATCATGTCATCCAGGGCAAAATCGATCGCGGCTTTGTCGTGCCCGGCGGTCAGGTAATCGTTCTGGAACGAATCCTTTAGCCCGGTAACCAGGTCGTAGGTGGGTGCCCAGCCCAGCTCGGCCTGAGCTTTGTCGGTGGCGGTAAAGAAATGCTGCACCCGCATTGGGAACGCCTTGGCTTTGCCAAAGTCGAACGCCTTGGGGTCGTAGTGGACAATCTTGAGGCTGTCGGAATCTTTGCCGGCTGCCGTGGCGCAGGCGCGGGCCAGCCCGTCGAAGGTGACCGCCTTTTCGCCGGAAATATTGTAGATCTGGCCGATCGCGGTTTCATTGCCCAGCACCGCCGCCATCGCCGCCGCCAGGTCTTGCACATGGCCCAGCTGGGTCAGGTGCATGCCGTTGCCGGGAATGGGCACGGGGCGATCGCGCACTACCCGGTCAAAGAACCATTTCTCTAGCGGGTTATAGTTCTGCGGGCCGTAGATGTAGACCGGCCGCACGGAGGTAAAGGGCACCCCCTGGGCTTGCAGATAGGCTTCGGTTTCAAACTTGCCCTTGTGGCGGCTTTTAGGATCTACCGCATCGCCTTCGATGTGAGGCATCTGGTCAGACTTGAGGTAGACCCCGGCAGAGCTGACATAGACAAAATGCTGTAGTTTGCTGCCGAAGATTTCAATCAATGGCTGCGTATCGGAGAGTTCGCGCCCGTTGTTGTCGAAGATGGCGTCGAAGCTTTCGCCCGAGAGCTGGGTTTTAAGGCTGCCTGCATCGGTGCGATCGCCCACAATCGTCGGCACCCCCTCCGCCGGAGCGGGATGGTTGCCCCGGTTAAACAGCACCACCTCGTGGCCCTGATCTATTAGCAGTTTCGTCAGATACACCCCAATGAACCGGGTGCCACCCATGACCAATACACGCATTTCTCCCTCCTGCTAACTAGCGGCCCCCAAGTCATACTGAAAGAGGCGCTGAACTTAATGTATGTATATTAAGCTGCGCCGATCCCCAATAATCTTTCGAAGAATCAAGGGATTTAGGCTTAAACCCGTTAAGCAAACCGGTAGATAATCGCCTAGGCCTTACGCTCGGCGGGGAAGCCGCCTAAAATGTTATGAGTTAAGCACCGGACTTAACCCCCTAAGTGCGAGATTGTCTCTACATGCGTGAGCTGGACAACGCCTATCGAATTCTAGAGCTAGAGCCCGGTGCCTCACTGGAAGCGGTGAACCAGGCTTACAAAGATCTAGTGTTCGTCTGGCATCCCGATCGCATTCCCCAAGACAACGAGCGGCTATACCAAAAGTCCCAGGACAAAATCAAGGCGCTCAACCATGCGCGAGATTTGCTGCGATCGCACAGTCGCACGGCCTCCGCCACCAGCCGCACCAGCCCCAGCTCCGGGGCTAGCACCCCTGGCTATCGCCCAGCCTATACCAATAACAACTATCAAGGCGCTAGCTACTCGGCCAACGGCAGCACCTACACCAATCGCCAAGACCAAGACGCCGATAGCGAAAGCCGATCGACCAACCACAACCGCTACTATCGCTACCAGCGCAGCACCTACGGCGGCAGCTACTACGGCAGCAGTGGCGGGGCCGGTGCTGGCAATGGCAATGGCAGTGGCGCTTCCAGCGGTAAACCGGCTAGCGACGCCTCGTCTAGCCGGGCATCGTCCGGCAGTAGTGAGGCCAGCCAGTCGCAGACCTATCGCCAGCGACGTGATGCCGCCGCTGGGGTAGGCGGCGACAAATCATCTAGCACCAACGGCTCCAGCGCCAAAGGGCAACCCAGTTCCACTAGCGACAGAGCCACGCCAAAGTCCAAACCCGCCGATCAGTCTTACAACAGCTACAACGCCCACACCCGCAACGGGGCGGCCAGCACCCACCGATCGCGCCAAAGCCCCGACCTCAGCGGCACCGATATGAGTGGGGCCAACCTGCGCGAAAAAGATTTCTCAGGCCGCAACCTCAGCGAGGCCAATCTCAGCGGGGCCGACCTCAGCGATGCCTTTTTGCACAAGGTCAACCTCAACCGCGCCAACCTCAGCAAGGCCAAGCTGTTTCGCGCTAACCTGCTGCAGGCCGACCTCAGCCACGCCAACCTGCGCGAAGCCGACCTAATTGGGGCCGACTTTAGCGGGGCCGACCTCAGCGGGGCCGACCTCAGCGGCGCGAAGGTGGCTGTAGGGGGCCGCACTATGGTCAAGCTCACCAGCACTATTCTCACCGGGGCGATCATGCCCGACGGCTCCATCCACGATTAAGCCTGATCAGAGATGCGCCTTCTCTACTGCCCTGAGCGGGTAATCTCGCTGCCGTGAGTTGCCTCAGGCAAAATCAGCATGGCATCGCCAAAGGAATAGAAGCGATAGTCTTGGGCGATCGCCTCTTCGTACAGCTCCAGCAGTCGCTCTCGCCCCACCAGGGCGCTGACCAGCATTAGCAGGCTAGACCCCGGCAGATGAAAGTTGGTAATCAACCCGTCGATCACCCGATATTCGTAACCGGGATAAATAAACAGGTTGACCTTGCCCTGGTAGGGCTGCAGCTCGCCGCCCTGGGCAGTGCCCTCCAGGGCACGTACCACCGTTGTACCTACGGCAATCACTCGCCCGCCTTGGGCCTTGGTGGCATTGATTTGCTCCACGGTTTCAGCCGAAACGTCAATCCATTCGCCGTGCATTTTGTGGTCGAGAATGTTGTCGGCCTCTACCGGGCGAAAGGTGCCGACGCCGACGTGGAGGGTGATGCGCGATCGCCCCACCCCCCTTTCCTCCAGGCGCTCAAATAGCTCCGGGGTAAAGTGCAGCCCCGCCGTTGGGGCCGCCACCGCCCCAGGAGCCTCAGCATAAACCGTTTGATACTGGTCGGGCGATGATGTCGTATCGGTGATGTAGGGGGGCAGGGGGACTTCACCCAGCCGCTCAAACAGGGCAAATAGAGATTCACTGCCCTGGGGTTCAAACTTCAGCAGGCGACCACTGGTGTCGGGGTCGGTGTCTAGCACCTGGGCCACCAGGTCGGGCTGGTCGGGGTTGGGGCCAAAGTGTACCGTGGCCCCTGGCTTGAGGCGGCGACCGGGGCGTACCAGAGCCAGCCACTGGTTATCGCCCTGATCTTCGAGCAAAAACACTTCTACCTGGGCACCGCTGGGTTTGTAGCCCAGTAGCCGGGCCGGGATAACGCGCGTATCGTTGAGGACAAGCAGGTCGCCCGGCTGCAGCAGAGTGGGCAGATCGCGAAAGTGGTGATGGCGGTGGCTGCTAGTGCCGTCTACCACCAGCAGCCGCGAAGCATCGCGGGGGGTGACGGGGGTTTGGGCAATTTTTTCTGGCGGTAGAGAATATTGATACGCCGCCAGGGAATATTCAGGAGACGCGCCATGGCTCTTTGGAGACATATCTGGGATCAGTCTGTGGCGATCGCGGATGGCCTAACCAGGTTGGGTGGATACACCCAGGTAAGTTAGGGGGACTTAACCCTAACGGTTATGGGGCCAGTCCAAGACAATAAGAACTGTAGCACCTGTCTAAAGGTCAATGATGGAATACACCTACTATCTCGCCAATGCCAGTTTAACCCTCCGCGTGGTTGAACACCTGCTGGGCACGCCGAGATTGCCCCTGGAGTTCATGACGGTGATTCATCAGATTGATGGATGGGTCATTCGAGTCAAAATGGATGACAACATCGGCGTTCCCGATGCCGAAGATTTTCGCGCCTATATGAGTGAGCTGGGCATCGCCTACGATCCCGGCATTCGAGTGCGCATGGCCCTCTGGGGGCTAGAGACTGGGCAGTCGCCTATTGATGTGATGCGGCGCTACCAGGTGGCAATTGTTTCCCACGGCAAGCCCGATCGCGAAGAGATCGAAGCCTTTCGCCGTCAGTTTGTGATGGGCTTGGGCTATTGCCCCGAAACGCTGGCCTAGCTCAGCAGCACTTCGTCTGAAAGACATATCTCGTATGGGGTAGGGGAACCTACCCTTTTTTGTGATCTCCCATAAACCCCTATAACGTGGGTACCAAAGACCAGCTTCTAGGTCAGGATGTCAGCCAACTAGGGGTTCAACCTTGCTCTGTGTCTACTCTGATGGATCTATATCTGAGTGAGAAGCCTCAACTGATGAAGGCGAGTTAGGCGGGGTCGGCGAGGATGGCTCAGATGGCTCAGGTATCGGGGCCGCCGGGGCTGGTGGTGGGGTAGTGCTGGGCGCGGGTGGACTAGGGGGCGGCGCAGCTTGAACCGGAGGTGGGTTGACTGGTTCTGGTGATGCTGGTTCTGGCTCTACTGGCTCTGGTGCTTCTGGTTCTTCTACCGGCTCTGGTTCTGGTGGGCTTTGGACGACAGGCTCAGCGGCGTCAACGGGTTGAGTTGGCTCAGTTTCAGTTGATTCAGGATCAGGTTTAGTGGTGGCTGTTGCGGGCGTAGGGGTAGGTTCTGGCAGTAGCTCTACCGCCTGGCGATCGCCTCGGCGACGGGCATCGCGGTTGCGGCGCGAGCCTTCAATGGTGAGGTCATATTCGATGGGCACGCTCGCTCCCCCACTAACCGGCTGGAACCGAGAATTTCTGGCGGCCTGGATTGCGGCCTGGTCGATCGCCGGGTTGCCACTGGAGCGAGTCAGGGTCACACTGCGAACGCTGCCGTCGGGGTTGATATCGACGCTGACCGTGGGTTGACCTTCGGCCCCTGCATCCAGAGCGCTTTGAGGGTAGCTGGGGCGCACGCAGTTTTGACAGGCCACGGTGCGCGAACTCTGCCCCTGGCCATTGCGGCTGGCTGAGGGGTTGTCGCCATTTGAGGTGCCAGTACTGGGGCGAGCGGCGGTGGTTTCAGCTGTTTCTGTAGAGTCAGAGGCGGATGGCTCAGACGAGTCGCTGCTGCTGGTCGCTGGCGGTGCGGCTGCAGTTTCGCCCTCAGCCTCTCGCCGTCGCTGCAGCAAGTCGCGCAGGCGCTCGAATTGGGCAGAGTCTTCTGCCTCAGTAGTTAAGTCGGTTTCTGTCGGCTCTGCCTCGGCTTCGGCTTCGGCGACGGCCTCTTCAGGTTCAACGGTTTTTGGCGGCAGGTCTGCCCCAGCGGTTTCTTCCTCGTCTTCGGACACCTCTTCAGGCACCTCTAGCTCTGATTCCACTTCGGTTTCGGCCAGGGGTTCTGGCTCGCCCGTCTCAGGCAGCTCGGGCTCGGCTACCGCAACGGGCTGAGGGGCTGCGACAACGGCGGCTGGGGGAGGTGGAGCCTGTGCTGCTGCTGGAGCCGGGGCTGGGTCGTTGGTCTCGGTGCTGAGTTCGGCAGGCTGGGTCGGGTCTGGCAGATCAGGTTCTGGGGGCTCAACCAGGGGTTCGGTGACGATTAGCTCAATCGGGGCGATCGCGTCCTGGCTAGCGCGGGGCATGATCTGGCTAAGGCCAAAGGCGATCGCATGCGCTCCTACCGATCCCAAAAGGCCCCACAGCAATAGCTTTCGCAGCCTGGCCTGGTCTTGCTCGTGTTGTTCAAAGCAAAGGTTAGAAAGACTCATGGGCAACGTCTGAGTAACGGTAAAGCACGACCCGCCTCAATATATGAGAATGAGTGTGGACTAAGTCAATAACTATTGATAATTCAACCAACTAAGAATAGGTCGCAGGCTTGAGCTAACGGTAAGAGTCAAGAGTAACTCGAAGCCGAAAAGGCATCAGAATCCCTACTAAACCTCGTCCATCTTGAGAACTGGAGTTTTCAGGGCAGCGGAACTAAACTTAAGGAAGCTCGTTTTACAGTTCATGCGTTCTATGCTTACAGTCAAGACAGCAGCGTGGCAGCAAACCCCCG
>JBARVV010000038.1:0-33052 GCA_049646445.1 Nodosilinea sp. | reverse complement strand
GGGCTAGGGAGCTGGTGGGTTGCTGGAGAGTCATGGTGGAGAGGGGGGAGCTAGGGAGCTAGGGGGCGGGGGAGAGGGGGAAGAATAGGATCAGTTTTTTCGGGACTTTGGGAAATGGGGATTCGGGGGCATCAGGAGTTGGAGGTTTATCAGCTTGCGTTTGAGATGGCGATGCAAATTTTCAGAGTGAGTCAACAGTTTCCGAAGGAGGAGCGTTATTCATTAACGGATCAAATTCGGCGATCGTCGCGATCAGTGTGTGCAAACCTGGCTGAGGCATGGCGCAAGCGTCGGTATAAAGCGGCTTTTGTGGCTAAATTGAGCGATTCCGAAGCAGAAGCTGCTGAAACTCAGACCTGGATTAAATTTGCTGTTACTTGCGGCTACTTGAGTGAGGAATTAGGATCAGAACTCGAAAATAACTACGATCGCATCCTTGGGAAGCTTGTCAAAATTATTCACAATCCCTCACCCTGGCTTATCTGAGTTCATTTTCGGGGATTTAGCTAGGGAGCGGGGGAGCTAGGGAGCTAGGGGGCTAGGGAGCTAGGGAGCTAGGGAGCTAGGGGGCTAGGGAGCGGGGGAGCTAGGGAGCTAGGGAGCTAGGGGGCTCATTGCCTCGAAACTTTTTGATTCCCGAGTATCCATCTCCACCCCTGCACCCCTGCTCCCCCGCACCCCTGCACCCCTGCACCCCTGCACCCCTGCATTCCTCACGTCCTCATCCGTGGATCAATCAAGTCCCTGAGCCCGTCGCCCAGCAAATTAAAGCAAAATACCGCCAGCATCAGCACTGCTCCCGGAAACAGGGCCATCCACCACTCGCCAGAAACGATATAAGTCGCGCCTTCGGCCACCATGATGCCCCACTCTGGCGTGGGGGGTTGAACGCCCAGGCCAATAAACGAGAGCCCAGCGGCATTGAGAATGGCCCAGCCCATATTGAGCGACACATGCACCATCATCACCGGCAGCACGTTCGGAAATAGGTGCTTGGCCATGATCCGCCAGTCGCCGTTGCCGGTCAAACGGGCTGCCTCCACAAACCCCGCGTCGCGTCGCACCAGCACTTCGGATCGCACCACTCGCGTATACAGGGGCAGGTTGATCACAGCCGTGGCCAAAATGATATTTTCTACCGTGTTGCCTAGGGCTGCCACCAGCCCCATGGCTAGCACAAACAATGGGAACGCCATCAGAGTGTCGATGCAGCGGGAAATAATGCGATCGCACCAGCCGCCAAAATATCCAGCGCAGGTGCCCAACACGCTGCCCACCAAGAACGACAGCGCCACCGCCATCACCGCAATGCCCAGATCCAATCGAGTCGCAACCATCACCCGGCTGAGCACATCTCGGCCCAGCTGATCGGTGCCAAACCAGTGAGAGAGGGACGGGGGCTGAAGGGCGATCGCAGCATTGCTGGCCAGTGGATCGTAGGGGGCGATCGCCTCCCCAAAAATGGCAAACAGCACAAACACTAGAAACAGGCCAAAGGCCCCAAAGGTGATCCAGTTTTCGCTGATCACATAGCGCGTGTGCTGAAGCGTAGTGGTCGTCATGCCTCTACTTCTGCCCTCGGGTCAATCACGACGTATAGCAAATCAATCAGCAAATTTAGCACCACGTACAGCAGCGCCATAGTCAAAATGAACCCCTGAATCGGCGCGTAGTCTGACGCCACCAGCGCTTCAACCGCATAGGAGCCAATGCCGGGCCAGGCGAAGACCTTTTCGACCAGGATGTTGGCCCCCAGCAAAAATGAGAACACCACGCCCAGGGTGGTAATCACTGGCAGCATGGCGTTGCGAAAAGCGTAGCCAAACAAAACCTGGCGAGGCGGCAACCCACTGGCTCGAGCCGTACGGATGAAGTCACTAGAGAGCATCCCCAGCATGGAGGCGCGGGTGACTCTTGCTAGAGGGGCCAGGGCAAACAACCCCAGGGTAATAGCGGGCAAAACCAGCTGTGAGGCCGCCACCCAAAACAGCTCCAGATCGCCGGTTAGCAGACTATCGATTAGATAAAAGCCGGTAATTTGAGCGGGCGGGCTAAACAGAATATCCAAACGACCCAGGGGCGCAGGGGCAATGCCCAGCTGGTAATACAGCACGTAAATCAAAAACAGCCCAGTGAAAAAGGTGGGCAATGAGACCCCAGCCGTAGCCAGTAGGCGCACCCCGTGGTCAATCCAGGAGTTGGGTCGGGTAGCGGCGAGAATGCCCAGGGGCAGAGCGAGGGCAATCGCAAGCACCAGCCCCGCCAGCGTCAGCTCCAGAGAAGCAGGTAAACGAGTCAGCAAGTCATAGCCCACCGTCTGCCCCGTCGTTAGCGATATCCCCAAATCGCCGCGAAATAGGTCGCCAATGTACAGAAAAAACTGCTCTAGCAGAGTCTTGTCTAAACCCAGACTGCGGCGCACCTCCTCGATGGCCTCGGCGGTAGCGGCTGGCCCCGCAAAAAACGCCGCCGGATCGCCGGGCAGCGCCCGCGTCAGCAGAAACGTGACAATCACCACGCCGATCACGCTGGGGATCGCCCCCAGAATGCGCTGCCCAATAATTTTGCTGGTGGAATATTTGGCCATTGCTTTTTAGTTGCGGGATGATGCGGTGGGAAAAGCGGAGGGGCAGGGGAGCGGAGGAGCAGGGAAGATGGGGAAGGTGAGGAAGATAGTGAGAACCTGTAGCGTGGGTTAGGCCGTGACTGCCCTCAGTCACAGTCCAGTAGATCAAGCACTGGCCGTAACCCACAAGGGAGCATTTCGCGGAATGGGATCAAAATCCCTGTCCCTGTAGTCTCTCCTGGCTCCCCCGCCCCCCTGCTCCCCTGCCTCCATAGCCTTCTCAGGCCTTCTCCAGCTGCCGGAAATCCAGCTGCCGGTGGAACCAGTACTGGTAGCCGCTAACGCTGGGCTGCATCGCCACCGATAGCTTCGGCTGCACCAGAGGCACCCGAGGCATTTCCTGCCAGGCCATCCCAATGAAGTCCTTCACATCCTTTTCGTACTCTGGGTTACCCGGTTCCGAGGCCAGTGCCCCTTCAATCAGCTTGTCCATCTCAGGGTTTTTGTAGGAGCTGCCGTTAAAGGTCGCATCCTGGCCGTGGTAGGCGTAGAAGAAGAAATAATCGGGGTAGTTGAGCCAGCCGCCAAAGTTGTTGATGATCATCGGGCGGCTCTTTTCCACCAGCACCGAGCGGAAGTTGGCGTTGGGCACCTTTTCGATGTTGGCCTTAATGCCCAGTTCCGCCAGGGACTCTTGAATCAGCACTACCGCTGGTTCGCCCCATTCCTTGGTTCCCATGTCAAAGGCCAGGGTAGTCTCAAATCCGCTGGGATAGCCCGATTCGGCCATCAGTTTTTTGGCCATCTCCATATCGGTTTTGTAGGGTGTGGGCTGGGGCCACTCGACAGAGTCTGGCTCAAACTTGCCGGTGCCGTACATGGGCACCGCCTGGCCGTACAGCGCCGTATCCATAATCGCCTCGTAGGGGATGGCGTAGGCCACTGCCTGGCGCACATTCACGTCGGCAAAGGGGTTCGCTGCCCCCTTTAGCTCCGAGTTGGTGTGCATATCGACGGAATACAGACAGTTCTCAATCGGCGTGGAGACCATGGCGAACTTGTCCATGGCCGCCAGTTCTTTCTGGTCTTTTTCCGACAGATCGTAGTTGATGTCGATGTCGCCTTTTTCCAGCAGGGCGCGGCGGTTGCCCGCTTCCGGCACGTTGAGAACGATGACGTCTTGAATCTGCGGCAGCGGCCCAGATTTCCAGTCGTCAAAGCGCGTTAGGGTAATGCGCTCGTTGGGCTTGAACTCGCTCAGCGTATAAGCGCCGCCACCTGCATCGTTGTTATTCAGCCACTCGGCCCCCCAGGGGTCCTCTTCGGTGAGGTGGGGTTTCACCAATTCAGCGTTGATAATTACCGGAATCGGTACGGCCATGTCGATCATGGTCAGCTTGTCGGGCCGTAGAAACTTGACCCGGAAGGTGTGGTCGTCTACCACTTCAAACTGCTCGGGGTTTTCTAAAGCACCCGCCTTCATCTGGAAGGTGGGGAAGCCGCCAATGGATACGGCCCGGTCGTAGGACCACTTGACATCATTGGCGGTTACCGGCGCGCCGTCATGGAAGGTGGCATCTTGCCGCAGATTAAAGGTGACGGACATGCCGTCTTCAGCCATGTCCCAGCTTTCCGCCAGTTCAGGCTCTAGCACCGTGTAGTCGTAGGAGATCGCCCCATCCGGCAGTTCTTTGGTGCCGAAGGTCATCAGTCGGTCGTACATTGCCCAAGAAATGCCGTAGGCCGGACGGTTAGTGCCAATCCGATGCAGATCAAGACTGTTGGGAAAGCCACCTCCCTGCACCATGGTCAGCTTGGCATCGGCGACCTTAGCCCCTGAATCGGGGGAGGTGGCTGAATTAGAGGAAGACGGCTTAGAGCTACAGGCTTTGAGCCCATTGGCTAGGGTCAACCCGGCGGTCAGACCCAGACTGGTTTTGATTAGGCGGCGGCGGCGCATGGCAAATTAGGGGTGTAGGTCAAGGCAGAAAATAAACTTCGCTGTCGCCTTTCAAGAAACAGTAAAAATCACTACAATCTAAAAGAGGCTGGCTGAAGCTGGTCTAAAAGTTAGGATTCAAATTACCTTTAGTCCCAGCAAGAAATTGGGAAGAAATCGGGAAGAAATCGGGAAGATTGCTCCCCAAAATCATTTTGCCAAGGCCTTCTTTTGAGCTGTGTAGGCTCGCCACCCTCCGTAACTTGTAATCTCCGTTTGACCTTCACACAAAATTGGCTCTCCCAGTACCCCCAGCACTT
The DNA here is from genome assembly GCA_049646445.1 of Nodosilinea sp. Taxonomy (GTDB): domain Bacteria; phylum Cyanobacteriota; class Cyanobacteriia; order Phormidesmidales; family Phormidesmidaceae; genus Nodosilinea. The sequence continues at coordinate 28,227 of JBARVV010000038.1, read as the reverse complement.
CTTCCCCGTTGCTCAGCTTAATTTTACCGATGGAGAGGCCAGGCGGTTCTTGCTGCAACACCTGGATCAACCCTGCTGCTGGTATGGCCCAGACCTCTAGGTCTACGGCTGTGCCGCCCTCGCTGACGCGCACCATAGCGGGATGCAGATCGCGAATAGACCAAATGCGATAGTTAGGGGTCGTGGTCGCCTCATAGAGAAACTTGGCCCCCACATTTAAGAGGTTAGCGTTCAGCTCTAGGCCACGCATTAGGGTGCCGTTGACGGCTAATTTAAGTGTCTCAGTCATACTGTTTTTCCAAACATCAAAGCTATGCAACAATAAGCATTCTTGTCGACTATTTCAATGACTTAATGTCTGGCCGCGATCGCTACCTTCCCGCCGCACTTATCCTGGCTCTGGGGCTGGGCACAACCCTGGCAGCCACTTTTTGGGTCGGGCGGTGGGAGCGACTGTCTCGCCAAAGTGAGTTTCAAAAGCAAATTAATAACCTGACGACCTCATTGCAGCGCACCACCAATCGCTACAACGAGCTACTGCTGTCAATGGGCGACTTATACGCCGCTAATGACTATGAGGTAACGGAGCCAGCGTTTAGTCGGTTTGTGCAGCGGGCGATCGCAACCTATCCGGGCATTCAGGCCTTGGAGTGGGCACCACTGCTAAACCAGAGCGATCGCACTACCTATGAACAATGGCTACAAACCAGAACCGGAAATCCAGACCTAGGCATTACCGAGCGGAATGATGACGGTGACCTGGTGCTGGCCTCGGCCCGCAGCCGCTACGTGCCGGTCATGTTTTTAGAGCCCTGGCAGACCAATGAAGCTGCCTTAGGGTACGACCTAGCCTCGGACGAAACTCGCCGCATCGCCCTAGAGCACGCTAGAGATACGGGCGAACTGGCTGCCACAGGGCGGATTCAACTGGTGCAAGACAGGGCAGAAAACCAGTACAGCTTTTTGGTCTTTTTGCCGGTGTATCGCCAACCCGCCCACAGCCTGAGCCGTCGTCGGCAGCTGCTGCTGGGCTACATTCTGGGCGTTTTTCGGGTCGCCGATGTGGTGGAAGAGTCGCTCTTTGATCTCGATAACGAGATTGATTTTTACATTTTGGATCAGACGGCTAGGGACCATGAGCAACTGCTGGGTTTCTATGATGCAGAGACACAACAGGTAGTTTCTAGCGGGGCCGAGGCAGGGCAATTTTCTCTGGGGGACGCTACGCGAACGCAGCTTAACTCAGCCTCCCTTTGCCCCGCCGGGCTCAACTGCACGGCAACCCTGAGCCTGGGTCAGCGGGAATGGCAGCTTTTGTTTCTGCCGCCTCGGTATCCCTCTGTACCCTGGGCTGCGATCGCAACAGCGCTGATTGGTCTTTTAATCACCGCGATCTTCCTGGTCTACCTGACGCGCTGGCAGTCAGAACTACGGCGCAGCCGCGAACTCAGCGACCTGAAACTGCGCCTATTTTCCATGGCATCCCATGAGCTGCGCACACCCCTCAGCGTGATTAGTGTTTCTGCTCAATCCTTAGGAACTAATCGAGACAGCCTTACACCCCAGCAGCAGATAACTACGGTTGAACGCATTCAGCTGGCGGCCCGCCGTATGGGCCAGCTGGTAGAGGACATTTTGATGCTGACTCGGGCCGAGGCAGGCAAGCTGGAGGTAAACCCTGAAATTTTCGAATTGGGGCTCTTTTGCCGCCAGGTGTGCGATCAAATTCAGCTCCAGCCCGGCCAAACCCTTTTTCTAGAAGGCCAAGATATCGAGGTCAAAGTCTATTTCGATAAAAAGCTCCTGCAGTCGGTGTTGACCAACCTTGTATCCAATGCAGTGAAGTATTCTCCCCCTGGCTACCCCATTCGCCTGGTGGTCAGATCTACGGCAGAAACCTGGATCTTCCAAGTGATCGATCGGGGTATCGGCATTCCAGCCGCCGCCCAAGATCAAATTTTTGAAGCGTTTTATCGCGGCGACAATGTGGGGCAGGTGCAGGGTACGGGATTAGGGCTAGCCGTAGCCAAAAGCTGCGTAGACCTCATGGTAGGAGACTTAACTATTCACAGCCAGCCCACTGGTGGAACCTGCATTACGGCAGTTTTGCCCAGGGTTCACTGATGGTCTCGGCGAGGGCAAGCTTCAGTTGGGCATCAGCCGATAGCCCAGTCCGTGGATGGTTTCAATAAAATTACGGGGAGCCCCAGCTTTACGGAGCTTCTGCCTCAGAGCTTTTAGATGGGCCTTGACCGTCTCCTCGCCGGGAGGATCATCTAAATGCCAAATCGACTCCAGAATAAAATGACGACTGATCACCCGCCGTCCGTGGCGCAGCAGCAGCTCCAAGATGGCAAATTCCTTGGGGGTCAGGCGAATGGGATTGTCCTGATAGGCCACGTCGTAGGTGGTGGGGTTTAGCTGCAAAGCTTCCCACTGTAATGCGGTGGGTGGGGCCAGGTGCCCGCGCCGCAGCAGGGCGCGAATTTGGGCAATCAGTTCGGAGAGGTCGAAGGGTTTGACCATGTAGGCGTCTGCCCCGGCATCGAGGCCGGCAACTTTGTCAGCACTCGTATCGCGGGCCGTGAGCATCAGCACAGGAGAGGCAAAGCCCTGCGATCGCAGGCGCTGGCACAGAGTCAGTCCATCTAGGTGGGGCAGCGTAACATCCATCAGCATCAGGTCGTAGGGCAACAGGGCCATTTGCTGCCAGGCTAGTTCACCATCGTGGGCAACATCTACGGTATATCGCTGGGCCTCTAAGGCTTCTGACAACGATGCCGCCAGGAGATGATCGTCTTCGACCAACAAGATTCGCATGGTTGAACAGCTGCTCCACTATCAGTTCCGCGCGGCGGCGATCGCAGCTACGGTAGACCGTTTCACCCATGGTGAAGGGAGTAAGACCGATGCGTTGTAGTGATCAATACAAGGCTCCAGCAAAACCTATCTGTGCTTAAGCCCGAGCAAGTCAGGCTCTAGATAGAGGCTGATCTACCGATTGCCCTCTACTCTGAGTGGGTTGAGCAAGCGGCGAGTTCCTGTTCCTCAAAATTTACGGTTTTGTCAGTTGTAGCGACTTATAGGACAGATTAAGCACCGCATGATTATTGTCCACCACCTAAACAATTCGCGATCGCAGCGCATTCTCTGGCTACTAGAAGAATTGGGCCTAGAGTATGACATCAAGTATTACGAACGCGACCCCGAAACGATGCTAGCCCCCGCCTCGCTGCATCAGGTTCATCCCCTGGGTAAATCCCCTGTTATCACCGATGGCCCGCTGACCTTAGCAGAGTCTGGGGCCATCATTGAATACCTAGTCGAACAGTATGGCGACGGTCGATTGGCCCCACCAACCGATACCCCCGAGCGGCTGCGCTACACCTACTGGCTGCACTATGCCGAGGGATCTGCCATGCCGCCTCTGCTGCTGAAGCTAGTCTTTGATCGCATCGAGCAGACGCCGATGCCGTTTTTTGTTAAACCAATCGCCAAACTGATTACAGGCCGCACCAAAGAGTCATTTATCATGCCGCAAATTACTCAGCACCTCAGCTATTTAGAAGCAGAGCTGGCCGAAAGCCCCTGGTTTGTTGGCAACGACTTCACCGCCGCCGACGTTCAACTGAGCTTTCCCATCGAAGCGGCGGTGGCGCGAGGCGGGTTAGACACTAACTATCCCCGGCTGCTGGATTTCTGCGATCGCATTCACGCCCGCCCAGCTTACCAGCGCGCCTTAGAGCGGGGTGGCCCGTACCAGTTTGCCAATTAAGGCGACAGTGTAGACGTAGATATCCACGCACTGTTGCTGATTGTTATCCCTGTTTTGAAACGGCACTTAACCCAGTGTTAACTATCGTTTCACCTGCGGGGATCGCTGACTTAGAAGAAGTATATTGAATGTGGAGCTAAACAAGCTCCCCTGGCAGATAAAACAGCCAATTGTCCACACACAAAAAGGAGTGAAAGCGCTGTTAACTTCACATCTGTCTCGTCTAAACAGCAGCACCCAAGACATTGTTCAATCCTTCCTGAAGTAGGCAAAAGGGAGTTTAGGGGTTCAAGGATTTATTCTCGCTAGAGCATAAATTGAGTTCCCGGTCTCCATAAAGGCTCAACGTGATGTAGGAAGTTCTTTGAATAAGAATTTGGGTGTTGTTGCGTTTAAATAATGCCTGAGAAATGCCTGAGGAATGATTGAGACTTGGCCAGATTTTCCGGCGTTAGCCTATTTTTTTGGTTTCGATTCTTGCGGTTTGCCTCTGTTGCTAGGGGCGGAGGTTTGCTAGAGTCGGTGGGGTAACGTTCCGCTAGTGTCTCTATGGCCTATTCCCCCGAGGCCGGGCTGGCCCCCGGTGACCTCTGGAGCAAAATTCAGCAGCAGACCCGCCATGCCCTAGATCGCGGTGCCCTACAGCCCATCGACACCCGCTACGAGTTTGTCGAACAGGGGGGGGTGCGCTTTTTAGTCAGAATTTTGGCCAATCTGACCCGCAAAGAAAAGTCTGACCTGATTCAGCAGACCCAGCAGCAGGCCGGTAAGCCAGCAAATCCGTTTTTGCCGTACGACCCAGACCTATTTGTGGCCAATCTCTCGGCGACTCACCTGTGCTTGCTGAATAAGTACAACGTGGTTGATCACCATATTTTGATTGTCACCCGTGCCTTTGAAGACCAGGATACCTGGCTTACCCTGGCCGACTTTGAAGCTCTGGCCCTTGGCATGGCCGACATTGACGGGCTGGCTTTTTACAACGGTGGTCGTTTGGCAGGGGCCAGCCAGCGCCACAAGCACCTGCAGCTAGTGCCCCCGCCGCTCTGCCCCGACAGCAGTCCTCTACCCCTAGATTCTGTGATTGCCGCGCTCAGCGATATGGTCGATGCGGGTATCCCGGTGCGATCGCCCATCCTGCCCTTTCACCACGCCATCTTGCCCCTCACAGAGCAGCCCTTGCCTAGCGCCAAAACGCTGTATGAGGCCTACCGGGCGCTGCTTACCCACCTCGGCGCTGACTGGAATCAGCCGCCCACAGCCCTTCCCTACAACCTGCTAGTCACCCGCCGCTGGATGATGGCGGTGGCCCGACAGCGGGATCACTACCAGTCGATTCCGGTGAATTCTTTAGGGTTTGCCGGGTCGCTGCTGGTGAAAAATCTAGATCAGCTGGAGCTGCTGAAGTCCCTAGGGCCGATGACAATACTTGAGCATGTGGCGCGGGGCTGAGTAGGTGGGGGCTATAGCTATCGCTATAGTTGGCTCATTTGGGGAAGAACTCGGTACACTTGGAGGTAGAACAGGTTTACTCAACTTTTAGTCCTGAGGGCTAGCCGTGCCGTCGATTATCGGAATTTTGGCGCTAATCATTATTGGTTACACCGTGGGGTCGGTGCGCATCATTAACCAGGGAACTGAGGCCCTAGTCGAGCGGCTGGGGCGGTACCACCGCAAGCTCAAGCCGGGCATGAACTTTATTGTGCCGGTGCTCGACTACATTGTGCTGCGCGACAGCGTGCGCGAGCAAATTCTTGACGTAGATAAGCAGGCGGCGATTACAAAAGACAATGTGTTTCTAGATGTCGATGCGGTGGTGTACTGGCGCATTTTAGAGCTAGAGCTGACCTACTACGCGATCGAAAACGTCGAGCAGGGGATTGAAGAATTGGTGATTACCACCCTGCGATCAGAAATCGGCAAGATGGAGTTTGAGAAGACCTTCTCCTCACGGGATGAACTCAACCGGGCGCTGCTGTCTCAGCTTGATGAAGCCACCGAACCCTGGGGCGTAAAAGTGACCCGCGTGGAGGTGCAGGAGATTACCCCCCCCGACGAGGTGCGGCGATCGATGCAAATGCAGCAGGCGGCAGAGCTTAAGAGTCGGGCCACGGTGCTCGAAGCCCAGGGAGAGCAGGAGGCGGCGATCAAGCGAGCCGAGGCCACGGTGCAGTCAGTTCAAATGCTGTCTAAGGCGCTGGCCGATCGCAGCGATACCAGCGAAATTCTCAACTACCTGCTGGCCCAGAGCTATGTAGAGGCCAACCAAAAGCTAGGGGAAAGCGAAAACTCTAAGGTGGTCTTTATGGACCCCAAGTTTTTGAGCGAGGGGTTAATTGATCTGATGCAGACTGATACCACTACCCCAGCGTCTAATCCTCCTAGGACCAACGACAATTCAGGCGACTTCCCCAGCCGCCAGCGACGCTAAGGATCGTGGATTCAATAACTTGTACGGTTGGATTCTCTGTGAGGTCGAACGGTTGTTCGCCCTCACAGAGAATTGCACTTTAGTAAATCCACATTCCTAAAGCTGCATCCCTTGAAAACAGATGGCTGACGGAGGGACAAACGGTGTTTGCCTAGCTCCACAGGAGCGGCCAAATCAGGAGTCGGCAACCTATGCCAACGGCTAGGGCAGATAGAACCCACTAAAATAAAAGACTGTGCCTTTACTGCTGCCATGGCTATCACTCCCCTTTCCGCTCCTAACTCATCCGCTAGCCCATCTGCCGAGGCGTCTTTTTCAAAGGAGAAGCGCCTGCACGACGAGCCGCTGTTAGGCAAATCTTTAGAAGAACTGACTGAGTGGGCGCAGACCCAGGGGCAGCCGAGCTATCGTGGCAAGCAGCTCTACCAGTGGCTGTACCAGCAGGGAGCGCGATCGCTCCAAGACATCACCGTATTCCCCAAAGCCTGGCGGCAAAGCATGGCCCACGTCGACCTGGGGCGATCGACCCTGCACCACCGGGTCGTGGCCAGCGACGACACGGTAAAATATCTGCTCAAGCTAGGCGATGGTCAAATCATTGAAACCGTCGGCATTCCTTCGGCCAAGCGGCTGACGGTGTGTGTGTCGTCGCAGGTGGGCTGCCCCATGGCCTGCGACTTTTGCGCCACGGGCAAGGGCGGCTTTATCCGCAACCTGGCCATCCACGAAATTGTGGACCAGGTGCTAACGGTTCAAGAAGATTTTGGCCAGCGGGTCAGCCACATTGTGTTTATGGGCATGGGCGAACCGCTGCTGAATGCCGCTAACGTGGTGGCGGCCATTCGCTGCCTCAACCACGATGTGGGGATTGGCCAGCGAGCCATGACGCTTTCTACGGTGGGGGTGCCGGGCCGCATTCGTGACCTGGCCGCAGAGCAGCTCCAGGTGACCCTGGCGGTGAGTCTACACGCCTCCAACCAGCCCCAGCGGCTGCAGCTCATTCCCAGCGCCGGGGCCTATCCCCTAGAGGTGCTGCTCGACGAGTGCCGCGAGTACGTGCAGATTACCGGGCGGCGGGTGACCTTTGAGTATGTTTTGCTGGCCGGGCTCAACGACCAGCCAGCAAACGCTGCCGAGCTGGCCCAGCACCTGCGCGGGTTCCAGAGCCACGTCAACCTAATTCCCTACAACCCGATCAGTGAGGCCGACTACCAGCGCCCCAGTGAGGCCAATATTCGGGCCTTTGTCGCCGAGCTAGAGTCGCGCCATATTGCCGTCACAGTACGCTATTCCCGTGGGCTGGAAGAAAATGCGGCCTGCGGACAGCTGCGCGCCTCTCAACCCTAGGGTGGGTGATCCATTCTGGCCAAAATCCTGATCCCCTCAGCGGCTAATGGGTGACAGCCCTTAACGATCTATCGATGGGGAGATCTCGCCTAAATGGGCGGGTTTGCGTACTTCTGATGGCTGGGGATTTTGTTAAGTTACAAGAAGCAAGGTTTTGCTGCCCTCAGCGCAGGGTGGCTGAGCCGGCCTTAGTCTTTGTAGGTCTTAATTTGTAGGTTTGAATGGCCCTAGCTCCTGTACCACCGTTGACGTCTCTAAGCTCTAACCCGTTAGACATGTCTAACTGGCTGCTGGCTCTGTCACAGGTGAAAATGTCGGTACACGGGCGCGATCGCCTGCCGCCTCACCAGCCCCTGGTGCTGGTCAGCAACCACCGCAGCATTATGGATGCGCCGCTGCTGATGAGTGCCGTCGGTCGCCCCGTTCGCTTCGCCTGCCACCACTACATGAGCCAGGTGCCGGGCTTGCGTAACATGATCAACGCCTTGGGCTGTCTGCCCCTCGATGCTCCTGGCAAGGGGCAGACGGCCTTCTTTCGCCGCGCTATGAACGCCCTGGGCGACGGCGAGGCGGTGGGCATCTTTCCAGAGGGGGCAGCCCCAATGGTTAACAAAACCACCCCCGACAACTTGAATAGCTTTCATCGCGGCTTTGCCCACCTGGCCCTGCGGGCACCAGTCGATGAATTGGCGATTGTGCCCGTGGCGATCGCGGCTAACCGAGAGACTACCAACTCGGTCGTGCCCCTGCGCTGGCTGAGTCTCTTCGACTCCTCTGAGCCGCTGTTTCAGCAGCCGGGGTGGCACCCAGCCGTCTTTTACCAGGAGGTAAACCTGCTGATTGGCCGACCGGTGCGGGTAGATGCACGCCTGCGATCGCGCTATCGAGCTAAAGGCCCGAATAACCTGGCTAATGAGCTGGCCCAGTGCTGCCAGGACGAAATCGCCGAGCTGTTAAAGCAGGGGTGCTACTAATGTTTTGGGGGCTGCCGTCTTGGGATCTGCGTCACGGAGTTATGACCGTCTTTACCAGTCTCAAGGCCAACCTGCCGTCTGCATTAATTATCTATGGCTGAACCTGTTCCCCTCAAACTCTACGCCCCAACCGGTAAGCACCCTAACCGGCCTATGTTTGTCTACCTGCCGGGTATGGATGGCAGCGGCGAACTCTTTGCGCTGCAAAGCGCTGGCCTAAAATCCCACTTTGATATTCGCTGCCTGGTGATACCAGGCGATGACCTGTCATCGTGGGAACGCATGGCCCACCAGGCCTTACAGCTGATTCGCCAGGAAGCGGGCACCGCCCCGGTCTATCTCTGCGGCGAGTCGTTTGGAGCCTGTCTGGCGCTGCGAGTTGTGGCGCTGGCCCCGGCCCTGGCCAGCCACCTGATTTTGATCAATTCGGCCTCGTCGTTTCATCGCTTTCCGTGGCTGCACTGGGTGGCCAACCTGACCCCCTGGGTGGCTCCGCCGCTGTACCAAAGTTCTAACCTGTTTAGCCTGCCGATGCTGGCCAACCTGAGCCGCATTGGCGAGGTCAACCGGCAGGCGCTGATGCGAGCTATGTCCGCCGTAACCCAGAGCAGCGCGGCCTGGCGGCTGTCGCTGCTGTCGCAGTTTCGCCTAGAGCCGCTGAATCTGAAGCGGGTTACTGCGCCTACGCTGCTGGTGGCTTCGTTGGGCGATCGCCTGCTGCCCTCCCTCGAAGAAGCCCAGCGTCTAGCGGCGCTGTTGCCCAACCCCCGCATTTATCCCCTGCCCCACAGTGGCCACGCCAGCCTGCTCGAAGACGGTGTCAATCTGGGGGCCATTTTACGGGCGGTAGACTTTCTACCCGGCCAGGCCCGTAACAGCGAAAAACTGTCTTCAGGCGATCGCTCCGCTCCCCTGGCCACTTAAGATTGCTGGTTATTTCTGACCAACTCCACCACCGTCACCTCCGGCGGGCACCCCAGCCGCCCCGGCGCGTAGGATCCCAAGCCTCGGTTGACGTACAGCTGGTTTGCCCCTACGCTGTGCAGCCCCGATACCCATTCCCAGTGGCGCACGATTTTTAAGCAGTTGCGCTTTAGATAGGGCAGGTCAAAGGGCAGCCGATCTAGCACCGACAGCCGCAGCGCTTGACTGAGGGCAGGGGCTGGCCCAATGCCGGGCAGCACAATTTGGCCACCGTGGGTGTGGCCCGAGAGCTGCAAATCGACCCGCCAGGGAGCTAAAGATTCGGCGCTGTCGGGGTTGTGGGAGAGCACAAGCCGGGGCTGAGACGCAGGTAGAGCCTTGAGCACCTGATGGGCTCCACAAAACTCACGCGACCAAAAATCGGCTAACCCCACCACCGGCAGGTCGTCGCCCAGGGGGTAGGCAATATCGTTCCACAGCGTGCAAATGCCGGCCTGCTGGAGCGATCGCAGAATCGTATGCCTCCCGCCCAGGGTAATGTTGTCGTGGTTGCCCAACACTGCTACCGTGCCATAGCGGCTCTTGAGCTGGCTGAGGTAGGTTGCCAGGGTAAAAATGGGAGCTGGGTCATGGGTGACGTAGTCGCCAGTCAGGGCAATCAGATCGGGTTGCAGACTGTTGACGCGATCGATCACCTGCTGCAACAGCCCCAGCGAAAGGCGCTCCCCGTCGAAGTGAAAGTCAGACAGCTGCACAATGCGGCACCCCTCTAGCCGCCCAGGCAGGTCACAGATCGAAACAGTTACCGTTTCCACGGTGAGGGGGCCAGTAAACAGGGGGCGCATAGGGGTTGATAACGCATCCTCCGCACGCTAGCCCGTTTGACCTGCGGTTGCCACTGGTTTGGTCAATTCTTCAGCAGCGATGATCACAAATCTCTGTACGGTGAAAAACTGATCTCAGGTCGCAGCCTCCAATCAAAATCGATTCAATTCGAGAAGCAGATTTTTGGAGCCTGCACGGGGAATACCAAATTCGAATCGTATAACCCCGATTTCAAACAGGCGGCTTGCGTAGGGGCAAGCAGTGCTCGCCAGCTCAACTCATGCAGACAGGGCCGTGTAGCCCGCCCAGGCTTTGAAGAAAAAGTATCCAGACAGCAGCGCCAGCAGGGCTCGAAACATGATGGTCACCGCCTGGTCAGGCAGTCGAGGCAGGTAGCGGGTGCTGACCTGCACCCCGATCGCCCCCGCTGCACCTAAAATTAGCCCCGTCGTCAGCAGTACGTTGCCCGATAGGGCGTGCCACAGGCAGGCCCATAGGCCGGTAATTACGATCGCTCCCAGGCTGGTCTGCACCGCCACTTTAATCGGCTCATGCAGCAGCAAAATTTGCAGGGGCACCATCACCACGCCGCCGCCCACCCCAAATAGCCCGGCCAAAAACCCGGCCAGCCCGCCAATGCCCAGCCTCGCTATGGTCGGAGACACAGGCAGCGGTGTGGAATTTGTAGCGGGTAGGCCAGCAGATTCGCTGCGCTGGGCCTGGCGCACCACCTGTTTTTTGAGGCCAATCAGGTAGATATTGAACAGCAGAAAAAGGCCGAAAATGCCCAGTAGCGCGTAGTTGGGCAGGGCGGTCGCCAGCTCTTTGCCCAGGTAGGCGGTGATCAGGGCGGGCAGGCCCAGCATGGCCACATGGTTGAGGTTGAGAAAGCCCATGCGCCAGTTTTGCACGCTGCCTACCAGGGCAATCAGGGCGATCGCCAGCGTGCTCGTCCCCACCGACTGCACCCCCGACATTCCCAAGGCGACCATCACGGGCACCATCACCGTGCCGCCGCCAATGCCCAAAAAACCCGCCAGCACCCCCGCCAGCAGCCCGACCAGCGCTAAAATTAAGCCACTCCCCACGGCATTCTCCCTAGCTGCTCAGCAGCATCCGTCAATCAAGCGATCGCCTCATCTTACCCGCTGGCGAGGCCGCAGATAGCAACTATCTGCGGCAACAAAATATGGGTGCTCAGAACCTGCTTGACTGACAAAACCCTCGAAACCTCTATTCTGTAGGTTGGGTTGAGCTAGCGAAACCCAACCTACAGGGTTGCTTGTAAACAGCGGATGGTAAGTACAGAAAGCGGCTAGTGAAGATCACAATCAGTCCTTTGCCGCTGATGCGAGTTGTTAGCCCCTGAAATCTGGCCTAAGTCTGGGCAGCAGCTACAGGAGCAACAAATTCCTCTGGCCCCAGCAGCGAAATGTAGGGGGTGTGGAAAAACTCCTGGGCCACGACTTCAGCATCTAGCACCGTCACGGCTGCCACCATGTCCTGAAACTGCTGGTCGTACTCGACCCCCAGCCCCAAAATTTCGTACCAGCCTAGCAGCTGGGCGATCTGGGCGTTGGTTTGCTTGCCCAGGGCGTACTGGCCCAGCAGCTTGTTTTTGGCCGACTGCAGCTCTTCGTCGGAGAGCACCGTGGTTTGCAAACGCTCGACCTCAAAACGGAGGCCATCCAGGGCGGTGGCGGCGTTTTCGGGGGCGGTGCCAATGTAGGCGACAAATTGCGACAGCCCCAGGCGAGTGGGGTAAAAGGCCGACACATCGTAGGCCAGGCCGCGTTTTTCGCGCAGCTCCACAAACAGACGACTGGAGAGGCCATTGCCCAAGTAGGTGTTGATCAGTTTGAGGGCGGGGTAGGCCGGGTGCTTAACGGCGGCAGCCGGGTAGCCCACCATTACAATTGCCTGGTTGGTTTCCTGCATGACCACTGAGCAGGTGGATGCTGTCGTTACCGCCGGTAGGGTGAGGGCTGGGATTGGCTCAGCTGGGGCTGTCCAATCGCCCAGGGTCTGCTCAACTTGGGCCAGGGCGGCTTCGGGGTCAATACGACCTACGATGGTGATAACCACGTTGTCGGGGCGCATGTGCTGGCGGTGAAAGTTCACCAGATCCTGTTGGGTAATTGCGCCTAAGGTGGCCTCGGTGCCAATGCCGGGCAGGGCGTAGGGGTGCTCGCCGTACATATCGCGGCGCAGCTGGTTGAAGGCAACGGTGAAGGGCTGCTCCTGCATGGAGCGAATTTGCTGCAGGGTCAGCTTGCGCTCTAGGTCAATTTCGTCGGGGGGAAAGCTGGGCTGGCGCAGTACAGTGGCGGCCAGGGCGAAAATTTCGGCAAAGTCGGCGGAGACCGTTTTGAGGCTAATCACGCTGTAGTCGGCGGCGGCATCGGTGCCCAGGCTGGCCCCGACCGACTCGACCGTTTCTGCGATCGCCATCGAGGATAGGGTATCGGTACCCTTGGTCAGCAGCCCCATCAAAAAGCTTGCCAACCCGGCCTGGTGGGGAGCCTCAAAGGTGCCGCCCGCCCGAATAAACAAGCGAGCTGAGACAATGTCGGCCACAGGATTTTCTAAAACCAGAACCGTTAAGCCATTGTCTAAAACAGTGCGGTGCAGGCGAGGGGCTTGAAGAAGGGAGGCTGTCACAGGGCAAGAAACAATCTATGTAGAGAACAAAATTATTAGATCAGTCTCACTATAGACCGCCCAAGCTACAGTCTGCCCAGGCGATCGCACCCGACCGCCTAGGCAGGGTGCAGAATCGTGGAGACATAGCGCAGCGGGGTGAGGTACTGGTCGGCCAGCGATCGCAGCCGATCGCCTGTGTAGCCCTGGAGGGTGGGCACGTAGGAAAGGCAGCGATCGGCGGCGGCAATGGTGCCGTAGTAGCCGTACAGCCCCGCCAGCTGCCCCGGAGCCTCGGTCGAAAAGGCGTAGTCGTTGCACAGCAGACGCTGGGCTCGCGCCAGCTCGGCCTCGCTGATCGGTTTGGCGGCCAGTTCGCTGAGGCGATCGCACACAATCGCCTCCACCCGGTCGACATCGTCGCCCTCCAGCCAGGCCTGAATGGTAAACAGACTGCACTCCCGCTGGAGCGAGAACCCGGCCCCCACATCCTGCACCAGTTGGCGGTCTTCCCGCAGCTCGCGCACCAGCCGCGACGATCGCCCCTCGGCCAAAATCGCCGCCAGCAAATCTAGCCCGTAGGCGGTTTCGAGCTGACCAATGCCGGGGCCAATCCAGGCCATGGTCAGTCGCGACTGCTCTAGGCGCGGCAGGTGCAGAATTTCGCGCCGGACACCGGGTAGGGAAGGCACCCGAGCACTCGCCGCCGGGGGGCAGGGGGGCGGTGGGGCAAAGCCGCGAAAGGCGTGCTTGACTAACTCCACCGTGGGCTCTAGCGGAATACCGCCGGTAATCACCACCGTCATCTGGTCGGGTTGATAGTGGGCCTGGTGAAAGCAGCGCATTTCCTCGGGCGATCGCTGCTGCAAGATTTCGGCTGTGCCCAGCACCGGACGACCGTAGGGGTGGTCTTGGTAGACCAGCTCCGACATCGCCTGGTAGCCCAGCCAATCGGGGTCATCCTGAGCCTGGAGAATTTCTTCGAGCACCACCTGGCGCTCGCGGCTAAACTCATCGGCAGGGATCGCCGCATGCAGCAGCAGATCGGCCAGGTAGGGCAGCGTCTGGGGCAGCATGTCGGCGGCAATGGTGATATAAAAGTGGGCGTAGTCGTGGCTGGTAGCCGCGTTGGTCATGCCCCCCTGGGTCTCGATCGCGTAGTCAAACACCCCCGGCGGCAGCTGGTCGGTGCCCTTAAAGATCATGTGCTCTAAAAAGTGAGCCATGCCTGCCCACTCCGCCGGTTCTGCGATCGCCCCGGCTCTCACCCACACGTCGGCAACCACGACAGGGGTGGCCGCAATCTCCTGGTGGATCAGGGTCAGCCCATTCTCCAAACGAATTACACTGGCGGGAAAATCAACCGAATTCAACGGCACAGGCCCTACAAAAAATACTCAGCAATCCCTCAGCTAGGCTGGTAAACCATCGCCATATCCAGCTGTGGGTCTAGCTATGTTGTCAATACTAACTCTCAAGTAAGCTAAATCACATTTCAAAAACAATTCCCCCATCCAGACGGACAGGGGAATGTCAGAAATATTGAAGGGTCTCACCGCAGCGCCGTCTTACCTCAGTTTCCGACCTGGGAGAACCAGGGGGGTGCCTTGGCATTTAGCTTAAAGTTTCCGAGTACAAGCTCGGTTTACTGCCGCCGATGCAACTTGGCTCCCGTTCGGAAGAAACATAGATCGACAAACATTGTTGGTAGTCACCAACGCCGTAGTGAGACTTCATTCACTATAACCAACAGCTCGGGGTAAACCGCAAGGGGGAACCCGACCTTCCTTTAGCGCGTTATCTGACCTGCCATCATCGCCACTGTGATCTAATATGGCAGCACCGGTTTGACCTGGTCTTTCATTCCCCCTGCGCCTATGGCTTCCGACGATGCTGCTGCTGCCGTAACCGATTCTGGCCCTGATGTTTCTGGCCCTGGTGATGTTTCTGGCACTGGTACAGACGCGCCTTTGCCAGACCTGCCCTCGGTGGTGCCTGCGCCAGAGTCGCCAGAGTCGCCAGAGTCGCCAGAGTCGCCAGAGTCGGCGGCGGTGGATGATTCTAGTGCTGCCGAGCAGTCTACGCCTGTGACTCCCTCGGCCCCGCCCGCCCCGCCGATCGATCCCCGTACCCAGATGCGGCTGCGCAACGATGGGGATCACCTGGTACTGCTGCTGCCAGGCGGGCCCCAGGCTGAGGCCGAAGGCGGTGCCCTGGGCTGGGGAGAGCTGCTACAGCACTTCAAACAGCGGCTGAGCGGTGGTGAACCTTTTTGGCAGCCCAATACGGTCGTGAACCTAGACGCCCGCGATCGCCTGCTCGATGCCCGCCAGCTTCAGGTGCTCGACGATGTTCTTACCGCCGCCCAGCTCAGCCTCAAGCGGGTTATTACCAGCCGCCGCCAGACGGCTATAGCTGCCGTAACGGTAGGCTACTCGGTCGAGCAGTTAGAGGCCGAAGACACGCTGGTGCAGTCGCCCCCAGCGCCGGGCAAACCCCTAGCAGAACCCCTCTATCTGCGAACGACGGTACGGGGCGGGGTCGAAATTCGCCATCCTGGCACCATTGTGGTGGTGGGCGATGTCAACCCCGGCAGTTCACTGGTGGCAGGCGGCGATATTCTGATTTGGGGGCGGCTGCGGGGCACGGCCCATGCGGGGTCGGGGGGCGATCGCGATCGCTACATTATGGCGCTACACATGCAGCCCACCCAGCTGCGCCTGGCCGATCTAGTGGCCCGCGCCCCCGATAGCCCCAGCGCCCAGTACCTGCCCGAGGTAGCCTATGTCGGCAACAACGCCATTCGCATTGCCCAGGCCCAGGCCTTTGCCCGCCAGCACTTCGATGCCACCGTGGGGCAGGGGGCACAGCCTACCGACGCGTTCTAATGCCCGTCATGCCGTATTATTAACGGTTGTTTTCGTCGGGCAGTTGGTTCTTTAAGGAAAGTTGGGTTCGGCCATGACTCGCATTATCGTAATGACCTCGGGCAAAGGGGGCGTTGGCAAAAGCACCTGCACCGCCAACCTCGGTATGGCCCTGGCCCAGCGCAACCAGCGGGTCGCCGTCGTCGATGCCGACTTTGGCCTGCGCAACCTCGACCTGCTGCTGGGCCTAGAAAACCGCATTGTCTACACCGCCCTGGATGTGTTAGCGGGCGACTGCACAGTCGAAAAAGCCCTGGTTAAAGACAAGCGCCAGCCCACTCTGGGCCTGCTGGCTGCGGCTCAAAATCGCAACAAAGAAGCGATCACTCCTGAGCAAATGAAAGAGCTGGTGGCGGGTCTGGCCCCCAGCAACGACTTTATATTGATTGACTGCCCAGCCGGTATCGAAATGGGGTTTCAGAATGCGATCGCCCCGGCCAAAGAGGCGATCGTCGTCACCACCCCCGAAATTTCTGCCGTACGCGACGCCGACCGGGTGATTGGCCTGCTGGAGGCTAACGACGTGAAGTTCACCAAGCTGCTGATCAATCGCATCAAACCCAAAATGGTGCAAGAAGAGCAGATGATGTCGGTGCGCGACGTGCTCGATATTTTGGCGGTGCCCCTGCTGGGAGTGGTGCCCGACGATGAACGGGTGATTGTGGCATCGAACCGGGGTGAACCTCTGGTGCTCGACCAACAGCTCTCGCTGGCCGGGGTCGCCTTCAACAATATCGCTCGCCGTCTGCTCGGTGAAGAGGTGCCTCTGATCGACCTCACAGCTACTCACGATGACTTGTTCAGCCGCCTGCGCCGCTTTCTGCGCGGCGGCTAGCGCCCAGTATTCCCATTTTTTTCCCAGTGGTGTTTGATGTTGTCTCTACCCAGCGCCGATGCTAAGCGAACTTCTTGACAAGCTGTTTAATCGCAACCGCAATTTGCCCAGCCGAATTGCGGTCAAACAGCGGCTGCAGTTTGTGCTGGCCCACGATCGCGCTGACCTCACCCCCGAAATGGTCGAAAAAATGCGTCAGGAAATTCTCGAAGTCGTCTCCCGCTACGTCGAGCTTGACCAGGAGCACCTGGAATTTACCCTCGAAAGTGACCAGCGCATGACGGCCCTGATCGCCAACCTGCCCATTCGTCGGGTGCGCCCCGCGTTACCCCTGCCCGCAGCCGTTGCTCCGGCCGCCGCGCCTGAACCGGATCTAGCTGCCGCTGCTGCAACTCCCCAGATTCCCAGCTCCGAGACGACAGCTCCTGAGGCTGCCGCTCCCGAGACTGCCGCTCCTGAGACTGCCGCTCCTGAGGCTGCCGCTCCCGAGACTGCCGCTCCCGAGACTGCCGCTCCTGAGACTACCGTCCCTGACTCCGCTGCTCCTGACTCCGCCAAACCCCTAGCTACCGATGAGTAACCCCCCCGACGCCTGCGCTTCCCTGGCAGCCTGTGTAGACGCTCTGGCGCTCAATACCATTCAGCGCCACGTATTTATCTGCGCCGACCAGACCAAACCCAAGTGCTGCGATAAAGCCGAAAGCATCGTCGCCTGGGACTATCTAAAGAATAGGTTGAAGGAATTAGGTCTGGATCGGCCCACGGCGGAACATCCCGCGTCTGTCTTTCGCACCAAAGCTAACTGCCTGCGCGTCTGCCATCAGGGGCCAATCCTGCTGGTCTATCCCGACGGTGTTTGGTACCACAGCGCTACCCCAGTGGTGATCGAACGAATTATTCAAGAGCACCTGATTGGCGGTCAAGTGGTGGAAGACTTTGCCTTTGTGCAGCATCCTTTGGCCGCTGCTTAGGCTCAGTGCTGCCTGGGTCTGAATCGCCGGTGAGCCAGACTCTGCCAGCACGGTTTCTGCCAAAAGCTTTGTTCCTACAGAAGCTTGGTATAATCCCCCGCAATACCTATGGGATGGAAGAAGCATGGCAGAGTGGCGGCTAATTGAGGGCGGCATCACGGCCCCTAAGGGATTTCAGGCAGCGGGTGTTGTAGCAGGGCTTAAACCCTCTGGCTCGCCCGACCTGGCCCTAATTTACTCCGACTGTGAGGCGATCGCAGCAGGTGTGTTCACCACCAGCCACGTGCGGGCCACCTGCGTTGACTACTGCCGTCAGCGACTCGAAGCCCGGCCCAGCGCCCGCGCCATTTTGGTCAATGCGGGTCAGGCCAACGCCTGCACCGGCAACCAGGGCTGGGTTGACACTGTCGACAGCGCTACGTCTCTGGGCTCTGCCCTCAACCTGCCTCCCGAGGCCGTGCTGATTGCCTCCACCGGGGTGATTGGCCAGCGGATCAAAATGGATCAGCTCAAGGCGGGTATTCCCAGTCTGGTCGAGAGTTTGTCTGCCCACGGTTCTGATGCCGCCGCCGGAGCCATCATCACCACCGACCTAGTGCCCAAAGTTGTCGCCATGGAAACCACCATTCACGATCGCCCTGTGCGCATTGGCGGCATTGCCAAAGGCTCCGGCATGATTCACCCCAACATGGCCACCATGCTGGCCTTTGTCACCTGCGATGCCACCGTGTCGCCTACCCTGTGGCAAGACATGCTGCGCCGCGCCGCCGATCGCAGCTTTAACCAAATCACCGTTGACGGCGACAGCAGCACCAACGACACCCTAATTGCCCTGGCCAACGGCGCATCGCGCACCCCGGCCATTACCGACGCAGGAACCGAGGCCGACCAGCTAGAGGCTATGCTGACAGCTGTATGCCAGCACCTAGCCAAGTCGGTTGCCCGCGATGGCGAAGGGGCCACCTGCCTAATTGAGGTCACCGTTACCGGGGCGGCCAACACCGCCGCCGCCAACCAGGTCGCCCGCGCGATCGCCGGGTCGTCTCTGGTCAAGTCGGCGATCTTTGGCCACGACCCCAACTGGGGCCGCATCGCTGCCGCTGCCGGGCGGGCTGGGGTCACCTTCGACCAGAGCGATCTGCGGGTGCAGCTGGGTGACTTTCTGCTGATGGAGCACGGCCAGCCCCTGACCTTCGATCGCCCTGCCGCCAGCGCCTACCTCACCCAGGCCACCCAGGGCGAATATCTCAAGACCGACACCGTGGCCATCCACGTTAC
This sequence comes from Nodosilinea sp., assembly GCA_049646445.1. GTDB lineage: Bacteria > Cyanobacteriota > Cyanobacteriia > Phormidesmidales > Phormidesmidaceae > Nodosilinea. Next base: position 9,300 of record JBARVV010000038.1, on the reverse strand, counting down.
CCTGGGCGATGGCCCTGGCCATGGGCAGGCCTGGGGCTGCGACCTCAGCTACGACTACGTCAAAATCAACGCCGAATACACCACCTGATTTGGTGGTGGTTACCTGAATAGGGGGCATGAGCGATCGCTGGCTGAACCGAAGGCTAGTTCTAGGCCTGCTGCCGGGGCTTGATGCCCAAATTTTGGCGGCGGCGGGCCAGGCGTGAATACGTCTGCCAGTTTTGGGTTTTGCCCTGCAGGCGGGCCTTGAGCTGCTCGGCAGCCAGGGCGTAGCCGCCGTCGGCCCCATCGATCAGGTGAAAGTGGCGATCGCGCCTATCCATAATCAGACAGGTCATCAGCGCCCGGTCAGACACATGCACGCCGTAGACCAGGTGCCCCTGGGCCAGGCGACTTTCCAGGTAGGCGACAATTTGATCGGTCTGGGCGGGGCTACCCGCAATCACCATCCGCAGCATGTCGTCAATTTTTTGGTAGTCAGAGGCGGCCCGCACGTCAGCTTTGTAGCGCCCCCACTCTACTCCGCCAGCCTGTACATCAAACTCCATCAGCCCCAAACCCAGCAGGCTTTCTAGATAGGCTCTGGCGGTATAGGTAGCGCGATCGACCCACTGAGGGCTTTTCGCCCTGGCTTTAGCCTCCGCCCGCAGCCGCTCGGGATTCAAAGATATTTTTAGGGCAGCCAAGGCCACCGGATGATAGCTTTCCCATTCTCCGTAGATATCGTGAATGGTCTCTAGCACCTCGCTGTAGAGGTATTCGTTCACGTAGCCGCCGCTGGGCAGGGCCGCCACAATCAGGCTCAGGGTGTGCCCCCTGGGGCTAGGGATATCCTGCCAGCGACACTCTAGCCCGGCCAGGTTGGCGACAGTGCGATCGCCCGACACATTTAACCGATAGGCGGGGTTCGTTTTTATCAGCTCAGTGGCGTAGGTCAAACCACCACCGATAAAGCTGGCCTGGCAGTAGGTCGGGCTGAGCTGAAATTTAGCCACCCGCACAGAGTGTTGGGGTCTCAGCACCGTCAGCGGCACAATGCCTACCCGCAAGTCGAGGCCAAAGGAGTCGAAGGACAGCGCCCGCAGGCCGAGCAGCGCTTCTCTGGCCGCATGTACAGCGTTAGGAGGCACCAGCAGCAGCGCCCCATCACCGCCAAATACAAACGGCACATCTAGCGGAGCAACGGCGTTGAGCACCGCCATAATCGAGCTGGCCCCCAGCACATTCACCTCTTTGTACTGCCCTCGGGCGATCGCCTGGCCTGAGGACACTACGTCAGTAATCAGGGCATACCAGTCTGCTGGTGCCTCGACATAGTTGTGGGGGTTGGCTAAATCTAAAAACTGCTCTAGGGGCGGCAGATCGGCGTAGAACGCGTCAGAAGACATGGAACGGTGGCCAAAGCTGGCAATAATGTTAGCTATACGTTGCGATCGCCCATGCGCTGAAGATATCAGTCATCGTCACTGGCAAAAACCAGGGCGGCGCATCGGCTATATCACCCGATCAAAACACCCGTATCTAATATTGTGAAGCCTAAATTGCCGGTCTCAGGAAAACCGCCTGAGGCTATACCAGATCTTTGTATCCTGGCTTCGAAACAGGGCTTCGAAACAGGGCTTCGAAACAGGGCTTTGAAATAGGGCTTTAAAGTCACCACCCTCAGTGCCCTGTCCACGTTGCTGTAGATACACGTTGCTGTAGATAAAGGTGCAGACTCTGGCTCTAAGTTTTTCAGCCATCTTGACAGTAGCGCCTCTAGACCTGCTATATTATCAAAGCGAAAGCAGCGAAAGCGATGGGGTGTCGCCAAGTGGTAAGGCACCGGGTTTTGGTCCCGGCATTCCTAGGTTCGAATCCTAGCACCCCAGTTTTAAGTCAATCATCCTCATCCTCATCTTCTTCGTCTTCAATCTCCTGAATGGCGAGGAGAATCTCTTCTTCCTGGGCTTCAAAGTCTGCTTCGGGTAGCTCGCCCATATCGAAGGCAAGCTGCAGGGCCAGCAGCTGTTTTTGCAGGCTTTCCAAATCGTTGGTCGAGACGTCGGCCTGCTCTAGCAGTTTGTTGGCCACCCAGCTCACCCCCTCAATGGGGCCAAGCACGGGGGCAAAGAGAAGTTTTAGCAGCATAATTTTGGGGGAGAGATTAAAGGGCAGGTCTGGTACTCAACCAAGCTGATGGTGACAAGCTCTAATGGCCTAGGGTTAAGGGTTTAAGGTGGGCCATTTAAAGGCTGGGCTCCTAATTGAGCTGGGCGAAATTGTAGGGGGCGGTGAAGTTGTTGTAGCGAATGCGCAGGCGATCGCCAAAGGTAGCGTCCACCGCATCGACAGTCTGACTAAACTCAGCCTCACTCTCCCACGGAATCAGGAAGGCGGCATTGTAAATCATCACGTCGGTCTGGGGCGCATTTTCTAGCACGTCTTTGGCTAGCGGGGTTAGCACCTGGCGAAACTGATCGACAATGCCCTGCTTACGTGTTTCCATCGCCGCCTCAATCTGCTGGCCAATGAAGATCACCTGCTCCATTCCCAGCTGCGTACCTTCTAGCTGGTCGCGCTGGTCGCGCAGGGCGGCGTCTTCGCCCATCATCATTTCTAGCTCTGTAGACGGCTCCCACTGCACTTTGATACTCACCTCGCGGCAGCCATCGAGCCGCTTAAACAGCTGCGTCAGGTCTTCAGCGTAGGGGGCAACCAAATCCTCCTGCACCTGCTCCCAGCTGTTGACAATCAGGCCAAACTGAAGCGGTAGCAGCGTGCGGTAGCCCTGCTCCATGGCGGCTTCGAGCACCTTTTCATGCCCCAGCAGGTTCTTGCGGCTCGACAGATAGCGTTTTTGGCAGGCGAGAGAATAAAGAAAGGTAAAGTTGCCCAACTGCTGGGTCTGTACCACCTGCTCGTCTAGGCCGTTTAGGGGTAGCTCGGTGGGGCCGGGGGCCGGAAAAATGCCGTATAAGTAGTAGCGATCAGCCATAGGTCGTCTTTGGTGATGTCTCGGGAGAAGGTCTTGGGGGAATACCGCTAGAGTGCCCTAACGCCTCAGATTCCTCGACAGAGCCGCGATCGCCCTTAGCTAAATGTCACTGAAATAAGCTGAAATTAACCTTCGCAGATCGCCAGAAGCCTTTATCTACCGTAGTGTGGGCACTGCCCACCAGCCTTAATTTAGCGACATTCGCCCTTAGCTCACTCTTCTTTTATCGCAATAAGCTTCTATCGCAATAAGCCAGGCCAGTCTTGCTTGGGCAAAGGCTAGGCTAACGACCCTAGCCAGCTCAATGTCTAATCCTGTCAAGTTCCGCGAGTCAAGTTCCGCAGGGCAATTCTGGTGGGTCAATCCTCGTAGGTTAATCGCTATAGTGTTTGAGGCATCGTCTTGGCAGATAGGAGATTCGCAACCGTGGCTATTGCACCTGGGGCAACCAATCGCTGGCGGATGACAAGCATTTGGGCGGCCAGAGGCAGGCAGGTCATGGCCCTAATGCTGGCGCTGGCGATCGGGCTAGTGAGCACCAGCTGCAACCCTACCTGGTTTGCCCAGGCGAGTGCCGATGTGCCCCGGCTGGTGCTCAGCACCCTCAGCGACCCCAAAACGTTTAACCCCATTCTCAGTCAAGAGTCGCCCAATATCTTTAGCTTCACCTTTGAGGGACTAACCACCACCGATGGCATCAGCGGTGAAACCGTACCTGCCCTGGCCGAAAGCTGGGAGATTTCTGACGAAGGCAAAGTCTTGGTGTTTACCCTGCGCGAGGGGCTGCGCTGGTCAGATGGTGAACCGCTGACTGCAGATGATGTGGTGTTTACCTACGACACCCTGTTCAACCCCGCTATTTTGACCAACAGCCGCGACGGGTTTCGCATCGGTACCCAGGGGCTGCTGCCCGAGGTCAGCAAAGTGGACGATCGCCGGGTGCAGTTTACCCTGCCCGAGCCCTTCGCCCCCATGCTGGGCAACACAGCCCTAAATATTATTCCGGCCCATATTCTCCGACCTACGGTAGAAAACCTCGATGCCCAGGGCAATCCGCTGTTTCTCTCGACCTGGGGTACCAATACGCCGCCTCGCCAAATTGTAGGAAACGGCCCCTACCAGCTGGCCCAGTATGTGACGGGAGAGCGGGTGATCTTTGAGCGTAACCCCTACTACTGGCAGGAAGACGCCCAGGGCAACCCCCAACCCTATGTCGAACAAGTTGTCTGGCAAATTGTCGGGTCTACCGATACCTCCTTTTTCCAGTTTCGATCGGGCGGGCTAGACATGGACAACGTGCAGCCCGACTTTTTCTCGCTGCTGAAGCGGGAGGAAGAACGAGGCGACTTTACCATCTACAACGGTGGCCCTGGCCTGGGCACCAATTTCTTTGCCTTTAACCTCAACCGGGCCAGCCGTAACGGTAAACCCCTGGTCGACCCGGTTCGATCGGCCTGGTTCAACAACGTGGCCTTTCGCCAGGCGATCTCCTACGGCATCGATCGCCAGACTATGGTGAACAACATCTTTCAGGGGCTAGGCAACCCCCAGACCTCGCCGATTTCAGTGCCTAGCCCTTTCTATGCTCCGCCTGAAATGGGCATTCGCACCTACGACTACGACCCCGATCAGGCCAAGGAATTGCTGCTGGCCAATGGGTTTCAGTACAACAGCGCTGGCGAACTGCTGGATGGATCGGGAAATCGGGTGCGGTTTACCCTGATTACCAACTCCGGCAACAAAATTCGTGAGTCAATCGGGGCACAGATCAAAAACGACCTATCCAAGGTGGGTATTCAGGTTGATTTTCAACCCCTAGCGTTTAACGCCCTGGTCGATCGCCTCACCGACAGCCTCGATTGGGAAGCTCTGGTGCTAGGGCTAACCGGCGGCACAGAACCCAACGGCGGTGCCAACGTGTGGCTGCTCGACGGCGCGCTCCACGCCTTTAACCAAAACTCTGGCCCTGGCCAAGACCCGCTAGAGGGTTGGCAGGCCGCCGACTGGGAGCGGCGGATTGCTGATCTGTATGTTGAAGCCGCCCAGGTAATCGACGAAGATCAGCGCTTTGAGCTGTACAAAGAGACTCAGCAGCTGACCCAGGAGTACCTGCCCTTTACCTACTTGATCAATAACCTGTCGCTCACCGCTGTACGCAACCGAGTGCAGGGAGTAAAGTACACGGCCCTGGGCGGTGCCCTGTGGAACATTCAGGAGTTGAAAGTCGAATAAATGCGCCGGGTTGGTGGTATTCGCGTTGCCAGCCAATCTTCTGAGGATGGGCAAGACTAATCAATCCTTAGTAGCGATCGCGCAGTAACTCGACCTCTGCCTCTAGACTCATGCCTTCCATGGCGGCTAGTTCGGCCCGCCGCACGGCCAGGTGGGTTTGGGCCAGCGGTTTACCCAGAGCCTCTAGCAGCACGGCATCTTGCTCTAGGGCCGCTAGAGCTGTCGCGAGGGACTGGGGCAGTAAGGCGATACCGCGATCGCGCCTTTCCTCCTCAGACAGCGCTCCTGGGTCTTGCTGTACTGGCTCGGGCAGGGGATAGTTTTGAGTGACTCCGTCTAGGCCCGCTGCGATCGCGCCCCCCAGCGCCAGGTAAGGGTTAGCCGCCCCATCCACGGTCTTCAGCTCCAGGTGGGTTGGGCTGGGCTGGGCAAAATTGCTCGGCACCCGCAGGGCAGCCTCCCGGTTGTCCATGCCCCAGACGCAGTAGGCTCCGCTCCAGCAGTGGGGCCGCAGGCGACGGCAGGAGTTGGGGCTAGGCGCAGTGATCGCCATCAGGGCGGGCAGGTGGTGCAGCAGCCCGGCAGCAAAGGATTGGGCTACCGCAGACAGTTCGCCGTTGCCGTCGGGAATCAGGTTGCCGTTGTCCCGCCAAAGACTCAGGTGCAGATGGCAGCCGCTGCCCGCGTGGGCCTCAAACAGCTTTGGCACAAACGAGGCCATTAGGCCGTGCTGGTGGGCGATCGCCTTGACCGTTTCGCGGTAGATAATGTGCTGGTCAGCGGCAGCGAGGGCATCGGTATAGCGCACCGAAATTTCCTGCTGCCCCGGCCCAGATTCTGGATAGTACTGCTCTATAGCAACGCCCTGGTCGCTGAGGGCAGCGGCGATCGCCATCACCACAGCCTGGTGCTGATCCATCGCCAGAGTCGCGGCAAATGGGGTGGTGTCGGCGGGCAAAACCCTCTCACCATCCTGCCGCAGCAAGTAAAACTCCGGCTCAAAGGCGGCCTTGATAGCCAACCCCTGACTGGCCGCCCGCTGCACCATGCGGCTCAGAAACTGACGTGAGCACCAGGGCCAGGGTTGGCCATCCTTAACCATGTTTCCCATTACCCGCGCTTGCCCAGGGGCATAGGGAAGGCTCTGCACCGTGCTCCAGTCGGGCACCAGCCACACCTCCCCCACTGGCCCTAGCCCGCTGCCAGGAGCCACCGCATCTGCCACTACCGGAATCGCCTGCTGTGCCGCCGATAACCCCACGGCGCAGGCTTTCCTGCCCTCAAGCTGCCGGGCCAGCGCGTCAATGCAAACAGCTTTGCCGCGAATGATGTTGCCGTTATCGCACCACACCACTCGCACAAAGCGAGTATGTCTCTTTCGCAGGTGGGCCAAAATTGCAGAGATATTTTCGGGCATAGCAGGGCTGGATGCAAGGGTTAGGGTAGAAATAGTCGGCTACTTCAAGTCCCCATAATAGTAGGCTGGTGAGGGGTTCTAGCTACCGCTCTAAGTGCACCAACCCATCTCACCCGTCAGCTCAGCTGCGCCGTACATTCTAGAATTAGCCGCTGGTTAATAAGCGCGTAGGGCTGCACCACCAGCGCGCGACGAAACGCCTGAATAGCGTCTTCATACTGTCCCAAGGCAGCATGGCACAGCCCCAGCCCGTGGAGTGCTCCAAAGTGGTAAGGCACCAGCTCAATGACCTGCTGACAGTCGGTCATCGCCTCCAGACAGCGGCGCTGCATAAAGTAGAGCACCGCCCGCCGGTTCCAGGCTTCGGCAAAATCGGGCAGCTCGGCCACCAGCGCCGACAATAGCGCCTCTGCTGCATCGAGTTGGCCTTGGTCTACCAGGGTTTGGGCGTCTTGTAGCCGCTGGTTGCCCACCGTTCCCTTTTGGTAAAACCAGCGCTGCCAGAGAGCAGCAGTGGCTAGCTCCCGCTGATATTCGTCGTCTTGTTTCAGGCTTTGCAGCAGCACTTCCAGGGTTGAGTCATCCATCATGCCTTGGTCTAACCGTAGCGTTGCGCCTTTATTATCTAGCATCTGGCTACAATTGGCTGTGCTCAGGGCGTTTCAGGCTTTCTAGCCAAGCCTCAAAGCCTTGTTAAGTAAAAATAAGTGAACTGATTTTTTGAAAATTGTGAGCTGTTCAAAGCAGATGGGCAGACTACAAATGTGCAAGGAATAAGCCCTACGTACTGAGCCTGTTTCTACCGCTTACTTGCAGTAGTAGCTAGGTGAGTTCAAGGGAGTTCATCCGCGATTTCATTAAACACATTAATTGTTTAGGGGTTCAAAACCATGGCTGTTGAAAAAGTAAACTCTTCCTCTAGCTTGGCTGAAGTTGTTGACCGCATTCTGGACAAAGGTATCGTTATTGATGCTTGGGTTCGTGTTTCTTTGGTTGGTATTGAACTACTGGCTATCGAAGCTCGCGTCGTCATTGCTTCTGTCGACACCTACCTCAAGTACGCTGAAGCCGTTGGCCTGACCACCCAAGCTGCTGTGCCCGCTGCCTAACCGAGCGCCATCGCTCTTCGCAACCTAATGGGGCAGTAAATGCTGGATTTGACCTATGTTTAACTGCCCCATAGACCAGGCTAAATTAACATTTTTGGTTAGCTACTCATCAAAGAGTACGATCGGTAAGTTTAGAAACAGCGCTCCGCAATGGCACCAAAATGCTTAAGAGTAATTAGCTTTTAAGGTTTGGCAAAACCTCTTCTCTTAGCGCTATTTCTCTCCTCGCCACCCTAAAAAATTCTCCATACTATTCACCACGTTTCATTTTCGCCAAAGGGAGAGCAGTCCTGTGACAGCACTTTATGACCAGTGGCAAGCCGCACGACAACTGCGTCAGAGCGAGGTAGTTAGTCGGCGTGACCAAGTCTCTACTGACCTGGAGCGCTGGCAGGCCGACCGGCTGACCCATGCTGTGCAGCTGCGCCAAAACCTCGATCAGCTCATGGCTGACCTACGCACCAACACCGCTCTGTGGCTGATCCAAACCACCGCAGACCGCGAAGTCCAGATTTTGCCTCGGCAGCAGGTCCGCCAAGACTATCTTCAGCAGCTCCAGGTCAACACCGAGGTGCTGCTAGCCACTTACCAGACCGATCGCCAGCTGAGCGCTGCTGAAGTTCGGCAAAAGCTCGAGCACGATTGCCAAGTCCTCCAAAACAGCGTGTGCGACCTGCGCCTAGAGATTGCCCAAGAGCTGCGCCAGATACAGCAGCAGGTGGCTGAGATTCAGGCTCAAACGCGCCAGCAGCAGGCGATGACACGGGCCGATCTGTTGCCTAAGCTGACGGCCTACGTCGAAGATCTGCAGGTACAGGTGCAGGCCACGCTCAAAGATTTGACCGCAGTGCGCCAGCAGACAGCAGTGGTACACCAGGAGCAGCGCCAGAGCGATCGCCAGGCTTTGAGCGCTTCTGTCGATGCCATGTTTACCGAGCTAGCCGACTTTCGCCACCAGCTCCAGGCCCAGCGGGCTCAGCTTTCCCACATCGTCTGGGGGGGGGATGTTACTGCTCTGCCAGCCGCTGCCCCAGCCAGCCGCCCGGCCGCAACGCGACCCGCTGTCACCTCGACTCCAGCCCGCACCGTAGCTACGACTAAGCCTGCGCCCAAACCTGTCGCGAAACTGGCAGCAGTCCCTCCCATTGCTAAAGCCGCACCAGCTAAAGCGTCGGCTAAGGCCGCCCCGACTACCCCTGCTCCAGCTCGTGCGGTAGCTCGTTCTGCGCCTGTCGCCACGGTTATGGAGCCTGTCGCTTTGGCTGCTCCTGTTGCAGAGGTCGTCACTCCGTCCCCTGCCCCTGAGGTTCCTTCCCTCGAAGAGGTGGTCTACAACTACCTGCACCTGTCCCAGGGTGCCCGCCTCGGCGAAATTGAAACAGAGCTGGGCATCAACCGCTTTCAGGCTGTCGATGCGCTGCGATCGCTGATTCAAAAAGATCTTGTGGTTAAGCAAGACCGTACCTATCTCGTGCAAGAGGAAGCCGTTCTGTGAACACTGTTCTACAAGCCCGCCCCCGCAACTTCGTCTCTACCCCCACCCTGGAGCGAACTACCCTTAGAGC
>JBARVV010000037.1:0-69950 GCA_049646445.1 Nodosilinea sp. | reverse complement strand
CCCCATCACCGATCTGCTGCCCCCCGACCCTAATCAGCCTGTGGTCTTCATGCCCCAGGATGAGCTGTTTCTGGTGCCTTTTGCCGCCCTGCAAGACAATGACGGCACCTATCTAATCAAAAAACACACCATTCTTACCGCCCCCTCCATCCAGGTTTACGGCCTGGCCAATGAAGCCGCATCAGCCACCGTAGGGGCGAACGGTGGTTCGCCCTTTTCAGCCAACAACGCCCTCATCGTAGGCAACCCCACTATGCCTAAGGTCTGGTCGCCCAGCGCCAGCGGCAACTTTGCCGAAACCCAGCTCTCTGATCTGCCCGGTGCCAAAGCCGAGGCCGAGGCCATTAGCGGCTTTCTCAACATCACCCCACTGATTGGTTCCCAAGCCACCGAAGCGCGGGTGAAGCAACTCTTGCCCTCGGCCCGACTGATTCACCTGGCTACCCACGGGCTGCTCGACTACGGCGACCCTCGCGCCTACGGCAGGCTGGATGTACCCGGTGCGATCGCCCTCGCCCCCGACAGCACCGAAGATGGCCTGCTCACCTCCGCCGAAATTCTGGAGATGGATTTGCAGGCAGACCTCGCCGTGCTCAGCGCCTGCGATACCGGGCGAGGGAGAATCACGGGCGATGGGGTGGTGGGGCTATCGCGGGCATTAATCACCGCCGGGGTGCCCAGCGTAGTCGTCTCGCTCTGGGCCGTGCCCGATGCCCCCACCGCCGCGCTAATGACCGAGTTTTACCGCCAGCTCGACCAGGGCCAAGACAAAGCTCAGGCCCTGCGTCAGGCGATGCTAACCACCATGCAGCAACACCCTAACCCGCGCAACTGGGCGGCTTTTACCCTGGTCGGGGCGGCTGAGTGAATAAGCTAGTTCCATCTAGAAATATGTCAAGCCAGAACCAACCCCCAATTATTTCCCAAATCTTTTTTTGGAGTTCTCCCTATGAATATCTACATCGCTTTTGGTACTACGGCCCTTAGCCTGTCGCTGGGGCTTCCTCACCCTTTTGCGGAGGCCACTCGCCCCATGCCTCGGGTGGCCTCCGCAGAAGTCACCCTGGCAGAAGCTCTGGAAAGTGAGACTGCTCAGCCGTTGACCGTCGTCACCAATGCCTCAGACCTGGGGCTTGACCTGACCACGGCTGCGACATTTATCCCTGAGGGGTTAACCACATCAGGCAACCCAGCCGAAGGCAGCCGGGGCGTAATTGGCGAAGACAACCGGGTGCTCATGACCAGTCAATCGTTTCCCTGGACGGCGGTGGGCCAAATCTATGGCGTGAAGGCCAATGGTGAAGCTTATACCTGTACTGGTGCGCTGGTGGCCGAAGATATTGTGCTGACCAATGCCCACTGCGTCCTCAACCCCGACACAGGAGAGTTCAGCCAGAAGATTGCTTTCTTGCCTAATCTAATCAATGGCCGACTGGTCTCCGATGAAGATGCCGCCTTTGCAGTAGATGTTTTAGCCGGTACCTCGTTTGTCAATCAGCCCAACGCCAATGCCGATGACTGGGCCTTTGTTAAGCTCGATAAGCCCCTGGGCATGAAGTACGGCACCCTGGGCATGACATCCCTCTCCACGGCTGAGCTAGCCCAAGCGCCCTTTGCCGAAAACTTGGTAATGGTGGGCTACTCGGGCGATTTTCCGGCAGAGAACCCTGGGCAGACCGCCAGCGCCCACCTGGGGTGCAGTGTTTTGGATGAGGAAGACGAGATGGTACTGCACGTCTGCGATACTTATGGCGGGTCGTCGGGGGGGCCAATTTTGGGTGAGGTCGATGGAGAGGTTCGTATTGTGGCGCTAAACTCTGCCGAACTCAAGAACCGAGAGACGGGCGAGGGGATCGTGAACCTGGCGGTGAAGATTCCCCGCATTGTTAGCCAGCTCAATGCTATGGAGAACTAGAGTACCGAGAACAGAAACCGGGTTTCTGCTGGAAGCTGCCCAAACTGGCGATCGCAGGACAGAAACCCGGCTTTTCAAATAGACCTATATCTTGCAGGGTTTGGACGTCTTCATGGAGATCGTCGGTATCATAGTGGATGTAGAGGGCTTGACTGGACAAGCGAAACGCTACAAGAACTGAACACTCCCTCGACAAATCGGCGCGCTACTGCAACACCGACTCTAGCTGGTGCTGTTCCCAGAGGTTGCGGTAGAGGCCGGGCTGCTGCACTAGGTCGCTATGGTGGCCCTGCTGCACAATGCAGCCCTGATCCATGACAAAAATGCGATCGGCGGTGGCGGCGGCAGACATCTGGTGGGAGATAAACAGCACGGTCTTTTGCTGGGTGCCTTCTGAGAGGGCGTTGAGAATGGCGGTGGCGGTGTTGTTGTCAACGCTGGAGAGGGCGTCGTCGAGCACCAGAATAGGGGCATCTATAACCAGGGCGCGGGCCAGGGCGGTACGCTGCCGCTGCCCCCCCGAGAGGGTAATGCCGCGCTCGCCCACGATAGTCTTGTACTGCTGGGGGAAGTTGGCGATTTCTTCATCCATTTGGGCCTGTTTGGCGGCGTACTGCACCTCGGGAAACTCCATGTGGGGTTCGCCGTAGCGGATGTTGTTTTGAATGGTGGTGCTGAAGAGAAAGCTGTCTTGGGGCACGTAGGCGATCGCCCGCCTAAGATCTCCCAGGGGCAGCTCGGTCACATCGTAGCCATCTAGATACAGCTGGCCGGGGCCAATGTCGAGCAGGCGGGGCAGGGCGTTGGCCAAGGTCGACTTGCCCGAGCCGATTGGGCCTACGATCGCAATGCGCTCGCCGGGCACAATCTTAAAGTTGACCGCATCGAGGGCCGGAGTTTTGCTATCGGGGTAGGCGTAGCTGAGGTGGCGAGCCTCCAGGGTGCCCTGCACCTGCTCGAGCGACAGCGGCGTGGCGCTGGGAGAAGTCTGCACCTCGGGCTTGGCATCGAGAATTTCTTCGACCCGGTTGATGCTGACCTCGCCGCGCTGGTAGGCGGTAATGGTAAAGCCCAGCAGCGCCGTGGGAAACACCAATCGTTCGACGTAGAGCAGCAGCGCCACAAAGTCGCCCACCGTGAGCGCACCGTTGGCGATCGCCCCCGCCCCGGTAGCCAAAATCACCAGTAGGCTAATGCTGGCTAAGCCCCCCAGCAGCGGAAACAGGGTATTGCGGGTGCGGGCCAGGGTCAGGTTGGCATCGAGCAGGCGGGTGTTGAGGCGGCTAAAGGCGCGACGCTCGTTGTCTTCTTGGGCGTAGATTTTGATCAGCGAAATGCCGCTCATGTCCTCTTGGATCATGTCGCTGAGGTCGGAGATGCGCTCTTGGACTTCGAGCTGCTGCGATCGCAGGCGGTGGCTAAAGGTCTGCACCAGCACCAGCATCAGCGGGTATACAATCAGCGAAATCAGGGTCAGCCGCACGTTGATCGACAGCATCACCGGCACCGTTAGGGCATAGGCAAACAGGGTATTGGCCAAACTCAGAATGGCGAACCCCAGCAGGCGGCGAATATTGTCGACATCGCTGGTGGCGCGGCTAATTAGCTCTCCAGCGGTGTTGCGGCCAAAGTAAGCAGGCTCCATACGCAGCAGGTGCTGAAAGATGTGCTGCTTGAGATCAAACTCGACCTGGCGACCGACCCCAAACAGAGTAATGCGCGACACCATGCGAATCACCCACATCACCGAGGCCAGAATCATCACCATCAGGGCGTAGTACATCACCCGGTTGAAGCTAAACGTGACCTGCAGTTCGTCAATGCCGTTGCGAATCAGCAGCGGTATTCTCACCCCCACCAGGTTGACGACAAACAGCGCACCAACCCCCAGGGCAACCTTTTGCCAGTGGGGGCGGAGGTAGGTGCCCAGTTTTTGTAGCTGCGATCGCGCCATAGTATCTGCCCTAATTGCCCTCTTATCCTAGACGAATTTGAGGGGTGCATTGAGAGCTGCATTGAGAGCTGCATTGAGGGGTGGACTGGCGCGATCGGGGGCGGAGGCACAGGGGCGCAGCTGGCCCTAGGGCCAGCTAGGGTAAGGTTTCAACCACCTGCTCCCACTGCATACTGAAGGGCGGCAGCCAGCCCTGGAGGTAATAGTAGATAGCACCCAGCAGCTCGCTCCAGTAGCGCGTAGTCAGCGCCAGCGCATTGACGTCAGGAACTAGATCAGCTAAGCGTGCCAGGGTGTCGCGATCGCTCAAGCCGATAGTGCTGTAGAGTTCGGTGGGAGCCGCCACAACCTGAATACCTACATTTTCAAAGGCCAGCGCAGCGCGACGCATGGTCAGGGCAGGGGCCACTAGCACCACTCGGTTAGCATCGCGGTTGCTGCGAGCAGTCTCAAAAGGGCCGCTCCGAACCGGCGAGGTAAACAGCCCCTGTTCGGTTAAAAAGTCTCGCTGGTCAAGCACCGCAGCGCGAATGTTGGTTCCCATATTCTCGATTCGAATACTCTCGGGGGGGACTCCCCGGCTGGTCAGCTGCTGGCGAATGTCCTGCCGAACGGTTTCTTGTTCGGCCGCTGTACCGTACCGTGGCCCCGCCGTGACCGTGACAAACGGACGAGCCGCGCTAATGCGGTTGTACACACTGGCGGCGCTGTTGAGGCGGGCCACCAGCACCGGGTCGAGGTCGTTGCTGGCATCAATGCGGCTGTTGAGGGCGTTGGTCAGGCGGTAGGCATCGGCGTTCTCACCAATTACGACTAGCGATACAGCCCGGTCTACCGGCACCTGATCGATCGCGGGGCAAATGTCACTACAGAGCCGCTGCTGACTGGCATAGGCCCGCTGCACAGCACTTTCTGACTGATTGACCAGCGCTCGTGCCACCAGAGGCAGACTACTGAATACTAAAATCAGCAGCGCCACTGTCACCATTCGCACACTTTGCTTTTCAAAGCCACTGCTGCGGGAGAACAGCAGCAGTGTGATCACCGCACCTAGGGGTGTGAGCGGAAACGCCAAAAACTGCCCAAAGACTCCAATGGTATTGTCTTCAGGAAACAAAAACGACGCAGCAATCAGCGCCAAGATGATCGCCCCGCCAAACCAGGTCAAAAAGGCGGCTGGAACAAACTTTCTCAGAATCCACCACAGAAAGTAGCCGATGCCAAGCCACAGCAGCAAGCGGGTCAGTAGGTTGAGAATATCCATGGGCAGGTCTGCACTGGAACGTTGAGCGCTGGTTAGAGGAAGGCGAAAATCGCGGCGGTGGCGGTGGGGGCATTGGCCCGGCAGGAACTCTCTGCAAAGCATACTTCAGTAAGGAAAACTCGGGGTGTTTGCGGGTCTAATCCGTCCATTTTTCTTAGCGAAGCGTTGGGGGTCTGCGTCTCCCCCTCACCCCCTCACTCCCAGCTTTTAGGTAGCCGGGGTTTAGTTCTGTGCTAAAAGGAATGGGTAGCAATAAACACCGGTATGAAATCCCTCAGCACCCCCCGAAAAGCGTCGCTGCCTCGGCCCGACGGCTGGACGGTGAGCGTTGCGCTGATTGCCCTGGTCATGCTGCTGCCGGTGGCGATCATTCTGACCAGCTTGTTTACCAACACCAGCGATGCCTGGGGGCACCTGGCGACTACGGTGCTACCCGAATATATTCGCAACTCGCTGGTGCTAATGGTAGGAGTGGGGCTAGGGGTGCTGGCGATCGGGGTGAGTACGGCCTGGCTGGTCAGCACCTGCCAGTTTTGGGGCAGGCGCTGGTTTGAGTGGCTGCTGCTGCTGCCGCTGGCCGCCCCGGCCTACATTTTGGCCTACGTCTATACCGATACGCTGGAGTACTTTGGCCCGGTGCAAACGGCGCTGCGCGGCTTGTTTGGCTGGCAGCGGGCCACCGACTACTGGTTTCCGAATATTCGCTCGGTGGGCGGAGCCATTTTACTCTTTAGCCTGACCCTCTACCCCTATGTGTACCTGCTGGCGCGGGTGGCGTTTTTAGAGCAGTCCACCGCTACCCTAGAGGCCAGTCGATCGCTGGGCTGTGGCCCCTGGCGCAGCTTTCGCACGGTGGCGCTGCCCCTGGCCCGGCCCGCGATCGCCGTGGGCACCGCCCTGGCCCTAATGGAAACCCTGAACGACTTTGGCACCGTGGCCTACTTCAGCGTGCCGACCTTTACCACGGGCATCTACCGCACCTGGTTTGGCATGGGCGATCGCCCGGCGGCGGTGCAGCTTTCGGCGGTGCTGCTGCTGTTTATCTTTGCCCTGGTGGTGCTAGAGCAGCGATCGCGGCGGCAGGCTCGCTACTACCAGGGCATGGGGCGATCGGTATCGCAGGCTCGCCATAGCCTCGGCGGGCTGCGGGCGGTGGGGGCCTGGTTGGCCTGTGCCGCGCCAGTGCTCTTGGGCCTAATCATTCCCACTGGCCTGCTGCTGGCCATGACGGTGCGTAACGCCGAAGCCACCCTCGATTTCGATTTTTTGGTGCTCAGCTTTCACAGTCTGGTGCTGGCGGTGCTGGCTGCCCTGCTGGCGGTGGTGCTGGCGCTGGTAATGGCCTACGGCCTGCGGCTCAACCGCACCCCGGCGCTCAAGCTAGCGGTGCAGGGGGCCAACCTGGGCTACGCCGTGCCCGGCGCGGTGATTGCCGTGGGCACGCTGATACCGCTGGCCGGGCTTGACAATGCGATCGACAGCTGGATGCGGCAGACCTTTGGCGTCTCCACCGGGCTGCTGCTGAGCGGCACCATTATTGCGCTGCTGTTTGCCTACCTGGTGCGGTTTTTGGCGGTCAGCTTTGGGGCGGTAGAAGCGGGGCTGAGCAAAATTAAGCCCTCGCTAGATGACGCCGCCCGCAGCCTGGGCCAAACCCCCAACCAAACCCTGATCAACGTGCACCGCCCGCTGCTGGGCAGCAGCCTGCTCACCGCTACCATGCTGGTGTTTGTGGACGTGATGAAAGAGCTGCCCGCCACGCTGATCATTCGCCCGTTTAACTTCGATACCCTGGCGGTACGGGTCTATCAGTACGCCGCCGACGAGCGGCTAATCGAGGCCTCGGCCCCGGCCCTGGCAATCATTCTGGTGGGGTTGCTGCCGGTGCTGTGGTTGAGCAAGCAAATCGCGAACGAGGGTAAAGCCTGACTCTACCGGGCAATTCGCTAAGATATCAGGCATATCCGTGGATGGAGCCAGGTTAACCATGTCTAGCCTGCTGGTTAAATCCGTTAAAACACCATTACCAATCAATCTTTCATCACTCCTGGCCATGCCGCAGATGAGTGATGAGCAGTTTTATGATTTTTGCCGAACGAATCCTGACTTGCGGATTGAGCGGAACGCAAATGGAGAAATCGTCGTGATGCCGCCAGCCTTTGCTGATACTGGAAACCGCAACGGCAGGGTTTTTGGACAGCTCTATGTTTGGGCAGAAGCCGAGGGCACTGGGGAGGTCTTTGACTCTAGCTCGGGCTTTACGCTGCCGAATGGTGCGATGCGGTCGCCTGATGCCGCCTGGATTTTGTCTGACCGCTGGAACAGGCTGGAACCTGAACAGCAGGCGTCATTTGCACCGATCGCGCCTGATTTTGTTGTAGAGCTGCGATCGAGTAGTGATACGGTGGCGAGTTTGCAAGACAAGATGGCTGAATATACGGCCAATGGGGTGCGGTTGGGGTTGTTGATCGATCGCAAGCATCGTCAAGTTTATCTCTATCGACCCGAGCAAGCGCCGGAGATTTTAGACAATCCTGAGGTCGTCAGTTGCGAACCCGAAATGTCAGGATTTGAGTTGAAGCTGGCAAAAGTTTGGTAACTGTACTGATTGTTCGTCACCACAAACAGAGGAGTTTTTGGTCGTTTTGACATTAGCTGCGGCAAAAGATCTCTGAGGTTGAACGTTACTGAAGTAAGCTCTTGCAGATCGCCGAAAGCCTTAATTTACCGTAGGCGGGCACTGCCCACCAGTCTTATGTTCAGTGCCATTCCGCTTAGGTTTACTTCACCCCCCGTAGGGCCACTATCCACCGATTGGGCTTGCGCTTGGTGCGGGCCGTTACATGCCAGACCCGGCTGCCGGAGAAATGGTTGACCACAGCCACCATGCCAATCAGCGCCTTTAGCCAAAAGTAAATGGGCGACAGCAGGCAGTACAGCACCCCGTGGCGGCGAGTGTAGGTGGAGGCCGTTGGGCGCAGCCCCATTGCCACCGCTACCTGCAGCACAATGCTGAGAGTGAGTAGCCCCATCAGCACCAGGTTGAGATTTTCAAAATTGAGATCGCGGCTGCTGCGGCTGAGGTAAATGCTGAACAGCATGGGTACAACTTGCCACACCAGCAGATAAAAGCCCTGGCCGAAGAGCAGCATCAGTGCCCAGTAGGGCTTTTGGGCAGCGTCTAAATGGGGCGATCGCAGCACTGCCCCCAGGTGTAGGCCCGCGACCTCTAGCCAACCCTGGCTCCAGCGCTGGCGCTGCAGCCACAGCCCGCGCAGATTGTCGGGGGCTAGCTCGGTGGTGACGATGGCCGGGTCGTGCACCAGGCGATCGCCCGCCAGCAGGCTCCGCACCGTGACATCAATATCCTCGGTTAGGCGGGTGGGGTGAAACCTCAGGTGGCGCAGGGCGGCGGTGCGCCAGTAGCCGTTAGAGCCACCAAATAGGGCGGTATCGGCCAGCAGCGATCGCCCGTAGTGGCTGATGCCATAAATGCACTCAAACTCTACCGCAATCAGCTGGGTTAGCCAGCTGTCTTGGGCATTGCGAATAATATTGCGCCCCTGCACCATGTCGTAGCGCCCCTGGTAGAGCCAGGCCCAGGCTCGGCTGAGGCAGTCTGCCGCCGGGTAGTGGTCGGCATCAAAAATGCCGATCATCTCGCCCGTGGCTACCTGTAGGGCAGCATTCAGGTTTTCGGCCTTGGAGTGGCTGTGGGCTACCGGCAGCAGCAGCAGAGCCGGGTAGCGCCGAGCCAGGGCCTGCAAACGATCTTCTACCGGCAGCGGCACGGGGGTATTGTAGGCCAAAATAATTTCCCACCCCTGAGCCGGCGGAGTCACCTGAGTCAGCCAGTAAAGCAGGGTATCTTCAATAATGTCTTGCTCGTTGGGCAGGTAGGCCGCCACAATAACTGAAACAAACGGCACCGAGGCAAGTGGCACCGAGGCATCGGGCCGCGAACCCCGGTTTGGCAACCGCTGCGGTACTAGATCTGGCTGAGATAAGGCCACAGGGCGGCGGCGATGTTTGCGCCTTACCCCACTCCAGCGCTGCAGCAGCCCCCGGTTGAACCAGGGGTTAGACCGTCGGCAGCTATAAATCACTACGGCGGTTTCGGCATTGATAACCACCAAACCAATTAGGGAAACCACCAGCAGTGCCCCCTGCAATATCCCCAGACTATGGTTATGGTTCAAGACCACAATGTATACCGCCATCGGTATCCACAATAACCAGGTGCTCAACCAAAGCAGCCGCCTGGCGATCGCCAGAACAGGCTCAGCAAACAGCGCCAGGCTCGACTTCATAGGCGGGGGTTAACTCCTTATGAGTAGGTAATAGGGCCAGCCGTTAACGACAGTAAAGCATTATGACAGCTCAGCCAGGATTTGCCCTGAAACAGCCTGTCCAGGACCCTGAGTGCCCCTGACACCTTCATGAGCCTTTCTTATCTGCTGATTGTCCCAAAAAAAGCGAATTTTGGCTGAACCCTCGCGGCAACTGAAGCCTGCCCCCCGTCCTCGGCCCCACTTTTTCCAAGTCTCATCTCCCCATCTCCCCATCCCCCCATCTCCCCATCCCCCCATCCCCCCTGCCACGGCATTACAGCAGCCCACTCAGCGCCCCTCCCGCCCGAAACTACTCGCCCAGGTTGCTATCCTGACTGTCGCGGCGGTAGCGGGGGTCGCGCCAGGCCCCACCCACGCCGCGCAAAATGCCGCGCCCAATCAGGCCAATGCCGCGCCCAATCACATCGGTGAGCACATAGACAATGCCGCTGCCCACCAGCGATACCGCTGAACGAAACCGGGGCGCGATCGCATCGCGAGCCTCTACTGCCAGAGTTACCGCCCGCTGTAGCCCCGACAGCTGATCGAGCTCGTCGCGCCGGGGCGAGTACACGGTCTCGGCCTGAATGCCGCGCTCGGTGAAGCTAAACAGGCGGTACTGGCTCTCAAAAATGGCCCTAGGTTCGTTGATCAGCCCATCCCAGCGGTAGCGCCAGGAGAGATCGTTGCGAAAGCGCTCGATGTCGCGGCTGGTCATCAGGCGGCGGTGGTAGAGGTTTTTCTTCAGCAATTCCACATCGGCAAAATGGTTGAGCACCGGCTGCACGACGGCATTGGCCAGCTGAATCAGCAGGTGCTCTAGCAGATCCTGACTGCGGGCCATCGCCTCAGGGCTGGCGGCATCGTAAAGGCCCCCATCCACCACCAGCGATTCGTTAAATAGCAGGTGCCCCAGCAACTCGGGCACTAGGGGAATGCGATCGAGAATGGCAACCTGCACCACCGGGGCCTCGACCAGTAGGGTGGGCACCACCGGCTGCTCCAGGTTGCCCACCTGGAGAGTGTAGTAGCGGCCAAAAAAGTCGGTAATGGCAGCCTGCCAGAGGTCTTGCAGCACCAGGGGGCTTTTTTCGCTCAGCTGCCCCGGCAGCACCCCGGCCTGGCGCAGGTTGTCGAGGCTGTCTTCGACCTTGCGCAGCACCAGATAAAACAGTTCTCGCTTTTTGTCGTCGCGCAAAATGTCGGTTTCGAGGGGGACGCCGCTGGTGTTGTCGAGCAGCCCCTGGAGCTGGTTAAACACTCGCTCAAACACCAGGTTAGCCAGGTCGCCCTGGTTGAGGGCAAGCCGATCGGCGGTGGCAACCGTCAGAGCCTCTTCTGGCCCACCCACCCCGTCCCACCGCTGTGGCATAGAGGGTTGTGACATTGAACGTGATGGAATCGACGGCATGCGCCGCTCTAAGCTGCGGATAATCCCCTCCGGGTTTGGCTCTGTTCCTCGCTTGGGGCGACGCATCGCCGTGGCTGGCTCTGAGTCAGCCCGGCCAGGGGTGGCGAGCAGTTTGCACATTAGCCAGCGAGCGGCCCGCAGTTCTCGGTAGCGCCCGGCCAGCACCGCCTCGCTCAGCAGCGACCCCCGCCCTCGCCGCTGCTCGGCTTCGATCGCAGCCATGACCGCCTCAATTTGCTGCACCGACGATCGCCGCAGGCTGAGGCGCAGGTTGGTGAGGGCGCTGGGGGCCGGGTTTACGCTGGGGCTAGGTACCTCTCGCATCGATACCGCAGGCGATCGCGCTTCAGAGCGCAGTCTTTCCCGCCCCGGTTGGCGGTTGGTCTGAGGCACCGCTAGCTGCTGAATTAGGTCGCCCAGATCGGCGACAGCCATGCTGCGAGCCCCAAACCCATCCGCCCCGAGCTGGCGAGCGGCGGCTTCCAGCACGGGTTCCGCCTGGGCGCTGAGCACCAGCACCGGCAAGGTGGGGTAGCGGGCCTTGATGTCGGCGCAGAGGCGCAGGCCCGGCAGCTGGTCGGGTTGACCGGCCCCCAGCCCCAGGTCAACAATTACCAGATCGAGGCCGGATCGAGATCGGTTGGCCTGGGCAGCCCATTCGGAGGCTGAAGCTGGGGGCCGATCGGATGAGGGTTCGCCACTAACGTCCTGCTCGGCGCGGCTGGCCAAAATAGCCAGGGCATCGTCGGCTCGGGTGGCCTCGGCCACAATGCTGTACCCGGCGGTTTGCTCCAGCCAAATGCGTAGACCCAGCCGAAATACGGGGTCTTCATCTACCAGCATCAGGCGTAGGGGAGCAATCGTCATTCTGACTCGGTCGTTGAGGAACTGTCCCCACCGGGCACGGGGCGGCCCTCGGCCTCCCAAATCGACCAGATATAGGCGCGCTCGGCTTTCCAAAGGGCGATCGCATTTCTGGCCTCGTCGTAGAGCGCTCGCCCTGGCCCAATTTGGCCAGCCAGATTAATCGCCGCCGTTAGGCTGCCGCCGTAGGCCAGATCCTTAGCCTGATCCAAAATAGGTTTGTCTTCGGCAATTTGAATCGAGGCCGTCCATTCCTGCACCAGGCCCTGGGCGCGGCTGTGCAGGGCACGACCGGTCTCAATTTTGTTGGCTTCAGCGATCGCCTCCTGGAGCTGATTCTGCTCGGCTAGGGCCACCGCCGCATCGAGAATTGGGCGGTCTTCAATCACCTGAATTTCTTGCTGCCACTCGGCCACCAGGGTTTGGGCCTCCACCCTGAGGGCGCGACCCAGCTCAACCTCTGACGCCTTGGCGATCGCGGTTTCGAGGGCCGCAATCGTGCCCGGTTTAGCTAAACTGCGGGCCTCAGCCAGAATGGGGCGATCGGCAATCCGCTGTAGGCTAGCCTGCCACTGGGCCACCAGGGTCTGCCCCTGAATCCGCCGGGGGCGGTCAACCTCCACCATCTGGGCCTGGTGGATGGCCCAATTGTAGGTGGTGCGCTGGCCCAGGCGGGCCACCCTGTCGCTAAACGTCAGCCGTCTCAAATCGGTAATCTGCTCGCTCCACTGGTCTGTTGACGATAGTTCAGCCGCCGCATAAGGACTGTTCGCCGGGAGCTGATTGACGGCGCTGATGGCTGCCATCAGCCCAAACATATGGCTGTAGCGGGGGGCCACACCGTCGGGTTCGGCCTGGCGGGCCAGCGTTTGGGCGTGGCTCAGGGCCAGCAGCTCCTGGGCGGCGGGCAGCAGGTCGGGGCTGGGAGGTACCACGCTGGCTAGCTCCAGGGCACCAGCGCGATCGCCCACCTGCCAGCGCTGGAGGGCCACATCCAGCACGGTCTTACTCCAGGCGTCGATGTCATCTTCAGCCGCCTGCCACACCTGACTGCGCAGGTTGATACTGCGGGCCAGCACCACCGCCTGGCGCAAATTCTCAATTTGGTTTGTATTGGCCAGGTCGCGGGCCTGCAACAGCTGGTTCCAGGCCTGCTGCTCGACTAAAAACTGCTGCTGCCAAAACACGTAGCGTGCGGTCAGCCAGTAGTCGCTCTTGAGGGTTTTGAACTCTTGCAGGTAGGTCTTGGCCAGCGCCCAATCGCTAGCCGCCAGCGCTGGTTTGAGCTTGGCCTCGATCGCCCGGCCCCGTTCCCAATCTTGACGCCACTCAAAAATGACCGCCTGGGCCGGTTTGCGCAGGGGCGTATTGAGGGGAATTTTTTCCGCTAGCGCGATCGCGTCATCGAGCTTGCCCGCCTGAGCCCAGCGGTTGGCCAGCACCAAAATCTGCTCCGAGGCATCCTCTAACACCTCTTGAGACTCGTCGTATTTCGAGTGGGTTTTGGGCCAGTTGGCGGTCAGCAGCACCGACTGCACCAGACTGTTAGGTTCGCCCGTGCGGGCCTGGGCCTCAGCACAGTACAGCAGGTCGCTCTCTGAGTGAAAAGGCGTAATCTGGTCACAGTCGGGCAGGGGTGGAATGCGGGTTAGCCACATCAGCGCCCAGCCGCAAAATATCCCCGACCCCGCCAGCAGCAGCAGCCACAGCGTCAGCCAAAACCACTCCCACGGGTTAACCTGGCGGCTCGGTTTGGGGCGCTGCCGACGCGAACTCAAAGGCGAAGAGGCCGGTGTAGATGCCATGAAGTCGAACTACCGAGAGCGAGCTGTAGAATCTAGACTGTCAGAACGGTAAGAGCCAGCCGTACTTGGCTCAAACCCCCGCTGAAGGCAAAGATGCTGACACATTGTAGAAGCAATCTATCGACTTGACTCGAGCTTTTGGGCCTATTTTTTGAGGGATAACATCGGCATGGCGCACGGCATCAAGACGTATTTGGATAGTTGGCCCCAAAAGCCTGTGCTGGCTAGGGTTTGGCCTCAGCGGGCGATCGCCCTGGCGGCCCTGCTAGGGCTGGCCGCAGCGCCCGTCGCCGCCAGCGATCAGCTGCGGCAGTTTCTGATTACCCACAACTGCGTGGGCTGCGACCTTAGCGGCAGGGTACTGGCTGGGGCCAATCTAGAAGACGCTGACCTGACTGGGGCCAACCTGGCGCAGGCTAACCTGCGCCAGGCCCGCCTCCCCCGCGCCCAGATGACCCAGACCGACCTGCGCCAGGCCAATCTCAGCCAGGCCCTCATCAGCCAGGCCGACCTCTCAGAGTCAGATCTAGCTGGGGCTAACCTACGCGAGGTCACCCTCACCGGCAGCCGCCTGGTCGATGTCAATGCCGTCAATATCAACATGGAGAACGCCGAAGCCCGCGACAGCAACTGGGCCAACAGCGATCTCAGCGACAGTCGTCTAGACGGGGCCGTGTTTAACCAGTCTGGCTTTTTTGCGACCAACCTGAGCCGCACCACCCTAACCGATGGCAAGTTTTACCGCGCTACTTTGATTGGCGCACAGCTAGACGGGGCCGACTTTACTGGAGCTGATCTGCGCGAGGCCCTAATTCGAGATGCCTCGGTCGACGGCACTAACTTTACCAACGCCGACCTGCTGGGCGCAAACCTGGCCCGCACGGACCTCAGCAGAGCGCTATTTTGCAACACCCGTATGGCCAATGGCGACATCAATAACGATCACTGCGCTAACTAGTTGCAATCCATCAAAATGCTAATGCTTGGTCTTTTTGGCTGGCAAGAACACCGTTATGCCCTGGGTTATTCCGCTAAATCCCTCGGCTGACGGACACAGTTCCTGGTCGTCAAAACTTAGCATAGGAGCGTATGCATTGTCTTTGCCCCCAGACTCGCTGAGAGAAATGGCATGTTGGACAGCTTACTAACAGCTTACTGATGGGCGTTGGAAACTAATTGAT
The DNA here is from genome assembly GCA_049646445.1 of Nodosilinea sp. GTDB lineage: Bacteria > Cyanobacteriota > Cyanobacteriia > Phormidesmidales > Phormidesmidaceae > Nodosilinea. Next base: position 55,225 of record JBARVV010000037.1, on the reverse strand, counting down.
TGGGTTGGGCAATGTGACGATACATGCAATCACATTGACATCACATTGACAGAGGAAAACTAGATGAAAAAGCTACTCGCAACCCTAGGACTAATTGGGTTTGGTTTGGTTAGCTGCACCACCTACGAACCTTACACAGCTTGGGATGCCAACGATGACGGCTATCTAGACCGCAGCGAGTTCTATACCGGTGCCTACGACACTTGGGACACCGACAGAGATGGCTATCTCTACGACACCGAGCTTTATGACGGTCTGAGACAATCTGAAGTCTATGACGCCTGGGATACCAGTCAGGATACTTACCTAGACGCCAACGAATTCGGTATTGGTATCAACGACACCGGCTACTTTAACGCTTGGGATACTGATGGCAGTGGCGCGATCGAGGGCTATGAGTATCAGAGCTATTACGACCTTTGGGACCTCGACAACGATGGCATATTAGACAGTAGTGAGCTGTCTGATGGAACCTACAACTATTGGGATTTAGACCGCAGCGGTTATCTCGATCGCAATGAATTTGACACCGGGTTAGACGACAGCGGTGTTTACGACACCCTGGATGCCGACGGCGATGGATTGCTCAACCAAAATGAGTATGGCTACCAGTTTGGCACCTAAAGTCAGAGGCGCAAGTTGGGTTGACTATTGCCGGTCGCGGGGAAGCCGGGGAGCTAAGGGGCTAGAATAGCTGGTTTGTTTCAGCTCTGGGGTATTAGTACTCTAAGGCGGAGATCTCTCGACTATTGGCGCGCAGGCATAGCGATTGCTGCAAGCGTTCTGATAGTAGATCTGCTTCTGCCTCAGAGTACTAGGGCATTTGCCCGGTTGAATCGGGGGTTAAACAAACAGAATTGGTATAAAGCAGATTGGGAATGGCTAATCTCTAATCTCCTTCAAAGGATTGCTCCCTAGATTTGCCCCACCTGACATACAAAAAAGGGGATGTCCGTCGGACATCCCCTTCTCTGCGAATTAGGCAGGTTTCAGCGTGATTTACACAATCGAAGCCATGCTGACGTCGTTGGTGGCGAGCAGCTGTTGCAGCTCCTCAGAATCCACGGTTTCTTTATCTACCAGCATATTGGCCAGCTGGTCGAGCACGTGGCGGTTGTTGATGAGCACCTGCTTGGCGCGGGTGTACGCCTGGTCAACCAGACCACGCACTTCGGAGTCAATGGTGGCGGCGGTTTCTTCCGAGAAATCACGCTCGGCGGAAATATCGCGGCCCAGGAACATATTGCCCTGCTGGCGACCGAGGGCCACCGGACCAAGCTTATCGCTCATGCCAAAGCGAGTTACCATCTGGCGGGCGACGCGGGCCACCTGCTGGAGGTCGTTGGAAGCACCCGTGGTAACTTCTTCTTCGCCGAAGATGATCTCTTCAGCGATGCGGCCACCAAGAGCCACGGCCATCTGGTTTTGCAGGTAAGAGCGGGAGTACAGGCCCGACTCTAGACGGTCTTCGCTGGGGGTAAACCAGGTCAGACCACCAGCCCGTCCGCGGGGAATGATGCTGATTTTCTGCACGGGGTCATAGTCGGGCATCAGGGCACCGACCAGGGCGTGACCAGCTTCATGGTAAGCAACCAGCTCTTTGCGCTTTTCGCTCATGACGCGGTCTTTTTTCTCGGGGCCAGCCAGAACGCGATCGATCGCATCGTTGACCTCATCCATGGAGATTTCGGTCAAATTGCGGCGGGCAGCCAAAATCGCGGCCTCGTTTAGCAGGTTCGACAGGTCGGCCCCAGTAAAGCCAGGGGTACGACGGGCGATCTTCTGCAAGTCGACATCCTTAGAGAAAGTCTTGCCGCGAGCGTGGACGTTGAGAATTTCGAGCCGACCGGCGTAGTCGGGCCGGTCTACAACCACCTGACGGTCGAAACGACCGGGGCGCAGCAGGGCCGCATCGAGTACGTCAGGACGGTTTGTAGCGGCAATGATGATAATGCCGGTATTGCCCTCGAAGCCATCCATCTCGGTGAGCAGCTGGTTGAGGGTTTGCTCGCGCTCGTCGTTGCCGCCGCCGAGGCCTGCGCCGCGCTGACGACCGACGGCGTCGATCTCGTCGATAAACACGATACAGGGAGCATTGGCTTTAGCCTGCTCGAACAGGTCACGCACGCGGGAAGCACCCACACCCACAAACATTTCGACAAACTCAGAACCCGAGATGGAGAAGAAAGGCACGCCTGCTTCGCCAGCAACGGCTTTAGCAAGCAGGGTTTTACCCGTACCCGGAGGGCCAACCAGCAGCACGCCCTTGGGAATTTTGGCACCAACAGCGGTAAATCGATCGGCGTTCTTAAGAAAGTCAACGACTTCGGTTAGCTCTAGCTTGGCCTGCTCAATACCGGCCACATCGCCGAAAGTTACCTGAGTCTGGGGCTCCATTTGGACGCGAGCCTTGGACTTACCAAAGTTCATCGCCTGGTTGCCAGGGCCACTCTGGGCGCGGCGCAGCACAAAGAACAGCACACCCAGCAGCAGAATTGGAATCAGCAGGGTGCTAAAGGCCCGCACCCAGACGCTGTCGTCGCTCTGGGGTGTGACTACAATATCGACATTGTTGGTTTCCAGGGTGCTGATTAGCTCCTGGTCGTTGGGCAGGTTAACGATTACCTGACCATTGCCTTCGGGGTCGGTAAAGCGAGCCCGGGTGCGATCGGCGCTAATACTGACGCGCTCGATCTGGTTGTTTTGTACCGCGTCTAAAAACTGGCTGTAACGCCAGGTCTGGGTTTCGGGGCCAGAACCATCAAAAATAGCGGTCGCTAGCGCAATCACTACAACGACCAGCAGGGCGTATAAACCTGCATTTCTCCACCGTTTGTTCACCGGGCTAATGCCTCCACTAACGTTCTTGGAATGAACCGTTTCTAAGAAACGGCTCTTTAAGGCTGAATCTTAAATAAGCCGTGATAATTAGAAGGATATTAACTTATGTTAACGTCATCTGTCGGAATGGGCCAACTAAACCTAGTTCAAGTCCAGACGTGGAGCGTTGCCTGTAGCAGCCGACGGCTCCTAAGCTGGACTTATTCTTATGATAGAGGCGAGGTTGGCCGTCAATTTTCCCTAAATGCAGTCCGCAAAGCCTCTAGGGCTGGGTGCTGTGGGTTAAGTTCTAGTCTACTGCGATCGCTTAAAACTGTGTGCCCCAGCACAGTATGTATCGGCACCACCTGCACCGCTGAGTTGCTGTAGGCCAATGCTTCAAAGCGCTGGATCACTCCCGGTGGCCAGGGAGATTGATTCACCCGCTCTCCCTGCTGACTTAGGTGCTCAATCAGGCGGGCGCGAACAATGCCCGACAGCAGGCCCGACCCCAGGCCGGGGGTGTGCCACTGGCCGCTGGCCCAGCCCCAGAGGTTGCCGGTGCTGGTTTCAAGCCACTGGCCTTGATCATTGACTAGGATGGCTTCGCGAGCCCCGTGCTGCTGGGCCGCCTGCAGGGCTAGCCAGGCTCCCATGTAGTTGCCGGTTTTGTAGGCGGGTACAGGTCGCTGGTATAGTTCTCCCCGCGCTATCCAGACGGCCACTCCCTGGGTCTGCATCGCCTCTAAGTTTTCAGGCAGGTTTCGGCCCGTCACCAGTTCTCGCCCATCGGGAAAGCAGGTAATTCGCAGGATAGAGTAGTCATTCAGCAGCATCTCTGCGCCCTGACGCACCTGACGCCAGCCGGGGGCAAGCCAGCCCAAATCCTGTAGAGCCTGGGTTATACGGGTCTGGTGCGCTACCCAGTCGGTAAGGGGATGATCTAAGCGATCGCCGTAGACTCGCAGGGTAGTAAATACCGTTGCCCCGTAGATCAAGGCGGGGTCATTCACAGCGAGGCCAATATCGGTACCCTGGCGGAGTTGCCCATTGAACCAGTAGGCCATCTGCCCCTACAGCCCCTGCTGGATGTACTGCAAAATACCACGGGCGATCGCCTGGGCCATGGTTTCGCGCCAGGCCGGGTCGGCCAACCGGGGGGCATCCTGAGCGCCGGTCACAAATCCTACCTCTACCAGGGCGGAGGGCATGTTGGTGGCCCGCAGTACGTAGAAGCGGGCCTGCTTAACGCCGCGATCGCGCATTCCCGTCGCCGCCAGCATGCTGGCCTGGAGGGTAGCCGCCAGCCGCCGCCCTGATGCCGAGGCGTGGTAAGTCTCAATGCCGTTGACATCGGGGCGGCTGAGGCTAATGGCATTGGCGTGAATGCTGACGAATAGGTTGGCCTGGGACCGATTGGCAATATCGGCTCTAACCTGCAGATCCAGGGTCGTATCCTGCTGCCGAGTCATCACCACAACTACGCCCTGGGCTTCGAGCAGCGCCGCTACCCGCTGCGAAATCGGAAAAATTACCTGCTTCTCCTGCAGGCCGCCAATGCCGACCGCTCCAGGGTCGCGCCCGCCATGGCCGGGGTCGATCGCCACGACCACCCGTCCTCTGGGCACCGTGGGCAGATCTGGGGGAGCAACAGGAGTCTCTACCGAACGAGTTGGGGGTGGCGTCGACTGGGCCGGCCGGGTAGGTTGAGCCGGTTGGGGAGCCTGAGCCGTGGTAGCTGATGGGCCGGGGGCGGTGGCCAGGGGCGGCGGCTCATCCGACACGCTGCCAATGGGTACGCCGCTGGGGGGCAGCACAATTACGCCGCTGTTGTTGCGCAAAGCGCGCCAGTCGGGGCTGGTGGGGCCGAGTTTGAGGGTAATGCGGGTAGACGGAGGAGTCGTCGTCTGCTGGGTGACATCCCAGGCGATGATGCTGTAGCGATAGTTGGGCAGGTCGTCGGGACGGAGGGCGCTGGCGATCGCGGTATTGGGCAAGTCAATGATGGCGAAGCGGTTGTCGGCATTGTCGTTGGTGAACTGCACCGTGGGAGTGGGGGCGGTGCCGCTCATTCTCAGTAAAAAGCCGTCGCCCGTGGTGACTACGCCCGTGAGGGTGGCTGTAGCGCCGGTGCCGGTGCTCCCTTCGACCCGATTAGCCGTCGCTGTTGGCGCTGGAATGGTACCTGTAGGGGGAGCCGCTCCCTGCCTGGGGGCGGGCAGCTGCACCGCCCACTGATTAGGCCGAATGCCCTGCACCCGCACATCCTGAGGGTTGAGGCTGTAGCCGGGAGCGACTTCTATCACTAGGCGGGCGGTTTGGCGATCGAACTGGCCGGCCCGCACTTCACGAATGGCACCGCCGACGGCCTGACTGGTGCTGGTGCTGCCCAACTGAGTATTTGGCAGGTCAATCACAATCCGGGTGGGGTTGACCAGCAGCTGGGCCTGGGGCTGCACCTCACCGTCGGTCGTAAACACCAGCTGATTGGTTTGGGCATCGAACCACCAGTACTGGAGGGTTGCGGCCCTAACCGGAGCAGCTACAACTAGAGCACCTAAGGTTGCTAACGCTCCCGAAGTGAATCCTGAGGTGAGCCATTTTGACTCCATAAGCACGACCAGAACACGACCAAGACATAAGCCACACGACAGTATACCGATGGTGGCCAAAGTAGCATCCGTAGGCCGCCGATTCTAACGAAAAATTGTGGAAAGGAGGTGCTAGTATAGACGTACCAAATTGTCTGCATCATGCTCGACCTGATGAAGCTGGCCCGGCAGATGCAGGGCATTAGCCAGCACCTCAGCCAGGAGGCCGCCGCCGCCCAGGAGCGAGTCGCGACGGCTCGGCAACTGCTGACGATCGCCGCTACCCGCCAGGCCGAACTGCTGGCCAATGCCGAAACCTGGGGCGATCGCGCCCCCTTTACCGCCGCCCAGCCCAGCGAACCCCTGAGCCTTCGCACCGCTGTGGCCGCCGCCCCCGAGGCCCACACGGTGCTGGCCACCGATGGGTCGCAGATTTCTCCCAGCCACCACGAGATTGCCTACTGCTACTTGATCAACGTAGGTCGAGTGGTGCTGCACTACGGCCAAAGCCGTTTTCCGCTGCTCGATAGTCTGCCAGAGGTGGTGTACCGGGCCGAAGACCTTTACCTGTCGCGCCAGTGGGGCATTAGCACCGAAGAGTGGATGGGCCACCGTCGCACCGTCGCCGAGGCGGTGGTGCTGGCCGAACTGCGGGAAGCGGTTCACGAAAGCTTAATGGCCACTGGTTCTGAATCAGAACCGGTACCAGTGCTGGCTCTAGTCGACGGGTCGCTGATCTACTGGTTCTTGGAGGCCCTGCCGGGGGAGGCCCGCGATCGCATTCTGCCGCCCATCCTCGACTCCTGGGAGCGCCTGCGGCAGCAAAACATTCCCCTGGTGGGCTACCTTAGCGCCAGCCGCAGCGGTGAGGCGATGAACTTTCTGCGGTTTGCCGCCTGCCCCTTCCCCCAGCCCGACTGCCAGACCCACTGCGGCGAAGTCGACGGCGACCGAGCTCCCTGCGGAAGATTCTTTCCGCTGCGGGATGCCACGTTTTGGGCCACAGAATTAGTCCCTGGGGAGCGCAGCCCCTTCTGGCGCAGCACCGCCAGCATTCTCGACCTCTACGGCGACCACCGCGTCTATTTCTGCTATCTCAACGTCGGCCCCGAGGTGGCACGAGTCGAGCTGCCCCAGTGGGTGATGGCCGATCAAACCCTGTGCGACAGCGCCCTGCGTATGGTGCTAACCCAGGTGCAGAAGGGCTATGGCTATCCGGTGGCGCTGGCTGAGGCTCACAACCAGGCGGTGGTGCGAGGGGGCGATCGCACCCGCTTTTTTGCCCTGCTCGAACAAGAAATGATCCGCGCCGGGCTCAAGAATGTCGGCACCTCCTACAAAGAAGCCCGCAAGCGCGGCAGCATTGCCTGATCCTGGTCGTTAAACCAAGTACAGCTCGGGATCTGGAGTTTTCTCGCGGGCAAAACTCCACTTCTGGACTTGGACAAGGTTTAAGAGTCTTTTTATAGCAGTAGCAGGTTGATCGCGAACTCCACTTAGGTAAAGCTTCAAGATCAGCGGCTACATGCTCAAAGGTCTTGAAATATTCGCAGATACTGTGGATAGACTTGGAGTTTGCTATAGCAGTTTTCTATAGTTTCTAAGCGAGCTAAACAGTAGTTTTGGTGGCTTAGTTTTGGCTGCGCTTATCGACATCCGCCAGCAAGATGATCGCCGAATTGTCGTGATAAAAAGCAAACGCTGTAGCCATGCCTGTGATCGGCTTAAAGCTCTGAACCCTAATCAAATTGAGGTTTCGCACTCCCAGAGCTACCCATAGATAGATGCGTCAGAACGACGGAAAGCAAACCTATTAAGAGAAGATTTAGCTGCGCCTAAGTGTATCTTTTGAGATAGGGCTAGAACAGTGACAGAGCAATTAAATTATGAATCTAGGGCGCTAGTTTAGAATTTAAAGTGGTCAGTAGTCTGAAAACAGTCTAAAAACTGAGCAGCATTTCGGAATAGGATGCTGGCAGGGTGTAGTCGATGGTGGTTTTTGCAGACTGGAGCCAGTTTGTGTCTAGGTTCACCATCGCTAGCGATCGAGTAAAGCCCCCATGTCGATGCGTACCCTTGTTATGCCCTCTCAGCCCCCCGACTCGCTCTCCCAGGGCGGCCCCAATGGTGATTCTGCCGCCTTTGAACTGGTGGATATGACCACCGCCCTCAATCGATCTGCCGATGCGACGTCGGCTCGTTCGGCGGCCCGCCCGACTAAGTGGGGCTGTAGTCAAGTATTGACAGGCCACAGCAGCTGGGTACGAGCGCTTGCGGTAAGTGCCGACGGCAACTTTATTATCAGCGGCAGCGGAGACAAAACCGTGCGGGTTTGGAACTTGGCCACCGGCCACACTATGCAGGTGATCGACAGCCACCGGGCCTGGGTGCGGTCGGTCGCCGTCAGCCCCGATCGCACCTGCTTTGCCAGCGTCAGCAACGACAACACCGTTCAGCTGTGGGATTTCACCACAGGGAAGACCCTGGGTCAGATGGAGGGCCACAGCAACTGGGTGCGGGCGGTGGCCTTCAGCCCCAGCGGTAAATACCTGTTTAGCGGTGGCCAAGACCACAAAATCTGCGTTTGGCGACTCAGCGATCAGAGCCTCATTCATCAGTTCAATGGCCATACCCACTGGATTCGCGCGATCGCCGTCAGCCACGATGGCACTACTCTAATCAGCGGCAGTCAAGACAAAACCCTGCGTCTGTACCGGATTAAGGGCAAAGGCAGCAACCGCGTGCTCATGGGCCATACGGGGGAGGTACTGTCGGTGGCCGCCAGCCCCAACAACTGGCTGCTGGCCAGCGCCAGCGCCGACTGCACCGTGCGCTTTTGGAAGCTCAACAGCGGTCGCCAAACCACCTGCTTTAAAGCTCACCCGGCCCCGGTCAACAGCCTCGCCTTTAGCCCCGACGGCAAACTGCTGGCCACCGCCAGCAACGACAGCACCATTCGCCTCTGGGACATGCAGCAGGGTCGCCTGCTGTCGATTTTGCATGGTCACGAGGGTTGGGTATGGGGGGTAGATTTTGCCCCCGACGGCAAGACTCTGGTCAGCGCTGGCTGGGACGGCACCGTGCGCGTCTGGCAAGAGGAGTAGTTTCAAGCTTGAACTTAACTATCCCGGCGCTGGCGGTGCTGATGAGCCGCTTTCTACCAGCGCTGATCGCCCGCGGCACCACTCGGCTAGTGATGCGGGAGTGCTATCGACCGACCACGGCCCGCACATACTCGCGCCGCATGGTGGCGATCGCATCGATCGAGATTCCCTTCGGGCATACGGCCTGACACTCGCCGTGGTTGGAGCAGTCGCCAAAGCCCTCAGCCGTCATTTGATTGCCCATCGCCAGCACCCGCCCCTGTCGCTCGGGGTGGCCCTGAGGCAGCTGGGCCAGGTGGGCCACTTTGGCGGCGGTGAATAGGGAGGCCGACGCGTTGGGGCAGGCGGCGACACAGGCCCCGCAGCTAATGCAGGTGGCGTAGTCAAAGGCCGCATCGGCGCTGGCCTTGGGGACGGGGATGGCGTTGGCCTCGGGGGCCGACCCGGTTTTGACCGAGATATAGCCGCCCGCCATAATAATGCGATCGAACGCGGCCCGGTCGACTACCAAATCTTTGATCACCGGAAAGCTCTTGGCTCGCCAGGGTTCAATGGTAATTTCGTCGCCATCGCTAAAGTGCCGCAGGTACAACTGGCACGTCGCCGTTTGGGGCAGCCCGCCGTGGGCTTTACCGTTTATCATGACGCCGCAGGAGCCGCAGATGCCCTCGCGGCAGTCGTGGTCAAACTCCACCGGGTCGGCCCCAGCGTGGATTAGCTGCTCGTTGAGCACATCGAGCAGCTCTAGGAACGACATGTCGGGGTGGGCGTCGGCTACGGTGTAGGTCTGAAACTGGCCAGGGATATCGGCATCGGCCTGACGCCAGACCTTGAGGTGAAGTTGCATAGGAGTGGGGTAAACGGCCTAGATATATAGTGTAGCGATCGCAGGGGAATGGTATAAATCAGGCAGTCTATTGAACAGTTATGGCTAAGGGTAAATCTAAATCTGGGGCGGGTTCTGGAGCAGGTTCTGGCCCCGGTTCGGGGGCGACAGACCGCCACGCCTACCGTGAGTTTGGCCCCGCCGACCCGATGGCGCGGGGGGTGCCCGATCGCCCCCCCAATCAGCAAACGGTGCGGGTGCAGGTCAGCCGCAAAGGGCGCGGTGGCAAAACCGTGACGGTGATCACGGGCTTTCAGCACACGCCCGACTCGCTGACGGCTTTGGCCAAGCAGCTCAAGGCCCAGTGCGGCACGGGCGGCACTGCCAGGGAAGACACGATCGAAATACAGGGCGACCATGCCCAAAAACTAGTCGAACTCCTGGTGGCCAAGGGCTATCAGGCCAAACGGAGCGGAGGTTAACAGCAATGGGCCAGATGGGCAGAGGGCGGCTGGTAAAGGGGTGGCTGCGATCGCTCCTATGTTTTGGGGCGACACTCTTGCTGGTGCTAAGCGGGCCGGGGGTGCTGCCGCTGCTGGCGAAGACGGACGGGGCAACTGCGCCTGTAATGCCCGCCGCCGCAATCAAGCAGATCCTGCCCAGCGAAAACCCCAGCGAAAACCGGCCTCTCATTCCTCCGCGACGGGTTATTCCGGTTGACATTCAAAACCACTGGGCCAAAGACTGCATCACCGTTCTGGCTCAGTTAACTATTGTCACCCCCGATCGCAGCGGTCGGTTCTACCCCGACGACGACATTCTGTGGGGTGACTACGTGGCCCTGCTCAACCAAATCAATCCTCCTGCTCAGTCGGGCAGCTGGGCCAACCCGCTGGAGCGAGCGCTGGGCCTGGAGACAGCGCCTACCGTGGCTTCTCACTACCCCGATCAATACTTTCAGCGCGATCGCCCCCTGGTGCGGGCCGAAGCGATTATGGCCCTAGCGGCCAAGCTGGGAGCCAACTACGAGCTGGCCGCCAATACCATCATCAACACCAGCCTGGAAGACGGCCCCCAGGTTCCCTCGTACGCTCGCGAAGGCGTCGCCGCCGCCCTTACCCAGGGCGTGGTGGTGAACTATCCCCAGGCCAACCGCATCAACCCCACCCAGCGGCTGACCCGAGGCGAAGCCGCTGCCCTGGTGTGTAGCGCGGCCTCAAACCCCGCCCTGCGCCGCACCGTTGACCCCGCCTGGGTCGCCCAGGCCCAAACCCCTGCGGTCACCGCCCCCGATCGCGAAACGCGCGGCGTGTGGCTGACCAACGTCGATAGCTCGGTGCTGTTTTCCACCGAGGCGCTGCAATCGGCGGTGAACCGCCTGGCCGACCTCAACTTCAACACGATCTACCCCGTGGTGTGGAACTACGGCCACACCCTCTACCCCAGCGCCACGGCCAAGCGCGAGCTGGGGGTAAGCCAGCACCTCTACGGCGACCTGCGTGCCCCTGGGCCAGCTTCCGAGAGCGATCGCGACATGTTGCAGGAGGCGATCGCTATGGGCCACGCCCGAGGGATGGCCGTGGTGCCCTGGTTTGAGTTTGGCTTCATGGCCCCCGCCAACTACGAGCTGTACCGTCGCCATCCCGACTGGTTTACCCAAAAGCAGCCTGAAGCTGTGCCTGCTGTGTTCAAGGCAGCGGAGAAACCAGATTTCCCTAAGCTGAGCGCCCTAGAGCAGCCCAAGACCAGCGACCTGGCCCGCGAAAAGCACCGGGTCAACCAGTGGATCGCCCAGGTGGACGAACCCCTGCCCGACGACGAACCCTTGCCCGACGACGAGCCCCTGCCCGACAATGCACCAGTGGCCGACCCCGGTATCTGGATGGAGGGCAACGTGATTCCGCGCCGCTGGATGAACCCCTTTCATCCCCAGGTGCAAAAGTTTCAGCTAGAGCTGATCAACGATCTGGTCAGCAACTATGAAGTCGACGGTTTTCAGTTTGACGACCACCTGGGTCTGCCGGTCGATTTTGGCTACGACCCCTTCACCATCAACCTCTACCGGGCCGAGCACGGGGGGCAAGCGCCGCCCGACGACCCCCAGGACGCCGAGTGGATGGCCTGGCGGGCCAATAAAATCTCTGACTTTTTAGGTGAAGTGTACAAGCTGGTCAAGGCCCGCCGGCCCAACGCGGTGGTGTCGATTTCGCCCAACCCCTACCCCTTTGCCTACACCAACTACCTGCAAGACTGGCCCACCTGGGTGAGTCGGGGCATTGTCGATGAGCTGGTCATTCAGGTCTACCGTAGCGATCAAAACCGCTTTGTGTGGGAGATGAACAAGCCCTCGATTCAGGCGGCGCAGCGCAAGATTCCGGTCAGCATTGGCATTCTTAGCGGGCTGCGGGCTCGCCCGGTAAAAATGGACTTTATCACTAGCCAGATGGCGGCGGTGCGCGATCGCGCCTACGCGGGCATGTCGTTCTTCTTCTACGAATCGCTGTGGATTTCGTCGCCGCCCGAGACCGCTGCCCAGCGGGTTGACCAGCTCCAGCAGGCCTTTGCTAGCCAGGTAGGTCGCCCCAGTCGGTAAGCGATTCCGACCACAGCACCCCATTCTTCTGTGCGCGGGGGCTGCATGGGGTGAACCTTGCTAAAACAGGCGGACACGATCCAGCGATCGCTCTTTAATCCCCCCAATGATCCTTAAGGTGCCCTGTAGGATGCCCTGTAGGATAGTAAGTATGTCTTGCCTTGAGCACCCGCTATCCTATGGCCCCCGAATATAGCCGACCTGACCAGCTACCGAATCAGCCCCCCGAAGGCATGAATCCAGAAAAATATGCGCGCCTTAGGGCCGAAGCCCAAGCACCCTACAAAGGCCTGCGCAAGTTTATCTACGGTGCCGTAGGAGCCTCGGGGGCGATTGGAGCCTTTGTATTTTTTACCCAGCTTTTAGCTGGGCGCGATGTCAGCAGCGCGTTGCCCAACCTGGGAGTGCAGCTAGGGGTAATCGCGATCGTGGTGGTGCTATTTCGCCTTGAGAAGAAAGATTAGGGTAGGTGAATAGATGGGAAAGGGGGCGATCGATACGGTTGGGATGGGAGCGCACCGATGACGTTAATTACCGTGCGACCCGAAGGGCTGTACTGCGAAAAAGGTGATTTCTACATCGACCCCTGGCAATCGGTGCCAACGGCGTTGATTACCCACGCCCACAGCGATCACGCCCGCGCTGGCTCTACCCAGTACATTGCCATTGCTCAGTCAGAGGGTATTTTGCGCAGGCGACTGGGTCAGGATATGCAGCTCCAGGCAGTGGCCTACGGAGAACCGGTCAAGCTGGGCGAAACCTGGGTATCGTTGCACCCGGCGGGTCATGTGATGGGCTCGGCTCAAATTCGGGTCGAGCACAAAGACGAAGTGTGGGTGGTGTCGGGCGACTACAAGCGCTGCGCTGACCCTTCCTGCGCTCCTTTCGAGGTCGTGCCCTGCAACACGTTCATTACCGAAGCTACCTTTGGCTTACCGATCTACCGCTGGGAGAGCGGTGCTGAGACGGTGCGCCGCATCTTCAACTGGTGGCAGGGCGACCCAGATCGGCCCTCCGTTTTGTTTTGCTACGCCTTTGGTAAGGCCCAGCGGGTGCTGAGCGAGCTAACCAAACTGACCAACCAAACGGTTTATGTGCATGGCGCAGTCCACGTGCTGACCGAGATCTACCGCGAGCAGGGGGTGGCGATGGTGCCGACGATCTGCACCTCGGAGTTGCCCAGCAGCTACAAGTACACGGGCGACCTGGTGCTTGCCCCGCCCTCGGGCCACCGCTCTAGCTGGATGAAGCGCTTTAAGCACCCTCAAACCGCCTTTGCCTCGGGGTGGATGGCGGTGCGGGGGGCGCGGCGGCGGCGCGGCTACGAGCGCGGCTTTGTGCTCTCTGACCACGCCGACTGGCCAGGACTGATTCAAACGGTAAAAGATACTGGCGCTAAGACGGTATACGTTACCCACGGTCAGTCAGACGTGGTGTCGCGCTATCTGCAAGAATCGTTAAACCTGGAGGCTATGCCTTTAAAGACCCTGTTTGAAGGAGAGGAAGACATTTAATGGAATCAACTCCGCTGGATGCTGTGATGGGCGGGCTGGCCCTGCTAATTTTGCTGGGGGGTCTGTGGATGCTCTTGAGCGGCGTGGGCGATATGGATCGCTGAAGGCTTTCGCCCTAGGGCTTTGGCGTAGGTGACTAGTTTACTGATGCTGTAGAGAGCGGTGATCGCAAACATGCTCACGGCTACCCAACTCTGACCGCGCTGGGCTATCCACAGGCAGGCGAGGCTGAGGGCGATCGCATCTAGGGGCAGCACATTGAGGCGCGATCGCCAGCCTGCCGTCTGAATGGGCTGGGGAGCAAACGGCTCTAGACGCAGGGTAGCCACCAGGTTAAAGCCAATTACGCTCAGCAAAATAGTCACCATGCCCCAGCCGAGATAGCCCGCTGCGGCTGTGTAAAACCCTACCAGCTGACCCATCACGGTCCACGTAACCACCCGACCAAAGTGCTTTAGCCGCAGATCGCTCAGGCGCTGACCCACCAGCTCGACATTCCGCAGATCCACTCGGGCCATATGGGCCTGCTCAAAAATACCCAGCAGCAGCGCTAGGGCCAGCAGACGGTGAGGCCAAGGGTGAGGCTGCACCGCCTGATATAGCAGACCGATCGCCGCAGGCATAAACAGCGCCGCTGCTGAGGCAGGAAAAAACGTCATGGCAACTGCACCACCAGCTGAGGCTTTAGACCTAAACGGGTTAAGCATACCGCCAGCTGTAGCATTTAGGCTTAGCCACTGTGCCTATTCCCTCACAGGTTCGCTCCAGAAAGGGATTTTTATACGAAATCCGATTTGGTAAACCTCGATTCATAATCAGGAGTCCCGTAGGGGCGTAGCATGCTACGCCCCTACAAACCGGGGGTACTCAGTCAGGATTTGTATTAGCCGTTGTCGGACTCAGCGGCGACGGGTGGGGTCGTGCGGCTGTGCCAGATCCGGTAGCTGCCGTAGCCTACTGCCGCTAGCAGCGCCCAGTAGGGGCCAAAGGCCAGCAGCCACAGCCCTAGCTTTAAGCCGCTGACGGTAAACACTTTTACCGATTGGGTGGCGGCTTCCCAGGTGTTGCCCAGGGTTTCACCCACGGGCCGCAGCGGCGGCACCTGAGCAATCGGGCTTTGCAGGGACAGAGAGATCTGTGAGTAGGCCACCTGCCGCTTCAGGTTTTGCTGCTGGGCCGCCAGCCGCTCAATCGACTCGCGCACCGTGCTGAGTTCTCGGGCCACCTCCAGCACGTGGGAAATTTCTCCCGATCGCTCCATAATTTGCAGCAGGGCCGCCTCAGACTGGCGCAAGTTCTTCAGCCGGGCCTCAAGATCTACCAGCTGGCTCGATACATCCTCGGCGGTGAGCGACTGCTGCTGCACGGTGCCCAACGGACGCAGGGCGTTTAGTACAGTATCTAACTCCGCCTGGGGCACCCGCAGCGTCAGCGAAACCTGCTGGGCGGCACCTTCAGGAGAACGGTGATCTTGCAGACTCAGCACATCCCCCTGGGCCTGCTGAACGATGGTTTGCACCTGGACTACTGCTGCGTCGATGTCGGTGAGCACTAGCACCAGGCTGGCCCGCTTGACCAGCTGGGGAGTGGGCTGGCCAATATCGCTGGGGGCTGGCTCAGTGATGCCGCTCCGGTTAGCCGTATCCGCCGCACTCGGTTCTGCAGCCGGGGCGATCGCCTGGTTTTCAGCCGTGGCCGCAGCTCCGCCCATTGCCATATCAGCCTCAGTAGACATGGCTTCTTGCCTGAGCACAATTTCGGGGACATCGGCACAGCCAACCATCAGGGTAGCCCCTAGGGCGATCGCCCCCAGGGCGGCACGATGGGTACGCAGTAAGGGAAATGCAGAGTGGGTCATGGGGTTGCCTCAGCCGAACTCGGATGGCTTTACTATGGCCCAAGCCTGGCAGGGCTACGGGGAGGTTACCAATACTGAAACCGAGTTGGGCATGTTCAGCGATGGCGTTCTCTGCGTACCAGGGAGGCTTTGACCTGGCGCACCCTCATCATTACGGCGGGAAGTGTGGTAACTTTGTCGCCGGTACTCCAGGCGTTTGCCCCGGCGATTCAAACAGTGGTGTCTCGGCTGGCCGGGGTGGATGTCGCCCAGTAGCGCTGGGCAAGATTTTCAGCATAGGAGCGATCGCACCCCCGTGGCAGAACCGATTACGATTACCGTCAAGCTCTTTGCCATTTACCAGGAGGCCTACGGCCAGCCCGAGGTGCAGTGGCAGTTTACCTCTGGCGCGACGGTAGGGGAAGTGCGCGATCGCGCCCTGGCCGAGCATCCCAAGCTAGAACCGTGGCGCGATCGCACTCGCCTGGGTCTCAACCTCCAGTTTGTCGCCGCCGACACCCCGCTGCACGACGGCGACGAGGTAGTGCTGATCCCTCCCGTAAGCGGCGGCTAGAGCGGTAGGGCAACGTAAGTTGCCCCATGTTTAGTAGCTCCGCAGGCATTGGGCCAATGCTCCTAAACCACCAGTTCGCCGGTCTCTTGCAGCACGTGCAGGCGGTGGTAGATGCCGCCGTGGGCCAGCAGCTGCTCGTGGTTACCCACTTCGGCAATGTGGCCCTCCTCTAGCACCACAATCTTGTCGGCCTCGCGCACGGTGCTGAGCCGATGGGCGATGATCAGGGTCGTGCGGGTGCCCAAAATAGAGCGCATGGCCAGCTGAATCGATCGCTCTGACTCGTAGTCGAGGCTGGAGGTCGCCTCGTCGAACACCAGCACATCAGGGTTGACCAGCAGGGCGCGGGCAATGCCCAGCCGCTGCCGCTGACCGCCCGAGAGGCGCACTCCCCGCTCGCCTACTACCGTGTAGTAGCCCTTGGGCAATCGGTGAATAAACTCGTCGACCCGAGCGATACGGCAGGCTTCGTTCACCTGCGCCATGGTGGCGGTGGGGTTGCCGTACTTGAGGTTGTCAAGCAGAGTGCCGTTAAACACATCCACCTCCTGGTGCACGATCGCCAGCCGCTTCCGGTACCCCGTTACATCCAGCCGCCGAATGTCTTCGCCATCGATCAAAATGCGGCCGCTATGGGGGTCGAAGTAGCGAAACAGCAGTTTTACCAGAGTTGACTTACCAGAGCCCGATCGCCCTACCAGCGCCACTGTTTGGCAGGGTTCAATTAGCAGGTCTATGCCCTGTAGCACAGGTTTTTCGTCGTCGTAGCCAAAACTCACCTGGTCAAAGTGCATCTTGCCGGTGAACTGGTAGGTGGGCAGGCTTTCGGGGGCATCGGTGAGATTGACCACATCGGTGCCTAGGGGCTGCTCCATAAACTCATGGAAGCGCAGCATTGAGGCGTAGCGGCGGGCAAAAATTTCGGCCATATTGCTAATCGGCTCTAGCTCCGAGTAGGCCATGCTCGACACCGTCAGGGTGGTGACAAAGTGCCCCAGCGAAATGTGACCCCGTAGGGTAGCCAGCAGGGTCAGCACCAAAATACCAAACACACAGCTTTGGATAATGAAATCCTGCCAGGTGGCCAGAATAACGTACCCCTTGTGGATGATGTGCATAACGACGGTAAACTCGCGCTCTAGGCGCTGGCTCTGCCGCCTGAGCTCCTGGCTTTCGGTGGCAAAAGCCTTCACCGTTTTGATGTTGGTGACAATCTCAGAGGTGCGGCTTTCGGTATTTTCGATATAGCTGTCGAGGGCCTGCTCTTTCTTATTGAGCCGAATCAAGTCCTTAAGACTAACGCTCAAAATCACGACAAACGACACCAAAAAAGCCAGGGCAATTCGCCAGTCAATCCAGGCGATCAGCAAAAAGATGCCGGTAATACGAAACAACTTGGGAATCAGCTGCCCGGCAATTTCGGGATAGGTCCAGGTGTGGTTAGACAGCCCCCGCGCCACCCGCCCGGCAATACGGCCAGGGTTGTTTTCGTCGTAGAAGCCCAGGGGCAACCTGAGGAGTTTGCGCACCACCGACAGCGAGTGGTCGCGCCGGGTGCGCAGAGCAATATCCCAGTGGAACCACCCCGCCAGCCAGGGCTGAATAGGAGCGCGAACGACGGTAACGGCAAAGATAACGGCCAGAAATAGCGCTAGCGCCAGCCCCGACCCCGCCGGATAGCCCACCCCACTGCTAATCCGGTTGATTACGCCCTGGCTGAGGGGGTCAACAGGCTGCTGCGAGAGGACGTTGAGAATTTGCCCAATGCAGTAGGGCACCGCCAAATCGACAATTTGAAACAGGCTGCTGGCGGCAATGCTAAAGACTACCGCCCGACGATAGCGACTGTAGTAGCGAATAACGTGTTGAAAAGAAGCCATGACGGAAACCGTCCTGCGATCGAGTACGTTGTAGCATACATACTACAACACAGGATTACGGAATCTGCAAGAGGTTTACTCTGCGACCATGCTTCGATCGGCCCTAGCGAAGTCTCTGCCCAGTTAAATGCCTGAATGAGCAACTCAGTTTTTCCCACATTGCGTAGGAAGGCTAACTCGTTGGATGGTGCTATCGTTTAGACGGCAGGGGTGTTGAGATTTGCAGATTGGCAGGCTACTACTCAAGGGCGCAAGGACGGCGCAGGTTGGGTGACTATGGCCATTTGTCGGGAAGCATCGGAGCCGCGACCTCAATTACCAACGTAGTTTTACCAGGTGCCTGAGGAAATTACGCAACTACATAAATAAGTGTTAACAAGCTATTTGCCTGGGGAAAATTGAGTCGAGCTAGGTTTCTGTCACACCGTCTCAGGGGGGGGCTCAGGAGGGGCGAATTTTATATTCAGGGTCTACTAGCTTCACCCAGAGACTGGCACGGCACTTTCTGGGCAGACCCAAAAAAGCACCCGGCGGCTCCTTAGCCGTGAGCGGGTTGAGCACACAACGGCACACCGATAGTCAACCAATAGTCAAAGGCTGTTCTGAAATCGTCACGTTACGTATGGCTATCTAGCCAACTGTCACCATGCGTAGCTTAGGGAGCATTAACCGATGGCCAATACCGAACACCTAAACATTCTAGAGAAAGGCGTTGAGACCTGGAACGCCTGGCGAATTCAAAACCCCAGCATTCGACCCGATTTTCAGGGGGCAGATCTAGGTCGACTGCATCTTCCTGGCGTCGACTTCCGCCACGCCAACTTCTACGAAGCCAACCTGAGAGAAAGCATTTTCCCTCGCGCCAATTTTGAGTCATCGACCCTGTACCGATGCGATCTGTGCATGGCTGACCTCAGCAGCGCCAACCTCAGCATGGCGGACTTTTACAAAACCAACCTCTACACCGCTAACCTCAGCAACGCCAATCTGCGGCATTCGCACTTTTACAAAGCAGATCTGCAGGAAACGCTGCTGATCAATGCCGACCTGGGAGAGTCTAATTTTTACGAGGTCGATATGCGAGAGGCCATCTTGCAAGCGGCTAACCTGACCAGAACCACGTTTTACTACTCCAACCTGTGTAACGTCAACCTGGCTCAAAGCAACTTAGACAGCGCCAGCCTGATGGGGGCCAATATGGCCAGGGCCAACTTGCGCCAGGCCAGCTGCGTGGGTACCAACCTGTTTCGGGCTATCCTCACCGGGGCCGATTTGACCGAAGCTGACCTGAGCGAGGCTGTTTTGCGGCTAGCCGACCTCAGCAATGCGTCCCTCAAAAACGCCAACCTGTTCCGGGCTAACCTGTCCGAAGCCTGCCTTGACTACGCTCAGCTGGCGGGGGCTAACTTTGAGAAAACCAACCTATGGCAGGTCAATTTAAGCCAGCTCACGCTGCCTTACCCCGGCCTCACTAGAGACGCCATTGGCCTCGACTTTACACCTCAACAGCCCCAGGCTGATCAACCCCAAATCGTGCAAAATTATGCAAAAACTTAGGTGCTAAACCAAGTACAGCTCGGGATCTGGAGTTTTTCCCCAGGCAAAACTCCACTTCTGGACTTGGATAAGGTTTATAGTGCTGATTCTGCAGAATTGGGAACAGTCGGTTGAGCATAGAGTTTGATGCGATCGCGCGATCGCTAGCAGAGGCAGGCCGCTTTTTGGCCAGTCAGGGCTGGGCACCGGCCACCAGCGGCAACTACTCGGCCCGGCTGACCGCTGAGTCGGTGGCTATTACCGTGTCGGGGCGCGACAAAGGGCAGCTCACCCCAGACGACATTATGGCGGTCAATCTACAGGGCCAGCCCCTCAGCCCCGGCCAGCGGTCTTCGGCAGAGACACTGCTGCACACCAGCCTGTATCAGGCGTATCTAGAGGTGGGGGCCGTGCTGCACACCCACTCGATACCCTGCGTTAGCCTGTCGCGCTGGCTGCTGGGTCAGGGGCACGACACGCTGGTCTTAACCAACTATGAATTGCTCAAGGCCCTGCCGGGCATCACCACCCATGCGATCGAGGTAGCCGTGCCTATCGTGGCCAACAGCCAGGATATGGTGGCCCTGAGCGAGACGGTGCTAGCTCGGCTAAAGGCGGTATCGACTCCAGTGGGGTACATGATTGCGGGCCACGGGCTGTATAGCTGGGGGACTACGGTGCCCCAGGCCCAGATGGCGACCGAAGCCCTGGAGGTGCTGGTCAGCTGCACCCTACAAGATAGGTTGCTCAGCCAAAAACTGGGTTAGCTCCTTTAAACTTAGATGTATGCCAGACCCACTGAACCGCTTACTGAATTACCCACCAAATCAAAGGACAACGACTCGATGACCCTACTCCGCATCTTTAGCGATCGCGATGGCGCAACCCTGCTCGATGAGTACCGTGACCCAGAGGCGATCGCAGCTACCCTGGCCAAGGCTGGCGTGCGCTTTGAGCAGTGGCAAACCCAAGCGCCCCTGCCCCCCGACGCTGAACCTGAGGCGATTTTGACCGCTTACGCCAAAGACATTGATCGCCTTAAGCAAGAGAGCGGCTACATGACCGCCGATGTCATTCGCATGCACCCCGATCATCCGCAAAAAACCGAGCTGCGGCAAAAGTTTTTAGATGAGCACATCCATAAAGAAGACGAGGTTCGTTTTTTTGTGGAAGGGCAGGCCGTGTTTTACCTGCACCTGGATGGCAAAATCTATGCCACCCTCTGCGCCGCTGGCGACCTGATTGGCGTTCCGGCCCACACCCCCCACTGGTTTGACATGGGTAACGCGCCCCAGTTTGCCGCCATTCGCCTCTTCTGCAATGCCGAAGGCTGGGTGGCCCACTTTACCGATAGCCCGATCGCAAGAAGCTTTCCCGAATACCATGCCTTTGTTTGATCAGCGCCCCCTGGGGGCGATCGTGCTCGATATTGAGGGCACCACCACCGACATCGCCTTCGTCAAAAACACCCTGTTTCCCTACGCAGAAGAGCGGCTGGCAGCCTTTATGGCTGAGCTGGCCCCCACCGCTGAGGGCCAAGACATTTTGGCTCAGGTGCGGGCCGAGGTGAGCGACGCCGATCTGCCTGTAGAGGGCTGCATTGCCCAACTGCTGGACTGGGCCAGGGCCGACCAAAAAGTCACTCCCCTCAAGGCCGTGCAGGGCATGATTTGGAACGAGGGCTACCGCACCAAAGCCTACTACAGCCACGTTTATGACGATGCCGCCGCCCACATTCAGGAATGGCATCGGCGGGGAATGCCGATCTATATCTATTCGTCAGGATCGATCGCGGCGCAGAAGCTGCTGTTTGCCCACACCACTGTGGGCGACCTCACCCCCTGCTTTAGCGGCTATTTTGACACCACCACTGGGCCTAAGGTAGAGGCCAGTTCTTATCAGAACATTGCCGAAACCCTGGGTATGCCCCCGCAAAACCTGCTGTTTTTATCGGACCACCCTGGAGAACTAGCGGCAGCCCAGCAGGCGGGGTGGCAGACCTGTGCCGTGCAGCGCCCCGGCACATCCGATTTTGCTCCAGACCTGCCAGTCGTTCGGCACTTCGGAGAGCTGCCCATTTCCTTATCAGGCACCCCGTAGGGGTGTAGCATGCTACGCCCCTACGGGGTGCCATGGTAGATTGAGTTAATCGTATTCCTAACGATTACTCGTAGAGCCAGCCCTTGGCGGCGGGTTCCCAGCTGACCAGTTCGCTGTCGCTAAACCACAGGGCGATTTCGGCCTGGGCAGTTTCGGGGGCGTCGGAGCCGTGGATGATGTTGCGGCCAACGGTGACGCCGAGGTCGCCGCGAATGGTGCCGGGTTCGGCCTCTAGGGGCTTGGTAGCACCGATAATTTTGCGGGCCGAGGCAATTACGCCTTCGCCTTCCCACACCATGGCGACCACGGGGCCAGAGGTGATGAAGTCAACTAAACCAGCGAAGAAGGGGCGCTCGCGGTGCACATCGTAGTGCTTTTCGGCCAGCTCGCGGGAGACGGCCATGAACTTTAGGCCTACCAGGGTAAAGCCCTTGGTTTCAAACCGACCAATGATGTTGCTGATCAGACCGCGCTGAACGCCGTCGGGCTTGATCATCAAAAAAGTACGTTCCATAAGAGACCTGTTCCTAGTGCGTAGTGAAAGGGATATGGGCAAAGACCTTTTCTATGCTGGGAAACGGCGGTCACTTTGTAAAGGATTTGGTCAAAGATTTACGGTTTAGACGTGAGCACGGGCCAGTAGCGATCGCAATCTGCATCATATCTCCAGCCGCAGCCGTCGGGGTCGCGATCGCGGCTCCACTGCCAAAAATCGGGCTGCGTGCGGTGGTCGAACAAATCGACGGCGGCACAGCCTAGCCGCTGAGCTAGGTCGACGGGCGTTAGCGAGAGAGCAAGGGGCGCTACAGCCTGAACCGCCGTGGTGTTGGGTGAGCGAAAGGTGTAGAGCACGTCCCCAGTGGGGGTCGGCTCAAAGTCGCCCCAAAACTCCTCGGCCCGCTGGTCGAGAAACTGGCGGGCTTCGCGGCCGGTAATTTTGGCCGCGATCGCAAAGTCAAGCACGCTAAGGCGACCCTGGTGAACGGCAATTTGAGCATAAAACAGCTGGTGTAGCGCCTGTTCTCGGGCTTTGCGCCACCGCCAGTACCAGATGGCACCGCCCAGCAGCCCGCCTACCAGCAGCCAGGGCAGCAAGAGCTGAATCAGCAGCACCGTAACTAGAGCTGCCCCAGCCATAATCAGGGCTAGCAGCAGGCTATATTCAAGCCCAGCGCCGGGGCTGTGGAAAGGCCGCAGGGGCATAGAGTCCTCAAGGATTTGGGATCAGGGGTCTCAGCGCTAAGGGGCAGAGCCAGGGATTCTGCAGACTAGGTTGGCACTGGTTGCCAGCGATCGGAGCAGCCTGGGGTCAGCTAAAATGCTGTCACGCGCTGCTGCGTTGGGCTGGGCCACTAGCTAGCCCACTAATTTTGCCCGCTGGGGCCGGAGCAGCACCTATAGCGTTTTTTCTATGCTGCCACAGCCGCCGCCATGCTGACCTTTGCCACCCCTGCCGACGAAACCCAGGCCACCCAGCTCCTGCAGCCCTGCCTAATTCGCGTGGTCGACAATATTCGCAAGCACACCGAAACCCTCAACTGGCGCAGCGACTACCTGGAGCAGGCGCGCTGGCCGGGCGATACCACCGCCGCTCAGCGGCAACAGGTGCGCGATCTGGCGGCTCAGCTAGAGGGAGCCTCTGCGGCGGAAGCGGGGGCTATTCGTCAGCAGCTCAGCCAGTTGCCTACCCCCGTCCCCGGCTACCAACTCCGGCTCACCCAGGGGGGTGACGCTGCCCCCACCGATCAGGATTACACCGCTACCCTCGACGTGTGGGAACTGTGTTTTGCGGTGTGCTTCAGCGGCTACCAACCCGAGCAGCCCGTCACCGTTGACCCGGCCCTGATTGACCCCGATGGTGAAATCAACTGGCTTACCCTCGACGAAAAGGCCAAGTCCCTGGTAGAGCAGGCTATTAATGAAGCCATAGGGCAGGCCAGGGGAACGGCGCAGGCAGACAATACGGCACAATGGAAGCAAATCCCCTAGCTGCTTAGCGCCACCGCAATGCTCGACCTGCACAGCCATACGACCTGCTCAGACGGTACCCTGACTCCGAGCGAGCTGGTGTCAGCCGCGATCGCCGCTGGAGTGCAGGCTTTAGCGATTACCGACCACGACACCTTGGCTGGATGGGATGAGGCGATCGCGGCATCGGGCGATCGGCTGGAGGTGGTGCCGGGCGTAGAGCTGAGTACCGTAGAAAACGGGCGATCGCTGCACATCCTCGGCTTTTACCCCAACCGCACATTGCTAGAGCTACCCCTGAGAGAACGGATTGAAGGCCGCCGCCGCCGCGCCCGGCAGATGGCCAAAAAGCTAGCCGAGCTGGGCTACCCCATCGACCTACCCGCGATGGCGGGCACTATGGCCCCTGGCCGACCCCACCTGGCGGCGGCGCTGGTCAAAGCGGGCCATGCGGCCAGCAAGCGAGAAGCCTTTGACCGCTGGCTGGGTGACCACGGCCCCGCCTACGTGCAGTACGAAAAATTTTCGGCGGCTGAGGGTATTCAACTGCTGCGAGACTGCGGAGCGGTACCGGTGTGGGCTCACCCCTGCCTGTTTAAAGGATCTACGGTAGATGCCCTCATGCCTGAGCTGGTGGAGGCGGGGCTCATGGGCGTAGAAGTCTACCACCCCCACCACAGCCCCAGCGATGTGCGACGGCTCGAAGCCTATTGCCACCAGTACGGCCTGCTGATGACCGGCGGCAGCGACTACCATGGCCCTCCGGAGCTAAAGTCTTCCGGCCAAGCCGACTCCAGTGCCAAAAAGCAGTCTAAAAAACAAACCAATGCCCCCGTGGGACTCAATCACCTGCACCTTTCCCTAGCGCTGCTAGCACCACTCAAGCAGGCAGCAACGGGTCTGGCAATGGGCCAGACTCACCATAAATGACCTGACCGTTGCCCCCCTGGGCCGGGTGCTGGGGGAAATCTTAAGCCTCGATAGCCTAGGTTGACGCCTACTCAGGCATTTCAAGAATGGCGATGCCCGTGCCAAATGACCCACTAGCCAATATGCTCTTAAATTGCGTTCTTAAAGATGGAGAGCAATTGGGGAAATCTAGGTGCGCTTCACAAAGCTCATGATTAGCGAAATCACGAAAACAGCCAGGAAGATATAGAACAGAATTTGAGCAATACCGGCTGCGGTACCAGCTACACCGCTAAAGCCAAAGAAAGCAGCAATTAAAGCTACAACCAGAAAAATGATCGCGTAGCGTAACATGGAGGGACTCCTAGAGGGGAAGGACGATTGACGAGATTGGCTGTCGAGCTAACGGGTCAATTATCGAGATTTGAATCTACTCGCGCATCTGTCCGTTGGTCGGGGTGCGTCTTCACCTAAGGTAGGATTGCCTCTGCTTGGGTATATCTTTTGGCTGAGGTGGGGTTTTTCGGTTGGCTCAGTATGGTTTGTGTTGAGCTAGCTCAACACAAACCATACTGAGCCGTAACAGGTTACGGGCTTTTATGCCATTAGGGCGGTCTTAGAGTACTATTCCGTAGGTTGGGGCGTTGGTGAGGGCCGCTCACCATCAAAATTGCGTAGACCAACAGCCCTTCTCCTGCTAACCGCTGTTGGCCTGCCCCCGACAGATCGCCAACGGGTGGCCGACGGATTAGCGATAGACGGACTACAGGTGCCTACCAGTTTTTGGAGACGTGAACTTTGGCTCGCCCGATTGTGCTAGCGGTGTTTAACGGCAAGGGCGGTGTGGGCAAAACCACTACCGCTGTTAACCTGGCGGCGGTGTTTGCCGAAACCCGCTCTGTGCTGCTGGTGGATGCTGATCCTCAGGGGTCGGCCCAGTGGTGGACAGGCCGCAGCCCGACTGCTTTGGGCTTTGAGGTCAAGGCCCAGACTAACCCGGCCCGCCTGGCTCGCCTCAGGCAGGAGCACGACCACGGCCTAATTATTGTTGACACACCTCCGGTCCTGGGTTCAGCGATTCTGGCGGCGGTGGTTCCGGCGGCCGATTATCTGCTGTTGCCGACTCCCCCCGCGCCGATGGATTTAGCCGTTTTGATTACTACAGTGAATGAAGCGGTAGCGCCCAGCGGGGCAGCGCATCGAGTATTGTTGACGAAGGTGGATTCCCGCAGCGTCGGCGAAGCCATTGAAGCTCAGAACACCCTGCTGGAGTTGAAAATTCCGGCCTGTCATGCGTTTATTCGCGCCTACAAAGCCCACGAGCGAGCCGCCCTAGAGGGCCTGCCGATACTCAAGTGGCGCGGCAAAAACAGCCAGGAGGCCCGTTCTGACTACTGCCGAGTTGCCGAAGAACTACAGCGAGACTGGACCCAGCCATGACCAAAAAACGCCTCTCCGATATGCTCAAAGAAGAAGTCAATAAGGCTGACGCCCCAGACTCTACCGCCGCCGAGGCCGAGGCCGCCCCCCAGCCCAGCCGCCGCGCCTCTTCGGCCCGGCGCACCGCAACCAGCCGCCGGACTAAAGCGGCGACCTCAAAACCGGCGGCAGCGCCAGAGTCTAAGGCAAAACCTGAATCACAGCCCGAGCCACAGCCCGAGCCAGATTCTGAAACTGATGCGATCGCGGCTCAGCCCTCGGCCTCAGATGATATGGCCGATCGCCTTAGCACTCTGGAAAAAGACCTCGCGGCCACCCAAAAAGACAAAGCCCAGCTAGAAAAAACCGTAGCCGGGCTGCAAAAAGACCTGGAAACCCAGCAGGGCAGACTGTTTGAGATCAAAGACAGCCTTGACCAGGCCGAAACCACCGCTAAAGCGAAGGCCGATGCCCTGGCCAAAATCCAGGCTGAGCTAGACGAGGCGAAAAAGACGATTCTGAAGCTGACCGAAGCGGCGGCCCCAGCCCCCCACCGCATTTCTGGGGTCGATATTCTGCCCCGTCGCCCGGTGGAGGCTAAGGCCAGCAGACCAGCCTATCACCGGGGCGTACCTGACTATGCTATTCAAAAAGAGCCGCCTAACTCCATGCTGAGCGATGCCGATATTGGCTGGGTTGACTAGGCCAGCGGCGGCTAGGGCCGACTGTGATTAGGGAACATAGTCGAACAGGGCGTCGAGGTAGATACGGTTGATGTCGCGGTGGCCTTTGGAGTCCGATCGCTGTCCATCGCCCCTGACGTTCTGCATTAAAAACAACGATAGGGCCGCACAGAAGACTCTGTGCTGGTTCCAGGCAGGGTTGCCGTCTAGGTACACCTGCAGGGCCTCGTAGAGTTCTTCGGGTACTTCGGCCATGAGGCTAACTTTAGGCGTGGTCGCGTTGAGGGTCATAGGGCGCTACCTTTTTTGAGGGGGGTGTGGACTGGAAACAAGCGTGAGGCGCAAAACCGTAGTTTTAGGATGGTTTAGAACGGTGAGGTTAGATAGATGCACCTGTACGGGCCAGGCCGTGCTGTAGACCGATTTGCTGTCGATTCTGGGGCAGGAGTAGCCTATGCCCGCCGCAAACAGGCGGTGGGCATAGGCTACTCCTGCCCACCACGGCGCGATGTTTGCGTCAAATTAACTGAAAGCGCTAGGGCCGATCAGTGCCCGTGACCCAGTCAGCGCCCCACAGCCTACAAAAATGCCGCACACTAATTGACCTAGAGGTAGGTCTTGCAGGCCGTAGAGCAAGGGTCTTGACTGTGCCAGTCGCATCATTCTGCCGAACTCTCCGGATGCTGTCAATCTTGCGTTAGAAGCGCGTTTAAGCTAGTGGTTTCAGAGTCCTACGAAGGGATAGGGGTTCTGGGGATTCCCTTTGCAGGCAGGTGATGATCTCTAGAGATCATGCGATCGCTACGACAGACCGCAGCGTTTTCCACAGGTGCCCCTTTAAGCCTCAGGCCAGCGTCAAAGCCTGGGGAAAACCTGTGAAAAACGCCAGTACCTTTGGGGAAAAGTGGGGAAAGATTGTCCTAAAACATTTCTTTTTGTAAATTTTTGGGCAAAGAGGGCTTGACGTTTTGCCAAAGCCTCGATTTAGTCTGACGATTGCGAGGCTTTGGCAAAGCCGGGTTAATCTTTTGTCGTGACGGCGGCATCGGCGGCTCCATCCAGCGCCAGGGGAGACTGTGGTACAGGCGGCCAACGCACATCCCACAGCGCCCAGGTGGCGGCTGACAGCAGCAGGGCAATGGCAGGGGTGCGCCAGGGCAGTAGAGAGCGATCGCCCGACCAGACCAGCTGAGGGCTGCCTTCACCGGCCATAAACCGATGCAGCTGATCGCTGAGGGCGGTGGCGGAGAGGGGGGTACGCAGCTCGGGTAGGGTGATCTGCCGCCCCGGCCCCAGCAGCGTGAGGCGGTGGCAAAAGCGCACCCCGCCGCGCGGTGTGTTGTCGCACAGGTCTGAGGCCATGGCGATGTCTTGGAGAGCAAAGCTCTGAGGGGGTAGCCAGGCCCAGGCCCGAGGCCGAATGGCCTGGCAGTATACCTGACCGGGGGCAGCGCGATCGCATACCACGCTGCTGGGGCCAGGCACATGTGTGCCCCACAGCCCTAGCAGCGCCGCGCAGATCACCACCACGACCGGCACTCGCCGCAGCCTGGGTGCCCAGTGATCGATTGCTGTTTTTGCTGCCATCGGGCTGGCTCCTACCTTGACCAATCATTTATTCCATCCTGCCCCTATGCTGCCACAGGCGCATTTTACGGGCGCATTTGGCTGAAGGGATACCGCTGCCCCTTGCGCCTCCGGTCAGATTAAGGCATGCTCAGCCATAGTTTGGTACCTGGGTAGTGGCTGGGGATCGGGTGACTGCGATCGCCCCAAGCCGACCCGTCCGACCCGTCCCTAAAGGCCCACGGCTCACCAACTTACGACTTAACACACTGCTTTTTGACACTATGGGCAAACACATCGTCATTACTGGGGTAAGCCAGGGGCTGGGCCGAGCTATGGTCGAGGGCTTTGTGGCCGAGGGCCATACGGTCTCGGGCTGTGCCCGCCGCGCCGAGGCTGTGGCTGACCTAGCCGCCCAGTATCCCTCTCCCCACCAGTTCACCGCCGTCGATATTGGCGACGATGCGGCGGTAGCAGCCTGGGCAAAAGCTGCCATCGCCGCCAACGGCCCGCCCGACCTGGTGATCAACAATGCCGGTCTGGTGAACCAGCCCGCCCCCCTGTGGACGATATCGGCCCAGGAGTGCGACGCTGTGATTGCCGTCAACCTCAGCGGTACCTGCAATGTGATTCGCCACTTTGCCCCGCCTATGGTCGAGCGGCGATCGGGCATTTTTGTCAACTTTAGCTCGGGCTGGGGGCGATCAACCTCGCCCGGCGTCGCCCCCTACTGCGCCACCAAATGGGGGGTTGAGGGGCTAACCCAGGCCCTATCCCAAGATTTGCCGACGGGGATGGCGGCGGTGGCGCTCAACCCCGGCATTATTCACACCGCCATGCTCGAAACCTGCTATGGCGATGATGCCGCTGCGTATACCCCAATTGCCAGCTGGGTTAAGGCGGCGGTGCCCTATATTTTGGGCCTGCAGCCCAGGGATAACGGACAAGCCCTAACGGTGCCGGGGTAGGGAGAACTGGGGCTAGGCTGTGACCTGTAGCGCCTGGTGTACGGCTTTGAGCAGTTCTTCAATGGTGTAGGGCTTGGGTAGAAAGCCCTGAACGTCGAGGACGGCCATTGAGGTCAACTTAGCGCTGTGGTGCGGCAGCCCGCTGACCACAATGCCTCGCACCTGGGCATTGATCTTCTGGAGAATTCGAAAGGTAGTGGCCCCGTCTAGAGACGGCATCATCATGTCCATCAGAACCAGGTGAATGTCGTGCTGATGCTGGGCGTAGAGGGCGATCGCCTCTAGTCCGTCAGCGGCGGTTAGCACCCGATAGTTGTACGCTTCTAAAGAGGCCCGAGTGACCTCGCGGATGGGGGCCTCATCGTCGACCACCAAAATCAGCTCTTGATTGCCCACCAGCGCCTCTGCCTGGCTCGGTTCTGGGGGGGTAGCCGTGCTGACCGCAGGCAAAAAGATTTTGAACTGGGTTCCTTCGCCAATCGCACTGGAGACAGTAATAAACCCGTGGTGACTTTTGACAATGCCCATGGCCGTCGACAGGCCCAGCCCGGTGCCGGTGCCCACCTCTTTGCTGGTGAAGAAAGGCTCAAAAATGCGATCGAGCAGCTCTGGCGCAATGCCGCAGCCGCTGTCTGTGACGGCAATAGCAATATACTGGCCCACTTTAGCGTCGAGGTTGGTGCGAATGTAGTTTTCGTCGAGGGTCAGGTTTTCGGCCAGGATGGTCAGCCTTCCTCCCTGGGGCATGGCATCGCGAGCATTGACGCACAGGTTCATCAGCACCTGGTGAATTTGGGTAGGATTTCCCGTGACGGTCCAGAGATCGGCAGGCGTGTCGACCTCAAGTTCGATAGATTTTGGGAAGGTTTCTCGAATGATTTGCTGAATTTCTCGAATCAAGTGGCTCGCTTGTAAAAGCGTATCGTTTCCTTCTACACCCCGAGCAAAAGAGAGCACCTGCTTGATAATTTCGGCTCCCCGTCTGGCATTTGTTTCGAGCACCTGCAGCATGTGTAAACTGCGCTCATCTAGATTGCTAGACTTCATCTGCAAGAGCTGGGCGGTGGATAAAACAGGGGTCAAAATATTGTTGAGATCGTGGGCAATGCCGCTCGCCAAAGTGCCAATACTCTCCAGCCGCTGAGCGCGAAAAAACTGAGCTTCGAGCCGTTTTTTGTCAGTGATATCGGTGCTGACTACCAGAATCGACTGGGGCTGGCCATCATTGTCAGGCACCAGGGTCCAGCGACTTTCAACGATAATTTCCTGCCCGGTTTTGGTCACCTGTTTGAGTTCTCCCTGCCATTTGCTGTCTAGCAGCAGCTGCTGCTGCGCCGCCTGGGCCTGAGCCAGTGAGTTTTGAACCAGTGAGTTCTGAGCCAGTGCGTTTTGATAGAGCAAATCAAAGGTTTGCTGGCCTAGGGCTTCTTCCCGAGTCCAGCCATAGAGTCGCTCAGCACCTTTGTTCCAAAACAAAATTTGGTTTTGAATATCGCGCACGAGAATGGCATCGGTAGCAATATCGAGCAGCGCCGCTTGCTGTCGAATTTTTTGCTCAGTCCGCTTGCGCTCGATCGCGTAGCGAATTGAGCGCACCAGCAGTTCGCCGGTAATTTGACCTTTGACCAGGTAATCTTGTGCCCCCGCCTGCACGGCTTTGAGCGCTAAGGTTTCGTCGTTGAGGCCAGTGGTCACCACAATTGGAACGTTGCGATCCTGCTGCTGCAGCTGCGTAAAGGTGGCAAACCCCTGACTGTCGGGCAAAAACAGGTCAAGCAGGACGATGTCGAAATCGCTTTGCTTGAGCTGCTGGCTGCCCTGGCTCAGGCTGTCAGCGTGGCTCAGCGCAATCTGTACCGAGCCAACCTCCCGCAGCAGCTCTTGTAGTAAACGGCGATCGCCAGGATTATCTTCAATCAGCAGCACGCGGATTGGGGCTT
The DNA here is from genome assembly GCA_049646445.1 of Nodosilinea sp. Classification (GTDB taxonomy): domain Bacteria; phylum Cyanobacteriota; class Cyanobacteriia; order Phormidesmidales; family Phormidesmidaceae; genus Nodosilinea. Next base: position 24,397 of record JBARVV010000037.1, on the reverse strand, counting down.
GAACAACCATGGCTTATTCCAAGGGTAGTTCGACCATAGATAGCCAGAAATCTTCGATAGATCTGATGCTCCTTGTAAACTGCTCTAGGTCGAGGGGTTTGGTGATGTAGCAGTTGGCGTGCAGACTGTACGCGCTCATGATATCTTCTTCGGCCTGGGAGCTGGTAAAAACAATGACCGGAATGTGCTTGAGCGCGTCGTCGGTTTTGATGATTTTGAGCACTTCGAGGCCGCTGCGGCGCGGCAGGTTTAAGTCTAGCAAGATTAAATGTGGGGGGGGCGCGTGAAGGTAGGGGGGGCTGTGGTTTAGAAAAGCGATCGCTTTTTCCCCGTCATCTACCACATTCAAATGGCTGCAAATCTGGCCCTCGTTCAGGACTTCCTGGGTGAGCCGAATATCGCCGGGATTGTCTTCTACCAGCAAAATTTCGAGTGGTCTAAGTGACTCAACGACAGATTTAACCATCACCATTAGCTTGCGCCCCCCGCTGGAATGGTGAAGCAAAACGTTGAGCCCTGACTCGGCTGAGACTGTACCCAAATTTTGCCGCCGTGACGCTCCACAATTTTTTTGCAAACCGCCAGCCCAATCCCTGTACCAGGGTAGCTGACTCGATTGTTTAGCCGTTGAAAAATCACGAAGATTTGGTCAGTATATTGAGTATCAAGACCAATACCATTATCTTGGACAGAAAACAGCCAGTCATCTTCCTTTTGGCTAGCTTTAATGGCAATTCGAGCGGGGTCTTCACCGCTAAACTTAATCGCATTGCCAATCAGGTTTTGAAAGAGCTGGGTGAGCTGGGTAGGGTCGGCCTGCACCTGGGGCAGCTCGGCGTAGGTGATGGTGGCCCCACTTTCTTCGATCGCAACCTTGAGATTGGCGATCGCCTGCGCGACCGCCTGGGTACTGCTAGTGAGTTCAAAGGCTCGTCCCTGGGTGCCTACCCGGGAGTAGGTGAGCAGGTCGTTGATCAGCGTTCGCATTCGCAGAGCACCGTCGACGGCAAACTGGATGAAGTCATCGGCATCGGCATCGAGCTGGCCCTGGTAGCGGCGCTCCAGAAGCTGTAGGTAGCTGGTGACCATGCGCAGCGGCTCCTGCAGGTCGTGGGAAGCGACATAGGCAAATTTTTGCAGTTCGTCGTTGGAGCGGGCCAGCTCCTGACGCTGGAGAATTTCTTGCTCTAACAGCTGAGCCTGGGTGAGCGCGATCGCCATTTGGTTGGCGAGCTGCTGGAGCAACTCGGTCTCGAAGGTCGTCCACTGGCGGGGGGCAAAACACTGGTGGGCAATCAGCAATCCCCACAGGTCGCCCTGGGCGATAATCGGTACCACCAGCTTGGCCTGCACCTGAAACTGCCGCAAAAAATCGACCAGGCAGGGCGCGACGTTTTGATCTAGGTTGGCATTGCCTAAATTGCGAATCCGGCCCTGGCGGTACTGCTGCTTCGACTCTGGGGGAAAGACTTCCTGGGGAAAGACCTCTCCCATCACCTGGGGCAAATCGGGCTGCACCGCTTCAGCCACGCCGCTGCCGGTACCGTCGGGCCAGAGCCGGTAGATTAGCACCCGGTCGGCCTGGAGAATGGTTTTGACCTCTGTGACCGAAGTTTGCAGAATGTCGTCGATCTGTAAAGATTGGCGAATCTTGAGGGTGACGCTGGCAAACAGCTGCGATCGCTGATTTTGCTGCCGCAGGGCAGCTTCGGCCTGCTTGCGTTCCTGCACTTCGCGTTCTAGGCGGCTGTTTTGGGCCTGGAGCTGCTGGGTTAGGGTCTGCAGGCGCAGGTGAGTTTTGACCCGCGCCAGCACCTCTTCGTACTGCAGCGGCTTGGTGATAAAATCTACCGCTCCCAGGGCAAAGCCTTTGACTTTCTCGGACGTATCGGTCAACGCCGTCAAGAAAATCACCGGGGTTGCGGCGGTCGTCTGGTCGGCCTTCAGGCGACGACAGGTTTCAAACCCGTCCATGCCCGGCATTAAAATATCCAGCAAAATCAAATCAGGAGCGGCGTAGTGAGCCTTTTCAAGGGCGCTTTCGCCGTCTTCTGCAAACAACACCTGGAACCCGGCATTGTTTAAAAAGTCGAACAATACCTCCAGGTTGGTGGGGGTGTCGTCTACGACTAGGATGGTTCCGGTCTGGGCCTGATCCTCGCTCATGACGGTGGTTGATAACGTTGAATCAATGCGATCGCCTGTCTTCCCTTATAGCCCATCGCCAGCTGCCTCAGCTGAGCGGTAAAGGTGGCCCACTGCGGGTCTACCGCGTCTAGCTGCTGGGTGCGGGTCACCACGCCCTTGAGGTCGCCCCGGCGGGCAAGGTCTAGCAGGACGTTGAGTTCTGGGGCGGGCGGGATGGCGGTGGCGGGCGGTGGGGCAGGGTCGGTGGCCGGGGGGGCCGGGCGGGCCGGGGGGCTAGGGAAATCGCTGGGGGGCTGAGAGCCTGAGGCATCGGCGGCGTACACCCAGTCTAGCTCCAGGTGGGTCTGCAGCATTTTGAGCAGGGCGGCTTCGCGCACGGGCTTAGGCAAGAAAGCGTCGCACTGGGCTTCCTGGCTCAGGCGCTGGTCTAACTCCAGCACGCTGGCCGAAACCGCAATCACCTTTACCGTCTGCAATTCGGGGCTTTGGCGCAGTCGGCGGGTCATTTCAAACCCATCCATCAGCGGCATAACCAGATCGACCAGCACCGCATCGGGCCGGTGCTGCTGGGCCTGGGCTAGCCCGGCCTGGCCATCGGCGGCCTCAATCACCCTAAAGCCCAGGGGAACCAAGAAGTTGATCAGCACAGCCCGGTTGTAGTCTTTATCGTCGACGACCAGAATGGTGCGCAGGTCGCCCCTGTAACCCGCGATCGCCCCCTGCACCTCCAGCTGGGTCGGGCCAGTCTGCTGTAACTCCGACAGGTGGAGGTCAAACCAAAACCGGCTGCCCTGGCCCAGACGACTGGTAACGTGAATATCGCTGCCCATCAGCTGCACCAGCTGGCGGCTAATCGCCAGCCCCAGGCCGGTGCCCTCGCTGCGACGATTGGACTCAGGGACGCAGTGAAACGGGTTAAAGATCTGGGCTAGCTGCTCAGGCGCGATACCAATGCCGGTGTCTGCAATTTGAAAGCGTAGGGGTTGAATGCTCAGGGGGCCAGGCTTGGAGCGATCGCCAGGCTGGTTTTGCTGGTCAAGCGCGCTGGCATCGGTGCCGGTCGGCCACTGGTGGGTGTACCCCACCGTCAGCGTCACGCTGCCCCCGTCTGTAAACTTGACCGCGTTGCCCAGCAAGTTGAGCAGCACCTGCTGCAGCCGCTTTTCATCGGCCTCAACATGGGGTGGCAGGGCCGAGAGCACCTCGTAGGTCAGCGCAATCTGCTTTTGGCTGGCCCGCACGCGGCAGATCTCCAGCACGTTCTCCAGAAAGTGGGGCAGGTGAAACGGGTTGGGGTGCAGCTCCATTTTGCGCGCTTCGATTTTAGATAAATCGAGCACGTCGTTGATCAGCGTCAGCAGGTACTCCCCGCACTGGTGAATGACATTTAGCCCCGTCTGCTGCTGCTCGGTGAGGGGCTGATGCCTTTTGAGCACCTGGCTATAGCCCAAAATGCCGTTCAGCGGCGTGCGCAGCTCGTGGCTCATGTTGGCCAAAAACTCGCTCTTGGCCCGGTTTGCCACCATCGCCGCCTCTTCGGCCCGCTGCCGTTCCTGAATTTCCTGCTGCAGGTAGACGTTGTTTTGCTGCAGCTCCAGGGTGCGGGCGGCGACGTTGGCTTCCAGGGTGCGATTGGCCTCTTCTAAATCGGCGTAAAGGCGGGCGTTTTCAATTGAAATGGCGGCCTGACCCGCCAGCAGCTGCAAGACTTCTAGCCGGTCTGGCGTGAACGCCCCGGTGGTGAGATTGTTCTCCAGGTAGAGCATCCCCGTCAGCTGCCCCTGGTGCAGCAGGGGGGCACAGAGCACCGACTTGGGCTGCTGGGCCAGAATGTAGGGATCGCCAGCAAAAAGATCTTCGGCGGTGGCATTGTGGAGCACTAGGGCGGCCTGGGTGCGCGTCACATAGTTGACCACCGACAGGGGTAAGGCAGCGGCAGCATCAGCATCTGTGGCCAGGCTTAGTTCTGCCTCTCCCTGGTGCCCCATAGGGTTGACGAGATGTACGATCGCATCGTCGCCCACCTTGCCTGAGGCTTTGACCACCAGCTGTCCGCCGCTTTCTAGCAGCAGCAGGCCCTGCTCGGCCCCGGCATTTTCTAGCACAATCTGCATCAGCTGGGTGAGCAAGTCGCTCAGCACAATTTCCCCCGAAAGGGCTTGCGACGCCTTCATGACGGTGGCTAGGTCAAAGCCCTGAAAGCCGCTGGTCGATCGCGTGTTGGTGACCGGCGAGGGCGCTGCCGCGATCGCCTGCCGCCCAGCGGCGGGGGCCAGCAGCTGGGGATACTCGGCCTCTAGCTGCTGGGCTTTGGCGATCGCCCCCCAGCGCAGATAGCTGTAGTACGCCTCGGCCAGGTAGACCTGCGCCACCTTGTCTCGCCCGGCCCCGAGGTAAAACTCGGCGGCGCGTTCGTTGGCCAGGGCTTCTTCCTGGCTGTAGCCCTGCGCTCGGGCGGCGGCAATGGCGCGATCGTAGTGCTCCATGGCCTGCCAGGGCTGGCCGAGCACCCGCGCGCGCTCGGCCTCCACCAAATCATATTTGTGCTGAAAATTCATCGGGGCGTGGTCGGCCCACCGCCGCAGATGTGTCTGATTTTGCTCAACTTTGCTCAGCGCGGCACTGAGCCGCGACTCGCCAGCGGCATCCCCAGAACCGGACTCAGGAACATCCCCAGAAGAAACCTGGGCGAGCTGGGCCAGGGAGTCATAGAAATAGAAAACCGGCACCACCAAAAAGGCCTTCACCCCATCCAAATACTGTTCGGCCTGGGCGGCATTGTCTAGGGCCTGTTCATACTGGCCAAACAGATAGCTGAGGATCAGTTTGTTGAGGTAGAGGTAGTGCAGGCCGGTGCGATCGTTCCCGGCGGTGAGCAGGGGCAGGGCCACGTCTTCCCGATAGATCTCTCCCTGTAGGCGGTAGGGCTGTTCGCATGACTGACCAGAGGACTGGCCAGAAGACTGGTCGGGCGAGCCGATCAAATTCAGCACCGCCTGCTGCACAATCTGGTTCCAGCCCAGGGTATTGTCCTGCTTGAGCTGGGCCAGGGCGTCGCTGATGGCCGCCATCTCAGGGGCGAGCTGACTGAGGTCTTGCCCCATTAAATAAGCGTGGTGGCAGTGCTGAATAGCCGCATAGCCGCCGTACTCAAACTGGCCGTTTTCTAGACCGCTCTGGTAGCTATCCCACAGCAGCGACAGCGTGTCTCGCACATGCACCTTGCCGTGCAGCGTGCAGGCCCCGGCCACAAAGCTGACGCTGGCTTTCAGCTCTACAGCATTGAAGGTTTCAACCACCCGCAGGGCCAGGTTGCCAAACTGATAAGCGGCCTCAATATCCTGCAAAATGCCGTTGAGAATGACGCCGTAGCACACGTAGCCGTAGGCGGCAAAGGGTGAGTTGCCATAGGTGACCGATAGGTTCACCTGCTCGCAGATTACCAGCGGAAACAGGTTAGGGGCCGCCTGGTAACAGGGCGACCCCAGGCTGGTGAGCATCCGCACGGCGGCCAGCTTTTCAGAATCGCTCATTGGCGGCAAATTGAGCAGGTCGTCGGCACTCTTGCCCGCCAGCCTAGCGGCGGTTTGGGCCAGGGTCTGCTGAATATCGGCCCCGCTGGGCGACTCGGGGATTGTTACGCCCAGCTGTTCCAGCGCCTGCAAGCCAATCTGAACCGCTTCGAGCTGTTTGACCTGGGCCATACAGGCCTGAATTTTGACCTCGTATACCTTCATGGTGTGAATGGGCGATCGCACCTTTTGCAGCGCTAGGGCCGTCCGCGCCTCCATCTGCTCAAAGTCGCCGTTTAGGTAGGCGGCCTCTGCTGCCGCTTCGTGCAGGGACAGGGTTAGGCTGTACTGCTGTTGCCAGCTCTGGGCGGGTAATAGGTCTAGCCCCACCCGCAAGTAGCGCAGGGCCGAGTCGTAGGCGGCGGCAGCTTTGGCTTTTTGGCCCGCGACTAGGTTGAGCTCGGCCAGTTGATAAATCTCTGCGGTAGCGGTGAGTAAATCGGTGCCGTAGTTGAGCTGGTCAACAATGGCAAAAACATTCTCGCTGCGCCCTGCTACCGAGCTATTGTGCAGCAGCAGTTGGCCAATTTTAAGGTGGGTTTCCTGCCGCTGCGCTGCGGGAATTAGCGAGTAGGCCGCCTGCTGCACCCGGTCGTGCAAAAACCGGTAGGCGATCGGAAACTCTGGGCTGGAGGGCAGCAGCGGAGCCGCCGGATCGGCGCTGCGGTCGGCGGCATCTAGGGCCAGGGGAATTTTGTAGGACTGGTTGAGGGGCACGACAAATTCTGCCTGCAGGGCTTCCCACAGATCGGCTGCCGTTTCTGTCTGGGAAGCTTGATTGACGAGGGCCAGCACATCGAGGCTAAACTTGTCGCCAATGCAGGCCGCCAGCTTTAAAACCTGCTGGGTTTGGTGAGACAGTTTTTGAATCTGACTCACCATCAGCTCAACCACATTCTCAGTGATGGCAATCCCCTGCAAAACCTCAATAGCCCACCGCCAGCGGCCCTGTTCAAAATCAAACCAGAGCTGCTGGTCTTGATACAGCGATTTCAACAGCTGGGTGAGAAAAAACGGGTTGCCCTGGGTTTTCTTAACCACCAGTTTGGCCAGGGGCTCAGCCTGCGCCTCGCTGGTGTGCAGCGTGTCGGCGACCAGCTGATTCACCTCGGGCAGGTTGAGGGGCTGCAGCACAAGATTGTGCGCGATCGCCCCTGCCGCCTGAATCTGCTCTAGGGTATGCATGAGCGGGTGCGTGAGGCTGACCTCGTTGTCGCGGTAAGCGCCCAGCAGCAGTAAGTATGAGTTTTCTGGGTTGGTCACCAGCCGCTCAATCAGCTTGAGAGACGGCAAATCGGCCCACTGCAAGTCGTCTAGAAAAATGACCAGGGGATGCTCAGGCTGGCTAAACACCCGAACGAACTGCTGAAAGACCCGATTAAAACGATTTTGCGACTCCGATGGCCCCAGCTGGGCAACAGCCGCCTGGGGGCCGATAATTTTTTCTACATCTGGAATGACATCAATAATAATTTGACCGTTGGCACCGAGGGCCTGCCGCAACTTTGCCTGCCAGCCTGCAATCCGATCGTTGTTTTCGGTTAGCAACTGCCGCATCAGATCCTGAAAGGCCTGGGCCAGAGAGGCATAGGGCACGTTGCGCTTAAACTGGTCAAATTTACCGGCAATAAAATACCCTCGCTGCCGAGCAATGGGTTTATGAACCTCATTCACCAGCGACGTTTTGCCAATGCCCGAATAGCCGCTGACCAGCATGAGTTCGGTTGCCCCAGCGCTAACGTGCTCAAACGCCGTTAGCAGAGTGGCGACTTCGGTGGCGCGACCATAGAGCGTTTGCGGAATTAGAAATTGGCTAAAACAATCGAGCTGACCGACGGCAAAAGGAGCAATTGCGCCTGTCTGCTGCAGCTGGTCTTGGCAGGTGACCAAATCGTCCTTTAGCCCCAGGGCACTTTGATAGCGATCTTCAGCCGTTTTGGCCAAGAGCTTCATCACCAAAGCGGCCAGGGGCGGCGGCATGTCGGCCTTGATTTGGCCGAGGGCCGCAGGAGTTTTGGCAATGTGGCAGTGCACCATCTCTAGCGGATCAGCGGCTTGAAACGGCAGCTGCCCGGTCAGCATTTCGTAGAAGGTGATGCCGAGAGAATAAAAATCGCTGCGGTAGTCGATCGCCCGATTCATGCGGCCAGTTTGCTCGGGCGACAGGTAGGCCAGCGTGCCTTCAATTAAGTTGGGGTTACTCGTCGCTGCGTTCTCCTGAGACAGGCGAGAGGCAATGCTGAAATCAATGATTTTGACCTGCCCACTTTGGGGGTTAATCAAAATATTGTGGGGGTTAATGTCTTTATGAATAATCTGGTTTTGATGCACATCTGCTAGGGCAGAGGTAATCTGAATAGCAATGTCCAGAAAATTATCGATATTGGGTGAGTGCTGGCTTAAATAGTCTTTTAGGGAAATGCCGCCAAAGTCTTCTAAAACAAGCGCCAGCCCATTTTGATAGGCATCAAGCCCTAGGGGCTTAATAATCCCTGCACTGTCTAGGCTTTCTAAAAGATTAAATTCGTGCCTAAGCCGGGTAATCTCTTCTAGGGATGGGTATTCGGCTTTTAGCAGCTTGACGACAACAGGCTGCTGATTTGGCTGCATCACCCCAGCGTAAACTCTGGTGTGAGCCCCCTCGTGAATGACCTGCTGCAGGGTATAGCTAACTGCCATTGTCTTCAAAGCTACCGGAGCACCTGACCATAGAGAGAACGCGATCGCCAACGGCCCCCAGCTGTTACCAGCCAGCCAAGAATCTTCTGGATAGAACTGTCTAGAGGTTTTACTTTAGGATACTGAACTCTACTGCGTGTAGCAATTTTATCATCAAAGCGGAGGGAGCTGGACTGGGGAGTAGTAGTAGCCAGGCCAGCCGCTTTAGGGTTTTACGCCCCATGAAAAAGCTGGGGTGCCCTGACAAGAACACCCCAGCTTTTCTAATCGAAGCTGTTAGCTAAAGCCCAGCGGCTATTGCTATTGCAAAGCCCTTAGGCTTGCTCCCAAATTTGCCGAAGCTCACCGGGCAGGATGGCGGCAATTTGCTGGTTCCGCTCGGCTGGCAAAATTTCTTTTGTAGCGGAGAATACTGCCGCTGCAACGTTTTCTGGGGGAACGCCTTCTGGTAAGGTGCCTTCCTGCTTCAGGCGCATCATAAAAACGCCGGGCTTGATGTGCAGGTTTTGTGCCGGGCTGATGCGGCTAAAGAAAGCAACCATGACGTTAGGATCTTGCCAGAGATCGGTTACCTCTTGCTCAGATTCAGGTGCTCTTTCTTTGAGGTCTTGCTCAATCTGGTCGCTTGTCTTGTTGGCCATCATGTCTCGCAAGATTCGAAACACGATATTGGTTGCCCGCTCAGCCTGGTTGGCTGTCTGTAGGCTGCTTCGTTCTAATACTTTGTCGAGAAAAGATTTTTGTTCGGTTTGTGTTGCCATAGTCTCACTAAAATTTCAAAAAAGTCCGCTGGCCCTGTTTTTAGGTGGCCTATTGTTTAGGACTTATGTATATGTTAAGGATTGTAACTAGATGCTTCATCGATCTTTTGACAGAGTTGTGGGGGCGCAGCTAGCGATGGAGGGACTACCGGCAAAAGCTAGCGATCCCCCTAAATCCCCCTTGGAAAGGGGGACTTTGAAACGGACTCAGAAGCGACTCACCCCCCAGGCGGCACGATGCGGCGATTGGTGAGGCTGATGTATTCGCCGCTGCGCCCGGTGGGGATGGGGGCGATCCAGGCGACGCGATCGCAGTAGCCGAGCACTTCCATGCGGTTGATGGCGGCGACGAGGGCGGCGTGGTCGCCGAGCAGAATGTGGCAGAGCCGGTCGGGCTGGTAGGTGGGCAGCGTGAAGCTGGTGGGGATGGCGCTCCCCTCGGAAGGTTGGTCAAACATACGGGTGTATCTCCGTTTTCGGTAAAGAAAACGGGGAACGAGTCTAGCTGTCCCCAGTGCAGGTATTAAGACGCTAGAGCCTAGAATGATTCCAGGTTATCGCCAGCTTACCGGGTTAAGTTGGGATGACTTAGGGTGTTTGCGGAGGTGGTAACTCTTCAAACACCCGCCTAAAATCATTCCCCGCAGTTTTAATTTGCCAGAAGCAGGCCCAAAGTACAACCGTATGGGCTACTTTTGAGTTCATGGTTTGCTGACGATTGGCGATGGTGAGCTACCCATCGGGCCAATGCTCGGGCGTTGACCCGCTTCCCCAAACGCTCCAGCGTTCTCTAGGGCTAGGGCACGGAAGGCAACCCTGGGCATGCTTGCAGGGAACGCAGGAAGGCTAGGAGCCAGCGTGAAGTCTCTTAGACCAACCTCAAAGAGTCTCCCGACACTCCCAAAGACTCTCCCGACATTCCCAAAGACTCTCCCGACATTCCCAAAGACTCTCCCGACATTCCCACAGATTCTCCCGACATTCCCACAGATTCTCCCGACATTCCCACAGATTCTCCAAGCAATCTCAGGGATTCTCCAAGCAATCTCAGAGAGTCTTCAAGCAATCTCAGAGAGTCTTCCGACACTCTCAGAAAGTCTTCAACCAATTTTGGAGAGCCTTCAGCTAACCTTAGAGAGTCTTGGGTCAAGCTCAGAGGTGAGGGAACGTTTTACAGAGCAAACGACTACGTTTGGTGACTTGGCTCACAACCTTGATTAGGCCATAGTCGCAATAGTGCTTGAGTTAATAAAATGCTAATAGCCCTTCAGGTGTAAATGTGCCAATGTCGAACGACGATCTGGCCACCGACTCTTCTGATTATTGCTCTGTATAGAGCAGCTATTGATCAACACATAACATGACTAATCCGCACCAATTCTCTCTAAAAATAAAAAACTATAAGTGTTTTGGAAATAAAGCGAAAGGTTTTGATCAGATAAAACCCTTAAACTTGATTCTGGGTCGGAATAATTCTGGAAAGTCAACTTTGTTAGATTTTATTGAGGATCTGGGTAAGCATAACTCAGCTACAAAATATTTACAAGATTCTTATCGAAGTATCCCTGAAAAAAATAGCGCTGAAATGAGAAGAATTCATCAAGAAGCTCAAGAAATGATTAGTATTCCCGATTTTTTTTGGCACAACAAAGCTGCCCCAGAGATAATAATTGGAGTCACACTAGAAGAAGAATATCTAAAAAGGCATTTTCCTGAGCAAACCCAAATCAATAATTCAGACTTAGTTAAAATTTTGCTTCCTGAGAATTCAAAGTCGCGTTCTCATATTTCAAATCCTCGTTTAAGCTATTGGGATATTGGTAAAAACTATATTAATAGCAAAGCTACTCTGCTATATAAGCTAACTTTAAGGAGCCACTATGCAGGAGGCGACCAATATAAGGTTGAATCGACAAGAGAATTGATTGATGTCTCTTTGGAATGCAAGCAATTTGATGTTCTGAAGAAGTTGTCTTTATTTTTGAAAGAAAATCCTCACCATAGTCACTTTCGTCTTTATGAAGATGAATATAAAAAGATAGAAACTGCCTTGTCGAAAAGCGCTCTAGAACAACTTAAGAATTCTTTCGATCTATTTGCCAGCAAGCAATTCAAGCGAATTTGTCCGGACAGAAACATTTTGCCTGAAGAAGATAATATTAATGATTTAGATATATCGGGAGATGGTAGAGGTGTAACCAATATTATTCAAAATTTTTATAATCAAGAAGTTTTAGACAGGAATATTATTGAAAGCAACATTCTAAGCGACTTGAATCAGATCTTTAGAGGTGATGCTGAGTTCCTGAGTATCATGCCAAGAAAAAAGAAAGACGGGAAGTGGGAAATTGCACTTGAGGAGGAGAATAAAGGACTTATCTTACTTTCCCAGTCTGGAAGCTCCTTAAAGACTGTGATGATCCTTTTGGTGTATCTAAATTTAATACCAATTGTGGAGAAGAAAAAACTGTCTGATTATGTTTTCTCAGTTGAAGAGTTAGAAAATAATTTGCATCCATCTTTGCTTAGAAGGCTCTTAGCTTATATGTCAGATAAAGCTAAAAAAGATAATTGCATTTTCTTTATGGCAACTCACTCAAGTGTTGCTATTGATATGTTTAGTAGTGACGTAGATGCACAAATCATACATGTAACTCATGACAGCAAGTCTTCCAATGTAGAAGTCATTACTGGCCACCTTGCTAGTATTGCTATTTTAGAGGATCTAGGAGTACGAGCAAGTGATCTTTTGCAAGCTAATGGAGTTGTTTGGGTCGAAGGCCCTTCCGATGTTGTCTATATCGAAAAATGGCTGGAAATGTATTGCAAGGAAAATCAAAAACCTTCTTTAGATAGGGGGGTTCAATATGAATTTCAAATGTTTGGTGGAGCCTTGCTTGATAGCTTATGCCTGATCAAAAATGGATCGAGTAGTGAAGGTGAAGAATATAAAAAACTGGTATCGATGCTTAGCTTTAGTCGCAACGCGTTCGTTGTCATAGATAGTGATGCTGTTAAGAAAAGGGTGAAAGGGCACGACAAAATTGTTGATAAATCTAAGTTCTCGTCGGCCAAAAGATATATTAAATCCCAATTTGAAGAGCTAAGTCGGCATGGTCTTAATTTGGGGCTTTGGTACAAGGCAGGTAATGTAGAAATTAGGACTCTGGAAGAATATCTCGATAAAAATACTATTGAAAGCTTTGGCACTCAGGATCAGAGTAAGAAAACGAAAAAGTTGTATGCTCAGATGGTTGCACAGAGTTGGAATGAAACTAAATCTCTTGACGACTTTCCACATGGCTTAAAGAAAGAAATTGAAAACCTTTATCAATCAATAATGAAGTGGAATCAGTAAGTGACCAGATGATCGTGTGGATTAGGTTGAGGCACGGAATCCAACACCCACAGACTTTAGCCAGCACCAAGCAATCATGGCTTATAGCTAACAGGCGCAAGCTAGCAACTTCTGTGTACACCGACCGCCGAGAGTTTGTCGCTATGATGCAAAAGCTAACTTGGCAGACGATGGACATGGTTATGCTGCTGCTCCCCTAATGGCACTATACTTCTGTATTCTTGAATCGATATTGATGAATGGCGAAACTCTACTATCGCTGCATGGCTGATCAAAACGGCAGATCCAAGATCGGACGCAGCTCCCGACGGCTAGGAGTCAGGCCCAAAGTCGATATCGATGTCGAGCAAATGCCCTCAGGGTGCATTGATGAACGAGGCTACCTGCGCCCAGCCGCTGAACACAACGATGAAGAGAACACTGTAGCCGTCGCAATCAAAAATGCCAAAAGAATGTCTGTATCACTTTCGATACCTGGAGCCTATTGCAATGGCATGGATATTTAGTCTGTCGGCAGAATGCGGTTCAGACGAAAGCAAGGCAGCGCTGTTTGCCCAACACTTTGAGGGTATCACCTGGACGCTCTCAAACGGTCGCCAATGCCAATGTCGAGCAGACATTTTTCAAGATGTTGACGAAAACTGGTGGTGTCGAGTCTGCCCTAACAACATTAGCGAGATTGGCATCGAGTCTCCCGAAAGCGCTTATCTCATGACAGAGTTGGGCATCCTCTTCTACCAACATCTGCGATCTGCTCCCACCTTCCGCTATGCCCTCGTTGGAGTAGAAGTCGACGAATTCAGGACTTACAGCGAGCTACTGGAAGATTCGTCTGGGTTGTCCATTCCAGGTTTAGTTGTAGCTACACAAGTTGGGCAACAGCTAAGGTTGCCTTCAGCGTATCGGCCCTTCAGCCCTGGCTACGTTTGGCTACCTTACGAGGGTGAAATTTATAATCCACTCATGGCATCCCCAAGCCTAAAGAACAAGCTGAACGATTTACTGCTGGCAAGCTAAATCGAATCCAATCAGTTGCCCCCTCCGCCAAATGGCTGAACCTTTCAGCACCTGCACCCTGTCACAGTTTCTACCCCTCTCCATCGGGAATGTTGAACCCAATGATATGGCAGAGCCATCAACCGCTCTGACCCCGTCAGTTCAGCCTCGTCCTATTATTTATGGAGCATCAGGGTCATGCCCTACGAAAACATTAGCGCCACCGTTGCAGCCCAAGACCTATCTGAGATCAAAGCTGCGATCGCCACCATTCAAACCCGTCTACCCTTCTTAATCAGCCTCACCTCAGACGAACGCCGCAAGCGGATCAAAATGGGCGACAAAAGCCTCGCCTTTGTGCGTAACAGCGTCACCGCCACCCAAAACAATCCCGAAATTGTGCCCAGCAGCTTCGATATCGCCGAGTTTACCCGCGACTACCAGCTCACCGTAGACCTGACCGAAGTGCTGAGCCTGCTAGAGCAGCTCACCGAAAAAGTAGACGACACCCTGCTCGCCGTCGGCAGCGAGTCGATGAGCGGTAGCCTGCTCGTCTACGACTATGTAAAAACCGCCGCCCGCCACTCCCCCGGCCTCAAAAGCGTGGCCGACCAGCTGGGCGAACGCTTCAAAGCCCTGCGCCGCCGCCGCCCCAAAACAGACGACATGGCTGCTTAGGCAAAAGGGCTTGCCCCAGCGAACCACTAACCTCAGCCCGTGAGAGATCGAAAACCGCGATCGCCTCCTGCCAAAAAGAGGGATTGCTCCTGTAGAAGCAATCCCTCTTTTTTTAGTCGAAGGTTGTCAGTGGGGGCGATGCGCCCAGGGCACTGATTGACCCAGCCAGGCGTTCAAGGCATTGTAGAGGGGGGAGTTTTTTTACAGCGTTCACGGTTTTGAGTGGTATCTAAGCTTAGAACGCTGGCTCCCCCTTCATCTCTTCAATCTCTGAAACTGCGGCACAGCAAGGCACTCAGCCTCCTGCAACCAACCTTTGTCAGTCAACCAGGAAACCCGCTCAGCCTGTTTGTCCTGTTTCGATCAATTTAGGAGTTTCCCCACCATGTTCGAAACTCGAAACAATGCCCCCCGCTTCACCCCCGACGAGTATTTTGCTTGGGAAGCAACCCAACTTGAAAAGCACGAGTATATCGACGGTGAAGTCTACGCCATGAGCGGCGGCAGTGTTAATCATGGTCGCATTGCCATTCGTTTTACAGCCCTGTTCGACGCTCATCTAGACGGGAGTAGTTGCATCACGGGAAACTCTGACATCAAAGTAAATATCTTCGAAACCAAAAACTACACCTATCCCGATGCCAGCGTCACCTGCGACGATCGCGACAAAGCCACCACCCAATACATCACCTATCCCTGCTTAATCGTCGAAGTTCTCTCCGCCAGCACTGAAGCCTACGACAGAGGCGGCAAATTCAGAATGTATCGCAAAAATCCCGCCTTACAAGATTACCTATTAGTTAGTTCCACCAGCATCGAAATCGACTTGTATCATAAAAATGAATCAGGCGACTGGTTGATTATCAACTACAAACCAGGCGACACAATCGAACTCAAAAGCATTAACCTTAGCTTCTCGATCGAACAAATCTATCGTGGGCTAACCCTCACCCCAGAAACCGAATCGGCTGAAACCCAAACCGCTTAATTTCTCTCCACCCATATCTTTCCCTGCCTCACCATGCCCCAAATTCAATCCGATTCCATCGTGCCAACGCTCCAGCATTGACACCACCTCCCCAAACGCTCTGCGTCTCCTCAGTACAGGGCGCGGATCGCCATCGGGGGCCATTCGCAGAACGCAGGAACCGTCCTCAAGCCTCTATCTCCTGAGTCGTGCCGCAGTGGCGGCAGTAGGGCAAATATTTGTAGGTAGGCTGGTGGCAGTGGTGGCACTCCACATCCTGGTGGTAGCCGCAGTGGGGGCAGTGGGCATCGCCCCGGCGCAGCTTTTTGGCACAGCGAATGCACTTTTGGTTTTGCACCCGCCCCGCCACCTGTAGCCGGGGGTTGAGCACCACTTTTTGAAAGAACTTAATAATGCCGTAGCCCACCAGCGGCACCAGCAAGATGTAGAGGTAGTTGATTAAAAACAGCAGCCCCCCCAGCAGTGCCACCATCACCTGCGCCAGCCAGCTAAACAGCGCCCCAAACTGCAATACCTCAAACAGCTTGATCACCAAAGGAATGCAGAAAATCACCAGCAGGTGCCAGCTCTGCAACGCTACCAGCCCGTAGTCACGCCGCTCGGCCCAGCGGTAAACCGCCCAGGCCAACCCCACCAGGGGCAACAAAAACAGGCTCTGAAACAGCAGCTGCACCGTGGGGTACCAAAAGGCAGCCCGCTCAAACTGGCGATCGAGCGGTTGAAACTGCGCGTCGTTGTTGAGCAGGGCGAGAAACTGCTGGCTGGCCTGGGCTTGGACGAGCTGGGTTTGGAGGTCGCCCTGCTGCTGCTTCAACTGTTCAATGCTGGCATTGTTGCGATCGAGGGTGGCGCGGGCCTGGGCCGCTTCCACCTGGTTGATCGACTGCTCCGGGGGCTGCCCGGCAATTTGCTCTAGCAACGTCGAGTCGTACTGACTGCGAATGGTCTGGTTTTCCTGCTCCAGGGTGGCGATAGAGGCTTGCACCTGGTTGAGACTGGCCAAAATCTGGCGACTTTCGGCGGTGTCGAGGCCGTCGGCAGTGGCAGCATAGTCGAGACAAATAGGAGACACCTCGCCCAGATGCCCCTCGGCCATGTTGCGGTAGCTGGCAGCCCAGCTAAACTCCGGCGGCGTCTTAGACTGAATGCTGTCGCGCAGAACATCGTAGTCGCGGTTCTCCTCGGTTTGGGCGCGGTAGCCCGCCCAGGGGCTGTAGCAGGGGTAGGCCTGGTTGGGGCTAATGGGCCAGTAGCTAATGTCGCTGAGGCCGCTAAACACATTGAAGAGCACAAACAGGTCAATCAAGATGATCACCGCCAAACTGGCCCGGTTGACGGGCTCATTGTTGACGGTGCGAGCCTGCCTAAAAAAGCGACGAAACTGCCGCCGAACTCGATTGACCATAGCCCTGACTCCAAACGCGTGATGCTACCGACTGTAGCCTCAGCTACCGCAGGCGCTCAGAACCATCGTCCAGTTTTGTATTCTGGCCTGCGGCGGGCGGCAGCATAGGGCTGTTTACGGGTAGATAAGCTTAACCCTTGAGGGCCTGGTCGAGGTCGGCGATCAGATTGTCCACCTGCTCCAGGCCAATCGAGAGGCGCAGCAGGTTGGGGGCGGTTGTCGTCCCCTTTTCGATCGAGGCACGGTGTTCTACGGTGCTGTGGGGGCTGCCAAAGCTGGTGGCGCGGGCAATTAAGTGCGTTCTGGCGGCCACGCCCATGGCGGTCTCTTGGTCGCCCTTGACCAAAAACGACAGTAACCCCCCGTAGCCACTCATTTGCTGCTGGGCAATAAGGTGGCCAGGGTGACCCGGCAGCCCAGGGTAGAGCACCTGTTCAATGGCGGGGTGCTGGGCTAGCCAGGTGGCGATGGTCTGGGCGGTATGGGCTTGGGCACGCACCCGCAGGGGCAGGGTTTGCAACCCCCGCAGAGTCAGCCAGCAGTCGAAGGGCGAGGGCACTACGCCGCCGATGGTTTGAATCAGCCGCAGCTGCTCGAACAGCGGATTGATCTCGCGGGTGACGACCGCACCGCCGATCACGTCGCCGTGGCCCGCCAGATACTTGGTCGTAGCGTGAATGACAAAGTCGGCCCCCAGGGTTAGCGGCGTTTGCAGCACCGGGGAGGCGATCGTGTTGTCGCAAGCCAGGTAGGCGTCGGCCTGGTGGGCTAAGTTGGCGATCGCGCAAATATCGGTCACCGCCAGCTGCGGGTTCGACGGCGTTTCGATCAGCACCAGGCGGGTGTTGGGCCGCAGCGCCTCTTCCACCGCCGCCAGATCGGTCGTATCTACTAGGGTGTAGCTCAGCCCCCAGGGAGCAAAAATGTTGCTCAGCATCTGCTGCACGCCAAAGTAAACGCTCTGGGGCGCAATTACGTG
Organism: Nodosilinea sp.; assembly: GCA_049646445.1. Classification (GTDB taxonomy): domain Bacteria; phylum Cyanobacteriota; class Cyanobacteriia; order Phormidesmidales; family Phormidesmidaceae; genus Nodosilinea. Next base: position 6,833 of record JBARVV010000037.1, on the reverse strand, counting down.
GTCGTTGGGGCCAAGCGCCTGCAGCAGGCTAAAGGTGGCGGCAGAGCCAGAGGCAAAGGTGGCAGTTTCGGCCCCTTGCTCTAGGGCGGTGAGGGCGGTTTCGAGGGCAGCGCGGTTGGGGTTGCCGCTGCGGCCATAGATATAGCCCTTGGGGTAGCTGCCGTCGGCGTCGCGCTCAAAGGTGGTCGAGAGGTGAATGGGGGCAGTTAGCGCTCCGGTGGCGGGGTCAATGCCCCGACCGCTGTGAATGGCCTGGGTATCGGCGGAAAAAGACATGGGGTCGGGAGACATAAGATTAGGAGAGAATGGCTGCCCTAGGATCTTAGAGGGGATTGCCCGGTGCGATTGTCCGGCGCGATCGTTCACGCCCCCGGTTCTGGGCATCCTGAAGCCAGCCCGGCTATTACTGTTTTCTGCTTGCCCCTGCGTTCTGCCCTGCCCCTATGGATGCCGTTATCACCTCTGCCCTTGTGTTTTTATTCGGTGCCGCCGTTGGCAGCTTTCTCAACGTGGTGATCTACCGGGTGCCAGCAGGGCTATCGCTGCTGCACCCCCCCTCGCGCTGCCCCCGGTGCAGTACCCAGCTCAAACCCCACGACAATGTGCCGGTGCTGGGCTGGCTGTGGCTCAAGGGCCGCTGCCGCTACTGCCGCGCCCCCATTTCGCCCCGCTACCCGCTGATTGAAGCTTTTACGGGGGCGCTGTTTTTGGCGACCTTTTGGCTATTGGGGCTGAGCTGGGCCACGGTGGGCTACTGGATTCTGCTGAGCTGGCTGGTGGCTCTAACCTTTATCGACATCGACACCCTGACGCTGCCCAATACTCTTACCGGGTCGGGGCTGCTGCTGGGTCTGGCGGTCAAATTTGCCCTGCCGCTCTTGCAGGGAGACCCCTGGCCCAGTCCAATTCAGGGACTCTTGGGCGGCATTATCGGTGCGGTGCTGGGCATCTGGCTGTTTGATTTAATTACCCTGTTCGCCTCGGCGGCCCTGGGGCAAACGGCTATGGGCGGCGGCGATGCCAAGCTAGCGGCCATGCTAGGGGCCTGGCTGGGCTGGCAGGGGGTGCTGCTGAGCGGTTTTTTGGCCTGCCTGGTGGGGGCGGTAGGGGGGGGCGGCGCGATCGCCCTGAAACTAATTAGCCGCCGCCAGCCGATGCCCTTTGGCCCATTTCTCGCGATCGGCGCGGTGATCACGGTGTTCTGGGGCGAAGCGATCATTGGGGCTTACCGGGCGCTGTTTTTCCCCACGCTGTAATTTCTCTAGAGAATGCTAGACCCGTCTCTTAGAATGGGTGAATCGTAGCCGGTAGAAACGATGTCAGTTGCTATTACAAAGGCGATTACAACGCTGGCAGAGGCAGAGCAACGCTTCAACCTGACACGAACGGAAGATGAGTCGTTTTTTTTGGAATGGAATACTGATTTACCCAGCCTCAACGAGAACGAAAAGATAGGCTTGATGGATTTGCGCCGTCGCTATTTGTATCAGCGATCGCAAGGGCACCTGCTAGAAAGCACCGTACTGCTCCTGTTTGCTTCACCGCTACTCACCCTGGCTGGGTTTTATGACCCACCGTTTAGGGTTAAGGCAGAAGACTCTATTCAACTTATCCTGCAAGATTCTGAGGAGATTTTGCAGGGGCGACTTGATGTATTGGTGCTGAAAGATCAGCTTTGGGTGGTGGTGCTAGAGTCTAAAAAGACAGCGCTCTCGGTATGGTCAGCGTTACCCCAAACCCTGGCCTACTTAGGCGCAGCTCCCCAGCCGAAGCAGCCAGCTTATGCACTAATGACCAATGGCGACGACTCTGTCTTTGTAAAGCTGCAAAAAGGCGTGAATGGGGCTTACAGTGTATCGAGAGTTTTTTCAGCGCTAACCTCGATCCACGAACTCTACGGAGTTTTGCAAGTACTGAAACGGTTGGGTCAAGTCATTGAGGTGGGAACCTGATCCTTATGCACCTCAACCACCTGGTAACTCTCCTACTGGGGCTAGTGCTGATTTTGCCTATCTACCCCACCAGCGCCCTGGCCACCACTTGGTACCCGGTTGCCGAAGCCAGCCAGGGCCAGCAGCAGCAGTTTGTCGATCTTGACTCGGTAGAATCTTTGGGTCTGGGCCACGTGCGGGTGGGCAGCTACTACGTCGACAGTCGCTTCGGTCAACCCCAGCGCACTAATTATTTAACCGAGTACGACTGCGATCGCCGCCGCTTTCGCGATGTCGAGTTCAGTGGCCCCGTCGGTAGCCAAGGCTGGATGCCCGTAGACCCTGATCCGCTGAATTCAGCGGCCATGGAGTACGTCTGTGCACTGGCGAAAGGGATCGAATAGAGGCTCTTAGCTAACGGGCATGACCTGCACTGTCGCCCCGGCATCAATTTGCGTTGTGCCGACGGGGACAACTGCCAGGGCGTTGGTGCCCGCCAGGTTGATCAAATTGCCTGAGCTGTGGCCACCGCTGGCCAGTTCAAACTCGTAGCCTGCTGGAGTTGGGGTCAGCCTGCCCCACAGGTAAGTCTCGCGCTGCCCCCCCGCTTTTAGTAGATGGCGGGTAGTGGCGGGCACCAACTCTGGCCCCCAGCCCGTCGCCAGCCCCGATCGCTTGCGTAGGGCAGGCACCACAAACCGCCAAAACGTCACCAGGGCCGACACCGGGTTCCCTGGCAGGCCGAAGTATAGCGGCGCAGGCCCATACTCAGCCGGAAAAGTCGCCACTGTCAGAGGCTTACCGGGCTTTACCGCTACCGAGCGAATGTGCAGCGTTGCCCCTAGCTCCGCCAGGATTTCGTCCACATAGTCATAGTCGCCCACCGACACACCCCCCGATGAGACAATCACATCGGCCTGGGCCAGGGCAGTTCGAATTGCCGCCCGCAGCGCCTGGGGCTGGTCGGGCACAATCCCCAGCGGCACGGGAATCGCGCCAGCTTGCCGCACTAGCGCCGCCAGAGCGTACTGGTTAGAGTCGACAATTTGCCCCGGCTGTAGCGGCGTTTCAGGCATCACCAGCTCATCGCCCGTAGAGAGAATCGCCACTCGGGGCTGAGGAAACACCGGCACCTGCACGCACTGGGCCGAGGCCAGCACCGCTAGCTCTGGCCCGCCAATTTCAAGTCCTGCCCCCATGAGAGGGTCGCCTACTCGGCAAAAGCTGCCCCGGTGGCGCACAAACTGCTGGAGTTTGGGCGCTTCTAGCACCAGAACGCGATTGGCAGCTGGCCAGGCTTCGCCAGCGCCCTCGCGCTGGGTCACTTCTTGAATCACAATGGTATCGGCTCCGGTCGGCAGCATGGACCCGGTGAGAATGCGCGCCGCTTGGCCAGGGCCAACGGGTTGTGTGGGCGATCGCCCCGCCGGAATGGTTTCCGTCAGCGTCAGGGCCACCGGGCTCTCGGCACTGGCCTCCTGCACATCGGCGTAGCGCACCGCATAGCCATCCATCGCTGAATTGTCCCAGTGGGGAAAATCGAGCGGACTGGGAATAGCCCGAGCCAGAATGCGCCCCAGAGCCGCGTCTAGCGCAACCTGCTCAGCGTCCACTGGCGATGAGACTAAATCGAGAATCTTGGCGGCGGCCTCGGCGGCGGGGAGCATAGGCAGGGGATGAGGGCGGAGAAGGGATGGCGAGGGGCTAAAAATCAGGACGGGTGATGAGACAGCTGAGGCCCAGAGTCACAGACCCGGCCAGCGTAGCTGCAGTTGAGGCATCGGTGCCCAAAAACACCAGCAAACTGTAGAGCATCACGCCTACGGTAGCCACCATGCCCAGGGGGGTAGTGACAACATCTAAAACCTCTAGGAATCCTTCGAGGAACCGCAAAAACTGAAGCCAGCGGGTCAAAAATGCCATAGGTTTACCATTCAGGCAGGGTTGGCAAAGGGCTAGAGAATCAGCTTAGGGAACTACTCCGAGAATAACTGTTGTAGCCTTGACCAAAATCGCCCAACTCAACATCTTTGAAATTTTCCTAAGTAAAGAGTTGTTCAATACAGGGCCTGCATCAGCCGTTTGCGATAGGTGATAGTGAGCGGGTCGCCGCTGCCCAGCAGCTTAAAGACCGTCAGCATGGCCTTGCGGGCGCTGTCATTGCGGTAGGCGCGATCGCGCTCCACTACCGCCAAAAATCCTTCTAGAGCAGTAGCAAAGTCTCCCTTCAGCGCAGCCTGACTAGCAGTACCAAACGCCGTATCTAATTCAGAATCGCCCAAATCAGCTAGCGACTGGCGCAGGGTTAGCAGTCCTCGCAGCCCATCGGCCATATCAGTAGCGTCGCGATCGCTGGGGTCGATCAAATCCAAATACTGGCTGGCCAGGGCATCATCCCCCTGCATGACGTAGAGCTGAGCCGCCTTGAGCAAGATCTGGCTGTTGTTGGGGTAGCGGGTCAGCAGGGCTGTCAAGCTTGGCAGAATTTGGGCCGGGTCGCCACCGGCCAGGGCCGCATCAAAAGCCGCCAGGTCTTGCTCCAGGCTCGATCGCAGGCCCAGCTTGGTCAGCAGCTCGCGCAGCTGGGGCTCGGGCAGCACCCCTACAAACCCCTCCTGCACCTGCCCCTGGCTAACGATGCGCACATCGGGCACCCCTTCCACCCCATAGGCTTTGGCCAGCTCAGGGTTAGCGTCGATATCCACCTTAGCCAGGGTGAAGTCGTACTCCCCTGCCAACTTTTCCAGCAGGGGCTTGAGCAATTGGCAGGGGCCGCACCAGGTGGCAAAAAAATCGACCAGCACCGGCTGAGCAAAGGACAGCTGCAGCACCGCCTGATCAAACTCAGCCTGATTCACAACAATAGATTGTCCCATCATTACCTCAGTGGGGGGCGAATAAACCGGTCATACAGCGACAACAGCATTTCCATCACAATCAGTATTTTTGGCCATCACATCGGCCGCCAGCCGCCGCCGCTGCTGATCGACCGAGGAGAGCACCATGAGGCCAAACGGTACTACCGCCCCGTGGTTAATGCTCTGGCCCAAAAAACAGGCGCGTACCATGATGTCAGGCCTGGAGGCTGGAGCAGCGATGTTCGCTATCGGGTCTGCGGTAGTCATAAAATGGTAAAGGTAAAAAAATGAAGAAAACGGACGCTACACAACCATTCCAAAATCTAGATTTCGATGGTTCAAACCGTGTTTAGAACTGTTGCAGAACCCTTTTGCAGCGGTAATGTTCTATGCATTCCATCGTAGGGTATGTTAGAAAACTGGCATGACCTATACAAGTTAGCTATGCGGCAGCGTTCCACCATTCCAGGTTGGCTCCTCTGTCATTGTGGCGCAGTGCCAAGTTTCCCCCCCCGGCCTTGTCGATGGCAGGCGGGCTATTGTGGAGTAAGGCCGCAGCCATGAAGCGTGTGGTATTCATTCTCGGGGTTTTAGAAGATGACGACGTTGACTGGCTAATTGAAGCTGGGCAGCGGCAAGAGCTTCAGCCTGGGCAAGTGCTAATTCGCGAGGGTGAACCCTGCGAACACATTTATCTTATTTTAGACGGTGGCCTAGAGGTCTCAGTGGCGGCCCTAAGCGCCCAGCCTATTGCTCGCCTGGCTACGGGCGAGGTGGTGGGTGAGATGTCGTTTGTCGATAGTCAACCACCCTCGGCAACGGTATCGGCCGTAGACCCCAGCATTGTACTGGCTATTTCCTGCACTCAGCTACGTCAAAAACTTCAGCAGGATATCTGGTTTGCCTCTCGGTTTTACCGCGCCCTGGCCATTTTGCTCTCTAGCCGCCTGCGCAGCACCGTCAAGCATCTACAAGGGGAACACTGGCGACCGGTCGCCAGCCTCAACGATGCTGGACTAGACGAAATGAACGACATGCTCTCCATAGGCGGCATTCGCTTTGACTGGATGCTCAAGCGCCTGCGCGATGTAAACTCTAACCCTTGGGAAGACCTAGAAGTAGACTCGACGGATTGATTCAACTGATTAGAGATAAAGGCTGAAAACCCATCAGCCACCCATGAAGGATTCTGCTACCATTCAGGCAATGGCAGCAAGGGGTAAACTAGAGGTCAACTATCGATTTGCTTTCAGGGCCGTTTTCTCGATAACGGTAAGCTGACCCACGTAAGCTGATGAGTTGACTCGAACGCCGTAATCTCGAACACTGTAATATCGAGACTACCCTAATCGGGCCATGATGGCGGCGGGCCGAGGAAGATGTACTACCTACCATGCTGCTAATCAGGTTTGTGTTTCCTCCTAATTTGATTCTGGGCTCCGTTTTTGCGACTGTCAGAGCATGCCACTCCATACCAAACTCAGTAATATTCTCATTGTTGAAGACAGCAAAGGCCGTCGAGAAATTGTCTTAGACGGATCAGTTTACTCCATTGGGCGCGACCCAAAGTGTGATATCCGGCTGTCGTCTCAGTTTGTGTCGCGACACCATGCCACCCTGGTGCAGCTGCCCAAAGACGACGATACCTTTTACTACCGTATCGTAGACGGCAACCTGAAGGGCAAACCCAGCGCCAACGGCATGCTGATCAACGGGCGCAAGCTTCAGGCCCACGATCTCAAAAACGAAGACGAAATTGTCTTTGGTCCCCAGGCCCGCGCCATTTACTATCAGCTCAAGCGCGATAGTCAGTCAACCTTACCCCCTGACGAGTTTGATATCACTCTAATTAGCCCCAACATGGTCGAAGAGGGTGAGGAAGAGTCGACAGATTTAGACGACGACGACACGGTAGCTTAGGTGATTTCCGGGAAAGAATATACCGTCTAGGCCGGACGAATAAGAATGTCCCATTTGGGCAGCAGAGGGTTGCGTTCCAATCGGTTCTCAATGGCCTTCATCGCCTGTTTGGATAGAGAAATGC
>JBARVV010000036.1:0-5830 GCA_049646445.1 Nodosilinea sp. | reverse complement strand
GGCATTTCTCTATCCAAACAGGCGATGAAGGCCATTGAGAACCGATTGGAACGCAACCCTCTGCTGCCCAAATGGGACATTCTTATTCGTCCGGCCTAGACGGTATATTCTTTCCCGGAAATCACCTCAGGTGAGACGACCGGGAAGGCTTGATTTTGCGTCGCACTGTCTCAGGTCTGGAATAGTGAGACAGAAGCTGAATCATACTGGCGAGCCATCAGCTCTCCCCCAGAACCAGAATGAGAAGCCTATTCTAAAAAAAGATATTTGAGTAAGTGAGTAATTACTTGAGTGAGTAATTACTTGAGTAATTGAGTAAGTGTTGCAGTAGGTGAGTGGATATCTTATCCTTGCGGTACTCACGGGTAGAAAGCCATGATTATTAGCCTCACCCAGTACAAGGGCGGTGTGGGCAAGACGACCAGTGCTATCTGTCTAGCCACCCTGCTCAGCAACGATGCTAAGACACTATTGATTGACTCAGACCCCAACCGCAGCGCCACCCTATGGGCGCGTAAGGGGTTGTTGCCCTTTGATGTTTGTAGCGACTCAGAAGCTCCTAAGCGGCTGATGAGTGGCCAGTATCAGCACACCGTCATTGATACCCCGGCCCGGCCCGCTGCCGATGACATCAAGGCGATCGCGCAGGGGGCCGATATTCTCATCCTGCCGACCACCCCCGACCCCCTGAGCCTGTCGGCCCTGGTGCAGATTGCCACGGAGCTGCCGGAGGGGACTAACTATCGCTGTCTGGTTACGCTGTCGCCACCGGCCCCCCAGACCGATGGAGCTGACGCGATCGCAGCGTTGAAGCGCCATGGACTACCTGTCTTTAATCGCCCTATCCGTCGCTACAAGGCCTACATCAAGGCAGCTGATGCTGGGGTGGTGGTGAAGCAAGCGTCGGGTGGTGGTGTGGCCTGGCGCGATTGGGAAGAAGTTTGGAAGGAGTTAGGTAATGGCTGAAAAATGGGATGACATTTTTAGCGCTGCTAAGCAGCAACCGACCGATGAAGAGACTACTACGGTAGAGACTTCTCCACCTACATCTAAAACGCAAACCCCTCAGCCTCAGCCCTCAGGTTCGCCCTGGACTGACCTGGAACCAGCGGCCAAGGAGCCTACGGTTCGACTGAATGTGGACATCCCAATCAGCCTCAATGACTTGCTAGCTACAAAAGCCCGCAAGCTGCGAAAACCCAAGACTGAGCTGGTGCGGCGCTTGCTTGAGTGGGCACTTGATGAATCAGTTGAGTAACTTATTGAGTAAAAGCTTGAGTGATTTATTGAGTAAAAACTTGAGTAAGCAATTGAGTGAATAGTCAAAGGCCGCCATAGGGGGCGATCGCCTCCATGCCATCGAGAAATATCTGGGCAAACTTAGCCTGTGTCGCTAACCTCCCTTAAGCCAAGCAAGCTTCGTCAGCAATGGAATATTTAAATTTTCAACTGTAAGCACATCAAGATTCGTCGAAGAACGCAGAGACTGCTCAGTTCTTTTGTAAAGTTGAACCAGAACCCGATGGTGCCCCGAGTTGAGGACTAAACCTTGAGTGGCGAGAATTCCGAGTATAAGGCTGGCCTCCGAAAGCGTGTAAAACTGACCAATCCTGAACATCTTTACAACGTGCAGGATGGGGATGGCTCTCAAATTCCCTATGACCTAGCTAATGGGCGGCAGTTATTCAACCACTACCGCCACCGGATGACGAACTATGACCAGGTGTTAGACGACATTCGGGCAGAGCAAGAGGGCAATATTACCGGCCGGCAGGAGAAGCAAGTAGCAGTAGGCGCGGCAGAGAAAATCCTGGAGGAGTACCGCAACGAACACGTTAAGGTCATTCAGGACAGCCAGAAGAAGGGCCACATCCTCAAGTCCCTGTTTCAGAAAGCTGGCGTTAGCACGGCATCCGCTCTATCCCAACTCCTTGATTCCTGGTCTGAGAAGATCAAGGAAATTGGCCATTTGGAGAGCAGCCAACGTTCTTTGCAAACATGGAACGATACCTACCGGGTACAGCGGGAGTTAGTGAAAGCGCTTCTGAAGCAGGAAAACGTTTCGGAGGATATTCGTGCCAAGGTCAACGCGATTTATGGGACACGCTCGACCAGGAAGGCTATCACGTTAGGTACAAATCTTCTCAACCTGGAAGAGTCGGAATTGCTTAATCTAGTTAAAGCCGCAATCCGTTACACCAAGGTTTAGGAGGCCATTATGAAAATGGCTGAGGTCAAGCAGGAAGTCTACAAGCTGACTGGCACAGAAACGACTCAAGAACTGAGGAAGGCCCATCCTAAGCTAACAGAGGGGCTCGACCTTCGGTACAAAACTCACTGGTTATCGATTTTGGAGCAAGTCCATGCTCTGAAGAAGACCCCTGATATCAGCCTGGATGAGCTAGAACAGTCAGAGAAAATGCTTAAAGCCTCTTTATTTAAAATTGGTGCTCTGGCTGGACTATCTCAAGATGAATTAGAGATTGACTGGCAGCGAATCCAGCTAGAAGCCCAAGTGGCGGATGTTCACATTGAGGAGCTGTAGTCATAGTTCCTATCGATCAACTACAGTCTCTCCCTCAGATCAGTGGTTTGTACTTGGTCGTAGACCAGGATGGAGTGGTCTTGTATGTTGGGCAGTCACAGAACATCTACCAGCGTTGGAATGGCGGCCATCATAAACTAGCAGAATTACTCATGGTGTATGGCACAAAGCTCTATATTCGCTGGGTTGAGTTACCTGTATGGCTACTAAGCCGTGCTGAGAATGCAGCATTTGAGTTCTACCAGCCTGTTTTCAATTTAAGAACACCACCTGTTGTCTAAATAGCCCAAAGCTCCAGGACGAGTCGGCAAACAGGTCTGACCGACCAGGGGTTAGGCAGACTGGGGAATGGATGTAATGGCCGTTATAGGCACCTGGAGCACGGTTTTGGCCAAGGGATTTTGTAGTTGAATCGTTGCCGTGTCGCCCTCGGTCGCCAGCACAGCCCACAGGCCGATGGAGTTGCCGTAGCGTACTAGCTCGCCCGCACAGGAGATGCCAGTATCAGGTGGTTCAAGGGTGTCACACCCCCCCGCTAATGTCTCCATAGATGGGGAGGGTGTGACAGGTATAGAGGGCTGTTTATCCAGGGCTTTACGCCGCTCAGCTCGCCTGTCAAGGATGGCGATCGCCCCCGCTAGCGCCTCCTGATCAATGGCGTAGGCCCGCCTCCGTTTCTCCCCGTCTCGAATCTGTCGGGAGGTGGTACTGATGCCGATCTGCTCTAGGAGCTGCCCTAGCACCTGCTGAGGGGCCATCGCTTCGTTGACGCTAACGTTTAGCGCTGCCCGCACCTGGGGGGCCAGCTCACGAACCAGCCGGTCGAGCTGGGCTAGTTCGCCATCGCCACTCGCCCATTCCTCTGCGCGGCGGATCCACTGATCGAGGCCGATCTGCTGCCTCAACTGCCGCCGTAGTTCAGCTGTGCCTGCATCCCAGGGGGTAATGCCGTGCCCCCAAAAGGCCTGACGCTCGATGCTCCGCACATCCCGCCCGGTGGCCACCTCTGGATGCAACAGCGACTCTAGCTCCGAGAGCTGGCCCCGGTAGCGTCCGGCGTTGTCTAGCTGCACCAGGTCGCGGGTGACATCCTCTGGGTGGATAGCGTAAAACTCAGCTAGATAGAACTTCTGAAGGGCCAGTCGCCCGGCTTCATCAATGCCCTCGGCTGTTTCTAGAACACGGGCCTCTAGGGGGGTGATATTCTCCGCACGCTCGATTGCGGCTGCCTCAGACTCTCGCAGGGCGATCCGGGCTTCTCGCAGGGCAACATGAGTGGCCTGGTTGGCGTCGAGTTGCACCACCGTTAGCTGGTGTCCCTCATAACTGAGCCTTACTTTAAGCGCTGCCCGGAGGTTGGCCATGCTCCGGTTCCGGTCAGCCTCGATTTTTGCCCATAGGTCCAAGTGGGGGTTGAGCCAGTCGTAGCCGGTGATCTCTGCTCCGAGTGCCCCGAGGCTAGCCGCCGTTAGCTGGGCTGTAGCGTTGGCCCGATCCTGGAGGAGTGTTTTCAGCCGTAGCGGATTGGTGTCTCGCCCCACCGGGGAATAGTTGCGCCCCCGCTGGGCACACCAGACTACCCTAGGCACCGGGTACCGGCATCGGGCCAGAGCCTGGCTCATGTCGGCATCGGTGCTGCTGGCCCCCCAGAACACCCCGTAGACGCGGGTGAAATACTCACTCTCAATGCTAACCCCAGTCCCTAGCGAGGGCGTGGCAATTACCACGGGCCAGTCCAGGTTGTCGTCTGGATTCTGAATAAACGCCCGCTCGATATCGCCGCTGCTGGTCTCACTGTTCAGCAGCAGTACCGGAATATTAGCCCCCTCGATTGCCGCAATCAGGCGGTCCAAGCGTTTGCCGCCAGCCTTTGAGTCGGTGGCTACAAACACCCGCTCACCCGCAGCTACGTCCTCTAGGAGCTGGGCGGTAATAGCGCTGGCATCCGGGCTCTCAATCCAGCTGATGGGCCAAGGCTCAACGGTGGCGTTGTTAACGAGTAGCCAGGCTGGGGCACCGTCACCTCGGAGGCTCTGGATATAGTCGAGCACGTCTTTATTCAGGTCGGCATCGGCTAGGATGACGCGCCGCGCTGCCCGTACCACCTCAGTAAACCGGGCCAGCAGGACAGGCCGCTTGCCCTCTTTATTGCACGTGGAGCTGGTGAGTAGGTGCCTAAGAACCTGGACCACCTCGTCTAAAATCAGGTCGCACCCGGCAAAATCACTCGGGTTGATGGCTAGCAATGTGCCGTCAACACAGCCCCCCACCCGCAGCGTAAAGCCTTCGCCATCGGTAAACCGACCCGCCGCTTTATCCAGGTCACCCCGGTAGTTGACCCCTAATCGCTGGCATAGATTGCGGGTCAGGGCGATGCGGTGGCCGAGTAGTAATGTGGCAGGGTTGCCTGTTAGCTTTGCTATCGCCTTGGTTTTGCCTGTGCCCTTAGCTGACCGCAGAGCAATGACGCCAGTTTCAGGGATGGCATCTAAAGCCACCTCTGACAGATCTCGGGTATTAACCCGCATCGAGGGCAAAATGCGTCCTAGCGGGTTGGTCAGGCGCTGCTGGAGCCGGTACTCCTCCAACGTCAGTCCTGCTGCCTCAGCCTCAGCCTGATCTCGGCCCCGACGCTGGTCTATCGGGGCTGGGGTGGCCAGAGCCTGAAACTCGGCCCAGGGCAACAGCACCGCCGCCTGGTACTGCTCTGGCGTGATTTCGTCTACGTCGCCGTCAGCTTTGCTTCTTTGCCCCCACCATCGCACCGCCAGGGGAATACCCCAGGCTTCTAGCCTTGCAGCCAGGCGGCTATAGGCCCCCATCACGTGGGGGTTAGCCACCGCCCCGCCGTCAGCAGCTAGCACCACCTGCTGAGCGTTCAGGGCCTCAAGGATGGCCTTGAGTTGTTCGGGTGCGCTGGCCCAGTTGCCGCCCGCCGCCCCAACCCATGCCCCGCCGTGCCGGGCTGCGGCGATCGCAGGCTTAAAAAAGCCCTCAGCCAAGTTCACTACGCCGTCGCCTGTGGGGGTGCCGTAGACGCCGAGGGGTAGCTCACCGTTGGGCAGCTGCACCGGGGCATGGTCAGCATGGCTGGCCCAGAAATAGCCGCCCTGGGGGTTTTTAATCTGCGCCCCAACGATCTCGCCGTCGCAGTTGGGGATGGCGATCGCCCAACCTTGTACCCGAGGCCAGAGCTGGCCCGCCACGATACCGGGCAACCCCGTCGCTGCTGCCGGTGCCATGGCCCCACCTTTCCAGGTGAATAGATAGGGGGCGATCGCTTCT
>JBARVV010000035.1:0-114686 GCA_049646445.1 Nodosilinea sp. | reverse complement strand
GCCGTTGCCCCCCCAGCCCCCATTACCCAGGCTCCGCCCCAGGCTGCCCCCAGCTACTACGTCGTTACCGACTACAGCGGAGCCACCTCCTTAGAATCGGCTCGGGGGGCCGTGGGCGATGCCTACGTGCGCGACTTCTCCGGCGGCACCCGCATTCAAATGGGCGCATTTTCCCAAGAATCGTCGGCCCGCAACCTGGTAAATCAGCTCCAGGGGCAGGGGATTCCGGCGCAGGTGATTACGCCCTAGGCCGAATGGGCGAGTGGGTGGAGATAGTGAGAGCTGAGATGGTGAGGGCTGAGATGGTGAGGGGATGCAATGGGCAATTCAGATTGTGCTCATCCGCCTGCTCACCCACCCGCCCACCCCGGAGAACCCGCCTGCTCACCCACCCGCCCACCCCGGAGAACCCGCCTGTTATGCTAAATCAAACCACCGTTGCGGGAGAGACTCGATGGGGCTGTTTGATCGGGTATGGCGAGTATTGCGGGCTAATCTCACGAGTGCCGTTAGCCAGGCCGAAGATCCCGAAAAGGTGCTGGAGCAGGCGATGGCCGATATGCAGGCCAACCTGATTCAGCTGCGCCAGGCGGTAGCCCAGGCGATCGCCACCCAAAAGCGCACCGAACGCCAGAGCGCCCAGGCCAAATCGACCGCCCAGGAGTGGTATAACCGCGCCGAACTCGCTATTCAAAAGGGCGAAGAAGACCTGGCCCGCCAGGCCCTTACCCGTCGCCAGACCTATCTAGAGTCGGCCCAGGCCATGGACGCCCAGATCGACCAGCAGCGCGGCGTGGTCACTGGCCTGAAAGAAAACATGCGGCGGCTAGAGGCCAAAATTGCCGACGCCCGCACCAAAAAAGACCTCTATATTGCCCGCGCCCGCTCCGCTGAGGCCTCCCAGCGCATTCAGGAAATGCTGGGGCAAACGGGTACCGGTGGCTCGATCGCCGCCTTCGAGCAAATGGAACAGCGGGTGATGGAGATGGAGTCTAAGGCCGAAGCGCTCGAAGAACTCAGTGGCGACCCTCTAGAACGCCAGTTTGCGGCCCTAGAAGGTGGCTCAACTACAGTCGACAGTGAACTGGCCGCGATGAAAAATCGCTTAGCCGGTCAGGGGGGAGCACCAGACAGTTTGCCGCCCTCAACCTAGTACTCGAAGGCTGAAATATACCTACCGTTCTAGCTCGCTTGGCTCCCTAGCTCCCCTGCTCCCTCGCGATTGGCAATAGTCGTCACACTTATGCCGCCGTCTACTAGGCAAGCCGTTATACCCGGTACTCGCTCTAACCCACGTCAGGTAATCCGTAGGCTTTGGTAAGGGTGTCATAATCTGAGGAACGCCACCCGTGGGACTGCTTCCCTATGCCAACCATTGACTATCTCCGCATTAGTCTTGTCGATCGCTGCAACTTTCAGTGCCAGTACTGCATGCCCGAGGGGGCCGATTTGCAGTACCTGCCCCAGCAGGCGTGGCTGACTCGCGCAGAGCTAAAGCAGCTGTTGCAGGAAGTATTTATGCCCCTGGGGTTCTCAAACTTTCGGCTGACTGGGGGCGAGCCGCTGGTGCGGCCAGGGATTGTAGATATCGTGCGCGACATTGCCGCCCTACCGGGAACAACGGATTTAGCCCTCACCACCAACGCCTTTTTACTTCAGGGTCTGGCCCAAGCGCTCTGGGATGCCGGGCTGCGGCGCATCAACATCAGCCTCGATTCGCTAGATCCAGTCATTTTTGATCACATCGTCGGCGGACGGGGAAAATCGCGCTGGCCCCAGGTCTGGGAAGGGATTCAGGCGGCGCACCGGGTCGGGTTCTCACCGCTAAAGCTCAACGTGGTGGTGATTCCCAGCGTCAACGACCACGAAGTGCTGGATCTGGCGGCGCTCACCCTCGATCGCCAGTGGCACGTGCGCTTCATTGAGTTTATGCCGATTGGCAACGACAGCCTGTTTGCGGAAAAGGGCTGGGTAGATTCGGCAACCCTGCGCGATCGCATTCGGCAGCGCTGGGGCCTGACCGACGGCGATGTGCTGGGCAACGGCCCGGCGGATGTGTTCCAAATTCCAGGCGCAAAGGGCACAGTGGGGTTTATTAGCCAGATGTCGGAGTGTTTTTGCGATCGCTGCAACCGCATGCGCCTGTCGGCGGATGGCTGGCTGCGCCCCTGCCTGCTCAACGAAACCGGCCAGATTGACCTCAAAACCGCCCTGCGCCAGGGCGTTTCTACCGACGATCTCAGGCAGCAGGTGGCCGCACTGCTGGCGGCCAAGCCCGACATCAACTACAAAATGCGCGAGTCGGGCACCACCGGAGCCTACGGGCGCACCATGTCGCAAATCGGGGGCTAGGGCTCTCAGGCATAGATTTAGGTACTATTCCTAGAAGCAGGGGAGCAGGGGAGCAGGGGAGCAGGGGAGCTGAAGCGATCTGAAACCGTGGATGTGTTTAGCCTTTGGCTGCTAGCCCAAAAACAGCTTGTAGGCCGGGTTTTGGTTTTCGTCCCAATACTGGTAGCCGAGGGTGTCGAGGAACGCTTGCCACTGGGGCATTTCATTTGGCGGCACCTGAATGCCGGTGACAATGCGGCCATAGTCGGAGCCGTTGTTGCGGTAGTGGAACAGGCTGATGTTCCAGTCGGGGCTCATGGCGTTGACGAACTTCATTAGCGCGCCGGGGCGTTCGGGAAATTCAAAGCGGTAGAGCAGCTCGTCGTGGGCCAGGGGAGACTTACCGCCCACCATGTGACGCAGGTGCATTTTAGAAAGTTCGTCGTCGGTGAGATCCAGCGTTTTTAAGCCTTTGTCCTCAAATACCTGCGCCATAGTGGCCGCGTCAGCCCGGCCCTGCACCTCCAGCCCGACAAAAATGTGGGCCTCGTGGTTGTCGGCAATTCGGTAGTTAAACTCCGTCAGGTTGCGGGTACCGATGCATTCGCAAAACGCCTTCAGGCTGCCCGGCGTTTCGGGAATGGTGACGGCAAAAATAGCCTCGCGGTGTTCGCCAATTTCGGCCCGCTCGGCCACAAACCGCAGCCGATCGAAGTTCATGTTGGCCCCGCAGGCGACGGCGACCAGTGTTTGATCGGCAATACCCTGGCGCTCGACATAGGCTTTGGCCCCGGCGATCGCCAGTGCCCCGGCGGGTTCCAAAATCGATCGCGTGTCTTCAAACACATCTTTAATGGCGGCGCAAATGTCGTCGGTGCTGACTAGAATGACGTCGTCCACATACTGCTGGCAGAGGCGAAAGGTCTCTTCGCCCACCTGGCGCACCGCCACGCCGTCGGCAAATAGGCCCACGGTGCTCAGCCGCACCCGCTCTCCAGCCTTGAGAGACTGGGACATGGCATCGGCCTCGATCGGCTCTACGCCGATGATCTTGATCTCGGGGCGCAGCCGCTTGACGTAGGCGGCAATGCCCGAGATCAGCCCGCCGCCGCCGATCGCCACAAAGATGGCGTGAATGGGCTGGGGGTGCTGGCGCAAAATTTCCATGCCGATGGTGCCCTGGCCCGCAATCACGTGGGGGTCATCGAAGGGGTGCACAAAGGTTAGGCCTTTCTCCTCCGAGAGCTGGCGGGCGTGGGCGTAGGCGTCGTCGTAGGTTTCGCCAAATAGCACTACTTCACCGCCCCGCGCCTTGACCGCATTCACCTTCATCACGGGCGTGGTGGTGGGCATGACAATGATGGCGCGGGTGCCCAGCTGCTTGGCCCCCAGCGCCACCCCCTGGGCGTGGTTGCCCGCCGATGAGGCAATCACCCCCTGGGCCAGCTGCTCCGGCGACAGGTGGGCCATTTTGTTGTAGGCCCCCCGCAGCTTAAAGGAAAACACCGATTGCATATCTTCGCGCTTGAGCAGCAGCCGGTTTTGCAGGCGGGCCGACAGGTTAGGGGCTACCTCCAGGGGCGTTTCCTGCGCTACATCGTAAACTCGGGCGGTGAGAATGCGTTCGAGATAGTCGGTAGGCATTGCAGGAGAGGCGAAAGGATAAACCCATATTTTAGAGCGGCGATGGCCTCTACAAGGTATCAGGGGCTAGTCTCAGCGGTAAACGATTGGTACTTAACGGCGCAAGTTGGGTCACTGTTGTCCACTATTCCGGCTCGCTTGGCTCCCTAGCTCCCCTGCTCCCTCGCGATTGGCAATAGTCACCACACTTATGCCGCTGTCTACTAGTGCGCTCTAAGGTTGACTGGAAGTTTGCGATCGCGACCAAAAACCCAACACCCTGGGGATCGCAATTCCGTAGCCTACGATAGAGTTGCAGGTGACACTGGCGCAGACCTATGCCCCTCCGCTCTTCGTTTCGCTCTCAGGCTCCTAACTCAAACGCTCCTGGTGCGGTACAGGTTTGGGTGGGCGCACGCCCTCGGCGGCTGGGGCGCGCTCTGGGGGTGCTGCTGGCCCTAGGTAGCTTAGGCGGTGGGCTAGCGCTGCTGGGGCTGAGCTTTCGGCTGGGGCTACGGCTCATGCTCGACCCCACTGCATTGCCCCAGGTGCTGGCGCAGTTTCAGCGATCGCAGCAGGTAGCTCTCCCCCCCGCGACCAGCCTGGAGGATCTGCGGCGGCAGGCGGCGGCGGCTCAGCAGCGGTTGGGCGAACGGCTGCCGCTAGGTGCATTCGAGGCTGACGGTAGCAGAACCCTGCTCGTGCCGGTGCTAGAGGCCGACGGGGCCATTGTCTCCCTCACGCTGCTCCAGGGCACAGGCCGCGATGACGAGCTGAGCGCGATCGCGGCTCTCCCCATTCCTCCCCTCTCAAAAGACCTAGTGCTGGCCCCCTGGCTGAACAGCTCCCAGGCTCCGACTGCGGCTCCGTCTAGCTTCACCTTTAGCCAAGTGGTCAGGCTGCCCGCTCCACCGGTCGCAACCGACGGCGTTTGGCTCACTTTGGAAGGGACCTGGCAGCAGCAGGGGCTAACCCTGCGCTATGGGCATCTGGTTCACTACGACCCTCAAAATCAGCGACTAGAGCTGCTCAAACCCTGGAGCAGCCCCTCCAACCGCCCCCCGCAGTGGGCCGACCTAGACGGGGATGGCCCCAGCGATTTGATCATTGACGAAACCATAGGCCTTGAGCCAGCACTACGGGGATGGCAGGTGATCGCAGCGGCTACGCCGCGACTACAGGGGGTGTCTTGGGTGCGCGTGCCCACGGATGCTGGCGCTCGGGCCGGAGCTTACCAGCAGGCGCTGCGCCTGGCCCGAGGCGGTCTTTGGAGCCTGGCTGCAACCTCCCTGAGCGATCTCAAAACCGCTCTGGCCCAGGGCTGGACTCCCGATGCAGAGGCCCAGCTCAGGCTGGCTGAGCGCCATGCCGCCATCACCCATCAGCAGGCCAACCAAGACTGGTCAACGCCGACCCAGCAGGTGCTGGCCCTGCTAATTGACGGCCAGTGGGAGGTTGCCCTCACCCAGGTGGAGGCCAACCCCGACCTGCTGCCGACTCTGATCAATCGCTTGGCCACCGATCGAGGCCGCCTATGGAGCCGAATTAGCGCGGCGGCAGCGCGGCCCGACCCCGAACCAGCGGTCTATGTGTGGGGCGGCCTAGCCCTGAAGGCCCAGCAAAACCAGCCCGCCAGCCTGGATGGAGCGACCCAGGACTGGCTAACCCGTCAGCCGATACCCGCCGCCACCCGCCAGCGGCTCAGCCGGTTGCTGACAGTGCTAGCTAGCGCCCAGGCTCAATCTGTCGCCAGCGCCGGGGCCAGCGCCAAGGATACGGCGACGACTCAGGCGGCGATCGCGCCTGCTCAGGCTGCCGGAACCGAGGCGATCGCGATTGCCCCCCTGGAGGTGATCGTCGGTGAGGCTAGGCCTATTCCTGCGCCCCAGGCTGGGTACGCTGCACCGGGACAAACGCTCGATCCTGCCCTGGGCCAGTGGTATGCCGTTGATCTACGGGCGGCTCGGCAAAATCAAACTTGGCGGCACAGTCTGTCGGTGTCTTCAGACGTTACCCCGGCGGTCGTGTGGCCTGCAATCCAGCCCGCAGCCCGCGCTGCGCCGCAGGTGCTGCGCTGGGTTACCCCCACTACCGGGCTGCCTGCCCCCCTCACTATTCGGGGCCTGACGCTCACCAACGGCACGCCAACCCTGCTAGCCACTGGCCCAGCGGTAACGGCCTCCGTGCTGCCGCCGCTGGTGTTTTCCCAGGGGGCGCTAACGTGGCTCGATGCCAGCCAGCGCCAAAGTCCTGATGCTCAGGCGATTTCGCCCCCCGTGGGGGCTGCGCTCTTTGGCAATCAGCCGCTCCCGACAGAATTTGCGGCGGCGCTGGCCAACCTGGCTCAGCACAGTCTTGACCTAACCGGCAACGGCCAGCCCGAGCGAGTGCTGACCTGGAATGAGGCCGCCCTGGCCCAGTTAACTCAATGGCGGGTGTCGGTAAACGGGACATTTCCTAA
The DNA here is from genome assembly GCA_049646445.1 of Nodosilinea sp. Classification (GTDB taxonomy): domain Bacteria; phylum Cyanobacteriota; class Cyanobacteriia; order Phormidesmidales; family Phormidesmidaceae; genus Nodosilinea. The sequence goes on along the minus strand of JBARVV010000035.1, from coordinate 108,271 downwards.
AACCATGATTTTGAACTCAGACAATCAGGTTCTTTACAGCGATCTGTTTGTGCCTCAATCGCTGGTAGCGCTGACCAATCCAACCCTTGGCCGTCCGATGGGGCTGCTGGTGCATCGGGCTGAGGGGTACAAGCTGCTGATCTGGAACGCCTCAACAGAGCAGTTTGAGTAACGGCGCTTGAATAGCGGGGCTTGAACCCAGGAACCATTTACGTTGTCGGTTTTGCTGCCGTTGAGCAGGGCCGTTGAGCAGGGTAAAAAAGTTGTGTCAGCTGCCGAGTTAGCATTAGGCCACTTTTGACCTGCAGTATCAATATGTCTACCCCTTGAGAGAGAGTCTAGATCGTCAACCCTGGCGGATGGCAGATGTCAATTTAAAGGAGGTTGACGACAATGTAAATGCTTCTGGGCATCTCAAGCATTCCAAAACGAAAACGATCTGGCTGGCCCAAACGACTTGGCTCCAGATGATCGAAATGAGCCTTGGGACTTCACCCGTACTCGCCCCACAGCTTTTCTGAGGTCTCCTTGTGGTATGTAGCCGTTCGTATTTTTAAGCGGCTGTGAAAATCTCTTCTGAAGCACTCGAATTTACTGTAGTTCTAGGTAGATCAATGAAATTACGTACACCCCGCCCCAAACAATTTGTTCCGCTCTTTATTCTTCTGATGGTGATGCCGCTGGGAGCCTGCCGTGTTGAACAAGAAGAAACCGGTAGCTTGCCGGATGTGGATGTTGAAGTAGAACCCGGCAACCTGCCTGAATATGATATCGAAGGCCCTGATGTCAATATTGGAGTTACAGAACGCACGGTCACAGTCCCTAGGGTGGTGGTGGTTCAAGAACAGGAAACTGTCGATGTTCCCTACGTTGATGTTGATTTGCCCGGTGCGGATCGAATTGAGCGCACCATTACCCCAGAGGTAGAAGTGCCTTCCGACGGGTATGACTTGACCATACAAGGGATTTATGCCGTCAATAACGAACTCTGGGTGGTGTCTCAGCTAGATGAAGTGGATGCCAGTGCGCCTGAAGCCTCTGTGCGAGTCTCCGATCGCGTGGTGCTAAACGCGCCCGATATGCCAGTGCGTCACTTCATTATTGGTGAACGCCCCGAGGGAACTTTCAACGAGCAATTCACGTTCATCGATAGCCGCGAAGAAATTTCGCCTGAGCTGAATGCTGGTCGCCAACTCTACGATCAAGCTACTACCTAGGCTTGCCTTAACAGTAGTTGGGTGACTACGGATTAATGCGGGGGAGCGGGGGAGCGGGGGAGCAGGGGAGATGAAGGGGCAGACTGCGGCCTAGATTCAGGCATTACCGCATCTCCAATTGGTAAACCCTTGCCCCCCTGCCCCCCTGCCCCCCTGCCTCTACCAATCCCCCCAACCTGCACCCTCAATAGCAGCTAATAGCAGCGAACCCACCGTCTAGCTATCAACCACTAACACTGGCAGCGGGCTGGTTTCTAGCACCGTGCGCGACACCGATCCCAGCCGCATCTTCTCCAGCGCACCGCTGCTCCGTTTGCCCAAAATAATCTCTGTCACTGCGTAGTCTTGAGCGGTTGTCACAATCAGCTCTGACACTACCCCAGTTCTGATCTCCAAGCGGTGGCGAATATCGGCCAAACGTTGACGAGTCAAAGTTCGTAAGGTCTCTATGCCCTGTGGGTCACCTACCTGCACCACGTGCAGCACAATCACCTCGCCATCGCTGCGGCGGGCCAGTTCTGCCGCCTTCGCCAGCACTAGGGTGGCCACGGGTGAGGTATCCACTGCGGCCAGCAGCACGCTGCGGTGAGCCACCGTCACTTTGGTCGGGTCTACCTCACCGCGCTTCAGCAGACGCGGGGCAAATGTGGGGATGGCCCAGGCCCCCAGGGGCGCGGTGATAAGGATAGAAAGGGCCGCGATCGCCAGTATTTCCTCTCCCCCAGCAATGCCCTGGGCCAGGGGGATGGCCCCGATCGCCGCCTGCACAGTTGCTTTAGCCGAGTTGCCCGGTAGTAAAAACAGCCGCTCAGGCCAGGTCCAGTTGCTGCCCACGGTCGAGAGGTACCAGCCCAGCCCCCGACCCACCAGGGTGCCAATGGCCAAAATCAGCAGCCCGACTACCACCGTATTGCCCAAAACCTGGAGCTGAATACTGGCCCCCAGCAGCACAAACAGCACAATCTGCGCCACTACCCACAGCCCATCAAACCCGCCCCGCAGGCGACGGGCCAGGGGAGCATCTAGCTCAATTAGAAAAAAGCCGGTGGCCATCACCGCCAAATAGCCCGAGAATACCGGAATGGTCTCCGCAAGCACTACTAGCCAGAGCGCCAAACTGGCCACGACTAACGTGTCTTGTACAGCATTTTGAGTCCAGTTCTGGCGGGCCAGCAGCAGCACCAGCAGCCGCGCCAGCAGCCAGCCCAGGGCCACACCCAAAACGATTTGGAGCCCAATCTGAAAGGGCAGCAGCTGTAGCGGGCTAAGCGTTACGCCTGCCAGGGTGAGGCCCCCAGCCGCCCCCTGGCCCAAAAAAGCCAGGAGCAGGCTAAACACCAGCAGCAGCAGCACGTCCGACAGAGCACTACCGGTCAAAATCGCATCGGGGATGCCCTTGGCTACGCCCCAGCCCAAACTCTTGAGCCGCAGCATGGCCGGTACAATCACTGCGGGTGACTCGGCCCCCACTACACAGCCCAGCAGCAGCCCAGTCACCAGATCAAACCTGAGCAGCCACACTGCCGCCAGGGCCACAGCGATCGCCTCACAGGTTGCGGGCAAAAACCCCAGCCGCAGCGCTACACTGCCCTGCTGAGCTAATTTTTCGCGATCGAGGCCCAGCCCCGCTTTCATTAAAATCACCATGACCGCAATGGTGCGGAGACCATCGGCGGCGGCGAGCGTGCCTGGGCTGAGCCAGTTTTGCCCTTGGGGTCCCAGCGCCATTCCCGCCAGCACCATGCCTACCAGTGCTGGTGCCCTGAGCCGCTCGGCTACCTGCCCGGCGAAAAAGCCCACCAGCAAGATTAAAATAATGCTCTCCAGCATGGCCCCGGTTTAGCAAATCGCCCTACTATACCGCGATCGAGTTGGCTTTTTGGGCCGTTAATATCCTGTTTGCCGCCGGTAATATACGAAGACTAGTGGGGCGAAAATTGGAGTGGTCTACGCTGTCTTAATCGCTAATCCAGCCCTGGGCGATCGCATGCTCCATCGCCACCTGGGTTTCGGGAAACACGACGAATTCACAGCCTGCCGCTTTGACCTGCTCGGCGATCGCGGCTAAATCGTGCTGACGTTTAGCATCCTTGGGGGTGACGTTACGAATATAAATAGCCAGAATGCGATCGGGATAATCTTTAAGCAGCTGTTGATAAATCCACGGGTCTTTTTGGCCGCTGTCGCCAATCAAAATAAACGGTAAGGGAGCAAGATTATCTAAAATTGGCGTAATTTGCTCTATCTTATGGCTTTCATGGTCAAAAGACAGCAGGTTGGCGGGCGACAACTCAATATCTCTAAGCAAAATTGAGCCGCAGGGAACATGGTTGAAATCCATGAATTTCTCAAACAGGTCATACATGTTCCAGGCGCTGCTGGAGACATAGAAAATAGGATTTTTGTTGTCATCTCCGTCCTGTCCCTGCTGTAGGGCTTTATAGAACCTGGCGACACCTGGAAATGGACGGCGAGTGCGTTCGTTGCCAAGGTAGGCAATGCGAATCATTTTGAGCAAATCGGTGGCCGCTGTGCGCATGATCGTGTCATCAATATCACTGATCACGCCAAACTGGGCGCGCTCGGACACCACCATGATTTCGCTCTTTACCGTGATCGGTTCTGATTGTTGCGGCAAAGGGTCAAGCAATTCTAAGGTGATGGGTTGCCACAGGTGCCCCGCGTTTTGAACAGCATCCATAGGCCGATCGGAGAGGTCAAACGCGATGTGAAAATACCCTTCGTCGTCGGTTACAACCTCTTGCTGGGCTAGGCCAAAGCGAGCGCGGATGCGCGCCCCGGCAACCTCGTCTGACTCAAACCGCCGATACATATTGCGAATATTTTTCCAGACCGAGGCATCTTCTTCCCGTAGCTTGATGCTCTGATCTTGCAGCACTCGCCCCTTTAAATGCAGGTTGTCGGGAGTGCCATAGCCTCGGTAGGACATGACGCACATTGGATCTTTTTCTAACCCCAGCAAGTCAGAAACCTTGTCTTTAACTGCGCCGTTCAGGGCATCGAGGCGACCCATTGCGGTCGAGATTAGACGAACAGCCTGCATAAGGGCGCTATCCTGACTTGCGTTTAATTAGGCTAAATTAGCTTAATTTTTTCCTTTTAACCTCTACCTGGCTGAGGATAACGGGTGCAAAACGGTGGGCAACGCCCAAGGACGATTTATGGTCGAATCACTGCGTTAGTCGAATCACTGCGTTAGCACCCGGCTAGCGCCCGGTTTAGGTATTCTTGGTATACGGGGTGACATAATTTGTGAGACAAGCAACTGATTGATCCAGACTATGCCCCAATACTGCAATCGACAGTCTCTGGCCCTGCTGATTCCAAACGTAACAGCCCTAGGGCTGCTGGGGATAGTGGGGTGCTCGGCACTCCCTGAGCTTGGGACAATTAGCGTCAAATCTGAAGAGGTCAAGGCCGACCAGACCAGCCCCCGACCGGCCAATGTTTCTAGCGAAACGCAGTGGCAGCAGCGCTATGGTCAGGCGCTAGAGCAGGGGATGGCGGCGGCGGTAGCAACTCAAACGGCTCAATCGGCCAGCGATTGGCGACGGGTAGAGGAGCAGTGGCAGCAGGCGATCGCCCACCTAAGCGCCATTCCCAGCCACAGCGATCGCTTTGCCACCGCCCAGCAAAAGCGCCAGGAATACGCAGCCAACCTGACCTACGCCGCCCAGGCTGCCGCCGCTAAAACCCTGCCCACTGCTACCGTAGTCTCCGTAGGCGACGGCGATACGCTGCGGGTGCAGGGGCAAAGTGGCCCAGTGACCATTCGCGTCGCCTGCATTGACGCGCCTGAAAGCAACCAGTCTTTCGGTGCAGAGGCTTCGCTGCGGCTGCGGCAGCTGCTTTCAACCGGGCAGCCTGTGGAGATGCGGACCATTGAGCGCGATCGCTACGATCGCACCGTGGCCGAAATTTACAGCGGCGGCCAGTCGGTGGGCCTACAGCTGGTGCGCGAAGGCTATGCCGTCGTCTATGAGCAATATCTAGACGGCTGTGCGGCCACCGCTACCGACTACCGCCAGGCCGAAGCCGAAGCCCGCGCCGCCCGCCTGAATTTTTGGAGCCAGTCCAACCCCACCATGCCCTGGGACTTTCGGCGGGGTGCGGCCGAGCCAGATTCCTCCGGGTCTCAACCACCGACTGTCACGCCATCGCCCACGGCGGCTCCCAGCAGCCTACCCACCTGTACCTCCGGTGACTGTGATTGTGGTGATTTCGCCACTTGGGAACAGGCCCAGGCTGTATTAAATGCCTTCCCCGGCGACCCCCACCGTCTCGACGGCGACAGCGACGGCGTGGCCTGCGAAAGCCTGCGGTAGGGGCAAATGGCATTTGCCCCTACCGCGATCGCCGCCAGTTAAACCAGTTCTCGGCCCAGTCGCGCCGCCAGGTGCCGGGTTGCCAGCGCTGCTGCTGCCAGGTGCTCACCATCAGAGACAGAATGGCCGTGAGGCTGTGGGGTAGCGTCGGCAGGCGATCCAGCTGGTGGAGGGGAATGCCGTGCTGTATGGCCAACGCCAGGGTGTGGATCAGTTCGCTGGCACCGGGGCCGCAAATCTGTGCGCCCACAATCTGCCCATTGGCACGCACTACCCAGCGGCAAAAGCCGGTGATATCGTCGCCATAGTGAGCTTTGAGAATGTGGCCAAAGGGCACTTGTAACACCCTGACCTCGCTACCGTACCAGCGGTGGGCCTGGGTGGCACTCAGGCCCAGGCGAGCGTATTCCGGCGTAGTGTGCAGCAGGGCCAGGCGGTTGAGCGAGGACAGCTTGCGCCAGGGCAGGTAAAGCAGGTTGCGCAGGGCGATCGCCACATCTTGATGATCGATGGTTTCGGCCCAGTGGCCACCGATCGCGGGGCCGCAGGCAAAGACGCGGGAGTGGGCAGTCGCGAGGCGATCGTCCACGGGCAGGGCTGTGGTGGTGCCGTGGATGGTGCGGGGCCGAATGCCAATGCTGCCCAAATTGAGGCCGTCTAGAAGCGGATAGGGAGAGGTGGCGATCAGCAAGGTCTGGGCAGCGATCGCACTGCCATCGCTGAGCAAGAGTTCGACGTCGTCTTTGTGGCGAATGGCGTCTAGCTGGGTTTCTAGCCTAAGAGTTACCCCAGCGGCCTCTAGCAGCACCGCAATAAAGGCCGATAGATCTGCATCTTCGGTAGGCAGCAGGGTGCTGCCCCGGCTGACCAGAGTGGTGCGGGTGCCGAGTCGAGCCAGGGCTTGCGCCAGTGCGATCGCCGCTCCACTACGTCCCAAAACGATTGCGGTTTCCGGCAGGGCCTCCAGCTCCAGCAGCGTATCTGGCGTAATGTAAGGGGCTTCTGCCAAGCCGGAAATGTCGGGTATGGTGACGTCGGTACCAGGGGCCAACAGGTAGCCGCGCGACCTGAGCCGTCGCGTCAGAGTTGTCACCGCTAGCTGGGGACGAGGGCTAAACTGCCCCGGCTCCAGCACCACATCTACGCCGCTGGTCGCCAGGCGATCGAGACTCAGGTGGGGGTAGGCCACCGCTTCTAGCGCCCTGACCTGATGCTTCAAGCGATGCCAATTAGTCCCTGGGGATGCCGAAATCATGGCGGTGAGAACGATCTGACGACGAATGTGCCGATCTACAGACCCCAGCGGTTCGACCAGGGCCACCCGCGCCCCCTCGCGCGCCGCCAGGGCTGCCGCCTCGCGCCCCTGCACCGTGCCGCCCAAAATCACCCCATCGTAGTCAACGGCCATGATCTCCCTATCGTGGTTGTTTGTTCACCTGAGTTTAGCGGGGAAGTGCGTGAGGGAGGTGAGGAGGGGTGTTCATAGTTTTTTGTGGGAGATGCGTTCAAACAGCGAAAAATAAAGAACTCAGCGATCGCGATTCATTCCCTTAGCCCCTCATTCCCTCATCTAAATCTGCCCCTACCGCCTTAACTTAAACCCTGAGTAAAGTTTTTCCACTGTCCTGGTGGGTGGCAACCAGGCAGGTAAGATCTGAGACAAAGCAGCAAGGGCACACTATGACAGGTATTACCTCGATTCGCGAGTCGAGTTCCGTAACGACAGATTTTGCCAACTTTGCCCCGCCAGAGATTACCGGCGATCGCATCCTCGCAGCCATCGATGTGGGCACCAACTCGATCCACATGGTGGTGGTCAAAATTCAGCCCGACCTGCCCGCCTTCACCATTGTTGACCGTGAAAAAGAGACGGTGCGCCTGGGCAACTTCAACGAAGCGACCGGCGGGCTATCGGAAGCGGCGATGGAGCGGGCCATCAAGGCGCTGAAACGGTGTTGTGCGATCGCCACCAGCCTCAAGGCTGAAGATATTGTTGCCGTTGCCACCAGCGCCGTGCGGGAGGCCAGCAACGGCCAGGCGTTTATTGAGCGGGTTTATAACGAAGTCGGTCTCGCCGTCAACCTGATCTCGGGCACCGAAGAAGCCCGCCGCATCTATCTGGGCGTGCTCTCGGGCATGGAGTTCAACGGCCAACCCCACGCCATTATTGACATCGGCGGCGGCTCTACCGAGCTGATTTTGGGCACTGGCGAACCCCACCGCTTTCTCAGCAGCACCAAGATAGGGGCGGTGCGGCTGACCTCGCAGTTTGTCTCCACCGACCCTATTTCAGATCCTGAGTTCACCACTCTGCGAGCCTACGTGCGGGGCATGATCGAACCCAACACCACCAGGCTTAAATCTCACCTCCAACCGGAAGAACCGATCCAGCTGATGGGCACTTCGGGCACGATTGAGTGCCTGGCCGGCCTAATTGCCGCCGAGCGACTGGGTCTGGTGCCCGACCCCCTCAACGGCTTTCAGATCACCTATGAGGAAGTCTCGCGCCTGGTCGAAACCCTGCGCAAGGCCACCTGTGCCGAGCGGCTAGACATGCCGGAAATGTCGTCGCGGCGGGCCGAGATCATCGTCGCGGGGGCGGTGATTTTGCAAGAAACCATGGCACTGCTAAACGCCGATCGCATTACCATCTGCGAACGCGCCCTGCGGGAAGGGGTGGTGGTCGACTGGATGCTCACCCACGGTCTGATCGAAGACCGGATGCAGTTCCAAAAGTCGGTTCGGCAGCGCAACATTCTCAAAACGGCTAAAAAATATAAGGTGCACCTCGATCGCTCCGAACGGGTTGCCCAGTTCGCTATGGATCTGTTTGATCAGACCCGAGGCGATCTGCACAGCTGGGGCAATTTAGAAAAAGAGCTGCTCTGGGCCGCCGCCATTCTGCACAACTGCGGTCACTTTGTCAGCCACTCGTCGCACCACAAGCATTCCTACTACCTGATTCGCAATGGCGAGCTGCTGGGCTATACGGAAACCGAGCTAGAAGTGATTGCCAACATTGCCCGCTACCACCGTAAAAGCGCCCCGAAGAAAAAACACGACAACTACCGCAATCTGCCCACCCGCTACCACCGCCAGATGATTACCCACCTCAGCGCTCTGCTGCGGCTGGCGGTTGCCCTCGATCGCCGGGGTATTGGCGCGGCCGACAGTATTCACTGCTACTTTGACGCCGATGCCCAGCTGCTGAATATGGAGGTAAAAGCCGCCGACCCCGGCGACGACTGCGCCTCAGAACTGTGGAACCTGAACTACAAAAAAGACTACTTCGAGCAGGTGTTTGAAGTGAAGCTGCTGGCCCAATTGGTGAACTGAACTTCAATTTAATCCAGATTAGTCTGGCGGCTCACCTCTTGGGGCGATCGCCAGGGCGGCGACTTGGTGGCTTCGGTCTGGCCATAGTCGACTGGAAGGGGTTCTGGGCGAGGCTCAGGAGCAGCCTGGAGGGAGCTTTCGTCTAGCTGAGGGGCAGAGCCACTGCCGGGCCGGGAGCGATCGCTGGTTTGCTGGCTACCGTCTGTAGCGCCCGAGTCAAGCTGGGCCGTAGAACCGTCTAAAGACCCCTCTGATTGGGAACTGTGGCGATCTGAGGCCAGGGGATCGGATTTGGGTCGAGGCAGAGACGCACGTTCACGGGGAGCCAGTTCGGGTTGCGATCGCGATGACGGCGCATCATTAGTCAAGACTCGCCAGGCCGCTTTGGCCCCAGTCAATAGACTCTTGGTGCCCGTATTCAGGCGCTTGGCCCCGGTTTGGGCGGTGGTAATGCTCTGGTTCACCTGCTGCACCACCTGCCCGGCACTTTGAACGCCTTCGGTGACATCGTCAGTCAGCTCAGTAATTTCTAGCCCAGTGAGGCGAATGGCCTCCAAAGTGGGGGGTAGCTCACGACCCAGCGTGTCAAAGAACTTTTCAGCGCTGCGGGCGGCTCGACCCAGTTCGCGCATCGCGGGAATGGCCACCACCAGCACTGCCGTCAAGCTAATGACGACTAGCAAAAACGATAGGGCTAGCCAAAACAGCGGGTCAGCCAAAATAGATGCTCCTACTCCTGGTGCGCCTACTCCTAGAATTTATTCCTGAGTAGAGCCATTTGTGACCACAGGCGCTGCCTGACTCAGCTGGTCGTACTCCTGGCGACTGGCCTCTTGCCCAGCCGCGATCGCCTCTCGCAGCCGGGTCAGGGTGTGTTCCCAGTTGACCAGGGCCGACTCTGAGAGGCGATCGGCCTGCAGATGTACCGAGGTCGAGAGATCTTCCACCAGCTCAGGCAGGGCATCGGCAGACTTTTTCAAAATGCGACGGGTTTCGCGCCCGGTGCGGGGGGCCACCAGCAGGCCTGCCACCGCACCCATAGCGGCCCCCAGCATCAATCCGCCAACGAACCCTCCAGATTGCTTATCGCTCATGGTGTTTTTGTCCTGTGGGTAGCCAAACCGTCGCCCCGTCTATTAGCAAACCATCGATTACCCAGCCAGGAATGGCTTCGACCATTCTACCGGTGAGGGCTGAGGCAATCCTATCCTCTTTTAGACAGAGCCGTTCTCATCATCTTAGGGCTGGGTCGACGTCTTCGCATCCCTAGCCAGCGATTGGCCATAGGCAAAAGACCTACCAATCCCATCACCTGCTCTAGGCGCTGCAGCTGGAACTGGAGCAGGCTGTAGCTCTGCCGCAGGTAGGCTGTTCCCGACTGGCCGCGCAAAATGGCGGGGGGAACAACCACCGGATTGAGCACCTTGTGGGTGTTGCGCTCCCAGCTGACCAGGGCATCGGCCACAGCCCCGAGGGTTTTGCTCAACCGCCACACCCGCCAGGCCACGTAAAAGCAAAACAGCGCAATCACTAGATTTAGGCTAACGGCAACCGCAATCACAACTTTCGCCTATCCTTTTAACTTGGCTCAATCATACCGATATTTTGACATAACGATAGTCTGGCCTAGGGCGTGTCATCAATTCTGGCTAAAATCCTGATCTCATCTGCATTGCCACGCCCGACCCAAAAAACAGGCTAGGGTCTGTAATGGCTGATTTTTTGGCAATCAGCAGCCAATTGATGACAGCCCCTAGAGGTATTTCGGCCTGACCAGTCTCTCAACCCATTGCCATCGTTCTTGCGGCCTGAGGACCTTCTTCCGTTGGACACCCTTGCGAAAACCCTGGATGTAGACCCCAGCCGGGGGGTAGACGAACCCTCGGGCCGTCCCCACCTGCCCCACAAAACCCTAACGGCGGCGCTGGGGGCCGCCCAGGGCAATACTCTGATCAAGCTGGCCCCCGGTACCTACAGCGCCGCCACGGGGGAACGATTCCCGATCACCGTGCCCGATGGCGTGATGATCGCTGGGCAGGAGGCGACTCAGGGCCAGGGTATTGTGATTGCCGGGGGCGGCGCGGGGCCGGGGGGCGCATCGGTGGGCCTGGTGATGCAGGGCCAGAGCCAGCTGCGCGGGGTAACAGTGCAAAACCCCCAGGGCACTGGTATTTTGATTAATTCAGGCGCGCCTTTGGTGAGAGCCTGTCGCCTGAGCCAGTGTGTGGTGGGGCTACAGGTGGCCAGCACCGCCCGGCCCCTAGTGGTCAAAACGCGCCTGGAGGACTGCGGCGATCGCGGCCTCAGCTTTACCGATCAGGCTCGCGGCGAAGGACAAGACTGCACGGTAGAGCGCTGCGGCACCGGCATTCACATCAGCCAAAATGCCGCCCCGCTGATTCACCGTTGCCAGTGCTCCAACAACCAGGTCGGCGTGCAGGTGAGCGGAGCAGCCAGCCCGGTGCTGCGGCAAAATCGGCTGGGGCAAAACCAAACCTTTGGCTTGGTGGTGCAAGATACGGGCCGTCCCGACCTGGGCCAGCCCGACGACCCGGCGGGCAATATTCTGCGCTACAACCGCCAGGGCGACCTACGCAATGACAGCCGCCAGGGGCTGCTGCTGGTCGGCAACGATGTCATACCCCAGGGGTTGGTGGGGGCCGTTACCCTGGGGGCGAGCCAGCAGCCTGACCCCGCTGCGGTTCCCCCACTCCTGCTCGATCGCCCCACCTCTGCCGAAGCGCCCGATCCTTTCACCCGGCCCTTGCCTCCAGAGGTAGCCCCAACCCCGACTCCGTCCCCGACTCCGTCCAGCCGCTTTCGCGATCTGGGTAGCCACTGGGCTACGGTCTACATCGAGGCGCTGGCCGATCGCGGTCTGGTCAAGGGCTACCCCGACAATACCTACCGCCCCGAAGCCCCGATCAATCGGGCTCAGTTTGCCGCTCTGGTTGCCGCCAGCTACAGCGCTCCGCTGGTGCGCGCCCCGGTCAATTTTGTCGATGTGCCCCGCACCTACTGGGCCAGCCGCGCCATTGACCAGGCCCAGCGCCAGGGCTTTTTGGGCGGCTTCCCCGACCAGACCTTTCGCCCCGAGCAGGGCATGGTGCGGGTGCAGGCGATGGTGGCGGTGGCCACAGGTCTCAAGCTACCGCCCGCCCCGGCCAGCGGGCTGGGGGTCTACCGCGATCGCGCCCAAATTCCCAGCTACGCGATCGATGCCCTGGCTAGCGCCACCCAGGCCGGAATGGTGATCAACTACCCCGACTCGGCCCAGCTCCGCCCGCTCGAAACCATGACCCGAGCCGAGGTGGCGGTGCTGATCTACCAGGGGCTGGTGGCCCAGGAAAAAGCCCCCCGTTTAGATACCGTTGCTACCCCACCCCCCACCATGACCCGAGGCTCATTTCCCGATATTCAAACCCACTGGGCGCTAGATTTCATTCAGGGCCTGCTGAACCTGGGCCTGGTGCAAGGCGATGAGACAGGTCGCTTTAACCCCGCCCAGCCCATGACCCGCGCCCAGTTTGCCGCCCTGGTTAACCGCGCCTTTGCCCCCGCCCCCCGCCGATCGGCCCAGCTGTTTCGCGATGTGCCGTCGGGCTACTGGGGAGCCAGCGCCATTCAAATCGCCTATCGGGGTGGGTTTCTCTCTGGCTTCCCCGACCAGACTTTTGGGCCAGACAACCCCCTGCTGCGGGCCCAGGTGTGGGTGGCGCTGATTTCGGGGCTGGCCCTGTTGCCCAACCAGCCCGGCAACCTGAGCCTGCTGGACTACTACCGCGATCGCGCCCAAATTCCTGACTATGCGGTGAATGCGATCGCCAAAGCCACCCAGCTCAACCTGGTGGTCAACGTGCCCGATATCGCCCAGCTTCACCCCAACCGGGTGTCCAGCCGCGCCGATGTGTGCGCCGCCGTCTACCAGGCGCTAGTGCTCCAGCTGCGGGCACCGAGGATTGACAACCCGTTTATTGTGAGACCGTAGGTAGAGGAATGAGGGAGTGGGGGAGTAAGACCAAGTCCGAGTTTAAGAACCCTGGATCAAACTAAAAGAGGTATCCCGTAGGGGCAAACAACCGTTTGCCCTGAACCAATCCGGGGTAGGCAACTTGGGTTTAATACGAAATCCGATTTGGTAAACCCCGATTCATAATCAGGAGTCCCGTAGGGGCGTAGCATGCGACGCCCCTACAAACCGGGGGTATTCAGGCAAGATTTGGTACAAGGCAAGGGTAAAGGGTGCGTGGGGGTCAAGAAGCTTTCTCTAGGACGACGAGCAGACGGGTAGCGAAGATTTGGGGGAGGCGATCGCAGAGGCGATCGATCGCCCTCATCAGCGGTAGCCATGCGGTGGGGTACAGCTGAGGTTTAGAGTAGCCGCCGGAGGCGACGTAGGCCACGGCGGCGTAGCGTTGGATGGTGACGACTCGAAACCCGTTTAAATCTTGTGGCAGACTGGATTTGAGAAACAAGCGGCTGGCGTTGCCCTGGGCGGCGTAGTAATTGATCTGGGTCGGCTCCCAGGCTGGGGGAGCGTGCCACTGAATTGGCTGATTCAGAGCCAGAGGTTCAGGATGGAGCGCCCCGTAGACCAGCAGGCCCAGCAGGCTAACGCAGGGCTCAAACAAAATCACCCGGCCTCCGGGGGCCAGTACGCGATCGAACTCCTGGATTGCGGTGCCGGGATAGCGCAGGTGGTGAAACACATCAAAGAGCACCAGGTTCGCCAGGCTGCCGGGGGCAAACGAGAGGGCATAGGCGTTCTCAACGTGATCAATCCAGGGGTTAGGAAAAATATCGGTGCGAATGCAGCCGGGGATCACCCGCTGAATATCGGCCACCCCAGAGCCCAATTCGACGGTAGGCAAAGGCAGCGGAGCCAGATGGCGGGCAATGGCTTGGTGAAAGGTTTTGTAGATCGCCCTCAGGGCCGGTTTCTTTTTCCAGGCGTCAGCATTTTTGAGAATTTCTTGATTGTGTCGATCAATGCTTTCCAGCGTCATCCTTTCGTCTGCCTCTCCCTGAGCGTGAACTTATCATAGGCGGTCATTCCCGCCAGCTAAAGCGGCTGACCACTGGACAGAGCGACCCAAATCTCCCCATGCCTCCATTTATAGTAGGGTGGGCATCGCCCACCAGCTACCTCTGGCCGTTCAATCCCCCGTCTTCTTCCTTTAGTCAGGCATCAGACGCGCCATGCCATTCTCCTTTAGCCCCACCACCCAGCGATTCAGCCCTGGCAAATCGTCCCTCGCGCCCTACCTGGGGCTGAGCCTGTGGGTCGGCATTCTCCTGCTGTTGCGTAGCCCGCTGCAAAGCCTGATGCCCCATGACGAGGGCTGGTACGCCCAGCAGGCCCGGTGGATTGTGGAAACCGGCGACTGGGTCACCCAGCCGTGGTGGGGTGACCCGGTGCACGATCGCATGATGGGCATTCAGTGGCTAATTGCCGCTTCCTACAAGCTGTTTGGGGTGAGTGAGTGGTCGGCCCGGCTGCCGGGGGCGATCGCCTGCTGGGGCGCGGTCATGCTCACCTACGCGATCGGCCTGCGGTGCTTGACCCCGGCGATCGCCCTATGGGGGGCGGCCATATTGGCGGCGACCCCGATCTGGATGCAGGCCTCGCGGCTGGCCATTCAGGATGTGCCCCTGACGGCGCTGGAGCTGCTGGGCATCTGGGCGCTGCTGCAGGCCGAAACCCAGCCTGAGCAGCGGGGCTGGGGATTTTTGGCGGGCAGCACCGTGGGGCTGGGCTTTATGCTGAAGAGCATTATGGTGATTCCGGTGGTGATCGCCCTGGGGCCGTACCTAGTGCTGGAGCACCGCCGCCACCGCCACCTGCTGAACCCAGGCCTATATGTAGGCCTAGTGGTGGGAATGATGCCCGCGATCGCCTGGCTGGCCCTCAGCGTAGACCGCTACGGCTGGATGCCAATCGAGCGCACCTTTGGCCATCTGGTCAGTCTGGCTCAGGAAGACTTTCACAACGCTGGCCCGCTCTACTATTTCTGGAACATTCCGCTCAATGCCTTTCCCTGGCCGCTGCTGGCGGTGCCGGGGGTATGGCTGGGGTGGCAGTCGCCCTACCGGCACAAGGCCCTGTGGTTAGGGTATCCACTGGTGCTGTTTACCCTGCTCACCTTATTTAAGACCCGCACCTGGTACTACCCGCTACAGCTGCTGCCCTTTGTGGCACTGCTAGCCGCCCTCACTCTCACCACTCTGGGGTCGCTCTATCGATCGGGCCGACGGCGGCGACTGGTGGCGGGCTTGACCTTTACCTTGGCTACTATTGGCGCGTTGCTAGTGCTGGCGGGGGGGATAGCACTACTGCAATCCCAGTGGCTTCTATCCCTGGGAATTCCGTTGGAGGGACTGTGGCGCTACGCGCTGCTGGCGATCGCGGCGGGGCTGGGCTGGCTGGTGCCGCTGGGCATTTACTGGCGCTATAGATTCCTGCCAAAGCGGGCTGAGATGGCCCCGCTGTGGCTGGCTGGCTGGCTGCTGGGGCCGTGGCTGGCGATCGCGCTACTCTACACCACTGGCCTCTGGGGCAACTACAACCCTGATGTCAAGCTAGCGCTAACCACGCCTCCCCTCCAAGACATTGTGGCCAATAACCCGGTTCATGCCATTGTCAACAGCATCGGCCTGGGTGACGAAGATGCTGTGCTGATTACCTTCTACACGCCCCAGCCCGGTAGCGCTACCGACAGCTGGCAGACCCTGGCACCGGGCAGCTACGCCTGGGTCGCCCTCCCAGACCTGGGCACGCTACCTGCCGAGGCGGTGCAACTGGGCCAGGTGCGCGACTGGATGCTGGTGCAGCTTCCTTAATCATTGGTTGAAGCCTCCGTAGAGTTTGCGAAACTTAGTGTTGCATTAGCTACCAGTAGGGGCAGTCTAGGGATAAGGTCAATCGCTGGTCACAGACCGGGCGCTGGCCTAATTTTTATTCACCCCGGAGCATTAAACCATGGCTAAGTTTGGAGTGAAGATGACGGCAGCGGTGGCCCTAGGCGCGATCGCCGTTGCGACGACGGCCGCCATCGCTCAGGCGCAATCTCGCGTAGACTGGCTGCAAGACGGCGAAACCATTACCTACGACGGCTACCTGCTAGCCGATGAGGCCGTTTTTGCCGGCTGCGATGACGACTGTGCCGACCTGGATATGTTTCTCTACGACGCTGCTTCAGGGGAGCTAGTGGCCTCAGATACCCTGGAAGATGCCGTTCCTGTGGTGGTAGCCCCCTACGAGGGCGATTTCTTCATTGAGGTGGTGATGGCCAGCTGTAGCCTCGAACCCTGCGAAACCTGGACGGATTCAGACGCCGGGTTTTAGAGGAGAGCGCAATTTCCCTTAGCCTTTCTGAATAAAGCTAAAAGGCCCGGACAATCGTCCGGGCCTTTTTCGTTTGTGTTTGGCCAGCGGTGGGCACGTCAGAAACCTGCTGGTGTTAGTCAACGATTGCCTTAAAAAAGCCGACTCGCCTATTACCCAGGCTCTGCTCGGCCAGGTGATTAGCCTGCGGCTGAGCGATCTGACCAAGGCGATCGCACTCTCGGCAGTGGGTCTATGCTGCGCAGTAGTGCGATCACTCAGCGAGTGTGCTATTTGGAGCCGCTTCATCAAACCAACTCCAGTTGGCGAGACGGGCAAGGTCGTGGGGAGAGCCGCTGAAGGAAACGCGCAAACTGGTCAACGTCAGGTTTACCCAATAACAGGTTTGGATAGCGCTGGCGTCAACCATCAGCAGGTCTCCTTGGCGCTGGGCTGAAATTTACAACCTGTCATTAGGGAATCGTTCAATTCGGTAGGTGCGGCCCTCAAAGGCGGCTCCCATAGTGCTGTACTACTCGCCAAAGTAATTGTTATCTAATCGTTCCATTGCGATCGCCTGCTTGGCCTCACTTCAGGTCTCCGTCCAGAGCAGTCGCAGCTTTTGGCTAAAGGTGCCTCGGTCAATGCGTCGCTGCATCTGGCAGGCTAGCACCTGGTTTCGCTGAATACCATACACGCTCATCGTGGCGTCAATCACCTCCCACAGATCAGCAAGTTCTGTCACGAGGGTGTCTTCACCAGCTTCAGCCGCCTCCTGCGCTTCTTCGATCAGCTTTTGGCGGAGGGCTTGGCAGTAGTCAGCTTGAGTCATGGGTTCAACGCCAAACTTGACCTGCTGGCTTTCTAGGATTTCGGGGATGCGATCGCGCACTAGCTTGTTGTATTCCTTGCGCACCATAAACTTAGATTCCTCACCGGGGGGATAGTAGAGCAGTGTGTAGTCACGATCAGCGGTAGCGCGACGCAGCACTCGTAGACATTCTTCCGCATCAGAGCGGCGACGAAAGCGATTGACCACTACCCGCTGCATGTCGGGCAGAAAGCGCACAATCGCCCAAACATGGAATGGGCTGATATTCATGCTGTAATAACTTGAGCCAGGGCAAATTGAGATGAGACACTACTTTGCAGTGCCTCTCCGGTGCTTAAGCTTGTTTCATGGCGAAACTAGAAATCAGTTTCTAGAAAACAAGCCCGTTTGTCAACCCTATTTCTAGAAATTGATTTCTATATGCCCGCTAGCCCGCCTGACCATTCTTCCCCTTATACGCTCAAGCATCTGAGAGAGCAAGCTGGTCTCTCGCAAGAGGCCTTGGCCCGAATCGTGGGGGTCAGCGGCAAGACCGTGAGCAATTGGGAGCGGAGTATGAGTGTGGCCAGCCTCACCGTGCCGCAGATGAAGGCGCTATGCGATGCCCTAGGTGTAACACTCAGTGAGCTGCCCGATGACTTTAGCTCTTAGCTGCCTACTCTGAGGGTAGGCAGCATGATGAGTCTGTATTCATAGCAGTTCCTGTCCGGATAAGGTACGCCTCAATTTGGGAAGCTATTGAAATTAATAGGCTTGAGCAACTAACCTGTCCCTTATCTAAATAGGAACCGCTACAAGCCTCTCGGCGATGAAGTTGGGTTGAATTAAATGGATTTTGCCTGAAATGACTTTCAGTTCTCTGTCTTCTACAATCACTTATACAACACTTATTTTCTACGTCATATATGACTGTGAAACCCACACATCTATTGATCCTAGGACTTCTTTCTTTTGTAGGGGCATTACTATAAACCTCTGTTGAATTTCTCCTTTAAGCTGCCTCAAAAAATCTGTTGCTGAATATCTAGCCGTTATTATCTTCATCAACTCAAACACTAAAGCATCACGTGGATCAATTAGCTGAATCTCTGTCATGACAACTTCAAGGTAAAGCTGACGTAAAAAATCTGCTGCAATGGCAACCACATAATTCAAGTTTGTATTTTTCTCATTAGCAAGTGCTTTTAAGGCTGAAGTATAAAGTGGATTTGATTGCCAAGCAGCAAGCTTAACAGCTTCAAGCAAGATTTCAGCGTCAATAAAGGTGTATGTGTATCCTCTGCTTGCAAGCTCTAGTACCGATTTATGGTAAAGAGACTCATTTCTATTTTGCTGTGCAAAACAATACTTAAGAACAGCCTGTGTCCAAACTCCTATCACACCAGAATCTGCACGGGCATACCAACGCAACCATTGATCGTCAGAATAAAGAATGCGTCCGGGTTCTCCAGAAATTAGAACTGTATCAATAAAAGCTGAACCTATACATTCCGTGAGTTTGTCTCTTTCAGCTTTGTTAATATCTAATGCTCTATAACAGGGCAAAACTTGACAATTTCCTCTGATCCAATTAATAATCCGTTCAAAAAATACTTTCTGCTGATTAATTTGCTCTGAAGAAACTTCCTGAAAAATACCTCGACCTTCTTCTACTCCAAAGGTAGCAAATCCTTCACGTTGCAGACCTTGCGATGTTTCAACCATCGCATTGAATAAGTCAATTGTTGACTGAGCAATTCCGAATTTTCCTAAAATACTTACGACATCATCTGCAATTCCTAAATAATGAAGTGTAATTAATGAAATAGGATCGATGACTACAAGTCCTCCTCTCTGAAGGCTAATCAGAGCATCTTCAAACCTCTCATGTTGAAAGTTAGACCATGCGTGAATGAAGGGAGCAGTTCCAAAAGCTAAAATTTGCCAAAGTTCTATTGGATTACGATTCACTAAAACGGCAACAGCACCAAAGGGAAACTTTCCTACAATATATTCAGACTTAATAAGATCAAAATGGTCTTGATATTGTTGCAACCCTTCAATAAATTTCTGAACCCAACCATCTGCAAGATTCTCTCCATCCATCGGGACAGCAACCATCCTAAAGCTTTTGATGTCTGTATGGTTTTCAAGAACAGAGAAACTTTGCTTTCCTGCTGCAAAATATTTGTCTGTAACAGCTGAAATGCAAAGAGAATTGCGACCGAAGCTGTCTTCTGCTTGAATAATCTCACTCCCAATACTTTTGCCAATCAAGGCATGGTAAAGTGGTTGACTGGAATTAAGTTCATGCTGAGCAAATATCGCATCTGGTCGATCTTCAACGATATACCACTGTTCCTTGTTAAACTCATTTTTCAAGAGAACTCCACATCCATTTTGTACTGTCTCAAGATTTGAGCTTCCAGGCTGAATTTTGGTTGCTTCAAGATATGAAACCTGATAAAAGGCGTGAACTTGTCCGTTATCATAAAAACGATGCCTCATCTCATAGATAGTCTCGAGAAAACCATCTATTCGATTTCTGACTTTATAAAGCTGAGCAAGTTTTTTCAGGTGGTCTAAGCCTAACTTTTTGGCATCTGGTTTTGAATCGATAAATTCATCTAATTTTTCATCTTCCCCTGTGGCGTAGTTCACTGCTGCCAGTCGAAGTTGCATCACTATATTTTCTGGGGAGGAGATCAGGTAAGCCTCACAAATATGTCGGGCACTATCTAAATCCCCAATATTGTCATAGATATCGGCAGCTACTTCAGAAATTATATCTAGAGGGCCATATTTATTAAGAAGCTGCTCACAAAGATTCAATGCCTCTCTATAATTACCTGAAAGGTAATACGTTTTTAGTAGTCGTCGAGAAAGACGAGTATCTAGGCTCTTATCGACAAATTGCTGATAGATTTCAGCTGAATCGCGATAGTAGTTTAATGAATAAAGAATATCAGCGAAAAAAATTTGAGCAGGAACATAAGATTTAGAGGCGAGAGCTATTTTGGCGTGTTCAACTAGCTCTGGGATGGTTTCTTCTGAACCAATGTATTTTTGCCAGTGCATACGTTGAATAAGTGTGAAAACACTCTCTGGATCTTCGTTAATGACTTGTTGAAGTATTATCTCGGCGTTCTGGCGATCTCCACGACCTAAAAGTAGGTCGAATTTCAGGCGCTTTGCCTCTCGCTTAAGATCTTCAGAACTGTTGGTTTGTAAGAATTGATCTAATATCTCTTCCGCTTCCTTATCACGGTTAAGAGTTATCAAAGAGTTGGCCGCTAGTAAGGATGCCTCTGGAGTTTGAGGGGATGCTAAAATCTGGCTCACATAGCTGTAAGCTTCCTCTTCATTTCCTTTTTCATGGGCTAAGAGAGCACGTTGCTTAACCAGATAATGATCATCTGAATCTTTTTTTCGAGCGACTTCAATGTCACGAATGGCTTCATCATGCCGACCTAACAGGCGTAAAGCAGATGCTCGATTAGCCAGTGCTGTGAATTGCAGATGTGATAAATCATTTGGATTTATATAATCTCCACCTAAAACCTCGGTGAGAAGAGTAACAGCACGCTCTAAATTATGTTCTTGGTGTTCTGGGAGCTGACCGGCAGCGATTAGTGGATAATTCTTGGCAACAAGTTTGAGTAAGGTAACAGCTAAGAAAGCCTTGACGCTGTCCATACTCCTATCATTATTACCCTCTAAAGCTGCTTGCCACCATTCTTCTGCCTTGTCATATAGTTTACGGTTTAGAGCTGCTTCACCAAGTGCTACTAAAACATCTTGACTTTTGTGATACTCAAGTGGAACTTGTTCTAATACCGACTCAATGGTTTCTATGACTGGTGCAACGCGAATGCGTAGTGAATATGCAAAAGCACTCGCTGGGTTAAGCTCCAATGCTTCCTCGACCAAAGCCGAAGCTTTGGCATAATCCTTATGAAGGATGTAACCCATTGCTGCGTAAGCTATTGCTCTGTCATCTTCTCGATTGTATTGCAACGCTTCGATAAAAAGCTTTGCTGCATCACTAATTTCATCAAACCCTAATTTTGCCATCCCAAGGCTTGCGAGAAGACGATATTTGAGAGTATCATCTAATTGATGCCATAGTTCTGTCTTCAGTCCGTTTAAATATTCAATTGCCTGATTATATTGACCTTGGTTAATTAACGTTTGGGCATTGTCGATGCGCTTATGGCGTTCACTGGTAAGACTGCCTGATCTGCTATCTATTGCTGCTTCAATTCGTAGCCCAATTTCAGCAAGTAAGCCATCTGAAGTCATCTCATATGAGGTGATACCTTGAACGTGCTGAGTGGTTCCCAAATCATCTGCCTTACACGTTGGGAGAATCTCAAAAACAACAGAACGGATACCTCTTGCTATATTTACGAAAGCTTCGTCTTGATCAGACCACGACGTTACGGGTTTACCGTCTATGGGTAGTGCTTGAAGTTTGCTGAAGGGTAAGCCTTCCCAATCGACTGGACGGAGAATAACTGGAATGACTCGTGCATCCCCTGACTGGTGACGTGCCATTGCCCGACTTAGTTCTTTATCCATGCAGTAGTCGGAGTTGATAAAGTCGGCGCTGACTAGCAGCAGAATAACGTGGGCAGCTTCTAAGTTGCGGTCAATTTCACCAGCCCATTCTTGGCCTGCACCAATCTGGCGATCGTGCCATTCTTGGATAACGCCTTGTCGTCTCAAGGTGCTGAGGTGGGTGGCTAGCTTATCTCGCAGTGCTTCGTCTTCATGGGCATAGGAGAAAAAGACTTTGACTTCTCCTGGTTGGGGCGAGACCTTGATGTCAGGGGACTGCGTAACTGAGTTGGACTGTGGGGATTGACCTTCAGACGGAGTGCCAAGATAGACATTGCCAAAGTATGCGGTTCCTCCTGTGACATGGGCTTGCACGCTCCGAGCCTGGTCAGCGTTGTGCTGAACCATGCGACTTTCTGTTGTAGGGTTCGGTTGTTCAGGCATCTGGGATGGCTGAACTTGCAGTTTTGCCAGCAACTCAAAGGCGAAGGCGCTGGCATGGCGAGAGGCAATTTCTTGATACCCTGCGCTATCGGCCACAGCTTTGTTGTCGATCAGGT
Organism: Nodosilinea sp.; assembly: GCA_049646445.1. GTDB lineage: Bacteria > Cyanobacteriota > Cyanobacteriia > Phormidesmidales > Phormidesmidaceae > Nodosilinea. The sequence goes on along the minus strand of JBARVV010000035.1, from coordinate 86,117 downwards.
CGGAGATGCCGCGAATGACGAGGGCTGAAACCTGCTGACTGGCACGCGCTGCATCCAGGAAGCCAAAGCCTTCCATTTCTACCGCCACTGCATCGCCATAGTTAGTGCGCAAAAATTGAAAGACCTCCGATTCGACAGAGGCGACGACCTTTTCTCCCGCTGCGATCGGGGCCACGAAGACGTTGGGGGCCGGAGCGGGTACTGAAGATAATCTTTTTAGCCAGTCGGCTTTGCGGGCTTCGGCGCGGGCGCGTTGTTCGAGGCCGTAGGTGCTTAGCCCCACTTCAGGGCGAGGTTTGAAGGTTTCTTCGGCTTTACCAGATTCGTAGCCGTAGATTTTGGTGGAGGCGACGACATCACCGAGGACAACGTCTTTGATGCCGCCAGCAACGCCGACGAAGAGGATGACGTTGGGGTTGAAGAAGGAGATGGCCCGTTCGGTCTCCAGGGCTGCGCCGGAGTTGCCTGCGCCGATCTCGACGATATTCACATCCCAAGTGTGACCGTTAGCAGTGAACTGACCCTGCTCGTAGATAGTGCCTTGAGGGTGGATGATCTCTTGAGGATTGGTAAGATGTGCCCGAACGGCCTGATACTCAACGGGGAGGGCGGTCAGTATCACAGCACGGGGCATCGGTGAATCCTCAGAGTCGCCTGAATACCCACCATTTTGGCGGTTAGTTTTGGATTTGCCCAGACTCTAGAGAATTTCTTTGACTTCGCGGGTTTAGCGGGATGTGCGGCCAGAATGGAGGGTAGTTGTGGGCTGAGCAGGTTTGACTATGAGTGAGAAGGGGGCTTTGCTGGAGGTGTTGCTGGCTGAATATAACTGCTTAAAGTCTGAGCAGGGGCAGCGGATCGGCTTTCGGGATAACTTGCTGTACGTGACCCTGGGGGTATTTGGGGCGGTGGTCTCGTTTGCGTTGTCTGCCCCTGGGAACTACTATGCGTTGCTGGTGATCCCCTGGGTGTGTGTGATTTTGGGCTGGACATACATTGTCAATGATGAAAAAATTTCGTCGATCGGTCGGTATATTCGCTACGAGTTAGTTACCAAGGTGAAGACCTGCACGGGCGATGATATCCCGGAGACGCTTTTGGGTTGGGAAGTGGCCCACCGGGATGATAAGCACCGTAGGCGTCGTAAGATTCAGCAGTTGATTGTGGATGAAATTACGTTTGTATTTTCGGGTTTGATTGCGTTGGGGGCATTCTGGTTCATGGCTGCCAACCCACCTCTTGGAGTATCGCTGCTCTCCTGGGTAGAGTTTCTGCTTCTTGTCGCATTGGGGGTAGAGATATTCATTTATGCTGACTTGGGCCGGGGACTATGAGGTAGAAAGGGTGCTCATGTGCCCCCAAACGCTCCAGCGTCATCTCTGGGCGCTGGAGCGCCGGGGGCGGCGTCTCCGCGCGGAGCGTGGGACGATGGGTAGCGTGCTTCTAAACCTCTAGCTGTTCCGTTGCACACCCTGGCCGAAAAACGGAACGCCAGTACCCAATCCATTGCAAAAGACCTCGACCTGGGCAACGGTATCACCACCACCGCCTACACCCAGGCGATCGAAGACCTGCGCCAGAAGCTCCACGCCTACAACGAATCCCTCTCCCTAGTCGACCAAGCTGCCAATGCCGTTCAAGACGCCGAGCGGGTTGTCCGCGACTTTTCGGAGCGCATTTTGCTGGGGGTCGCCACCTGCTACGGCAAAGACAGCGACGAATACGAAATGGCCGGGGGTGTGCGAAAGAGCGAGCGTAAGCGCCCTACCCGCAAGCCCAAATTAGTGGCGTAACGCCAAAACCGTGGCTTTCTCCCTTTGGAAGACGCAAAATGAACGACTTTGCTCAGCCACCGTTCTCCAGAACTTAATACGACAGCAAGGGTGAGAGAAGTTTGGCTTCCCTCACCTTGTTAATTAGAAAGGGTGTTCAGGCCCATTGCTAGAGATTTACAGCCCGAGAAAATATGCCCACAGTTTTATACTTGCGGGGGTGGCGCTTCCATTTTTACTCAAACGAAGGAAGTGAGCCCATTCACATTCATGCCCAAAAAGGGGAACGAGACTGTAAGTATTGGCTAGATGTAGATGCTTACGAAATTCGCGAAGCTTACACCTACAATCTGTCAGCACGCGATACTAGAGAAGTCCGTAAAATTATCTTGCAGCATTTTGATGACATTGTAGAGGCTTGGGACTCTGCTTTTGGAGGTAATCATGACTAAGCAGCATGAGATCGAGAGCTTAGCGTTTGATGGTAACTGGATGACCTTAGGCGTAGATCAGCGAGTTTATCGACTGCCGCTAGCTCAGGTTTCAAAACGGTTATTACAGGCATCCGCAGCAGATCGCAACATCTACCGCATTGCGCCATCGGGCTATGGCATTCACTGGCCCACCTTGGACGAGGATTTGTCGATTAACGGATTACTAAAGCTGGCTAAGGCTCAATCACAAGCCCTAGAAACGCATTGACCCGCCGTTGTGAATCAGCCAGCCGATGCCGAGATGCCAGCGGGATGCTGCTCTAGCACCTTGGCCAGGTACGTGCCGGTGTAGGAGCCGGGTACCTGGGCCACCGCCTCGGGGGTGCCCTGGGCGATTAGCTCGCCGCCGCGATCGCCCCCCTCCGGCCCCAGGTCGATAATCCAGTCTGAGCAGCGAATTACATCCAGGTTGTGCTCAATGGTGAGCACCGAGTTGCCCTTATCCACCAGGCGCTGCACCACGTCCAGCAGCTTGTGTACGTCGTAGAACGATAGCCCGGTGGTGGGTTCGTCGATCAGGTATAGGGTTTTGCCGGTCGAGCGGCGGGCCAGCTCCGAGGCCAGCTTCATGCGCTGGGCCTCGCCGCCAGAGAGGGTGGGGGCCGTCTGCCCCAGGCGAATGTAGCCCAGCCCCACATCCACCATCGTTTGCAGGCGACTGGCGGCCTGGGGAATGTTTTCGAAAAAGGCCAGGGCTTCTTCGGCGGTCATGTTCAGCACGTCGGAGATGTTTTTGCCCTTGTAGGTGACTTGGAGAGTGTCGCGGTTGTAGCGCGCTCCCTTGCAGACCTCGCACTGCACGTACACGTCGGGCAAAAAGTTCATCTCGATCACGTTGACGCCCTGACCGCCGCAGGCCTCGCAGCGCCCGCCCTTGACGTTGAAGGAAAACTGGCCCGCCTTGTAGCCCCGCGCCTTAGCCTCAATGGTTTCGGTAAACAAGTTGCGAATCACGTCAAACACGCCGGTATAGGTGGCGGGGTTAGAGCGGGGCGTGCGGCCAATCGGCGACTGGTCGATCACGATTACCTTATCCAACGCCTTCAGCCCGTCGAGCTTGTCCATGTGCTTGGGAAAGGGCACTTTGCTGCCGAAGTGGTGCTGCAGAGCGGGGTAGAGCAGCTCGTTGATCAGGGTCGATTTACCTGAGCCAGAGACGCCGGTGATGCAGACCAGTTCTCCTAGGGGAATCTCGATATCCAGGTGCTTGAGGTTGTTGCGGTGGGCGTTTTTGAGAGTCAGCGATCGCCCGTTGCCCTGCCGCCGCTCCGCCGGGGTGGGAATAGAAAGCCGCCGCGATAGGTAGGCCCCGGTCAGGGAGTCGGGCGCGGTCATCAGGGTTTTGAGGTCGCCCTCGGCCACGATCGCCCCGCCGTGGATGCCCGCCCCAGGCCCAATATCCACCAGGTGGTCGGCGGCGCGGATCGTGTCTTCGTCGTGCTCGACCACAATCAGAGTGTTGCCAAGGTCCCGCAGGCGGGTGAGGGTATTGAGCAAGCGATCGTTGTCGCGCTGGTGCAGACCAATGCTGGGCTCATCCAGCACGTAGAGTACGCCCGTGAGGCCAGAGCCAATCTGGGTGGCCAGGCGAATCCGCTGGGCCTCGCCGCCGGAGAGGGTCATGGCGGTGCGGTGCAGAGTCAGGTAGTCGAGGCCGACATCCATCATGAATTGCAGGCGGGCACGAATTTCGCGCAGCACCAGCGCGCCGATCTGGAGCTGTCGGGCCGAGAGCTTGGGCGAGTCGCCCGCTTCGCCCACCACCTCTTCGCCCACCAGGATGCGAATGCGCTTCAGGCACTCGCGAATGGAGACATTGGTGAGATCGCTAATCGAGTGGGGGCCGATGCGCACGGCGTTGGATTCGGGCTTGAGCCGGGTGCCGTGGCAGACCTCGCAGGTCTGGTCGATCAGGTACTTTTCAAGCTTTTGCTTGTGCAGCTCAGAGGTGCTGTCTTTGTACTGGCGATCGAGGATGGGCAGCACGCCTTCGTACTGCCGCTGGTAGCCCTTGCGATCGCGGTAGCGCGAGTCTGACTCTATATAGATTTTTTCCTCACTGCCGTGGAGCACGATGTGCTGCTGCTCGGGGGTGAGCACATCCCACCGGCTCTGAATCTCAAAGCCAAAGGCCTGGCCGACGCTGTAGAGCAGCGAGAAGTAGTAGGTATTGTCTTTCTCAGACCAGGGGGCGATCGCGGCGTACACTGGCAGCGTCGGGTCTGGCACCACCAAATCGGCGGAAAAGGTGCGCAGGCTGCCCAGTCCGTGGCAGTGGGGGCAGGCCCCGTAGGGCGAGTTAAAGGAAAACAGCCGGGGCGATAGCTCTTCCATCACCGCGCCGTGCTCGGGGCAGGCAAAGTTTTCAGAGAAGACCAGCTCCTTGGGCAATCCGTAGCTGCCTTCGGCCTCAGCCGCCTGGGGGAGGCGATCCGAGATCGACACTACATTGCTGCCCGAAACCGGAGCCTCGGCGGTCTGGGGCTTGTCGGCCAGAATCTCAATCACCGCGATCCCCTCCGATCGCTTTAGGCAGGTGCGCAGGGAATCCGCCAGACGATCCTCTAGTCCCTCCTTTTTGACCAGACGATCGACGACGACTTCAACGCTGTGGCTGTAGTTTTTATCCAGCTCAATGTTGTCAGTCAGCTCCCGCAACTCCCCATTTACCCGCACCCGCACAAAGCCCTCCGAAGCCAGGCTGGAGATCAGCTTTTTGTGGGTACCCTTTTTACCCCGCACTACGGGGGCGAGAATCTGGAAGCGAGTGCGATCGGGTAGCTCCATGATCCGATCGATCATCTGGTCGATGCTCTGGGGCGAAATGCTGCGATCGCAGACTGGACAGTGGGGATCGCCCGCCCGCCCGTAAAGCAGGCGCAGGTAGTCGTAGATCTCGGTCACCGTGCCCACGGTGGAGCGGGGGTTGTGGGAGGTCGATTTTTGGTCGATGGAAATGGCCGGACTCAGCCCCTCGATCGCATCGACATCGGGCTTATCGACCTGGCCGAGGAACTGACGGGCGTAGGCGCTGAGCGACTCGACGTAGCGGCGCTGCCCCTCGGCAAAAATGGTGTCAAAAGCCAAAGACGACTTGCCTGAACCCGACACCCCGGTAAACACAATCAGCTGGTTGCGGGGAATCTCCAGATCCAGGTTCTTAAGGTTGTGCTGACGAGCGCCCCGAATGCGGATCACATTGTCATCGATGGCGGCGTGGTGATGGGCCAACCCAGGGGGAGAACTGCCGTTGCTGCCGTTTTTGGGGGCTTTTGCCGCTCGGACCTTCTTAGAGGCAGCAGTTTTCTTGGCAGAAGGGTCCGATTTGGGCATGTCTGGGGGCTTCGTGACAACGCTTTATCAATTTAACATTTATAAACACTTGATCAATCTTCTGCCCCAGGGTAAAGAGCATACCCACGGACGCTCCCCGATATAATTGGGGCAGTAGGGGTAGGTCTGCGATCGCCGAGCCATCCTTTCTTCAAGGCATAAAGCCCGCGCCCTGCTTCCCTTGTTCTCCATATCCCCAACCTGGGCGTTCTCTATATCCCCAACCTGGGCAGACTACGACTGATATTTCTTTAAACGAATAGCCACAACGGTGAAGGAAGTATGTGGTTGTTGCCCAAGCTGTTTTGATAAGCCTCTGTTGCTAGTAAAAATAGTGACTGTGAAAATAAATATTCATGGCTTATTCGCAGCTTTTCATTTCTACTTCAGTCGTCTAGTTTCTGTAGAGTTACGTCTTGACTGCTTGTTTTTTGGCGGGAGCATCAGCCCACCGTTAGGCGCGGTACAAAGAGCTGCCATGCCAAAAACTAGAACCTAAGCCAAGAAGTGTCCATTCAGGTCCATTCAGTCCATGGAGATAACTAGCAATCGACTGCATGAACCGCTGAAGCCCATCAATTTTTGCTGCATTCTAGATTAAAGCCCTTGGCTACAATCCAAAAAAGTAAAGAATCTAGAGCGTTAATCCTCAATTAGATTTGCAGTATAATTTTGTTAAGTACTTGATGCTTGAGTCGGTTGAAGAGCATAAAATTGCTACTGATTAACTCATTTGCAGGTAGCATTTGTAAATGAGTTGATAGATGGTCATATAAATCAAGAGAAATTCTTCAATATTATTCGGTCACATTACATACAAAACTAGAGAGAATATTATATGGATCTGTCGTTTGTCGAGGTTTTGCCTGACTTAAAAATCCCTGCTTCAATGATTTTTTCCTATCCCACAGCGCTAGGAGATACACTCCGCTCTGAGATTGAGAGAATATTCATGCCTGAGGAGCACCTACAGCCTCTACAGGTCAAGATAGAAGTCAAATCAGGCCATAGTGACCCCAGAAAGTCAGGCTCAACCCGATGGAAGCTTTACAGAGCGATTTCTAAGGCTGTGAAGGGAGAGCAAATCATAGATTGTCCAGAAAGGTTCCTACTGGATGGCCGACCAGAGCTAGATACCAACATCGCCCACGTGATCGAAAATATTGCGGCTCCTGCTTTGTTCGCTAAGCAAATGCTGAGCAAGCGTTTAGGGCAAGATGTTGACATTCATGTCATTCTCAGGAAACGGGCACCTAGCCTAGCGCGCGAGGTCTTGGAGACCTTAAATATTCCAGTTATTTATACTGACGATCGCGTCTATGGCGACTTGGTCTCGGTTTTGGCCTTTCGGGCAAATGACAATCAGCCCGTAGAAGAACCCAAGTTTTCTCTAATTATTAATGATGAACCAGTTACTAGTGTAGACGCGAAGCTCTACAACATCCACGCCACTTTATTCAATGACGCCGGTTTTTCTGGCCACGAGCCTGTAGAGGCAGAAAAAATCTTTATTCCTCGCCGGGGCAAGCGTAATTTGCTTAACAACGATGAGGTAGAGAAATTTTTAGCAGAAAAAGGCTTTAAGACCTACTACTTTGAAGATCTCACCTGCAGTCAAAAGTGGTCTATTACCCGCGATGTAAAGGTGGTCGTTGCGGTTCATGGCGCAGCCCTGAGTCACCTGGTCTTCAACCGCGTTGGTCTCCAGCACCCTGAACTGCCCCACAGCGGCGTGAAGGTAGTTGAGCTGTATTCGCCAGGCTGGGCTAGCCGCTGGGCTCATCGCCGTCAGATTACTGGCATCAACGGACAGTGGTGTGGCGTTCGAGGTCAGGTTACGCCAAAACTCCTAAAAGATATAGATTTCTCTAACCTACCGCCGGAAGCCTTTAGACCGTCCTATCACGATCCTTTTACGGTTGACTGCCAGTCGATTCAAATGGCCCTCGACTATTTAGAAGCCTAGATCTAGCTCCCCGACTCCCACGCGATTGGCCCCGGTTCCCAAATTGCGCCGTTGAGTACTGGCTCTACAGATGAATGTCACTGAAATAAGCTCTTGCAGATTGCCGAAAGCCTTGATTTACCCTAGGGCGGGCACTGCCCACTAGCCTTAATTCAGTGCCATTCAGCTCTACAGATTGCGGCCCACTGCTATCGCCAGCGCTATCGGGCGGCTACAAAGCGTTCTTGAGCCATGGTGCGCAACCGCTGAATGTCTTCCCGGCGGGTAATCGATAGGGGAACGGTGCGCTTGATTTCTTCCAGCATTAGCGTGGTGTCGGCGGGGCGGTTTTCGTAGAGGGCGCGGTAGTGGGCAGTAATTACTGCCTGCTCAATTTCGGCTCCGCTAAAACCGTCGGTAGCTGTCACCAGCGCTGTGATGTCAAACCGTTCAACACCTTGCTGGCGGCGATCGAGGTGAATGTGCAAAATATCGCGGCGCTCATCGACCTCGGGCAGGTCTACAAAAAAGATCTCGTCAAAGCGGCCCTTGCGCAGTAGCTCAGGGGGAATGGCCGACAGGTCGTTGGCGGTAGCAACCACAAAGATCTCCTGAGATTTTTCCTGCAGCCAGGTGAGAAAGTAGCCAAACAGGCGACGGCTCAGGCCTCCATCGGCCTCGCCGCTGCTTTGGCCCATGCTCTTCTCAATCTCGTCAATCCACAGAATGCAGGGGGCCATGGTTTCGGCCATGGTAACGGCGCGGCGAAAATTTTTATCTGACTCGCCCACGTACTTGTCGTAGAGGCGACCGGCATCGAGCTTGAGCAGGGGCAGATTCCACTGGCGGGCGATGGTTTTGGCTGCCAGCGACTTGCCGCAGCCCTGAATGCCCACAATCAAAATACCCTTGGGAGCGGGCAGATTGTACTGGCGGGCCTGGGGCGTGAAGCCTACTTTGGCGTAGCCGAGCCAGCGCTTGAGGCCCTCAAACCCGCCCAGCTCGGCCAGGTTGGTCTCGGCTGGAAAGTAGTCGAGCAAACCCTCTTCATGGATGATGCGAGCCTTGCGTTCTAGCACCCGCTTCACATCGTCGGCGTTTAGCCTACCGTCGTGGAGGGCGGCGTAGGCGACAACCTTACGGGTTTGGCTCAGAGTCATACCCCGGAGCGCTTTGACCAGAGCGTGAATGTCTTCGGGGGTAAGCTCGACTTTGATTCGCCCTTTCAGCACCCGGACTACGTCGGAAACGGCTCCATATAGCTCGTCTGGCTCGGGCAGCTTAATGTCGAAGTACACGGCATCGTGGGCAATTTCAGCGGGGAGGGTGTTGCCGCTGCCGCTGATCACCAGGGTGGAGCGATTGTGTGAGAATTGCTCTGCCACTTCTCGAAACTGCCGCGCTATCACCGCATCTTTGAGGTGGGGCGCAAAATCTTTGAGCCAAAAGATGGCTTTAAAGTTCATGTCTTGAATGTGGCGCAGCATGTCGATGGGTTCGGCGGTTTTGGGTAAAGCCTGACCGCGCTTGGCCCCTGGGGGGGCGTACTCGTTTTGCCAGCGGTTGGCGGGGCTGTCGGGCGATCGCATCAGCCCCTGGGCAATACTCCACTCAAATACCGCCATCTGCAGGTCTTTACAGGCCGCGCTAATCAATCCCTGCACCCGTTCTTCTTCAACGGTGTCGATCATCACGACCGGGTGAAAGGAGGTCACCAGGGTTTGAAAGTGCTGCACGCTGGCTTTAAAGGACATGGTTGCCGGTAGTAACGCTAGGGCTAATGTGCCCGCTTCTTCCTACACTTTCTGCACAGCGGATTCTGGAAACCTAGTCGAGCACGTCTATCCCCTGGCGGGCGTAGCGAATGCGCAGCTTCAGCCCCAGGGTAATCTGCTTCATCAGCCAGTAGAGGCTAGCCAGAATGATAAAGGTGACAACTATAACAGCTGCCGGACGTTTTGAGGTCAAGGCATCGAGGGTATAGAGAATAACTCCAGTGGGGTCGACCACCAAATCCCAGCTGTTGAAGCGCAGAAACCGGCCTAGATAAATGCCCACCGCGCTGAGCGCGTGAATAGTCAGCTCAAGGGGTAAAATCATCGCTCTAGCGCCGTGCTGTTTGAGGTAGCTGGCCAGGTTGAGAATAGAGACAACGTAGGCCTCAAACCCTAGCAAAATGGCGGCGGTGTGGAGGGGAACAAAAACCAGGGCGACGACTAAAATGCGGGTCTGCCCCGAGCTGGTGCCTCGAATCAGATGAATAATGTCGGTGAGTACGTAGGGAGCGTTGGGTAAAAAGACCAAAAACACTACCAGCCCTACCCACCATAGCCAACCCTGGGGATTTTGCTTGGTCTTGAAAATTTTCAGGCAGAGCAGACCGGCAAAGGCCGTGACCACCAGCAGCCACAGCAGACCAAACCAGGAGAACAGGCTGCTATTGCCGTCGTCTCTGAGCAAGTTGAACAGCCCTTGCACAGCACGAGGAACGCGAGGCCCCAGCCCTAGTACTCCGATTACCCCTACCATCACGCAGGCCGCCAAAAACCATCGGTTGGCTAAGCTCTGGCGGCGAAATAGACTAAAGCTCAGCAGCAGCGGCACCGCCGCCAAAAACAAATTCCATAAAATCCAGCCGCTGTAGACGTTGTTAAAGGCGCTGGCAATGTCGAGCAGGAGCCATCTCATCAGGTGTCAACTCCAAAAGCAGAATTTGAAAGCAGAATTTGATTTAACCCAATCTAAAGCCTCAAAGGGCACGATGTCCGCTTTTGAGCGGGTCAGTTAGGCGATCGCACCCAAGCGTTCTGCCGATTGGCACCCGCGCTATAACAAGTAGAGTTTTCTACCTGCATCTCCATGACAGCAACTCCCCAGCGCCAGGGCAACACCACCGAGCATCTGCTGACCACCCCCGACGGCAGCCGCCCCTACACCGCCTCAGCCCAGTGGCAGACTCTCTTTGAAAATGATAAACCCGTAGCTGAGCTGTTCCATGTGGCCTACACCATCGCCGATCAAAACCCGGCCCAGCGACCGGTTACCTTTGTGTTTAACGGTGGCCCTGGGGCCGCCTCGGCCTATCTGCACATGGGAGCCCTGGGGCCACGCCGGGTGGTGTTTAACGCCGACGGCAGCCTGCCGCGTCCGCCCGTGCAGGTAGTCGACAATGTCGAAAGCTGGCTGAGCTTTACCGATTTGGTGTTTATCGATCCGCTAGGTACTGGCTTTAGCCGCACTCTGCCCAAGGATGAAGACAAATCTGATAAATCAGACGACAAATCTGCCGAGAAACCTGGGGATAAACCCGACGACAGCGCCAAAAAATTCTGGACGGTCGATCGCGACCTCAATGCCCTGGGCGAGTTTATTCAGGCTTACCTATCGACCCACCACCGCTGGCTTTCGCCCGTGTTTATTGCTGGAGAGAGCTACGGCGGCTTTCGGGTGGCGAAACTCTGCCGCAAGCTACAGCAAGACTACGGCGTTGGCCTGTGCGGGGCCGTTTTAATTTCGCCGGTGATGGAGTTTATGCTGCTGGAAGGCAATGACTACAATCTGAGCGGCTGGGCCACAGTGATCCCCTCGATGGCGGCGACAGCGGCTTATCACAGCCGGGTAGACACCACCGACAGCCCCGCCGCCCACGGCGCTAAAGCCGCCGACTTTGCCCGCAAAACGCTGATTCCACTGCTGGCCCTGGGCCGCACCGCCGCCGCCGCAGACCAGCAGCGCGTCTTTGGCCAGCTAGCCGAGCTGATTGGCCTGCCCCCAGAAGTCGTGCAGCGCCACCGGGGCCGGATTGATATTTCGGTGTTTGCCCGCGAGCTACTGCGCCACCAGCAGCGCATTCTCGGCCTCTACGATGGTTCGGTAACGGCGATCGACCCCTTCCCCGATCGCGTGCTGCACGAGGGCACCGACCCCACCCTGGAGGGGATCGATCGCCTGTTTACCGGCGCGATTAACAGCCACCTGCGCTCTACCCTGGGGGTCAACACCACCCTGACCTACAACTTGCTCAGTTTTGAGGTGTTTAAAGCCTGGGAGTTTTTGCCCGAAAGCGACTATCGGCAGGGCTTTGTGGGTTCGGTGGATGACCTGCGGGTCGGGATGGCCCTCAACCCCTACCTGAAGGTCTACATTACCCACGGCATTTACGATCTGGTGACGCCCTATTTTTCATCCAACCACCTGGTTGACCAGATGGCGCTCAACGACGAACTGCGGCCAAACCTCACCCTGCGTCATTTTCAGGGAGGGCACATGTTCTACACCTGGGATGAGTCGCGGCGACAGTGGTTTGACGATATGCAGGGCTTCTACCACCAGGCAGCGGGGAAATAGGGACGCTGCGAATGCCCTTTGCCTTGGTACTGCATAGCGGAGATACGCCTGCTGTTGGGCTCGCTTGGCTCCCTAGCTCCCCTGCTCCCTGGCGCTGAACGTAGTCTAAACCGCCAGGTGCTGGTTGACCGCCTGCACAATGTGCTGGGTCCAGCGATCGACCAGAGATCCGTCGATCGCCTCAACCATGACTCGAATCACAGGCTCGGTGCCGGAGGGTCGCACCAGCACTCGGCCCTCGCTGCCCATGGCCTGTTCGGCGGCTGCGACCGCCTGGCAAACCGGGGCGCAGTCTTGCCAGCCGAGGCGGCGATCGCGATCGGTCACCTGTACGTTTTGCAGTTTTTGCGGGTAGGTTGTAAAGCTGTCATCCACCAGGGCAGCCAGAGACCCGCCCAGGCTCTGCACCATGGTGGCCAAATGCAGGGCCGTGAGAATGCCGTCGCCCGTCAGGCTGTAGTGGTGGCAGAGAATGTGGCCCGACTGCTCGCCGCCCAGCTTGGCTCCGCGCTTGATCATTTCGCTGTACACGTGCTGGTCGCCCACCTGGGTACGCACCAGGGTGCCGCCCAGGTTTTCCCAGGCCCGCTCAAAGCCCAGGTTGGCCATTACCGTAGAAATTAAGGTGTGATTGGGCAGCCGACCCTGCTCTTGCAGGCGCTTGCCCCAGAGATAAAGAATATAGTCACCGTCGACGACGCGCCCCTGGGCATCGATCGCCATCACCCGGTCGGCATCGCCATCGAAGGCAAAACCCAGGTCGGCCTGGTGTAGCTTAATGGCGGCCTTGAGCGGTTCCAGGTGGGTCGAGCCGCAGTCTACATTGATGCGATCGCCGTCGGGGGCACCGTGCAGCGCAATCACCTCGGCCCCAGCTTCTAAAAAGACCTGCTCCGCCAAACGGGTAGCCGACCCCCAGGCCATATCCAGCACCACTTTCATGCCAGCCAGATCTAGGCCGGGCTGCAGAGGCTCATGCAAAAAGCTGGCGTAGCGGTTGACCAATTCTGGCCGGTAGTAGCACTGGCCCCAGGCGGCAGAGGTCGCCTCTAGCCCAGTAAGCTGACCCCGCAGCGCTGCTTCGATAGTTGTTTGCACCGTGCTGGCTATCTTGGTGCCGTCGCCGCCAAAAAACTTGATGCCGTTGTCGGCGGGCGGGTTGTGGCTGGCCGAAATCATAATTCCCCCCAGGGCCTGGCATGACTCGGCCAGGTAGGCCACAGCAGGAGTGGGGCAGAGCCCAATGTGCCAAACATCTAGCCCGGCAGAGGTCAAGCCCGCCGAGAGGGCCGAAGCCAGCATGTGGCCTGACGTGCGCGAGTCTTGGCCCAGAATAATCGGCCCATCGGCTAGACCCTCGGCCTGCATGACCTGCCCGGCCCAGTAGCCAATATCCATGGCCAAAGGAGCGGTCAACAGGTCGCCCACTTTGCCGCGAATGCCATCGGTGCCAAACAAGGGACCGGTTGGTAGCGACAACCTCGTCAATCCTTTCGTGAACGGCTCTGTAGTTGTGGCGTTAGCTGGAGCGCTAACTGGAGCGCTAACTGGGGCGCTGCCGCTGCTCTGCTGCTGGCCCAGGGATACTGCGTCCGTAGGCCTCACCGGAGAACTAACCATATTAATTTTCCTCACACCTCACACTCACAGTGGAGGATAGCACCTCTGCCTTAGGATGGAACCATCCCTGTAGGACAGTTCTGCTAGCCCTATGGCTACTCACATCTCTACCGAAAGTGTTGATCCCCGCCTGGAAGAGGGCATTGCCTTGTTTAACCAGGGCGAGTACTACCGCTGCCACGACGTGCTGGAAGCGATTTGGATGGAGGCCAACACCCTAGAAAAGCCTTTTTACCAGGGCATTCTGCAAATTGCCGTGGGGCTGTATCACCTGGGCAACCACAACTGGCAGGGGGCCTCTATTCTGTTGGGGGAAGGAGTAAACCGCCTGCGCCCGTTCGAACCCGTCTATGCCGGGGTAGATATAGTCCGTCTGGTGGACTGCGGCTGGGCCTGGCTGACAATGCTGCACCAAACTGGCCCCGATCGCGTGGCAGAGGTGGCCGCAGCGGTGCCCCTGGCCCTGGGCGAACCAGCGGCTGGGGCTGATCCCGATGCTGTCGTTGCGATCGCCGGAATTGACTCCCCATTACCGGCTCTCTATCTATTTAGATAGCTCAAGCTACATAGCTCAAGATCAGCCTCAGGTCTGAGGTCAGCAGTGCTGCCCTCAAGTGGGCAGGATCAACGACCGTTAGCAACAGCGCTCCCTGCTAGGATGAGTTCTGTGCCGCTGGGGCGCGCTGTTCTCTTGCCGATATTGACTATGCAAATTTATTTAGACTACAGCGCCACCACGCCCCCGCACCCAGAGGCGATCGCCGCCATGAGCGCCTGTATGCTGGAGCAGTGGGGCAACCCCTCCAGCCTGCACCAGTGGGGCAACCGATCGGCCACGGTGCTGGAACGGGCGCGAGCCCAGGTGGCGGCGCTGCTCAATGCCCCTGCCGATGCGGTGGTATTTACGGCGGGGGGCACCGAGGCCGACAATCTGGCCCTGATGGGAATCGCCCAGCGCTACCGGGTGCCCCAGCACATAATCATTTCGTCAGTAGAGCATTCAGCGATAGAAAAACCGGCCCAGCAGCTCGAAACACTAGGTTGGCAGGTGACGCGGCTGCCGGTGAATGCCCACGGGCGGGTCAGCCCGGCAAATCTGCGCCAGGCCCTGCGCGACAACACCGTGCTGGTGTCGATTATCTACGGGCAGAGCGAAGTTGGTACCCTGCAACCCATTGAGACGCTAGGGCAAATCGCCCGCGACCACGGAGCGCTGTTTCACACCGATGCGGTGCAGGTGGCCGGGCGACTACCGCTAAATGTGCAGACCCTGCCGGTTGATTTGCTGTCAATCTCCAGCCACAAAATCTATGGCCCCCAGGGAGCCGGGGCGCTGTATGTGCGGCCTGGGGTGGAGCTAGTGCCTCTGCTGGGGGGCGGCGGACAGGAGTTTGGCCTGCGATCGGGCACTCAGGCGGTGCCCACCCTGGCCGGGTTTGGTGTGGCGGCGGCCCTGGCGGCCGAGGAAATGACCACCGAAACCCTGCGGCTGATTAGCCTGCGCGATCGCCTCTTCGACCAGCTGGTCAGCGTGGCCGAACTCACCCCCACAGGCGATCGCCACCAGCGACTGCCCCACCACGTCAGCTTTTGCCTTGCTGCCGACGGCGATCGGGTCAGCGGTCGTACCCTAGTGCGCGAGATGAACTTAGCTGGCATTGGCATCAGTGCCGGGTCGGCCTGTAGCAGCGGCCAGCTCAGTCCCAGCCCGGTGCTGCTGGCGATGGGCTACAGCGATCGCGAAGCCCGCTGCGGCATTCGTCTCACCCTGGGGCGGCACACCACCGCCGCCGATATCGACTGGGTGGCCAGAGTGCTGCGCCAGGTGCTGCACCGCACCCTGGCCTCCCTTAGCCTCATCCCTGTGTAGGGTTCTGATTGTAGTGTTCTGACTTCTGATAGCTGATATGACTCAAGCCGCGCAAGACAATGATGGGGCGATCAATGCTGCTGTGACTGCCGTACCGGCCAGCCTTGAAGCCGCGATCGTCCAGGCCCGAGGGGCCGCCCAAGCTGCTATTCAGGCTGGGGTACCCCGTATGGTGGTGGAGCTAGCCTACTCCGAACTGAAGGGCCTGCCCGTGGCCCAGCAGTTTTACCCCGCCCTGCAAGAGCTGGGCCTTGTGTTCAAGGTTTATTTCCCCGACGCGGGGTCGGCTGCCCTGGCCCGTCGCGACTGGGGCAACCCCGACTTTGTGGTGCGCGGTATTGGCGAACTGCACAGCGAAATGGCACCCGACGACCAGGCCTACCTATTTGTTGAGCCCTCTTCGATTGAGGTCAACCAGGTCGAAGAGATGTGCGCCGAGGCGGGCGACAAGTTTGTGATCATGCTCAACCCCAAGCTAGAAGACGTGGCGACCATCGGCATTGGCTATGCCGGGCGGCAGCTGCGCGATCGCTTCCTCAGCACTCTGGAGCCAATTTACTACCTGCGGCCGCTAGAAGGGGCGGTGCTGCTGCGCTGCTACCCGCACCCCTGGCAGGTGTGGCAAGAAGCTGAGGCTGGCTATACGCTACTAGCCGAAACGCCTCAAAAGCCTTCTGGCGAAGCGATCGATCGCATTTTGCTTGGTGAAACCACTCCGGCCCCAGGTGCCCCTGATGGTACCCAGGCCAAAAGCAAGCGAGGCGGCTTTTTGAGCGAGCTGCAGGGGTTTATTCGTGCTCTCACCCAGTAACGGGGCAACCTCTGTTAGTGGGGTAAGGGGGTGAGGTTATTCCCTCCATTCAGGCAAGATCGTGCCTTGAGGATACTGTCTTGCGCCCTGACCTGGGGTTATACTGCACTACACCCCGCCTGAGTAGCCGCCAGTATCCGCGCTGCTCTCAAGCCAACCCTGTTCTACGACTGGTGAGTTACGATAGCCCATGCAAATTCTTAAAACCCAAACTCTCCGAGGGCCAAATTACTGGAGCATCCGCTATCCCCATCTGATTTTGATGCGGCTGGACTTAGAAGACCTCGCTGACCGCCCCTCAGACCAGATTCCTG
Organism: Nodosilinea sp.; assembly: GCA_049646445.1. Classification (GTDB taxonomy): domain Bacteria; phylum Cyanobacteriota; class Cyanobacteriia; order Phormidesmidales; family Phormidesmidaceae; genus Nodosilinea. The sequence continues at coordinate 69,611 of JBARVV010000035.1, read as the reverse complement.
GGTTTTATGAAGCGCTGGCCGAAACGCTGCCCAGCCTGATTGAGCACTTTTGTTCGCCGGGCCATCGCGGCGGCTTTCTAAGCCGGGTGCGCCAGGGCACCTATATGGGCCACATCATTGAGCACGTGGCCTTAGAGCTGCAAACCATGGCCGGTATGCCCGTGGGTTTTGGCCGCACCCGCTCGGTGGCTGAACCCGGCGTTTATCAAGTGGTGTTTGAGTATCAAAACGAGCAGGCTGGGCGCTATGCGGCGCGGGCGGCAGTGCGGTTGTGTAACAGCCTGGTTGAAACTGGCCACTACTCTCAAGACGAGCTAGATCAAGACCTGACCGACCTCAGCGAGTTTCGCCTCGATGCCGCCCTCGGCCCCAGCACCGAGGCCATTGTGCGCGCCGCCGAAACCCAAGATATCCCCTGGATGCAGCTCTCGACTCGGGCGATGATTCAGCTCGGCTATGGTCGCTATCAGCAGCGGGTGCAGGCCACTCTGAGCAGCAAAACCAGCATTTTGGCCGTCGAGCTAGCCTCTGACAAAGAGGGCACCAAGCAAATTTTGCGCAACGCCGGGGTGCCCGTACCTCGGGGCACCGTCATCAACTACCTCGACGAACTCGAAAACGCGATCGAAGACGTCGGCGGCTACCCGATTGTGGTCAAGCCCCTCGACGGCAACCACGGGCGCGGCATCACCATCGATATCGACACCTACAAGGCCGCCGAGGAGGCCTACGGAGCCGCCAAAGAAGTATCTGGTGGCGTCATTGTCGAGCGCTTTTATCGGGGCTGCGACCACCGGGTACTGGTCATTAACGGGCGAGTGATTGCCGTGGCCGAGCGGGTGCCCGCCCACGTAGTTGGCGACGGCAAATCGACGATTGAGCAGCTAATCGAGATTACGAACCAAGACCCAAGACGGGGGGTTGGGCACGACAACCTGCTGACTCGCATTGAAGTCGATCGCACCACCTGGCAACTGCTCGATCGCAGGGGCTACACCCTTGACACCGTGCTACCCGAAGGTGAGATGTGCTATCTGCGGGCCACCGCTAACCTGAGTACGGGCGGCATTGCCATCGATCGCACTGATGACATTCACCCTGACAACATCTGGGTGGCCCAGCGCATTGCCAAAACCATTGGCCTTGATATCGCCGGCATTGATGTTGTTACCACTGATATTTCGAAGCCCCTGCGCGAGGTTGACGGAGTTATCGTCGAAGTCAATGCGGCCCCAGGGCTACGCATGCACGTGTGTCCCAGCGTCGGCATTGCCCGCAACGTAGCCGAGCCGATTTTGGCCATGCTGTTCCCGCCGGGTACCCCCGCTCGCGTGCCGGTGGTGGCCATTACCGGCACCAACGGCAAAACCACTACCACCCGCCTGACCGCCCATATTTTCAAGCAGACGGGGCAAATGGTGGGCTTTACCACTACCGACGGCATCTATATCGGCGACAACATGGTTGAGCCGGGCGACACCACCGGTCCCCAAAGCGCCCAGGTGATTCTACAAGACCCCACCGTCGAGGTGGCGGTACTGGAAACGGCGCGGGGGGGTATTCTGCGATCGGGTTTGGCCTTCGAAGACTGCGACATCGGCGTGGTGCTCAACGTCGCCGCCGACCACATGGGTTTAGGCGATATCGAAACCCTTGAAGATATGGCCCACCTCAAGAGTGTTGTGGCTGAAACCGTGCGCCCCAGCGGCTACGCGGTACTCAATGCCGACGATCCCCTGGTGTCAGCGATGGCCCAGCGGGTTAAGAGCCAGGTGGCCTACTTCTCGATGGATCCCCACAATGATCTGGTGCGCAAGCACTCCCAGCAGGGGGGCCTGGCCGCCGTCTATGAGCAGGGCTACCTGTCCATTCTTAAGGGCGACTGGCTGCTGCGCATTGAGCAGGCCGAAAAAGTGCCCCTCACCATGGGTGGCAAGGCTCCTTTTCAAATTGCTAATGCCCTAGCGGCCAGTCTGGCCGCCTTTGCCCAGGGAGTTGATATCGACTGTATTCGCCAGGCTCTGCACACCTTTGAGGCTTCTAGCGACCAAACCCCAGGCCGCATGAACCTGTTTAATCTAGGCCGGTTCCACGCCCTGGTTGACTACGCCCACAACCCCGCTAGCTACGAGGCTCTAGGGGGTTTTGTGAAAAACTGGCCGGGGCAGTGTATTGGCGTTATTGGCGGGCCAGGCGATCGCCGCGATGACGACTTTATTACCCTGGGCAAGCTAGCCGCCCAAATGTTCGATGACATCATCGTCAAAGAAGACGACGACACCCGAGGCCGCGATCGCGGCGATGCCGCCAAATGGATTGTGCTTGGTATCGAAGAGGTGACCAGCGAAGCCACCTACCGCACTATTCTGGATGAAACCGAGGCCGTCAATACAGCCCTAGACGCGGCCCCCGACGACAGTCTGGTGGTCATTTTGCCCGAGAGCGTCACCCGCGCGATCGCCCTCATTAAGGCTCGCAATCCATTGCCCCCTCAGGCATTGGGATCGAATGGTGCCGTTGAATCGGTAGCCCAATCTATGGATCAGTATGCTGAGGCGACTCCTTCCGCTTGAACAAAGACTAGTCAGTATGGCTCAACCAACCACCAGTTCAGCACCCTGGCTCCCCGACCCCCTTAGCTCCCCACCATGGCACAGTCATCCAACCTGCGCCATAGTGGCATAAGTGAGAACCGCTACAGATCTAGCAGGCGATTGATAAACTCGGCCTCTAAAGACTTGGCCTGCAGCGATCGCGCAACCCGAAGCCCCTGCTCAAAGGATTGCTCCGCTAGGGCAATGTCACCAATTTTGAGATAGTAGTCGCCCAGCCAGCGGTAGGTGAGGGCCGTTTGCAGATTGGCGGGGGTAATATCAAGGGTCAGGGTGCTGCGCTGGTCGAGATACTGTTTCGCAATATTCAGTTCGTCTCGGTCTAGGTAAATGCCCAAGAGACCGTCTAGGGCGCGGATTTGCAAGGCGCTGTTGCCCGCTTCGACCCCGGCTCGCAACCCTACTCGGTAGGCCCCAATCGCGTTCAACTCACGCCCTAGGGCTACGTATACATCGCCCAGACTGTTTGAGGAGTGGGCCTCGCCGACGTAGTCGCTGGCCAAAATGCGGTAGTTAGCTGCTGCTTCCAGCAGGCGTACCGCCACCTCTAGATCGCCTCGCTGGGTAGCCACCTGACCCAAGTTGCTCAGCGACACCCCAATGGCCCTTGAGTCACCGGTAGTGCGGGCAATTTGCAGCGCCTCCTCAAAATAGGCCTGCCCCTCTAGCAGTCGTCCCCGGTTCACGTACAGATTGCCCAGGTTGTTGAGGCCGTAGACTTGGCCCAGTAAATCATCATTATCGCGGGCGGTGCCAATGCGCAGCACCAGCGCCCGCTCGGCCTCTGGGTACTGGCCCAGGGTGGCAAAGGCCGCCCCGATCGATCCGTAGGCTTGCCCCGCCGCTTGGCCATCGCCCAGCAGACGATAGATCTCAGCCGCCTCGGCCCACGAGTCTACGGCTGCGGTTAGATTGCCCTCGCTCAGCTGCTGATTGCCCAGCTGCATCCAGCCGTCGGCCACGTCGCGCGACGGCCCCTGGGTTGCGTCGAGGGGGCGAATGTCGAGCTGCTCTTCTAAACTGGCGGCGGCGGCAGGCAGATTCAACCCTGGCAGCACCAGCAGGGTCAATACTCCCAGGCCGAATAGATAGTTATGCTTCATTACTTTTGCCGCTCCCCAGACATATTCCCCCTATGTTTCCCCAGTGTGTCCCCAGCGGCTTCGCCAACTTGTCTAGCTAAACTGTTGGCAACGGTAAGCCGAACTAGTTAGCCCACTCGCTCCCTGGCTCGCCGCCCACGCCTACCCAATCAACCCCTGCTAGCCCCGATCCTTCGAGATCGGGCACATTGAGCAGGTTGTCGAGGTCGTCGGGTAGAGGCTCGGGCCGTAGGGAGCTATCGCCTAAGTAAATCTGGCGAATGTCCTCGGGCAGAGCAGTTTCTAAATGCTGAAAGGCCAGCCCCAGCTTTTGTCGCACATCTGCCGCCGTCAGCGTTTCGCCCTCGGCCTGCAGGTAGGCCGCGATCCGGTTTTCGCTCCAGCGGAAGGTGAGCGCCATTACGGCTACCAGCCGCTCTACCGCAGGCAGGCGATCGAGCGACTGCTCGACGTAGCACCAGAAGGGCGGAGTCGCCTGATCTAGCGAATAGTGAATCGACTCTACCTCAGGCACTACCGCCTGGTTGATGCACAGGGCGGTGATATTGATCAGCCAGTTTTGCAGGGTAAAGGCCCCTGGCCCTTCGCCCGCTATGGCCTCGGGGCACTCAACCCCGCCCAGCTCGTGGAGAATGTGCCGCCAGGTGAGCGCAAACAGGTACTCAGCCTGCACAGGCGATCGCGCCGAGTGGCGAATCAGGCTGTAGACCATGGGGCTGTAGCGACAAAAAATGGCCGTGAAGTAGCGCCCAGCCTCGCCGTGGCGCTGAAATAGCTGTACTAGCTCGCGATCGCTCAGGTGGTGCAGCCCCTGCACCAGCCGATGGTCACACTCAGGAAAATTGGGAATATGCGCTGTGCTAGACATGGGTTAAGCCGTGAAAAATATTCGCCACTACCCCACAGCTGCCGCCGCTGAGGCCAAGGCCCGCCACTGACTAAGTCTGCGGATAAATCAGCCTCTAATATACCTAGCGTGGCGATTTTGGCGACTTATTTTTTTGAAATCGGGCTAAGCTTACAAAGTTTTAATGATCTGAGGCAGCCTGCACCCCAGGGACATAGACCGATGGCTTAGTATTCTGCCAGCGCGATATTCTGCCAGCGCGATCGCTCAGGTTAGTTAAGCGGCTTAGCTGCGGCTGGTTAACCACTATCACTCGCCCAAATTATCTCTGAGTAAATTGCAAGACAATAGAGGTTATTGCAAAATTGATACACTGGGTTATGACCTGCCTTTGCCACTGCTTCGCCACTGTAAATAGTAGATAGTTCGCCAGCTGCCGTTTTGTTACCTCCTGTGTGGGCCTATGTTGTTTAACCTATCCCTGACTGCCCCTACCTCAGTCGCCCTGCTGGGGCTACCCCTCGACAGCATTATGTCGACCCAAGGGGTGATGGTCATGCTGCTGGTGGCCTACGCCGGGGCCATGTGGATGTTTCTCAAAAGCGCCCCTAAGGTCTACACCGTTATGGTGTCTGATCTAGAGGTGGCCCGCCACTTCTACGAGGGCATGCTCAACCTGCCTGCCGCCGAGGTACCGCTGCACTACTACTACAACTATGAGCAAACCCTGGGTACCGCTGGCCTCGACCCCATGTACATGGGCGGGGCCACCAGCTTTGCCAACCAGGGTGCGCTCAGCAGCCCCGAAGGACTGTGGTATCAGTTGCGCAAAAACACCCAGCTACATATTGTCAATGGAGCCAGCCTAGGCCACCGCAACCAGCAGCGCCACGTGTGCTTCGACCACAGCTGCCTGGAGTACATTCTGATGCGGGTGCAGTTGAGCGGTGTTCAGCACAAGATTCGCAACGAGAAGCCCCTCAATTTTTTGGTCAAAGACTACGACAACCAGGTGATTGAATTAGCCGAAATTGACGATTAGCGCTGGCCAGTGCCTCTGCCTACTCCAATACCCTGTTTCAAAGGCTCAGGTCGTAGCTCAACTACTTGCGGTGCAGCGTTGCGATCGTGCCATCTGAGTGAGGCCAGCGGTACATCAGGGTCACGACACCGGATTTATCAGCAGCCCCATGACCAGCGATAAAGAACTGACGAAGAGGCTAATCTTGCCCATGCTGGTGCGATCCCATTACCCGTTAGAACAAGGGTATTGTGGCATCAATGGCGGCCCCAAAAAATGTATCGTCAAACCGGACCCGAGGCTCTGACGATCGCCCAAAGCTAACCCCGCCATAGAGGTTCAGGCGCAGATTGGGGCTGAGTCGATACACCACCTGGCCTAGCACCTGCTGAAAGGTGTCGTAGCGGGGCTGGGCGGTGTAGTCGATCAAGTTAAGCTGGTAGCTCAAGCCCAGCTGAACTCTTGGGGTGATGTCGTAGCCTAGGTAGGCCCCTGCTGACTGAAAAATGCGGCTGAAGTCGGTAACGGTGCCGCTGCCGGTAGATTGGGCATCGTTGAACTGGACTAGATAGTAGGAGTCGAGGGCCAGTTTTGGCGTAATCGGGTCGCGGCGGCCTAGGGTGAGGCCCAGGGCGGTATTTTTGAAAAATCGCGCTCGGTTGCCCCCCGGTCGATACAACTCTTGGTAAGTGACAATCAGCTGCCCGTAGCTGCGGGAGCCAAGCCCCTGGCGCAGCCCTACCCGGAACCGCAGATCGTCGTAGTTGAGCGATGACTGAGCACTATAGCGCTGTAGCCCCAGGTCGGCAGTGGCAATCAGGGCGGTTTGAGGCCCCAGGCTGGGGTAAATGCCAAAGGCGATCGAGGGTCGCAAAAAGGTATCGCTGGTTAGCCCGCCGACGTCGTTGACGGCAAGCAGAATATTATCGCTGCTGGCGATCGCCAGGCGAGCCGAGAAAAACCCAATTTTGGCCGGGGGGCGGGCCACCTGGGTCGGTAACTGAGGCTGATCGCGTATGCGCAAAATGCCCAGGTCATTGTCTTCGAGCAGGCTCCGCACCTGGATTACCCCCAGCTCTGGGTCTTGGGGTAGAGGTTCGGAGTCGTCATCAGCCTGGGCCAGCTCAGCCGGGTGGGAGGCTGGGGAGATCAGCGATCGGTCTGGCTGGGGCGGATCAGCAAGGGCCGCAGCAGTAGTTAGGTAGGCGCTGGTGGTGAGAGCGAGGTCGGGGGCGATCGCGGGGGCGTCGGTCCCTAAGGGCGGGTCTGCAACCACCACGGCCTCGGGGGCAACTTGACTCGACGCCTGATCTGGGGAAACGGTGCTGGACAGGTCTGCTGCCAGAGCTTCTCGATCGACAAAATTAGCTGACTCAGCCGGGGTCGCGGTCGCCTGCCGGGCCGCTGAATGAACTGAATCGCTGCGCTGGTCAGTTTGAGCGTGGCTTGGCATGGCCCCAGGGTAGAGCAGGCCAAGGCTCACTAGCGCCAGTTGAAGGGGGATGTACCGCTTAGCCAATGGAGCCTGCCTAGGTGAAACATGGATTGTGTTGCCATCAGAAGAATCACTGATTTGGCTGGAGATTCCTGAAAGTAAAGTCTATATTCACTAAATATTTAATCTACAGAGGCGCAAGATTCATGAACCAGGGCCAAATACCTCGGCCCGAAATTTACTATAGATCTACACATGCAACGTGTCTTACTCAATCTGTCCTCTGTGGTACTGCCTCCCTCCAGCTAAGGGCGTGGCCCCTAGGTCCATACCACTGTTAACTGGGTATTCTACCCATACCCACTTGGTTATTTAAGGGCCAGGGCACTTTGGCCGCATCTACCTCAAGGCTGCAGGCCTACTGTAATTCGTGGTCACGCTCAACTGCTATGGTTTTCCGTACCGATAATTTCTTGGCGATGCTGCTGGCAATGGTCGGCAGTGTTGCGATCGCATCCCCAGCTCTGGCCGAGGTGCCCTGGGCCTGGGCCAAGCTGAGAATCAGCACCAACCAGGTTAGCTTGCTCTCTGCCGGCGGAGGGTCGCGTCCAGCTTCCGTTGCCGACTGCTTTTGCCCCGGCGAAACCCTCAACACCAGCGCCATGTCTAAGGCCGAGGTGCTGTTTAACGACGGCTCGTTAACCCGCCTTGGCGAGCAGGCCAGCCTGCGTTTTTGGCCCGCCACCCGCAGTTTGTACCTCAGCTCTGGTACCGCTGCGGTCTTTGTGCCGCCCGAGCGAGGCCGTACGCTCGTTCAAACCGCCAACGCTACTGTTGGGCTTAACAGTACAGCCGTAGTAGTGCGCTACGTCCCCTCGCGGGAGTTAACCCTGATTATGGCGCTAGCCACAGCCCCTACTGGCCCGGTGCTGGTGACCAGCGCCAGCACCGGGCAAGAATTTGCCCTCTACGGCGGCCAAATGGCCTTTGTCAGCGGGGTAAGTCTGCAGATTGTTGAATTTGACCTGCTGGAGTTTTACCAAACCAGTGACTTGATGGCAGGTCTACGGCTGGGCGAGCCTACTTATCTCCCCCCAGCGGACGAACCCCTGGCTGCCCTGCGTCCCACGTTGTTGCAGACCCTAGAGCAGCAGGCCCCGTTTGAGCAAGAAGGCTCGATTTTAGATCCCGCTCTAATCTCCGATATTGCGCCTGTCGCTAGCCCTCAGAGTGTGGAGGCCAGACCCTTAGACCCGCTCTCTCCGGCAGAAGAATTGCGGCGCTACAACGATGCCCCGCCAGGCGTGGTCAATCCACTCCCCGAGGCACCAGCTACCCCGCCCACTGACCCAACGGCTACCCAACCCGCGACTGGTGATGCCTCTGTTGACCCCTAATTGAGGCTAACCCCTGATTGAGGCGATCGCCGTTGTATAGCGCTGGCCAGTGCGCTCAATACATGCGCTTAATACAATGGCCACTGTTCTGGGTAAAACCTAGGGCAGTGTACTGACGTTTAGCCACCGCTAAAAAAACAGCGTAAAAATGTCCTGGCCATGCTAACGGTAGTCCTTATGGCATTGACTAAACTACACCGTTCAGTTAAATTCAAGGCAGTTGTCTGCCTCTATTTATGTCTGCCCAATCGATTCAGCCCTGGAAAAAACCAGGCTTTTGGCTACTAATCGCGGCCCTGCTGGTGGTTGGGGTCGGATCCACCCTGGTAGTACGCAACGTGCTGCAAACTCGCCAGGAAGCCCGCGAGCAGGCTGAGCTACCGCCACCTCGCCAGATCAAAGTAGTGGCTCTGGGTCGGATCGAACCGGTGAGCCAGGTGATTGACGTCGCTACAGCAGAGTCTGGCCGCATCGATCGCCTAGAGGTGCAGGAGGGCGATCGGATGGAACAGGGCCAAATTTTGGCCTACCTCGACACGTATGATGTGCGCCAGGCCGAGCGCGACTACGCCGCTAGTCAGCTGGCCGAAGCCCGCGCCCAGCTTGAAGCCGAAACCGCCCTGGGCAGTTCTCAAGTCGAGGAGGCCAATACTCGCGTTGCCCAGATCGACCAGCCGCAGCAGGCCGCGATCGCCGCTCAGCAGGCCGCGATCCAAAGCCTTCAGGCCGAGCTTGACGTGGCCGAAATTGATTTGGCCCGGTTTCAGCAGCTCAACGCATCGGGGGCAATCTCCCGCCAGGAGCTCGATCGCCAGCAGGCCACCGTCGAGCGGCTGCGGGCTGACCTGGCCAATGCCACCGCTACCCGGCAGCGGCTTGAACAGGCCCGCATCAACGACATTAGAAACGCTCAAGCTCAGGTCAATTCGGCTCGGGCTACCACCACCCGAGCCCAGGTCGCCAGCCAGGTCGACTCTGCCGCCCAAAATCTGGCCCTGGCCGAAGCCCAGCTGGCCCGCACTATTATTCGGGCTCCCCAGGCGGGGCAGGTGCTCGACATTTTTGCCTACCCTGGCGAAGCGGTATCGCCGACTGGCGAGCCAATTTTGGCCCTTGGCGACACCGACCAGATGGTCGTGGTGGCCGAAGTCTACGAGACCGATATTGGCCTGGTCGAAGTGGGCCAGCCCGTCGCCATTACCAGCCGCAACGGGGCCTTTAGCGAAACCCTAACCGGCACCGTCACCGAGATTGGCCTACAAATTGCCAAAAACGACGTGCTCGATGACGACCCCGCCGCCAATGCCGATGCCCGCGTGGTGGAGGTGCGGGTACTGGTCGACCAGAGTGAAGCGGTGGCGGCCCTCACCAACCTCCAGGTGGATGTAGCGATTGACATTGAGTCGTGAGGGACGTATGAAATTCCCCTCTCTGCCGCGCATTCCTCTGGCCTGGTACAACCTGCGCCACGATCGCCCCCGCCTGCTGGTGGCTGTCGCCGGGGTCACCTTTGCGGTGCTGCTGATGTTTATGAACCTGGGGTTTCTCGGTGCCCTAGTTAGCACCACCACTAACTTTTACGACGAGTTTAACGGCGACATTTTTCTGATCTCGCCACAGTCGCTCGAAATTAGCTCGACTAAGGCGTTTCCGCGCGAGCGGCTGTACCAGGCCAGAGGTATTGAGGGCGTGCAGCGGGTGATGCCCCTCTACGCCGAGTACGCGCTGTGGAAAAACCCCGAAACCAGCCTCAGTCGAGCCCTGTTTGTCTACGCCTTCAATCCCAGCGACCCGGTGTTTCTGATGCCAGAGCTAAATACTGTTGAGGGTAGACGGGCCTTGCAGCAGCCCAACACCGCCTTTATTGACCGGCGATCGCGGCCCGAATTTGGTCCCCAAACCGTGGGTCTTGAAACCGAAGCCGACCGTCGCCGCATTACCGTGGTGGGTCAGTACGATCTGGGGGGTGGCTTTGCCGCCGACGGCACGCTGATTATGAGCGATCAAAACTTTCGTCGCTACTTCGACCCGCGACCGCTCGATCAGGTCAACCTGGGCCTGGTGTTGCTGGAGCCAGGGGCCGATATTCAGCGGGTTAAAGCGGCTCTGCAAGACCATCTGCCCGCCGATGTGGAAGTCTACACCAAGGCCGAGATTGTCTTTAAAGAAAGCCAGTTTTGGATTCAAACCACCTCGATTGGCTTCATCTTTGGCCTGGGGGTGGTGGTCTCCTTTGTGGTAGGCACCGTGATTGTCTACCAAATTCTCTACACCGATATTCGCGACCACCTGCGCGAGTACGCCACCCTCAAAGCGATCGGCTACAGCGGCGGCTATCTATTCAAAACCGTGATTCAGGAAGCTGTTTTGCTGGCCCTAATGGGCTACGTGCCGGGGTTGACTTTGGCGCTAGGGCTGTACGAGCTAGCGGTGAATGCCACCGCTGGTACTCTGCCGATGCAGATGACGGTGTTTCGGGTGATTTTTGTATTTACGCTCACGCTGCTAATGTGCGCTCTGTCGGGGCTTATTTCGGTACGCAGGGCCGTTACCGCTGACCCAGCGGAGGTGTTTGCATGAAGCGAACGCCCCTAGCTCTTCTGAATCTGATCCACGATCGCAAAAAGTTCCTCACCTCTATGGCCGGGGTGGCCTTTGCGGTACTGCTGATGTTTTTGTTCACTGGCTTCAAAAACGCCCTGTACGACAGCCAGACCCAGCTGCTTAGTCGGCTGAACGGCGACATTGTGATTATCAATCGGCTGAAAGAAAACATGTTTGTGCCTCGGGCCTTTGCCCGCCGTCGTCTATACCAGGCTCAGGCCTTCGACGGGGTCGAAGGAGCCTATGCCCTCTACCTCAGCGATGCCCGCTGGAAAAACCCCGATACGCGCAAAACCCGTCCGGTGCGGGTGATCGCCTACAACCCCTCCGACCCGGTGCTGACCATGCCCGAGGTGCTGACCCTACAGCAGGAGCTGCGGCTGCCCAACACGGCCATGATCGACGAGCGATCGCGCGCCGAGGTCGGCCCCCGCGAAACTGGGGTCGTTACTGAGCTGGCCGATCGCGAAATTCGGATTGTGGGCACCTTCAGCCTGGGTACTGACTTTGCCTCGGGCAACGGCAACTTGATCATGAGCGACCAAAACTTTCTGCGCTTTTTTGCCAATCGCGGCCCCGAAGAAGATGATCGTAGCTTTGCCACCGCCGATATTGGCCTGCTCAAAACTGCCCCCAACACCAACATCAATACCCTGGTGCAAACCCTGCGCGACAGCCTGCCCCAGGATGTGCTGATCTTGCCGATGGATGGCCCAGACGGCTTTATTGCCCGCGAGCGCACCTACTGGGAAGAAAACACCAACATTGGCTTTGTGTTTTCGCTGCTCACCACCATGGGCTTTGTGGTCGGCATTATTTTGGTCTACCAAATTCTCTATACCGACGTGGCCGACCACTGGTCGGAGTATGCCACCCTGAAGGCGATCGGCTACGACAACGCCTACCTGTTTGGGGTGGTGATTCAGGAGGCGATTATTTTGTCGGTGCTGGGTTTTTTCCCTGGTCTGCTGATCAGCGCACTGTTCTACAACCTGGGGGCCACCGTCACCGGGCTGCTGTTTCAGCTCACCCTACAGCGAGTCGCTAACATTTACATCATGACGTTTATTATGTGCCTGATTTCTGGTGCCGTTGCGGTACGCAAGGTGCAGCGCACTGACCCAGCGGAGGTATTTGGGCTATGACTGCACCATCCACGACCCCTGGTTCGCCTGCCGTCGCCGCTGAGGCGTCGATTCAGGTGCGCAACCTCAACTATTTCTTTGGTAAGGGCGACCTGCGCAAGCAGGTGCTCTACGACATCAGCCTCGATCTGAGCCCTGGCCAAATTGTGATTATGACCGGCCCCTCTGGCTCGGGCAAAACCACCCTGCTGACGCTAATCGGGGCGCTGCGATCGGCCACCGATGGCAGCCTGCGAGTGCTGGGGCAAGAGCTGGTGGGCATGGGCAGCCGCCATCTGGTCGAACTTCGCCGCAACATTGGCTTTATCTTTCAGGCCCACAACCTGTTTGATTCGCTGACGGCGGCCCAAAATGTGGAGATGGCCGTGGAGCTTACCGGCAACTTTCGCGGCAAGCGTCAGCAGGCGGTCGATATTCTCAGTCAGGTGGGGCTGGCCGAGCGGGCCGACTACAAGCCAGGCTCTCTCTCGGGGGGGCAAAAACAGCGGGTAGCGATCGCCCGCGCTCTGGTTAACCAGCCCCAGCTCATTTTGGCCGACGAGCCCACCGCCGCGCTCGACAAGCAGTCGGGCCGCGACGTGGTCACGCTGATGCAGCATCTGGCCAACGAGAAGGGCTGCACCATTCTTATGGTCACCCACGACAACCGCATTTTGGATGTGGCCGATCGCATCATCAACCTAGTCGACGGTCGGCTGGAGTCAGAAGAAAGTCCCCAGCAGTTCGTCGATAGCCACGCCCCCAAAGCCCTCGATCGAAAGATGTTCATCATGTAGAGACATCAGAAACCGGGTTTCTGGGCCACCCAGCCCACTCAGGCCAAAATCCAAACTCGCAAATCTAAAATCGCCCATGGCCATCTCGTTTTCCAGCACTGTTCAGGCCCTCACCTACACCAAGGTCGCCGAGTACCTGCAAACCGCTGCCCTGTTCAAAAACAGCTTGCGGATCTACCCCGACCTTCCCCAGTTCGACATCCTCTATGGATCTACCCTGGTTGAAGTTGAGGTGCTGCCCTGGGAAGTACACCCCTGGGAAAGAGCCGACCTGGCGACAGTCCGGGCCACCAGCTGCGTCACCATTGGCAGCACCATTGGCGATCAGCTAATGCACTTTTTACTCACCGAAAATCGGCGCATGCGGTTCGGCGCATTTCATCTCGACGATGCCAACCAAGTGCTGTTTGCCGAAAGCGTGCTCGGCGGCGAAAACATGGATTTAATGGAGCTCCAGACCTGCATTCTCTCCGTACTCACCATCGCCGACACCTACGACGATATCATTGCCGCCCGCTTTGGCGGCGATCGCGCCATTGACCGAGTAGAGCAGGCGATCGTCTCCTAGACAGCGCTAGACAACGCCTCCTCTCGACCACAAGAGCTATAGGCAAGGCTTTAAATGCAGCGGAATAAAAAGTTTTACTAGGATTCCGCTCTCACTTCTCAGCGGCAGCAAATAAGTTTATGCCATTTTAACAAACCAGGGCAGTTGAATAAATAGAATAAAAAGTCAGCCACGAAAAGGCTCCCGCAATTTTGCCTGAGCATAGGATCGTCGCACCTAAACTTGGGTTCACCAGGGTCATCTTCCTATTTTTTGACGTAGATCATTGATTTTCATTAAGAGCTCAGCTTATGCTTTAAATAGAGAGGCCAGGCTCTGGATGTAATCTTTGTTCTTTTTATAGCTCAGAACTAAGATCTTTGATCTTAGTTCTGAGAGTATAGAAATATACCATTGATGTTTTATGGCCTAGTTCTGCGTTGAACAGTCAATTAATTACGGCCCCGCCTGAGTTAAAATTCGTTTAAGTTTAGGTTAAAAATAAATTTTCAGAAATAATTCTTGCCGCAATTAGAAATGTTTTGGCGAAGTGATAGATATAATGAATTTAACAGATGACTAGCTGATGCTAAATCCTGTTCAGTCAACCAAAAATAAGCAAGGCAGACATTATTTACCTTTACAAGTCTGCTTTTTCGAGTCAGGAAACGTGACTTTAGCTTTATGTAAACAGCCTCCTGGCTCAATATTGTTTGAATTTCATGACGAAAATTCGTATTAACTACATAAAATAAATTAGGTGAAATTCATGCTGAGAAAGCGCTCAAGCCAACATATTGCTAGAGAGTCAACCATAGGAATTGATCATCTGATTAGCTCTGACTCAAGCGTCAATCAGTTTTTTATGTACATCGACAAAAATTTAATACCTTGGGATCTTTACAATCACGAGCCAGAAAATTGTAGCTTTGTTGCCTATTTTGGCAAGGCCTTACAGGCTGTCGACCAGACATTGCTTAACCAAGGGTTAGTTTTTTACGTCACCATAACTGAAATGAAGGAGATGCCTTCCTATGGTGAGAATGTTTTTGTTTTGATTCTGGGCGACGAATTTTACCGAATTCCAGATTATATTGACAAAGTTGGAGGAGTATTTAAATGTTATGGCACTCGTCAAATCCGTGAGCAAATAAACCTTTATCGACCACTTCTAAGGCCATCCTATTTTAAGTTTCTGGTGTTTGGTCAGACGATCAAGAACCTTTTTCATCGCTTTGTCAAAAAGTCTCGATATAGACTAAAGAAAATTAAGATATTGTTTCTTGGTAAAAATAAAATCGTTCCCATTTATGATATTCCTCCGGGTTATTTGAATTCTGAAGACTTGTCAATTAAGCCTATCGCAGATCGCACCTGCGACGTTTTTTTTGATGGCAGTGTTATTCAACATAAGTATTCTGTTTGGTCATTGCGATACTGGTCTAAAACCCCCAAGGCCTACTCACGCGAGCAAATGGTTGCCAACTTAAAAAACTTTAAAGATAAAAATCCCCAATTTCAGATTCATCTAGCCCTCTCTGTTGGCTTTGCTGCATTTAACTACACGCCGCAGAGTACCTACAGCCAAAATTTAATGAATGCAAAAATTTGCCTCGCTCCTAGGGGAACTACCTTGGAGACCTATAGGCTCTTTGAAGCCATGCGCTACGGCTGCGTGATCATTGTAGAATCTCTGCCATCCCGCTGGTTTTATAATGGAGCCCCCATCATTCAAATCGGCAGTTGGCAGAACCTAGAGTCAGTTTTGAACAAGCTGCTCAACAATCCCATGTTGTTACAAACTCTCCATCAGCAAACCCTAGACTGGTGGGAAACAAAGTGCTCTGAAGAAGTTGTCGGCAAATATATTGCCAATGAGATTAATGCCCTGCGGCTAAAGTTTTAGGCCGCTAAGCTGAGGCCAGCAGCACACCATGCACAACTTGATTCAGATCAAGATTTCTCAAATCAGGATTTGCCTCAGTCGAGCTACTCCAAACCCTGCAAAATATGCTGGGTGGTCAGCATAGCACTCAGGCCCACAAACCCACTACAGCGGCCTCGCTGGGCAGTCATGCCCAGGGCGATCGCGGCGGTCTGAGCTGGGTTGCGCACAAAGCGAGGCGAGGTGTTGACGTAGACTACTGCGCTGGTGGCGAGCTGGCTAAAACGGCTGCCCTCAGTGTAGGCTTCGGTGGCAATAGCATTGGCGTGACCGCTGCTGTAGCGATTGATCAGGGCGGCGGCGGTTTGGATGTTCTCGACCCAGCGCAGGGCAACCGTTTTGCCTAGAAAGGGGCGGCTCCAGTCAGCGGCGGTGGCCGGTTTAGCATCGGGTAAATCGGCTAGTAGGGCTTCGTCGGCTAGCACCTCGAAGTCTTGATCCCACAGGGTATGGCAGAGCTGAGCCAGCGCTGAGGAGCTACAACCCCGGTGTACCAGCACCTTTTCGATGGCGTTGACGGCGTCAGGCTCGCCCCGGTGGCTGTCTAAGATCATGTGAGTTACCGTGTCGAGTTGGCCTGATGCCGACCAGTAGAGGTAGCAGTTACCCATCGCCGTGGGCAGCACTGGCACCCCTGCCTGGCGCACCACCTGCTGCACCAGCCCCGGTCGCCCATAGGGAATGATCAAATCAATGCCCGGATCTTGCAGTAGCCAGGAGCGGGCCACATCCCCCTGCTCTTCGGTGAGGGAAAAAATGCAGTGCTGAGGCAGGCCCACCTGGTCGAGAGCCTGGTGCAGCGCCTGCAAAATAACCTGATTGGTCTGGCTGGCCTCGTTGCTGCCCTTGAGAATCAGGCCATTGCCTGTGCGCAAACTCAACCCCGCCGCGATCGCCGCCAGTTCTGGAAATGCTTCATAGACCAAGGCCACCACGCCCAGGGGCACCACCTGGCCGTAGCCCGCCACGGCCTTACTCAAGCGACTGGGAGCCGGGTGCAGAAGCCCGCGTGGATCGCCGAGATAGGCCAGCCGCCGCAAAATTTTGGCGGTGGTTTGCAGCCGCTCGGGGGTGAGTTTGAGCCAGTCCAACACTCGCTCTGGTACGGCCATGTCGAGGCTGGCCTCAAGGTCGAGGGTGTTAGCTTCGAGAATATCGTCGAGACTGGCCTCGATCGCGGTAGCGACAGCCTCTAGCAGACGGCTTTGGGTTTCTGCTCCAGCGGCTGCCAAAACCTGGCCAGCCTGGCGCACCTGCTCGACCGCGACGCTAAAATCTGCCTGGGTGGCTAGCTCTACCATGACCCTAACGCCGAGAGGCCAGCCAAAACATGCCGACTACCGCTAGCGATACCGCCAGGGTGGTCAGCAGCCGGGCTATGGACTGGGCTCCATCGGGAGTTTGCAGGGTAGCCAGCAGCAAAAAGAACACCATCACCCCAAAGGCCGCTAGTACCACTAGGGGCAAATAGCTGACGCTCAGGGAAGAGCGATCGAGCCGCCACTGCTGCCCCGTCCAGCGCCAGATGCGCTTGTAGGGGTAGTGGGTAGAAAGCTGCTCAATCACGTAGCCGTCGTCCTGCACGACAAAAATCTGTTGGCAGCGATCGCAGCCAAAGGCCTCAGTCAGAGTAATGGGCTTAATGCACCCATTCCGGCGACAGGGGCAGGGATAGTCAGCGTTTTGATCGATCTTCTGGCTTTTGTAGGTACGCACAGCACTGCCAGTGGGGGGCAAAAGTGGGCTGGTAGTAGCCCCATCATTCTGACACATTAACCAAAACCTCTTCTGAAAAACAACCAGTCAAGCCAAGTAGATTTAGTCGCTGGGGCAAGTCGCTGAATTTTTAGGCTTTTTTTTAGCGTCAATGTATCTTCTACGGCTTGAAATTTTAGGAGCAACCGTGGTAATTAAGAAGCTACTTGACAGTACGGCTCCATTCCCACTTATGGGGGTCGGAGTTTCGTCCTGACCCCCTCAGCCCCTATGGACAGGATGTTGCTATGGCCACCGATCGCCTGGAGACGGCAGTGAGAAACTTTCAGCACGTCAATCAGATGGTGGAGCGCTACACCCGCCTGTGCCGCGCCTACGTTGGCCTATCCGAACGGTTTCATCAGCTCGATGTCGATCACATGACTCTGAAAGGGCAGGTCGTACCCTTACTCAAGGCGCTCAAAGCTCACCAGGCTAAGCTCAAAGCCGTTGAAACCGAAAAAGCTGATCTCCAGGCGCACTTCGACCAGCAGACCGCCCAACATCGGCAGGAGCTACAGCAGCTGACTAAAACCTACGAGGAGCGGTTGCAGGCTCTCTCCAGCCACGTGGCCGAGCTGCAGCCCCTAGAGCAGCTGCTCAACGGTGAAACTAACCACGAACTCAGCGTTGCCGAAGAGCAAATGGAGCTAGTCGAAGCCACCTTTGTAGAAATGGATCGAGACAGTTCCCCCGACCTGTCGTATGAGGAAAAAAACCTGCTCGCCGCCTACCAGGCCGACCCCAATGCCTTTCTAGTCGCCGCCGCCGCTGCCCCAGTAGGCACCAACCTAGAAGCTGTCTCAGACGCGGAAGAACCGGTAGCCTCCCTGTGGAACTACTATGACGAGCAGGTTCCCGACGGGTTGAGACGATAGTGATGCCCCAGAACCCGCTCCTACGACACAAATTTGCTGACTAGCCAGTTGGCCAACCCGCCACCGTAGGGTGCACAGATACGCTGAATATTTGCGGTCGAAAAGCGCTGTTGATAAAAGCATAGAATATTGCCATAGACCCCGTTGGAGTAGAAGGGCGACTCGTGGGCTAAATTTAAGGACTGTAGGTCAAACACTTTGGCCTGCGTGCCCGAGGCGTAGTCAACCATAATGCTAAAGTCGTACCCTAGCTGCTGCAGGGTTTTCAGGCAGGTCATCGTACCCTCAAAAAACCGGGGCGACCAGCCTTTTTCTCCCAGGGCACGGCTGCTGCCGCCCCCGTACTCAAACATCACAACCTGGGGTAGTAGCTCGGCGGGCAACTCGGCAAACTGCTGAATTACTACTGGTTCCCAGCCTTCAATATCAAGCTTGAAGGCGGTGATGCGAGTAGCGGCTACTTGCTCTAGCAGCGTGGCCAAATTTAGGGTCGGTACCGAGCGGGTAGTGGTTGAAGCCCCAAACCAATCGGCCGCCAGCGAGCTAAAGTTGCTGTTGGCTAAGTTAGCAAATTGGCCCATGTGCAGGGTTTGGGTGCCCACTTGGTCAGATAGGCACTGCTCAATCAGCTGAATAGGGTGCTGCTCGCAAACGACCCGTAGCTTATCGGTTGGGGCCGGCTCTACCGCAACGGCAGCAAACCCCAGACGGGCAAACAGTTCGCAGTAAAAGGCAAACGTACCTACCCCTATATCTACGCAAAGACCCTGCCGCTGAGGATCGAGATCGGGCAGAAGGTGTTCAAGTAGGGCCTGGCAGCAAGCTTCAACGCGCATTAAGTTGGCCCCAAAGGAAAATACGTTCTAAGCGTAGAGCATTTGAGCTTGCCGATGGAGTGTAGCCTCAAACT
This sequence comes from Nodosilinea sp., assembly GCA_049646445.1. Classification (GTDB taxonomy): domain Bacteria; phylum Cyanobacteriota; class Cyanobacteriia; order Phormidesmidales; family Phormidesmidaceae; genus Nodosilinea. The sequence goes on along the minus strand of JBARVV010000035.1, from coordinate 50,636 downwards.
CCCTGGGGCGTTTCTTGCCAGAGCTGGGTGGTCTGGCGCAGGCTGCGGAAGTCGCCGTTGCCAATAATCAAATGATCTAGCACGGGCACAGCAAGAATTTGTGCCCCCTGCAAGAGCTGCCGAGTCAGGGCAAGGTCATCTGGGGACGGTTCAAGGTTGCCACTGGGATGATTATGGGCGATGATACAGCGCACCGCGCCGTGGCGAATCACGGTTTTGAAAATTTCTCGGGGGTGGGCCAGGGTTTCGGTGGCGGTGCCGATGGTGATCACTTTGGTGCCCATTAATCGGTGGCGCACGTCGAGTAGCACCACGGCAAACCGCTCCTGGGCTTGCCACATCAGTTCGTGGCTGAGGGCGGCGGCGGCGATCGCCGGATCATCGACCACGGTTTTCTCGGGTGGAATCGCCTGCAGCACCCGTTTGCCGAGTTCAATGGCCGCTAAAATAGTGGTGGCTTTGGCCGGGCCGACGCCGTCAATCACTGTCAGGTCGTGGGCTGAGACATCCCGCATGGATGTCAGTGGGTCGCGCTGGTTTTGCCCCATTTCCTGCAGAATGAGCTGGCCTAGCCCCACCGCCGACAGTTTGCCTGGCCCCTGGCCGGTGCCCAGCAAAATAGCGAGTAATTCTGCGGTCGAGAGACTTTTCGCCCCGTAGGATAGTAGCCGTTCGCGCGGGCGATCGCTAGACGGCATGTCCAGCATGCGAACATGGTAGGTCATGGTGGCACCTCTGATAGCTGGGCCAGAGGCCCACTGCTAGTAAGCCCAAACGGCTTTGGGATGATGCACCCGTGGAACCGACTACCAAGAGTTAATGATGACGACCTCACCTTCCTTTCCCGCCGCCGACATCGCTGCCATGCGCCAGCGGCTGAACCAGTTTAGCTGCCTCACCACTCCACCCCAGCTCAGCGAGGCCGAAGCGACCCAGGTGCGCGCCGACCTGGGCTGCTTCAACGAATGGTCTGACTATCAAACTTTGGGCATTTGCGCGAATAGCCTAGCTGAGGGCCAGCAGGCGCTGGAGGCATTTTTGGTGGCCCTGGGGGTTTCTGTCAGCCTCGATTTACCCACCCGTGAGGGGGCCGTGTATCTCAAGTTCAATACCCTCAAAGGAGCCTGGTATTTAGATGACTACAGCGGTGTATCGCGGGGAGTGCTGATCACGTTTCATACCTCAGACCCTGAGGTGGCTGAGGTATCGGGTACCTACGGCCCCTTCCCGTTTAGTTTGTTCTCAGAGCACAAATAGCAGTAAAACTTAGGATAGTCAGGCCAAGACAGGCAAGTATCGCTGAGGCGATACCCACCCGCTTACTCGCTCACCCACTTACTCACCTACACCACTGCTTACACCAAATTCTGCTTGCTTACCCCCCCCATTCAACCGTTTGGTCTATTGGGAACCGGGGTTGTGTAATTCGGATTTGGTACATCTACCAGCCCCCATCGCCCCACTCGCGGCTCGGCTCGGCGGCGGCGGCGATGGGGATAGCGCGGGGGACATCTTGAATTACCTGCACCTGAATCACCTGGTTAGGCTCAATCACAACCGTCTGGGGCGAGGTGCCCACTACCGTCGTTGCGCCGATCAGGGCACCGCCGATCAAGCCAATGCCGCTAAAGCTGGTCACCAGCATGAGTGCCAGAGCACCCAGGCCAGCCCCAGCAGCCAATCGAGGGCTACTGACCTCGGGGCTGCCCGCCATGTACTCGGTGGTGCTGGCAAAGTCTACCTGCTGCCCGGCGGGGGAAATCAATCTTTTGCTAACCCAGCGCTGGCCCTGGGGCGTGGGCTCAAACTGACCAATCAGCTGGCTGCCGGCTGGAGCGACAATGCCGTTGGTAATGGGGTCGCGAATATCGTGGGCCAGCAGCAGCACCTGGTTTTGGCTGGAGCCGGTGTTTAGATCGAGGGGTTCGTCGCCTACGTAGCGCAGTTCTAAAACGGTGCCTGCGGCCACCAGGGTATCGGGGGAGAGAGGTCGATCGGCGGGGGCGGGGTTAATGACCTCGGGCAAAGCTGCCCGATCGCCGTTACCGGGCAGTGGGCTACCAAACAAAATTGGATCTCCGGCGGCGGCTAAAATAACTGGGCTATCGGGGGGAACTACGGTGCCCTGGCTGGTCGTTGCCGGAGCTGTGGGAACGGTCAGCAGGTTGGCATTAGCCCTAGTCGCCTCGACGGGTAGCGTAGCCACGGGCGGCGGCTCTTGGCTAATGGCGTTGGGTTGAGTCGCGATCGCAGTATCAGCCGCTACCTCGGGCAGAGCCGGGGGATCGGCAGCAATCACCTCAGCCGGGCCACTGGCCTCAACTGTTGCCTCAACTGTTGCCTCAACCGTTATAGGAGCAGCGATCGCAGGAGCCGTGGTGGTGGGATCAGCGGCTGTGGGGGCCGTGGGTGGAATGGTTTCAACTGAAACAGCCGCGATCGCCTCGGGCTGTACGACGGGCTGCTCTGGGGTCGGCAGCTCCGGCGGCGTAACTACAATTGGGACGCCGCTGGTTTCGCTGTCGATCGGGGGTAATGCCTCCGCCTCAGCAGGGGCCAACGGCTCAGCTGGCAGGGTCGCGACAGCTTCCGGTTGAGGGGATGGTGCGGATTCAGAGGGGGCAGTGGCCGCAGCAGTACCGGGGGCAGCGGGTGGTTCTAGGCTTAGCACCGGGCTGGTGCTAGCGGCGGTGGGGGTGACGGGTGCCGTGGCGATCGCACCCGGTTGTGCAGTCTCAGTGGTAGGGGGTTCTGTTGGGCCTGCCGCCTGGGGCGCAGCGGCCACAGGGCCAACTACGGCATCGAGTTCGGCCAGGCTGGGGACCGAGACCTGCTCCCCTGGCTGGCTCAGATTGAAGGGATCAACGGGCAGGGTCTCGGGCAGGTTCGCCAAGCCGTCGATATCGCTGGGCAGCATCAGGTTGGCGGCCGACGTGCTGAGTCGCCCGGTACCAGCTGCTGGAAAGCCCAGATGAGGGCTATTGCCCGGAATCACCGGCAGTTCCACAATCATTTGACTATTGCCAGCCATTGGACTGTTGCCGGGCGCTTGAGCATTGCTGGGGGTTGGGGGGGCGCTGGGTACCGCTACTGCGGGGGCATCACCTGGCGCGGCAAGGGCCGTGAGTACCCAGCGGGTTTGCTCGCCTGCGGCGATCGATACGAGGCTGGCACCGTCTGCCGCCAGCACCGTGCTGGCGGCCAGATCGAGCACTACCACCGTGGCATCGTTGACCTGGCTAAGGCTGATTTGACTCACGGCTCCGCTGTAGGTTTGCTGAGTCGCTACTTCTCCGAGCTGGGTTTGAGGCAGCGTGAGAACAATGCGGGCCGGATTGGCCTCGACAGCATACTGAGGGGTAATGCCGCTAGGCAGCGTCAGGGTCAGCTGTTGGGTAGACGGGTCAAACTGCCATGCCGCCAGGGTTTCTGCTCGCGCAGCCGGGCTGATGACCAGTAGGGTAGACGCAACTAGGCCGGCCCCAGCCCAGCCCCCCAGTCGATCGCCGATCGCCCCTGGGCACGATAACGCAAACGGTTGGGTTAAATATTCCATGGGCTGTGTCTCCCTCTGATGCAGTGTGTGAGTGTGGAGTAGACCTGACGACCAAAACCTGACGACTAAAATGATATTGCCGACAACGCTAGATGCAGCGTAAGCGTTGGACTTAGACCGTCTAAATACAGCGTGAACCCAAAGCCTAACTAAGGATACGCACAATTTTGAGAATTGCAATGGAATTTTGGGGGATGTCGATAGAGCGGTTGGGGGAACTCGCGGGCAGGCGATCGCGTCGCGGGAGAGTAGAGGATCGCGCGTTCTGGGTTAAGCAACATTGAAGGCTGGGACCTAGACCAGCCATTTGGGCACCCTAGGCAAAGATGTACTCACCTGCATAAACAGACTCACTCGACAAATTTTGGAGGCAGCACACCATGGCCCGTTCTACAATCGGCACATTCGCTAAGTTACTGACGGGCGGGTTAGCTACCGCATTATTTGTGGGGTCGTTTGGGGCGGTAGGCCAGGCCCAAACCCCGACCGACACACCTGAGTCCGAAGATGCTCCAACTGCTGAAGCCGATGACACTCCCCGGTTTAACTGCCAGATGCAAAACGGAGAGTACACCGTAATGTATTCCCCTACCGGCCAGGCTGGGCAGGCCTACCCCTGGGCTGTGCCTGAGGATATGGGCAGCGCCTGGCCAGCCGAGCGTCGCTGCGCCACCATCAGCGATCGCCTAGAGCAGTACCGCCCCGACGGCCTGTTGGCCCTGGAGACTGCGGTAGAAAATGGCTACAACACCGTTTGCGTTACCACCGAAACCGTGCCCGGCTGTCGCATCGTTTTCACCGTACCGCCGGGGCAGAATGCGGCCATCACCCGCGATCGCGTGTTTGATAATTTGACTATTGCCGATCGGGGTGACCAAACCCAGGGGGTAACTACGTTTGCCGGCGGCAACAGCGACGTACTGGGTCAAATCGGCAATGTTCTGGGTTTACCCGGTTCGTCTGCCCCGAGCCGTCGCACCAGCGGCATTAACCTCAAGCCCTTTCTCGCTCCTACCGATGGCGGTACTGGCGCTCGTTTGAACGGTGGCCGTCCTGCCGGTCGGCCCCTCAACCCCGACGCCTTTCGCTAAGTTGTTTCCTGTTTGGTAGGGCAAATGCCATTTGCCCTACAGGTTTGCCTTTACGGAATTGGGGCTATACGATTCGGATTTGGCATCAGTCCACCATGTGCTGGGAAAATAGGTAGCCTAAAAACAAAACCTGCAGGGCAGCGAACAGGCTGGTAGCAAGCTCGACCCAGTAAACGGAACCGTAGATTTGCCCCTACCTCTGTAAGGATGGCGCTGGCTCAGACAACTGGGCCAGCGCTATTTTTGTGCGCTGCCAAAACCAAACCATGCCGACAAAGTGAGCGGTTAGCAGCACAGTCAGCGCTATCACTGCGGCGATTAGAATAGGATTAACGGGGCCGTAGGCAAAGCGAGTGAAAACTACGGTGCTGCTAAATCCTAGCGCCAAGAAAAGAACGACGGCGATCGCGACTCATCGAGCTACTCCCCTAAAACCAGACCGCTGCGGCGCTCGGCTCCACTGCCAAAGTACTCAGGTCAAATTCGCCTGTAGGCTAAGACGGTGGGCCGGGGCAATGGTTGCCGGGCGGGTCTTGACTTGGACTTGAACCGCCGCACCCCTGCCAGTGGGCAAGGAACCAGGCTTCGTGGTAATCAAAAAGCAGTAACGGCGTGGTTGTATGTTCATTCCTCCCGGTTTTATTCAACGGTCGGTGGCCCTTGCTCTAGGTACTGTGGCCTACATCGAGCCTGACCCTAGCTTTTGGCCTGCGCCTCCTGCTCATTCAGTGCCGCTGCTGTTTGTTCATGGGTTTGGGGGCGGATCATCCAGTTATGAGTGGTCGAAGGTCTATCCCGCCTTTGCCGCCGAGCACCTGGTGCTGGCCCCGGATCTAATCGGCTGGGGCAACTCTGACCACCCCGATCGCCCCTGCACCACCGCAGACTACTTGGCTCTGCTGAGCGAACTGATTGCCCGGCTCTGCCCGGCTCCGCCTGTCGTGGTCGCCTCTTCTCTCAGTGCCGCCATCATGGTGCGGGTCGCCATCGACTACCCCGATCGCCTACGGGGGCTAATTTTGGTGGCCCCGGCGGGACTAGCCGACTTTGGCAAAGACCCAAGCAGTTCGGTCATTAACCAGATCGTTAAGCTGCCCGTGGTCGATCAGCTGCTCTACCGGGGGGCGATCGCAACCAGCGAGGGCATTCGGCTGTTTTTGGCCCAGCGCCAGTTTGCCGACGCCAGCAAAATTGCCGACGATATGGTAGCGGCCTACCTCAAGTCGGCCCAGCAACCCAACGCCGATGTCGCCGCCCTAGCCTTTGTGCGCGGCGACCTGAGCTTTGATCTAGCGACCTATCTGCCGCACCTTGTCACCCCTACCGCCATGCTCTGGGGCAAAATGGCACAGTTCACCCCAGTTGAAACTGGCCGTCGTCTAGCCGCGCTCAGCCCTGCCGCTATTCGCCGCTTTGAAGTGCTGCCTGGGGTGGGGCTCACCCCTCAGCTGGAGCAGCCCGGAGTGACCATTGGGCTGATTCAGCAATGTCTGAGCGACCTGGTGCATTAGGGTTACTCCAGCAGGGCTACTCTAGGTCTTTAAAGCCTGCCCCGGTGAGCAAATTACCCTCGGTGTCAATAAAGCCCCAGCCGTTGTCAACCTGTACCCGCGCCCGGCCCTCAGAAAATGACCCAGCATTGCTGTACTGAGGGTCTACCACCCAGTCTCCGCCAGGGTTGATATAGCCGTAGCGCCCGTCCTGCTGCACGGCAGCCAACCCCTCCGAAAAGTCGGCGGCGTAGGCAAATTGGGCAGGTATAGCTACCTCACCCGTGCGGTCAATATAGCCCCACCGGCTCTCAATCAGCACGGCGGCCAGCCCCTCTGCAAAATCAGAGGCAAAGGAGAGGGTCGGCTCAATCACCATAGTCCCAGTCGTATCAATAAAGCCAAAATTGCGGCCCTGACGCACCCGAGCCAGCCCGTCAGAAAAGCTAAAGGCTCCGTCGTAGCTGGGGGCAACAACCATAGCGCCTTGGAGATCGATATAGCCGTAAAGCTTGTCTACTCTAGCCACCGCCAGCGATTCAGAAAAGCTCCAGGCATCATTCAGCTTTACCGGGATCACGGGGCGACCGTCGGTGTCGATGTACCCGTAGGTTTCTCCCAGCTTTACCAGGGCACGACCGTTGACGAACCTTTCAGCCAGGTCAAACTGGGGCTCAATTACCCACTCGGCCTGGGGGGTGATGTAGCCGTACTTAGTGCCCCCCTGCACTGCTGCTAGCCCTTCAGAGAACGACTTGGCCTGGCGAAACTGCACGGGTATAGCCAATTCTCCCTGCCGGTCAATGTAGCCAAAGTAGTCTCCCGCCTGGGCTACCGCCAGCCCCTCAGCATAGTCTGCGGCGACTGTAATACTGCTATCAGCAACTCGAATATTGAGCCTGCCGTCGCGATCGATATAACCCAGCCGCGACTTGAAATGGACCAAAGCTACCCCTTCGGAAAAGTCTGAGGCTCTATCAAAAAGCAAGGGGCTAGTCATGGCGCTGGACAGGGCGACGGGTTGAGGGTTTATGAACTGTAGCATTGTGGTAGTCCGTCGCGATGGCTGATCGAGCCCTGCAGAAAGAGGGGCACAGGCGGCCACGGCCAGTAGTCCTAGCCCAGTCAAACTCCCTCGCTCCCAGCGCCAGGCTCTGTGCGATCGCGCCATAGCTTCCCTCAGCTTGAGTAAAAATTCTTAAGCAAAACAGTTTTGCTGTGCTGTTTCCCCTGCTGTTACCATGGCAGACCTTTTTGCCACCGTGGAGAAACTTCAAGAAAAGCTAAGGCTAGCGAGCCAAAATCTACCCAACAGAGCACTGCCTATGGAAAAACAGGGGTGGAGTAGCAGGAGGGAACTTCTGACTGAGCCCCTACCCCATTCAATCGCCCAAATTTAAAGATAGCTGCGGCGGATGTAGCTCGTAGTAGAGCGCCTCCAGGTCGCGGCGGCGATACATGTGGCGGTTGCCGCGCCGCGACGTACGGCGATCGCAGCCCAGGGCATCGAGCCTTTGCTGCAGTTCAACTCGGGGGTGCCCAAAGGCTTTGGCGGCCTCCCGCAGGGGCACCCACTGCTGGTCAAACTGCTGCCGCAGGGCCTCGTCAGAGGTGTTGGCTAGGCGCTCTAGCAGCAGGTTAGCCAGCAGCCAGCAGGCTTTGGTGTCGGCCATCGCCCGGTGCGATCGCCCGACATCAAAGCCAAAATGCTGCACCAGCTGAGGCAAACTGCGGGAGGGCAAATCGGCCAGCAGCAGCCGCGATAAAATCACGGTGCAAAACTGCTGGGCCACAGGGCGCTTAAACCCCTGCCCCAGCCGCTGATACTCGGCCTGAATAAAGCTGTAGTCAAAGGCCAGATTGTGGCCTGTCAGCACCCCCTGATCGAGGGGCGATCGCAGCGACTGCCATACGGTATCGGCGGCGCTACCCTGCTCAACCATGGCCGTCGTAATCCCCGTTAGCCGGGTAATGGTGGCCGGTACCCCCACGTGGGCATTGACTAAAAACGTCGCCTCGTAGGTAATCCCTTGTTCGAGTGACCCCTGTACCACCGCAATTTCAATCACCCTGGCCTCAGGGGGACGTGACCCCGTAGTCTCTACGTCTACCACCGTAAGCATGGCCTTGGGCAACTGGCGATAGTAGGCCAACAACTGGTCTGTAAAGAGCGCAGACTGAGCAATGCCGCCCACCGACACAGGAACCATAGTGCTACTACCGCAGGGAACCTTCCTAAGGTGCCACATTTTGCCCAATGCCACCGCCCTAGGCCGCAACAAACTGCCCCAGCAGACCTGACAACTCAGCTACCGGGGCAATAGAACGCTGTCAACCAATCAGCTGCCCTTAGTCCCGACGCGACATGCTACCGTCGGGGGCAGGCCTGCGGCGAAGACGGCCAAAGCGTTCTTTAATCACTAGCCACAGAAAAGGAAAATCGTCTAGCAGATAGCGCTTCCACAGCCGTCCCGGCTCGGTGCTCAGGCGGTAGAGCCACTCTAGCCCCAGCTTGCTCAGCAGTTCTGGGGCTCGGGGCTTGTTGCCCGCCTCAAAGTCGATGGCGGCCCCTACGGCCAGAAAGATATCAATACTGGGCAGCTGGTCGCGGTACTTGGCAATCCACTTTTCCTGTTTGGGTGCCCCTACCCCTACCACCAGCACGTTGGCGGGCGACTGACGGATCATCTCTAGAATGCGATCGCACTCGGCCTGATCTTTTTCAAACCCAAAGGACGGCGAGTGGGCCTGCACAATGATTTTTCGCCCGATGCGAGCATTGATGCGCTCCATGGCCTGATCCGCAATTCCCTCGGCCCCACCCATTAAAAAGATCGTAATAGCTTCATTGTGGCGGTGGTGCTCACAGAACATCGGGAACAGATCTGAGCCCGAAATTTTGGCCTTGAGCGGCGTACCCAAAAACTTAGAGGCAAACATCAGCACCTGACTATCGCAAACGCGATAGTCAGCCTGGCTGTAGGCCTTGACAAAATCTCTGTCCTTTTGCAGCTTCATCAGGTGGTCAACGTTAGGTGTAAACACCACGCCCCGTTTAAGCTGACTTAAAAAGTCGCTGACCGAAAGATTGTCGATCGGAATGCTAAGAATTTCGACCTGATTTTGAATACGATCGTACTGCTGCTTACGCAGTTCTCGAGCCGTAGACGCTAGAGCCGCCTTACGAAACTGACGGTAGAGCTGTTTTACTTCCGCTTCTGGCACCGGCTGTGTGGCCGGTTCAGCGGTAGCTGAGGTCATGGCAGAATCAGCGGGTCGCGAATCGTCGACATCTAAACCCAGCTCGGCAACATCATTGATCGCCGCGTTGTTGATCGCCGCGTCATCAACAGCTGACGTAAAAATCTGTTCGGTAGACTGTGACTCCATAAGATTATCCAACATCAAGAACCAGAGAGAGAATCGATTGACTAAAGTACTTGGGTAAATGCGCTTGGGTAAAGGTCAGATCCATCTCAGGTGACTCCCCATCATTACTCACCTCTCTATAGGTTAGGTTCATTTTTCGGGGCAGATACGGACACTGCCAAACGCCAGCTCAGTGGCATAAATCAGTGCCACAAAAACAACCAGCCACATCAGTAAAATTGTGGCATTTTTTGAGCTAGGCCGTTTTCTAAGAGAAACCACCGTTGACTCTGGTCAAGCGATCTGCCAACAATCTCAGTCGGCTCATTCATACTAGAGTAGGAGACCGGTAGGCATGGGTATTTTCAGCCCGGTTCACAAAAGCTGAATACCTCTGTAAAGCTGGTTTTGACCTCACCGTGACCCTGAATTGAGGGGTACAGACGCCTGATCAGCCGGGATGCAGCTCCCGATCCTTGTAAAATTGCAGCAGTCTAAAATTTTGTGGAGCGGTGCCTTTGTGCCGCCATACGAAGCACAGAATACCCACATTGACCTCTAAATCTGCCGTTACCTATTGCCCATGACTTCTCCTCCTCGTGATGTTCAGCTTTACGCCATGGCAGCCGGCACTACGGTACTGCGCTGCCGCAGTTGGAACCGTCTGCGGTTTGAGATTGAGTATGGTTTAGAGCGAGGAACCACGGCGAATAGCTATCTAATTCAGGCCGATCGCACCGCGCTGATTGACCCTCCAGGCGAGTCATTCAGCGAAATATTTTTGGTCGCCCTAGAGCGTCATATCGACCTCTATCAGCTCAACTACATTGTCTTGGGGCACATCAATCCCAACCGAGCCGAAACTTTAAAGATTCTGCTGAAGCGGTTGCCAGATGTAACGGTAGTATGCTCCAATCCAGCAGCTCTTGCCCTTAAAGATCTGCTACCCGATGTATCGCCCCGGCTGCGGGTCATTCGCAGCGGTGATGACCGCCTTGATCTGGGCCAGGGGCATCATCTCCAGTTTGAGCTGATCCCAACGCCCCGTTATCCCGGTGGGCTAGCGACCTTTGACCCTTACTCTGGGGTGCTTTACTCGGACAAGTTTTTTGGGGCTCACCGCTGCGACGACGCGGTCTTTGACCTCAGCTGGCAAGATCTACTAGAAGACCGGCGCTACTATTTTGACTGTCTATTTGCCGCCAGCACCCGTCAGGTGCTGGCGGCCCTGGGCCGAATGACCGCTCTGCCCTTTCAGACCCTGGCTCCGGGCCACGGGCCGGTGGTGCGCTACGGACCCCGGGAACTGGTGCAAAGCTACCGCGACTGGGGCCAGGCCCAAACCAGCCAGGATCTCTCGGTGGCGCTGATCTATGCCTCGGCCTATGGCAATACCGCCACCATTGCCCAGGCACTGGCCCGAGGCATCACCAAGGCGGGGGTGTCAGTAGAGTCGATTAACGCTGAGCAGGCCAGCCCCGACGATATCAAAGCCGCTGTAGAAACTTCTGCCGGATTTTTGATGGGGTCGCCTACCCTGGGTGGCCATGCCCCCACCCCCATGCAGACAGCTCTGGGCATTGTGCTATCGACGGCCTCGAAGGCTCAACCAGCTGGGGTGTTTGGGTCATTTGGTTGGAGTGGCGAGGCGATCGACCTGCTGGAGGGCAAGCTCAAAGACGGCGGCTATAGCCTGTCCTTTGAGCCAATTCGGGTGAAATTTAAGCCCACCGATGTCACCCTTAAATATTGTGAAGAGGTGGGAACGGATTTTGCTCAGGCGCTTAAAAAAGCTAAGCGGGCCAAGCAGCCCCGCACCCCAGCCTCGTCGGTAGAGCAGGCAGTGGGGCGCATTGTTGGGTCGCTGTGCATTGTGACGGCTCGTCAGGGAGAGGTGGCGAGCGCCATGCTGGCCTCCTGGGTATCGCAGGCGTCCTTTGCGCCGCCGGGGTTTACGGTAGCGGTGGCCAAAGATCGGGCGATCGAATCGCTGCTGTACCCCGGTAGTCCCTTTGTGCTAAATATTTTGGCGGCAGGGCGGCACCTGGGGCCGATGAAGCATTTTCTCAAGCCCTTTGCCCCTGGCGAAGACCGCTTTGCTGATGTAGACACCGACGTGGCTGAGAACGGCGCGCCGATTTTAACCGATGCGATCGCCTACCTGGAGTGCGCCGTCGATCAGCGCATGGAGTGTGGCGACCACTGGCTGGTCTACGCCACCGTGCAGGCCGGGCGAGTGCTAGATGGCGAGGGTAAAACCGCTGTTCACTACCGCAATACTGGCACACACTATTAAGCTGCGTGAACGACTGGCGCTGAATTGACTACGCCAGAACTGAATATGCTACCAGTAAGGATACTGGCCGAAGGGCTGAGCGGCTTAACTGGAGCACGTTTCAGCCTGCTATGGGGCCTCGACTTCGGGGCCGGTGGGTCAGGGTAAACGTGGTCGTGGCGCTGGTGGTTGGGGCTTTTTAAGCCTGGGGCACCGGGGTGGTTTGGCATGATTTGGCTCATACCGCCGACTGCGACGTTAAGCAAACCGCTTTAAAGTTACAAAGTGTATGCCCGTTGTTTCTCACTGCTCCGATCGCGGCCAGACGCTGCAGTCGGTCTACCGGTTTTTAGATCGTCGGCTTCATCAGGCGAGGCAGAGCCATCAGCCCCAGCTGGTGACCCTGAGTTTTGACGTTCCCCCGGTAGATCCACTGCTGGTGCTGGCCCGGTTGGCCCCCGACGGCGATCGCCACCTGTATTTAGAAAATCCCGTAGCCCAGACCGCCATGGTGGGCTTTGGCACGGCACTACTGTACGAAACAGCTGGGGTTAGTCGATTTGCTCAGGCCCGCCAGTTTATCGATCGGTGGCGGGGCAAAACCCACCGCTACAGCGAGGCAGGCCGATCTGCCTGCCTCAGCGGGGCCGACTGGGCCCGATTTTTTTGCGCGTTTACCTTCTTTGCCGATCAACGCGACGCTGAGCCCACGTTTCCAGCCGCTATGGTCATGCTGCCCCAGTGGCAGCTGGTACGTCAGGGCGATCAGGGGGTATTAACCCTCAACTATCTGATCACAGCGACTACCGATATCGGGGTCATGCTGGATAGTTTGGCTGACCAGCTGCGGGTGGTAGAGCACTTGGGCACTACCCGCTGGCGAGATTCTTGCCCCCTGGCCAGATTGCCCGTGCAGCCCGCCGCTGATGCTGGGCAGCGATTTAGATCAGCGGTCAACCGTGCCTTGGGCCACATGACCCAGCATCCGGTGCAAAAAATTGTGCTGGCCCACGCCCTTGACTGGGTTAGTGCTGAACCCATTCAGCCTCTGGCTGCTCTGGGCCGCCTGCGGCAGCGCTACCCCGACTGCCACATCTTTTCAGTGGGTCAGGGCAATGGTCACACTTTTATGGGGGCCAGCCCCGAACGGCTGCTGAGCCTTGCCCAGGGGCAGCTGATTACCGATGCGCTGGCCGGGTCGGCCCCTCGGGGTACAGCTCCCCAGCAGGATGACTGTCTAGCTCAGGCACTGCTGAATAATCCCAAAGAGCGGGGCGAGCACCGCCTGGTGGTGGAGTTTTTAGCCCGACAGCTGCAGGGGGTGGGGCTGTGGCCTCAGTACCAGCCCTGGCCTGGGGTGCGGCAACTCTCCAATATTCAGCATTTACATACGCCAATGCGGGCCAGGGTGCCTCGCCACATTCATCCGCTGCAACTTGTGGCGGCACTGCACCCTACCCCGGCTGTGGCCGGGGTTCCCACCCGTGAGGCCTGCGACCAGATTTTGCGCTTTGAAGACTTTGACCGGGGCCTGTACGCAGCTCCCCTGGGGTGGGTCGGGGCGAACGGCGACAGTGAGTTTATTGTCGGCATTCGCTCGGCGCTGGTGGCCGATACCTGGGTGCGGCTGTACGCCGGGGCTGGTATTGTGGCAGGGTCTGACGCCGATCGCGAGTGGGCCGAGATTAAGCTCAAGCTGCGCGCCCTGGGCGAGTCGCTGGTGTAGCCATTTGACCCTGACCCATGACCTTTGACTTTCGCAATACCAATACGCTGTGGGCCTCGGTGCTGGCGGCTAGCCTGGCTCGGCTGGGGCTAAAAACGGCGGTAATTTCCCCCGGCTCGCGCTCGGCACCCCTGACGGTGGCGCTGGCCAGCCACCCTGCGATCGAAGCTGTGCCGGTACTCGATGAGCGATCGGCGGCCTTTTTTGCCCTGGGAATTGCCCGGCGCACGGGGCTGCCGGTGGCGCTGGTGTGCACCTCGGGCACGGCTGGGGCCAACTACTACCCCGCCATTATTGAGGCTAAGGAAAGCCGCATTCCGCTGCTGGTGCTGACCGCCGATCGCCCGCCAGAGCTGCGCGACTGTGCCTCAGGTCAAACCATCGATCAGCAAAAGCTGTTTGGATCGTTTCCTAACTGGTATGCGGAGCTGGCGGTGCCGGTAGCGACGGAAGCCATGCTGCGCTACCTGCGGCAAACCCTGGGGCAGGCCTGGGGGCGATCGCTCTACCCGGTGGCAGGGCCGGTACACCTTAACTGTCCTTTTCGCGACCCGCTGGCACCCATCGCCGATGACTCGGTAGTGCATTTGCAGGGAACCCTAGACGATCGCTGGCTGGCGGCAGTGGTGGCCCCAGAGGCCGCGATCGCGCTGGAGACGCTTCGACCCTCGGTTGAGCTTGCCGCTGCGCCACTGCTAGAAACCTGGCGGGGGTGCGATCGTGGTCTGATCATCGCCGGGCCTGCCCAGCCCACAGATCCGCTGGCCTACTGTAAAGCGATCGCCGCCCTGGCCTCCCACCTGGGCTGGCCGGTGCTGGCCGAAGGGCTGTCGCCGTTGCGAAATGCGGCGGCTCTCAATCCCTACTTGGTCAGCACCTACGATTTGGCTGTGGCACAGCCCGGCCAAAAAACAGCTGCGCTGGACAAGGATCTGGTGCCCGAACAGGTGATTCAGCTGGGACCATTGCCGACCAGCAAACGCCTGCGCGAGTGGCTGCAAACGACCCAGCCTCGCCGCTGGATACTCGACCCCTCAGGGGCCAACCTGGACCCACTCCACGGCCCAGCTAGGTCGCTACCCATAACCCTAGAGACGCTGGTGCTGGCGATTTCTCCCAAGCACAGCCCTCGCGATCGCACTCCTTATCTAGATCAGTGGCTGACCCTGGAGCGCAGGCTGCGCCACTATTTAGACACCGCCCTAGAGGTTTTGGAAGACAGCTTCGAGGGCAAGGTGCCCTGGCTGCTGGCCCGCTGTTTGCCGCCGGGTACTCCCTTAATGATTGCCAACAGCATGCCGATCCGCGATGTGGAGTGGTTCTGGCCGCCCGGCGATCGCGGCCTGCGGCCCTACTGCAATCGGGGGGCAAACGGCATCGACGGCACGCTGTCCACGGCCCTGGGGATTGCCCACGGCGGCCCGCCTACGGTGCTGCTCACTGGCGACCTGGCGCTGCTGCACGACACCAACGGCTGGCTCAGCCTGCCCCGCCTGCGGGGGCACCTGACCGTGGTAGTGATTAATAATCAGGGCGGCGGCATCTTTGAGCGGTTGCCTATTGCCACCGTATCTACCGCATCTACCCCCAACGAAACCTGGTTTGAAGACTTTTTTGCTACCCCGCAGACGGTCGATCTCAATCACCTCTGCGCCGCCTATGGGATCAACTACGAGCGGGTCGAAACCTGGGGTCAGCTAGAGGCTAGTCTCAGCCACCTGCCTGCACGAGGGGTGCGGCTGCTGGAGGTACGGTGCGATCGCAAGCAGTCCCACACGCTTCGCCAGCAGATCTCCACTCCCCCAAGGCCTATTGAGCCAGCAATTTAAGCCCTGAAAAGCTCGGCCCTAAAACTTAGCGACAGCAGGCCCTTACCCACCTACCTACCTGCCCGCCCCTCAGCTCCCCTTCGCCTGAGGCAGCCAAAACGTAAACTCACTGCCCTGGCCTAGCTGGCTCTTAACCTCGATCTGGCCGCCCTGCACCTCTACTAGGCGGCGACAAATCGTCAGGCCCAGGCCAGTCCCTCCAGAACTGCGGTTGCGAGAGCGATCGGCTCGCCAAAACCGCTCAAACACGTAGGGCACATCTTCCTCAGCAATGCCAATACCGGTGTCGGCCACGCTTACGTAAACCCGTCCCGGCTGGGCCCAGGCGTTGACCGTTACCGATCCTTTTTCGGTGTACCGGAGCGCATTGCCCAGCAAATTGATCACGATTTGCTCGATACGGCTGGGGTCAGCATTGACCGACGGCAGACCGGGCGGACACTGGAGGGTAATAGCAATGCGATCGGAACTCACAAACTGATCGGTAAAGGGATGCACCACTGCCGTTAGCAGCGGGCAGAGGGCCACCATTTGAGCCTGAATGGGGAGATAGCCTGCCTCTAGCTTAGAGAGCTCCTGGAGGTCATTGACCAGGCGCTGAAGGCGCGTTGTTTCCACCGCCAGCCGCTGATAAAGCTCGGGTTCAGGGGTGACGGTACCATCGGCTAGCCCTTCGAGATAGCCATGGATGATCGTCAGCGGTGTGCGCAGCTCGTGGGTAAGATCGCCAATCAGCTCGCGGCGATGTTCCTCAACCCCCTCCAGATCGGCAGCCATCCGATTAAAGCTGTTGGCCAGGCGCTGAATTTCTAAAATTTCTGACGGCGGCACGCGAGAGTCTAATCGGCCCGAGGCAAACGATCGCGTCACCTCGGTCATTTGGTCTAGTGGCCGAATAATTCGTCGCGATACCCAGTAGCTCAGCCCCCCGGCCGTGCTGCCGCCGACCAAAATTGCCCACAGCATGCCTCGGCTCCAGGCCGCCTCAAACCCTTTTACCAGCTGAGTTCGCCGCTGCACACTCAGCACCCCATTCTCGTAGCGCTCCAGCGAAATTACAAATAGCCGGGGCGTATAGAGGCGGCCAATGATGGCCAGAGTTGAAATGCCAATTCCCATCACCACTAGGTGAGAGAGAAACAGGCGACTGCGCAGGCTAACTTTGGCCATAATAAAAAACTTGGGGCTGAGCCCAGAACACGGGCCGGTTCGACCGCTAGGCTAGACTAGGCCAAAGCGTTCCAGCTAACTACTTTTCCGGGGTTTCACGACCAGAGGTTCAGCGGGCCGGGTTTGTATCCTTGCCTGGGGCATGGTTTTAACTGGAACACTCTCAAGCCGGAGTGTTTTGCAACTCAGGCTGTTCTTCAGGCAAAATTGCCTTCTCTACGGGGCATACCTGTAGGCAAATGCCGCAGTCAATGCAGGTGGAAAAATCAATCCAGTACCAGTCGGTACCCTTGGTGTTTTTGCCCGGCCCCTCATGAATACAGGCGACTGGACAGGCATCGACACAGTCGGCTACCCCTTCACAAACGTTAGTCACAATGGTATGGGCCACAATCTCTCCTCATGGTCACGAAATGATCCAGGGAACGGAATGTTCCCCACTGTATATAACTGGCCAGCCATTCCCTGTAGCCCTTTTTTCATCAGGAATTGGCTCAGGTGGCGACTACCCCCTACGTTAGTTCAGGGCTTCGATATCTGGCAACCCATCAGGACCAATCCAGGCGATGCGACTAATGTGGCGCTGGCGAGCCAGGGCGCGGGTTGCGGCGGGTGTTTCGTCGGTGGTCAGGTGCACCTCAGCGCGTACGAGGCTAGCTGAGGCTCGCAGGGTTTGGGCATAGGTAAACGCTGCCGCCGCTGCCTGGGGCACCGTAGGCACTACTAACCAGTCGCTAGGGGGTGTATCCTGCGGCAGATGGCCCGTGGGCAGCAGCGTCTGGTGCAGGGATTCAATATTGAGCACAAAACCAATGCCTGGGAACCCCTGTCCCTGTCCTTGAAATACTCCTAATAAATTGTCGTAGCGGCCTCCCTGGCCCAGCACCTGACAACCCTGATCGGGGCCGGTGACAACTTCAAATACCAGACCGGTGTAGTAGTCGAAGGGCTGAATCAGGCTCAGGTCTAGGGTTAGGGCTGGAGCAGGGCGATCGCCCCCCAGGCTCAGGTGCTGGCTATTTGCCTGGGTCTGCGCGACTTCGCGCACCAGAGCCACCAGCGACTTGAGCCGCTCCACCGCTGTTTGAGTAGTGGTATCTAAGGAGAGCAGCCCCAGCGCCTGGAGTACGTCCTCGGGGTGGCCCCGCAGGTCAAGCAGATGCAGGGCATGCTGGTGCAGATCTGGGGGCAGGTCGATCGCCTCTAGAGCTACCCGATCGAGGGTAGCTAGGGCCTGGCGTACGGCCTGACGCTGGTCGAGGCCAAAGGGAGCCAGCAGCGCCTGGGTCAGCTGGGCGTCACCCAAAATTAAACACCAGGAGTCGAGGTGAAGGTTGTGGAGGCAGTCTAGCAGCAGCAGCACAATCTCGGCATCGGCTACCGTGGCCCCGGCCCCCAAAAGCTCTACCCCGGCCTGGTAAAACTCCTGCTGGCCGCCGTGGCTGGCCTGGGTTGCCTGGCGAAAGACGTTGGCGTTGTAGTACAACCGCTGGGGATAGGTCACCCTGGCCAGGCGGGTAACGGCGGTACGGGCGATCGATGCGGTCAGCTCAGGCCGCAGACCCAAGCGCTTACCAGCGACGGGCTGTAGCTCAATAACGGCTTCTTGATCAATCGCTCCTCCAGCCATTAGGGTATCCATTCGCTCCACAGTGGAGGTAATGATGCGGTGGTAGCCCCAGCGCTGGAAGACCTGCTCCAGGCGATTTTCAATCCAGTATTTTTGGGCTACATCTAGCGGCAGCAGGTCGCGTGCCCCGACGGGAGGTTGGTAGGTGATCACTTTTTCTTGCCTCCAAACAGACCTAAGAAACCGCCCCCTTTATCAGATGATCTCTTGTCAGCCGATTTAGAGGCTTTTGCGCTAGAGGCCTTAGAATTAGCGCTCTTAGCCCCGCTAGAAGCCGCCCCAGATGATCTGTCGACCCGAGCCTGAACGGTCATTGCCCGTTCATCATTGGGGTTGATCTCTAAGGCTCGTTTGGCGTGGATGCGAGCCATGGTGCCCTGTCCAGCCTTTAGGTACAGAACCGATAGATAGCTGTGGCAAGTGCCATCGCTGGGGTAGGTCTTGATGGCCTCTCGTAGTTCTAGAATGGCTCGGCTGTAGTCTTTGTTTAGCTCATACTCTTGAGCCCGATTGACATAGCTTTCTAGAATAGCAGCCTGGTTTTGCCGAGGCGGTGGGGCAGCGGGGTGAGCTGAAGCAGGTTGAGATCGAGTGGCAGAAGTGCGAGTTGAGGCGACGGCAGAACTACTGGCAGAGGTGCGATCGCTGCTCGTACTGCGGTATAGATAAACCAGATTCAGCTCGCTGAGGGTACCAATTGCCTCGGAGATATCGTCTAGCTGGTCAAACTGCTGTGCGGCCAGGCCATTGACCGCTTGGCGATAGGCACCATCGACGTGAGGCGCTTTGAGCAAATCTTGGGCTGCGGTTGAGGTTACAGTCGGAGCCGTTCCTGTGCGGCGGAGGGTCTGGCCTTTGAGCTTGAGAATTAGCCCGTGTTCGGTGCTGGATTTCTCCTGGCTCAGAGCTTCGTAGGCGGGGTTGACTAGCTTAGAGAGAATCACGCTCGCCTGCTGAGCCTCGGCGGTAGACGCTCCCGACAAGCTATCGGGGTGTAGTTTGCGCGCAATGGCCAAGTAGCGCTTGCGCACGACTTTAGCATCGGCGCCAATGGGTACCCCCAATACCGCGTGATGGTCGTCAAAGTCAGCTTGGAACAGCCCTTGTTCTGGTTTCATGGTCATCTACCGGAGGTATGGCTTAGGGATATAAACGCTTACGGGTGAAATACTTTTCACTCTACCCAGCCAGCCTAAGTTTAACCAGCCCCAGCAATATTTACGGGTAGAGCTCTGGCTAAACTGCGGGGCCTAGGCCAGTGGCGGCAGCGCCAGGGGTTTAATCTGCCCCAGGGTATGACTCATCGCCTGGTGCAGGTGGCCGTTGGTGGCCAGCAGCCGCCCGGCCATCACATCGATAGCGCTGCCGTCGTAGGTGGTTACCTTGCCGCCCGCTTCCTGTACCAGGACAATACCGGCTGCAATATCCCACGGAGCTAGCCCTCGCTCCCAATAGCCATCGAGCCGACCACAGGCCACGTAGGCGAGGTCAATGGCTGCGGCTCCGCCCCGGCGCACGCCCTGAGTTAGGTGAGTGAAGTGGCAAAATTCAGCATAGTTATTGTCAGGGGTTTCGCGGCGATCGTAGGCAAATCCAGTCACCAGCAGACTCTGGGCCAGGCGATCGGTCGTCGAGACGTGAATGGGGCAGCGGTTGAGGGTAGCCCCTAGCCCCGCCGCCGCCCGAAATAAGTCGCGATGAATGGGGTCATAGATCACGCCCAATACCGGCTCTCCCTCGGCTAGTAGACCAATGGAAACCGCGCAAAAGGGATACTGGTGGGTGTAGTTTGTGGTGCCATCGAGCGGGTCAATGGCCCACAGCAGGCTGGCCTCCCCCCCCCTAATCGCCCCAGATTCTTCGGCCAAAATACCGTGATCGGCGGGCAAGTGCCGATCCAATACCGCCATGACCGCCGCCTCGGCCCCTCGATCAGCCTCGGTAACCAGATCGCCCGATCGCCCTTTTTCTTCAATGCTGCTCAGATTGCCCCAGTGGTGCTGGAGCACAGATCCAGCCGCCAGGGCTGCTTCGGTGGCGCTGTCGAGCCAGCGCTGTAAATCAGACTCAGAGAGAAGAGGCATAGGAAACGAGGGGAGACGAGGGCGCAATCACTAACATATTTCAAGTTTAAAAGAGTAAGGGATACTAGGCATTAATCCTCCTCCAGCGGCAGGCCCGAGCGCACCTTGCCCTTGCCAAAGTAGCGGCCAAACTGAAGTTCGTACACTTCATCTTCGTCCTGGGTTTCGGCCTGAATGGCGCTGCGGGGGTAGCTGACGCACAGCAGGGCATAACCCTGGCGGCGCAGATCGGGCGAGAGCCCCATAGCCTCAGGCTGGTCGACTTCGCCCTCCAGCAGGCGCACGGCGCAGGTGGTGCAGGCTCCGTTGCGGCAGGCAAAGGGCAACTCTACTCCCTGACTTTCAGCAAACTGAAGAATGTAGCGGTCTTCGGGCACTTCTACGGTGCAGATCCGCCCAGTCTGGCGGTGGTGAACAGTGACGGTGTGGGTGCGAGCCATGGGGCAGAGGTGGCGTTATAGGAAAACTGGCAGCGTGGGAGCGATCGCCCCTCGATCTGCCTCTCCCATGCTCGCACGAAAAATTGCCCCTCGGCAAATAGACCCAATCAACTCTAGAATCCGATCCTGACTCTGTTATCGCGTCCCATTGTTTGCTACGATAGCCTCGCAGCGGTGATAAACCGCCCCCTGGAGAGATGGCCGAGCGGTTGAAGGCGCAGCACTGGAAATGCTGTTTAGGGGTGACTCTAACGAGGGTTCGAATCCCTCTCTCTCCGTTTTGATGTTTAGTGGCACTTTAGTGCCACTGACCTGTATTAGCGGGCACCGCGCTGCGCCGCTTGGCCTGGCGGCGTTGATTGGTCAACCGCTCTAGGCTGAGCGAAATCACCCCTAGGGTGACCAAAATGACGCCCATCCACTGAATAAATAGCAGAGTCGACTTTTCCCCTGGGGTAATGACATAGGCCAAAAGCGCGGTTACAACTGGCCCGCTGGCCGCCACAATCGAAGCCTGGGAAGCCCCTAGCAGCTTGACCCCATAGTTATTAAATAGGTATCCCAGCAGGGTGAGCAGCCCCAGCAGCCCGGCCCCAATGTAAAGCCCGGCTGGCTGGCTGGGTTGACCAGGGTCGAGCCCAAAGAATGATCCCACAATCAAAATCAGGCTGGTGAGAATAAAAATAGTCGAAAACTGCAGCAGACTGGCCGATACCGGATGCAGCCGCTTGAAGCTCAGCTGCATGGCGACTAAAAAGAGCGCAAATGCAACGCTGGCCATGAGTGCTGCGCCTACCCCCCACAGCGATACACCGCTGCCGGTAATGTCGCTATAGATGCGAGGTAGAGCCGTAAACACAATGCCCATGCTGATGGCAAACATCACGACTAGCCGCAGGGGGGTAGGGCGATCGCCAAACAAAAACCAGGCCAGCGGCACCGTAATCAACGGGTACATAAACAGCAGCGTTACCGCCACCCCAGGGCCAATGTCGGCAATGGCCTTATAAATCAACACCTGCGATAAAAACAAAAAGCCGCCGCTGGCCACCACCTGTATCAGTGGCCGTCGGTCGGCGCTCTGAAACAGCTGCTGCAGGTCATTCCCCACCCGAGGGTAGAGGCGCGGCGCGGCCAGGGCCAGCAGGGGCACGACCACCACCATCCGCAACCACAGCAGCAGCAGCGAGTTAGGAATCGTCAGTGGCAGCACCGCTTCAACCGGAATGCGGCCTAAAATTTGGCCACCGTAGCCAATGACGCCCACGATTACGTTGTGCAGCGATAGTGCCAGGGTCGATAGCACCACCAGTATTAACCCCATCTGGAGTTGGGCTGGGGTGGGGAGACTGCCCGCCTCAGGAATGATAGATCCTGACGTTGTGGTCTCTACAGACCGAGACTGGTGCTGAACCTGGGGCGACTGGGGAATAGCGGCTGGCGGCCACGATGTGCGGTGAGACCCCATGCCTCCCGGCCCCTGACCCACAGTCTCTGCGCCTGCGCCAGGCTGAGGGCCACGGTATATTCTGGGCGGCAAAACTGGCCCCTGTAGGGCATCACCACCTGCGCGTGGAGCACTGTAGCCGCTGCGGGTCGCCGGAGGCGGAACCATCTGGCTCTGCAGCTGCTGGCTGAGCCGCTCCACTAGGGCTTCTAGAATGGCTTCTCCCTGCTGCTCTACGCTCTGCATGCGGTTAATCTGCTGGGAGAGGTTGCTGTGGTAGCTGGTCAAATCTTGCTGTAGCGACGTCAGAGTGTTTTGCAGAGTCGCATCTATAGCGGCCAAGCCCTGGATCGCAGTTGTTGCAGGGGCAATAGCGTCTGGATGAGGAGGCGAAGCCTGCAAGGCGGGGGCATGAGCATTGGCTAGAGCAGTCTCTAGCCTGCCCTGTAGGTGGGTGGCGAGCGCCACGGCCAGGCGCTTGGCCCAGGCCTGCTGCTGGGCAATCTGCTGCTGAGAAAGGCCCTCTGTGTAGTTGGTTTGAAGCTGCCGGTGCTGGCCCTGGAGCGCCTCATAGTCGCCCTCTAGGGCCTCAATATCGGCCATCAGCCGCTGCTTTTTGGCCTGAAGATGGGCAATGTCGTCTGCTAAATAGCCGGTAACTTGGTGACGCAGCGCCTCTAGGTCGTGGCCCAGAACCTGCAAAATAGCCTCAGTCGACGGGGGGTCGGGCTGGGGAGCAGAGGAATTAGGTAGATGGTCAGAAGGCCCCATGGGTATCTGTCTCTTAGGATGCAATCATCGACTACGACGGTTGGTGGCGGCAGGGCTGCATCGTCGCGAATGCTAGTATTGTGCTCAAAAATTCAAAAAAGATCTCTAGTAGAGCCATATTTAGAATGATTTGGCTGAGTCCGAAGCTGCAGTCTATGGGTGATTTCTTAACGGCTAGGCTGTCTAAACGCATTGCCTACTGGGTGTTTTTGAGCATCGTCGTGATCGAGGTATTGATTTTAGTGCCCTCGGTGATGCGGCGCGAACGGGAGCTGTTGAACTACCTGCGATCGCTGTCTACGGCCCAGGCCCTGGGACGGCTCGATGCGGCTACCCTGGCCAACCTTCAAGACGAAATGTTAATTGACTATCTGCAGGGGCTGCAAACCAATCAGGTCATTTTGGGCGGGGCTATCTATGACCAAAACGGCATTCGGGTAGGCAGCTTTGGCGAAGCGCCTCAGCTGACTCTGTCCGCTAGCCAACGGAGCTGGATGCCCGATCGCTACTATCGTCGCCAGCAGCGCTACGACGCCCCCTGGGATATGCTGCCGCTGCGCGATCGCTACGTGCTGATCGTGCGTCACGATGCCAGCGGAGTGCAGCGAGAGTTTTTCGCCTTTATTGGTCGTGTTATCGGGCTGGTGGTGATTATTTCGGTATTTGTTACCGGCGCTACCCTAGTGGTACTGCGGCGACTGCTGATCAAGCCAATTATGCTGCTGCGACAGGATTTAATTACTGCCGGTCAAGCGATTGGTGATGACTGCGATACCCAAACCCTGACCTTCGCGTCGCTGCCCTACGCTTGCGCCGATGAGCTAGGGGATGTGATCGCGGCTTTTGAGCAGATGTTTGGTCAGATTACCGCTGCAGTGGCCACCCGTAAGCAGAGCGAAACGCGATTTCGCACCCTGGTTGAGCAGGCGGTGGACGCGTTTTTTGTGGTCAATGCCACCGGACAGGTGCGCGATGTCAACCAAAATGCCTGTGAAAGCCTGGGCTACAGCCGCGACGAACTGCTGAATTTATCGGTCACCGATATTCAAACGACCCATAGCCGGGCTGACTTTGAGTTGATCTGGCAGCAGCTCCGACTGGGAGTGCCCCAGACCATCGAGGGCTGGCATCAGCGCAAAGACGGCACCGGCTTTCCGGTGGAGGTGCGCCTGGGGTTATTAGAGCTGGGCGGCGATCGCTACGGGCTAGCGCTGGCCCGCGATATTCGCGATCGCAAGGCTTCCGAGGCAGCCCAGGCCCGCCTGGCCGAAATTGGCGAACTGGCCGCCATGATTGTCCATGAGGTGCGCAGCCCGCTGACGACGGTGCTGCTGGGGCTGAATGCGTTTCGATCGCTCGATCTCCCCGATCGCTTTCAAGCTCGCCTTGACCTAGCCCTAGAAGAGTCCGAGCGACTGCAAAAGCTGCTCAACAGCATTCTTATGTATTCTCGAGATCCGGCCCTGGTGCCAGAGCCGGTTGAAATCAACGGTTTAGTGCAGCATCTCGTCGATACGCTCGATCAAGATGCTAGCGATCAGCCACCGCCTTTAACCGTAAAAACACTGCCCTACCCTGTCAATGTGATGGGCGATCGCGACAAGCTCAAGCAGGTCTTCATCAATCTGCTGACTAACGCCCGCGACGCCTGCCCTGCCACAGGAACCATTACCTGGGTAGTGCAGCCTCCCGCCGCTGGCCAAGTGGTCATTAGCATTCACAACGACGGCGAACCGATCGCGCCGGATCTGCTGCCTAAGCTAACTCAGCCGTTCTTCACCACCAGAGCCTCAGGCAACGGCCTGGGGCTGGCCATTACCAAGCGCATTGTAGAAGCCCACCAGGGACAGCTGGTGATTGCCTCCAACGTTGCTGGCACCGAGGTAACGGTAACGCTGCCGCTAGCCGGTTTATCCTAGCGCTCGCACCAAAACCGATTCAGGCTGGGGCTACAGACAGACTCTCCCGACAAAAACTAAATTTAAAAAAAACTGGCTTCAAGCTCAGCTCAAACCCAGGGGTTACGGAAAACAGGTATGAATCAAAAAAATCAAGGCCTCTCGCAGGGGCAAACGACCCTTTGCCCCTGCTCGAATTCATGCCTCAATTCAGTAACGCCCAACCCCAAGCCTGACCTGAGTGGCTTTTACCACAGTGACTTAAACGTAGCGGTTTTAAAGGGCTAAAAGGCATCCAAATCGAGTGCTTTAGAACCCCCTTCTTCAATCATCAGCAAAATTTTGCCCAGCTGTGACCAAATCAGCCAGCCACTTAGCAGCGTCATCGGCACCCCCATGGCGTAGGCGACTTTAGCTGCAAAGCCAAACAGCTGAATGCCGGACGCCAAAAACACACACACTCCGGCACAGATGCCAAAAAAAGGAATTTGTAGCTGAGGCCCCCGCATGGTAGCTAAAATGCGGGTAGAGCGTTTGCTGTTCCATTCAGCAACTGATTGCTGCAAAGCGGTACTAAAGGCATAGCCCGAAGTCACCGCAGCCAAAAATCCAGCTAAGAACAAAACGTAGGGCGGTTGTGGGTACACAGGCCTAAGAAAAACGAAACAATAATTTACTTCTCCTGATTATAGGGGAGAGCTGCACCCAGGTAGATAGGTTACAAGCGTAAACTCATTGCCTAAAGCCCAGGGTAATCCACCGCTTATGGTTGCAGAACCTGGCGCAAGTCACCCACCGCTGGCACTAGCTGCTCGGCCCGCTCTAGGGAATAGTTGGTCAGGGCTCCCCAGGCCACGCCCAGCACCCGATCAAAAGTAACCTCGTCCTTGACTAAAGCCCACAGTCGCTGCACCTCATGGGTGTGCAGACGGTCGTCCTCCGTCAGGGCCAGCACAATCATCTGTCTGAGGTGAACACCCTCCTCAGACATCACATAGCGAATGCCCAAGCCAGCCGTCGGCAACAGGTCAAAACCTGTATCGTCACGGGCGATCGCCAGCATGTTCTCCAGGCGATCCCACTGCAGCTGCCCGTCCTGAAACAGCACCTCTAGCAGCCGCTGCCTAAGGGCCGGGGTCTCACCCAGCAGCAGGCGACGGGCTACATAGGGATAGGCCACATTGACAATCTTAAAATCGGGGTTAAGGCTCAGGGCCAGGCCCTCTTGGGTCACCAAAGAGCGAATGATCAGGGCAAACTTAGCCGGTACCCGAAATGGGTACTCGTACATCAGCTCCGAAAATTGGTCAGTAATTGTTTTGAAGTTGAAGTCACTAACCTTTGCCCCCAGGGCATCGCCCAGCACCCGATTCAGGGCGGGCACAATTGGGCCGAGGTCGGTATCAGGGGTCAAAAAGCCTAGGTTGACAAAGTCTTTTCCCAGGTTGTCAAAGTCCTGGTTGATCAGGTGTACGACAGCATCTACTAGGGTTTCTTTCGTGATCTGATCGAGCTGATCCATCATGCCGAAATCGATGTAAGCCATACGGCCATCGGCTAGGGCAAACAGGTTGCCAGGGTGGGGGTCAGCGTGGAAGAACCCAAACTCTAGCAGCTGTCGCAGCCCCGCAACAACGCCAATCTCGATCAGCCGGTCGGGGTCAAGATTGTTTCTCTGTAGCGCCGCTATGTCGGTGAGCTTGCAGCCATCGATCCATTCCAGGGTGAGAACCCGCCGACTACAGTAGGGCCAGTAAATAACGGGAACCTTAACGGTGCTGTCGTCTTTGAAGTTGGCGGCAAACCGCTCGGCATTGCGGCCTTCGTTGAGGTAGTCGATTTCTTCAAACAGCTTGGTGCCAAACTCATCCACGATTAAGGTGAGGTCGTGCCCCAAATTTAGGGGCAAAAACCTGCCCAGTTTGCCTGCCGCCCAGCGCATTAGGTAAAGGTCGCGGCACAGCACCGGGCGTAGGTTAGGCCGCTGCACCTTAACGGCTACCTCTTCGCCAGAGAACAACCGGCCTCGATAAACTTGCCCCAGGCTCGCCGCCGCTACTGGCAAAGGCGACAGATTACTAAAAACTTCTTGAGGGCTGTAGTCTAGTTCCGCCTCAATGATCGCCATCGCCTCGGCGGTGGGAAAGGGCGGCAGCTGGTCTTGCAGCTTGGTTAGCTCATCGAGAAAATCTTGCCGCACCAGGTCGGGCCGAGTAGAAAGGGCCTGGCCTACTTTAATAAAGGTTGGCCCCAGGTTGGTGAGCACCTGGCGCAGCTGGGATGCCCGGCGGGGACGATTCTGAACCTCTTGCCCCAGCCAGCGATCCATCCGTAGACCCAGTACGAAGGTACCTAGCCACCACGAAATTTGCAAAACTCGCCAGCCCAAGCTGCCTAGCCGCCAGCGAAAGTAGCGGGCGATCGCCGCTGCATCATAGGTGCCCAATAAAGCTGGATCTATCGCTGCCACTACGCCCATTGCCCCTTACGTCACGGTTGCGTCACTGTGCGGTGCTGCCCTAATTGGCGGGGCGATCGCTGGCCAACAGCTACTGATCATATTCCCCAGTAATCAAGCCAAGGGACATAGCGGCAAGTGGCGATCGAAAACCCCTGAATTGGGTTAATCTACCTTCAATATAGTATAGAAAACTACAAACAATTTTGACGCAGCTGAGCCAGGTTTTCTGCTGAGGGTTGTTGCTTGGCCCCTGACCCAGTCTGCTTCAAGCCTGAGGCTAGCAATACTGCCCTGAGGCTAGCAATACTGCGCGGCCTTGAGTCCTACCTGGGCCAGGCAGTCCTTCAGCGTCTGTACTACCTGAACCTGGGCGGCGGCTCCCAGTTCTGGAAACATCGGTAGCGACAGCACTTGATGCGCTACGGCTTCGGTCTGGGGCAAATCGCCAGGTCGGTAGCCCAGCTGGCTGTAGACCGGCTGGAGGTGCAGGGGCAGGGGATAGTAGACCATACAAATCACTCCCGCTTCGCGCATCAGCTGCTGCACCTGGTTGCGCTCCTGACCTTCAGCGGTAGCCTGAGGCAGGCGCAGGGTGTACTGGTTCCAGACCGAGCGACCAAAGGTCACAGGCAGCGGACGCACGACCTCAGCTACTGGATCTAGAAGGGTGTGATAGCGATCGGCGACCTGCCCGCGCTGCTGGTTCCAGGTGTCGAGGTGGCGAAGTTTGATGGCTAAAATGGCGGCCTGAATCGAATCTAGTCGGCTATTGACGCCAATTGCTTCGTGGTGATACTTAACCCGGCTGCCATGCTCTGTCAGCATACGGGCGGTGGCGGCAAGGGTTTCGTCGTTGGTGGTTAGCGCCCCCCCATCGCCGCAGCCCCCCAGGTTTTTGGTGGGGAAAAAGCTAAAACAGCCGACGTGTCCAAGGCTACCCACTGGCTGACCCATCCACTCGGCTCCGGTGGCCTGGGCACAGTCTTCGATTACCGTCAGGTCGTAGCGGGCGGCTAGATCCATCACTGGCCCCATATCGACGGGCCGACCAAACAGGTGTACGGGTATAATCGCTCGGGTGCGATCGCCAACAGCAGCCTCAATCTTGGCTACATCTAAGTTAAACGTGTTGGGGTCAATATCGACAAAAACGGGCGTGGCTCCTACTGCGCTAATGGCCTCCGCCGTCGCAATAAATGTAAATGATGAGGTAATTACCTCATCGCCAGGGCCGATGTTTAAAGCTCGCAGCGCCAGATACAGGGCATCGGTGCCAGAATTACACACAATGCACTGCTCTGAACCCACATAGCTACCAAAAGCCTGGGCAAAGGTTTCGACGATTGGCCCATTGATGTATTGTCCAGAGGCCAGCACCTCGGCCACGGCAGCATTTACATCAGATTGAATTGTTCGAAACTGCTCCGTAAGATCAACAGGAGGAATTACACTCACTCGCTCACACTCACCTAGTGGATAGACTTAGTTTAACCTACCCCAAGTCTGCATCGGGGCCAGCGATCGCCCCGGCAGCAGTCGCTGGCCCGACCCTTCTAGCCATGGCCTCGCTGGCCAGGAGATTTCCTTGACTGACCTGCCCGGTTTTCCTCTCATCTTGGGTTCTTCCCCAGAGTTTCCGCCCCAGGACGTTTCTACTTCAGACGTTCACACCCGCTGGATGCGTCGCTGTTTAGAACTGGCCAGGCTCGCTGCTGGTCGAACTGCCCCAAATCCAATGGTTGGGTGCGTAGTGCTTAACCAAGGCTTGGTGGTAGGAGAAGGCTTTCACCCAGGTGCTGGACAGCCCCATGCCGAAGTGTTTGCCCTAGCTCAGGCGGGAGATAGGGGCAAGGGGGCCACTCTCTACGTCAACCTAGAACCTTGTAACCATACTGGGCGCACCCCCCCCTGTACCGAGGCCATTATTCGAGCTGACGTTAGACAAGTAGTAGTGGGCATGGTTGACCCTGACCCTAGAGTGTCGGGAACGGGCATTGAGCGTCTTCGCCAGACCGGTATAGAGGTTGAGGTTGGGGTAGAGGAATCCGCCTGCCAGCGTCTGAATGAAGCGTTTGTGCAGCGAGTTACCCACCAGCGCCCTCTGGGGCTGCTGAAGTACGCCATGACCCTGGACGGCAAAATTGCGGCGACCAGCGGCCACAGTGCCTGGGTCACTGGTCCGATGGCTCGGGCTGCGGTGCATCAGCTGCGGGCCACCTGCGACGCCGTGGTCGTGGGCGGCAATACCGTCCGTCGCGACAACCCTCGGCTGACTAGCCACGGCCACAGCGCTCACAATCCGCTTCGGGTGGTAATGAGCCACCGCCTCGATCTCCCTGCCCAGGCCAATCTATGGCACACCAAAGAGGCCCCGACAGTAGTGTTTACCACCGCCGAGGCTGACCCAGCCCAGCAGCAACTACTGACGGCCCAAGGGGTGGAAGTGGTAGTGCTGCCAATGTTGACGCCTAGGTTAGTTACCGACCATCTCTACCAGCGGGGCTGTGCCGTTGTGCTGTGGGAATGCGGGGGGCGTCTAGCTGCCGAGGCTATTAAAGATGGCGTGATTGATAAGCTCTGGGCCTTTGTCGCACCTAAACTCGTCGGCGGTAAGGCTGCGCCTGGCCCGGTTGGCGATCTGGGCATTCAGGATATGGGCCAAGCCCTTGCCCTAGAACGCACTACCTGGCGCACCCTAGGAGATGACCTCTTGCTGGAAGCTTACCTATGCCCACCCGCCTCAACCTAGCGGCTGATTAAAGAAAATAATATCGGCCAGTTTTCTTTCATCGCATTCTCACCGTTATCAGGCTGCCAAACTGGCGCAGTTTGAATCGGGCGCTAAGGGTAAATGCGGACGAGTCGAGGAATGTCGTAGATCAGCTCACGATTGCGCATGAAGGCTTCTAGCGCTAGCCGCAGATCGTCTTTACCGCCAAAGGACTCAATTCGCTGATAAACCTCACCCTGGTCAAACAGCAGTAGGGTTGGCAAGTTGGAGAGGCGGTAGGTGCTGGCCAACCGCAGATTTTCATCGGCATTGATATCGATCAGCCGCACATGATCTTTCCATTCGGCCTGAAAGCTCTGCAAAACTGGGGTAATCAATTTACAGAGCCCGCACCAGGGAGCCCAGAAATGAACCAGTACAGGCAGTTCAGCCTCAAGTACGGCCGCTCTAAACGTGGCTTCGCCAACAGACATTGACATCGACTATATAAAAAAGAGGAGTTTAACGAACCATCCGGGTCACTCCCTAGGGAGACCCACAAATAACTTTAACGTTCGAAGGTAGCTCGGAAAGATTCGTAGTTGTTATTGGGATCATTGTAGACCAGTTGAGAATGGAAGTTAATGGGCAGAATCAAGGATTGTGCCAAAGTCCTAACACGACCCCTAACATGACCCGCAATATGACACGCTGGCAGCGGTCGCTAATTGTGTATATTTTGATGCAGCTGACCACGGGATCTGTACTAGCTGTGATCGCCCGCCTAGCCTTAGCATTCTATAGGCTGGTACCGTTGAAGTAGTTCTAGAGCACTGGCAGCGGGCAGCGGCTTAGCAAAGAAATAGCCCTGGCCGTAGTCACATCCCTCCTGCCGCAAGATGGCCATCTGGGTAGCGGTTTCTACCCCCTCGGCCACTACTTCCATGCCCAGCTTTTGCCCTAAGGTCAGAATGGTGTTAATGATGGCTCTGTCCTCATTGCTTTTCTCCAGGCGGCCCACAAAGGATTTGTCTACCTTCAGCGTATCCATTGGAAAGCGGTGCAAATAGCTGAGAGAAGAGTAGCCGGTACCAAAGTCATCAATGGCCAGCTTTAGGTCAAGAGACTTTAGCTTCAACATCAAATCAATGGCGGCGTCGACATCGCCCATCACCATGCTTTCAGTAATTTCTAGCCGTATACAGTGGCCATTCACCTGGGTCTCCTGCAGAGCGGCCTCGATTTGGTTGATTAAATCGGCCTGCCCAAACTGTCGGTTAGACAGGTTAATACTCATGGTCAGGTGACGATAGTGGGGAAACAGCCTATGCCAGTGGTGCAGTTGCCGACAGGCCTCTCGAAAAATCCACTGCCCCAAAGCCATAATCAGCCCAGTTTCTTCTGCCGCCGGAATAAACGCGCTGGGCAGTACGAATCCACGGTCTTTCTGCTGCCATCGTACTAAGGCCTCAAATCCGGCCAGTTCGCCAGTTTTGAGGTTGACAATGGGCTGGTAGTACAGCAAAAACTCCTGGTCGTCGAGGGCACTGATTAAGTCACTTTCGAGCTGAAGTCGGTTGACGGCCTCGGTAAGCATACCGGCCGCGAACACCTCAAAACGCGACTTGCCCAAGACCTTAGCCCGGTACATAGCCGTATGGGCATCGCGCAACAGATCGGCGGGCCTGTGCTCTAGTCCAGGTTGGCTGATGGCTACCCCAATGCTGAGGGTGCTGGGCAATTTTTTGCCATGCAGGGTGAGTGGTTCTGAGAGGGCATACTGCAGCCGATCCATTAGCTCCCCGGCGGCAGAACTGGATAAATGGGTGAGCAGTAGCGCAAATTCATCCCCCCCGACCCTGGCTACCTGGGCTTCGGGAGGCATGTGATGCACCAGTCGCTGGGCCATAAGTTGCAGCACCTCGTCGCCTACCTGGTGGCCCAGGCTTTCGTTAATAACCTTAAAGCGATCGATGCCCATGAAGGCTACAATCACGGGCTGCTCAGTGCTGTGGCGGTGGTAAAGGGCCTGCTGGATCGTGCCTATAAACGCTTCGCGATTGGGCAGACTAGTTAGAGAATCGTGGGTAGTGCGATAAAGCAGCTTGTAGGCCAGCACCACCGTCATAGCAAGCACTATACCGATAGCGGGTTCGGCCAAGGGCAGCCATACTAGCCCATTGACGGTCAGCCAGCCCACTCCCCCTAGCCCTCCTAGCAGCAGGCCACTGGACAGCAGCAGGCCACTCGGCCCTTTTATGGTCCAGGCTAGGCTACTGGCGGCCAGGCACCAGAGCCAGAGCCAGAGTCCTTCAGTCCAGGGGAGTATAAACCTGTAGTGAGCAGGCTGCCCGGTGACAACATTTAGCAGCTGTCGAACCATTTGCCCGTGGATGACCACCCCAGGCATAGTTAGCTCCTCATCTTGGTTGAAGCTGAAGGGGGTGTAAAAGCGGTCTTTGAGACTGGCGGCGGTAGTGCCAATCAGGACAATGTTGCCGTCGATCCAGTCGGGGTCGAACTGATGGCTAAGCACCTGGCTAATGGAGATATGGCGGGCGGGCATTTGATCGGTGTGGTAGCGCAGCAAAATCTGATAACCTCTGCTGTCCACGCTTTGGTAGCCGCCGTCGCGGGTGGAGAGTACTCGAATAGCGCGATCGCCCAAAATTAAGTGATTTTCCTCTGCCCTTAGGGCTTCAGAGGCATAGCCCTGGTAGGCCATAATCACTCGCAGGGCAAAGGAGTAGTAGCCGCCCTCAGGGCTGCGCACAAAGACTAGGTTCCGGCGAATCACCCCATCGGAGTCGGTAGGAAAATCGTTGAACCCTACCCGTTCTGGCTCCACCGTCGGCGGGGGCGGCACCTCGCCCTGGCCCTGGGTGCTGCCCACGTTCATAATGGCAACGAGGTTCGGCGCTGCCAACGCCTCAATTAGGTCAGTCGAGCCTGGCGGACGTAGGGTACTGCGGTAGAGGTCTAGGCCAACGACTTTGGGATTTTGGGCCTGGAGGGTTTGAATCACTTCGGCCAGCAAATCATCCGTAAGGGGCCAGCCATACTGGCGAATATCGGCCTCGGTAATGCCCACAATAGTCATGCGGGGGTCGAGGTCTTGGCTGGGGCGCGATCGCACTAGTTGATCAAATAGAAATAGTTCGGCTGGTTCTGCAACATTCAGCAGCTTTACCCCGGTAACCAGGAAGCTGGACAGTAGGCTGGACAGCAGCACAATCTTGCCGCCAGTTTTTAGTGGAGTTATCCCCCACCAGTGGAGCACCTGAGGGATTACGCCACGGCGCAGCCGATGGCTTATTCTGTTGATCGTCGCTTTCACAATTGCTGGGCCTTTGAAAGACAGAAACTCAACGACGGAAAAATGTCTTAGATAGCACACCCAGTATCCTCTGCCCCAAGCGTACTGGTTAGGGAATGAGGACTGTTGTTAAGCATGCCCAGCTGAATGATCCTTTTGCCAGGGCGATAGCTTTCTTATTGAGCCAGGTTTATACCCGTAGCATAGTAGGCCAGCCTCACTCTGTCCTAAACTACCTGGCCTACATTACCTATCCTAAACATCTGTTCTAAACACGAGTGGCGGCAGACTCTAATTAGAATCTGCCGCCACTGCGCTGAGTTCTTATTGTTCTAGTTAACCAATATCTCCTGTCGCCTTAGCCAAAGGAGAAGAAGCGTTGCTATAGTGCCTCTGCTGGAATGGGAGTGACCCAGTGAGTACCGCCGCCCTGGCGGCGACCCGGAAACTCATCTCGGCTATCGGCACTGGCAACAGATTCCATACCAAATGCCTGAAAAAGTACCATAATCGCTAGCGATAGTACCCCTACGGCGAGCATCGAGTGGTAAGAACGTGCAGCATGTACCAGTGAAGTTTGCATAAGATGTATCGTTGTGGCCCCAGGGCTGAATGAATCAAGCCTGAGGGTAGACGCTCCCTAAACAACATTAAATGAACCAGGCATTCTCTGACCATGGCTGAGATGCTGACCAAGGTTTAACCAGCGAAGCCTATATCTAATTAAGGCCGAAGCTGATCGCAACTATCGACAGAGGACCCACGGAACTTAGGGTTACGGGAATTTACTCAATCTTTAGCTTCACCACCAAAAAACTGTAATGGTTTTGTGAATTTTCTTGAAAACTTCCGGACTTTGGCCAACGTAGCTACAGTAAGCCCTGGCTAGCCCAATGCTCTAGGTAAAACCTTGGCCGCACCATCCGTAGATTTACGAAAATAGGTTTGCGGATTTTTGGGTTAGCAAGCCCAGGATCAGCCGATTTGGACGAAGGCCAGACCCAGCAAAAGCCCCAGGACAGCGCCAGTCGAAGTATTGATGCCGTTGACGACTTCGTTGGTCAGCCAGCTAAATCGCGGCTGGAGGGTCGCGCCAATCAGGCTTTCTACGCTGGTGGCCAGAAAAGCGGCCACCAGGCAAAGGCCGATCGCCCAGAAACCAATTAGCCCTACCCCCCAGCCTACGATCGCCATAACCACTGACCCTCCCACGCCAGCCAGAGTGCCTTCAAGGCTAATGGCTCCTTCCGTACCAGCAGGCACTGGCTTTAGGGAGGTGATTAGAAAGGTGTGCTGCCCGTAGGCTTTGCCCACTTCGCTGGCAGTGGTGTCGGAGAGTTTGGTGCTGAGGCTGCTGACGTAGGCTAAGGCCAGGAGCGGCAGCCACAGTTGTTGGCTAGCCGGAGCGGCGACTGCACTCAGAATTGCGATCGCGATCGCGCAGACGGCACCGGCTAAAGCAGAACCCCAGACGTTTTCTGGCCCCCTTACCCCCGATCGCCCCTCGGCAATGCCCGCTGCCTCTTTGCGCTGCTTGCCCAGGCGGGTCACCGCTGAGCCAGCTAAAAAATAGGCCATCATGACGGTGTACCCCCGCCAGCCCAGGCAGCCCCAAATGATGACCCCTAACCCCCAGGCGTGCAGGTAACCAGCTGGGGTGAGCAGCTTTTTGGGCAGTGCCCAGGCGATCGCCAAAAGGACTGCATTCAGCAGCGCTCCAACTAGCCAGTCCGCTGCATGGGAGGCTGGGAGCACTGTAGCAAACATCGTCACAGACAAAGCTGCCACTGACAAAACCATAGACTACCTCGTAGGCATTGTCCCTAGCCTATAGGGCAAAGGACTTGTGCAGGTGTAAGCAGTTGCCCTGGTCTGGCGCGGGTTCATAGGTCAAGCGATCGGCTACCAGGTACATAATTTTAAGCCCTCGCCCGCCCTCGGAGTCTGGGTTGTTAACGGTAATTTTGTGGCGTAGCACTGAGGCTAAATCAAAGCCGGGGCCTTGATCCCAAATGCGAATATCGATGGCGCGATCGCTCACGGCCACTTCAATCCGAACGGGGGTAGCCAGAGGTAGCCCAGCGTGGGCGTGGCGTACGGCGTTGGTAAAGCCTTCAATCAGGGCGAGCTGACACTGTAGCCAAATATTGTGTGGAATAGGGGCAGCCTGAAACTGATCAAACCACGCTAGTACTGACTTTAGCGCCGTAGGGTCAGTTTGGGTTTCAATCTGGCTGGTGTGCTGATAGGTCAAAACAGTCTACGGCTAGATCGCTCACCTCTGCATCATAGGTCGAAGCCCACCCTGGCAAAAGCTTTCAGGCAAAGAGTTTTACATCTCTATCTTGTCTTCGTCCTAGCTCAGCCCCTGCCGTAAGGGGGTGGGACTGTTGAGCCAGGCCAGCAGATTGCGGCGCAGACGATTTAGATCACGGTAAAATTCCTGCTGTACGAACTGCCCCAGCGCATCGAGAGGACTAAATGACGTACCGGGCTGCCAGCCAAACTCCTGAGCGATGGGGGTGGTATGAGAACCTGGCAGCATCTGTATGGTAGTTTGCTCGGCAAAGCGCCTGACCAGCACCTCTGATAGAGGCCGAGTTTGGTCGATGGTGTCGCTGCGAAATTTAATCAGCAGATTGTGGGGCACCGGGTAGCGATCGCGCACTAGGGCCAGAGTCGTTTCTGGATCGGGGGTAAACTCGACGTTAAACGCTGGGTTAAACTGCACCGCCTGCTCTAAAAACGGGATCGATCGCCGGGCGGGATAGTTGTTAAAGCTCATGTAAATATTGCCGACCCGCTCCACCTCCCACAGGCTGTTGATCAGCAGGTGTACCTTGCAGCCCATGCTGTGCCCCAGGCCGTAGATAGGCAGGTGGCCATAGTCAACTAGCACTCGCTTGTCTAGGTACCGCATCGCCTGATCAAAGGTGATCAGCACCTCCTGCGCGATGACGGCGTGGTCAAAGGTATTGATGAAGGGAGTCGCTACGATCACATAGCCCTGCCGAGCCAGGTTTTCGAGCAGCCACTGATAGGTCACGCTGGGGGCCGCTGCCACAAAGGCTCCGCCCAAAAAATGCACGATTGCCGTGGGGTTTGGGGGCACTAAAATCCAGTTGCCAGATACCTCTTGCCAGTTCATCACGACCTATAGCTGTGTCCTTATTACGGTGAATGTATGGTGAGTAGATCACGATAGTGCGGCCTATCCTGGTTTACTTACACCTGTCTATCACTGTAGTCACTTTGTCATGGGGATGGGCCGCCCTTAGCGATCGCCACCGATGATAACAAGCACCTGTATTACACTCCAGCTATCATCCACCGCTGGGTGGGCTTGCCTTCCGCTTTGGTGGAGCGGTAAGCTCGATGGGCCGAATGAGGGAAAAGCTATGGGGCAGGGTACCGCGATCGCAGAGCGCACCATATCGGTAAACGGCTTAACCTGGTTCTATCGCGAACACGAGCCCATCGGCACGTCATCCCGGCTGCCGGTGATTTTGCTCCACGGTCTGGTGTCTCAAAGCTATAGCTGGCGGCAGGTGATGCCCGTTCTGGCCCAGCAGGGGTTTCGCACCATTGCCCCCGACTGGATTGGTCACGGCTTTTCAGACAAGCCCGATCGCCGCGACTTTGCCTATACCCCCGAAAGCTTTATCAATGCCCTGGGCGCTTTTCTCGATGCCCTCAATCTGCCTCAGGTGCACCTGGTAGCCCAGGGGTTTCTAGGCTCAGCTGGCATTCAGTACGCCCTACAGCACCCCGACCGAGTCGATCGTTTAGCCATCATCAATGCTCCCATTGGCCCTGGAGCCAAGCTGCCCTGGAAGATTCGCCAGATGGGCCTGCCCCTGGCCGGAGACATGATCACCCAAGACCCGCTATTAGTCGATCGCACTCTGGAGGGGGGCGGCCCGTATCAGATCGACGATGCCGATTTAGATGTCTATCGGCGACCCTTCCTGAAAAGCTCAGACGTAGGCCGGGCCTTGATGACGACGGTACGACGCATGGACATAGATGAGACTGGCCGTGCGATCGCCGCCGCTTTGCCTACCTGGGAT
This sequence comes from Nodosilinea sp., assembly GCA_049646445.1. Lineage (GTDB taxonomy): Bacteria > Cyanobacteriota > Cyanobacteriia > Phormidesmidales > Phormidesmidaceae > Nodosilinea. The sequence continues at coordinate 13,303 of JBARVV010000035.1, read as the reverse complement.
CATCCTACGCTGGCGCTGTGGGGGCTAAGTGACCCCTGGCTACCGGTCAGTCTAGCTGAGACTGCTGTACAAACCCTGCCCAACGGTGAACTGCAAACGTTAGATGAGGTGGGGCACTACGCCCAGGAAGACTGGGCCGAGAAAGTTGCCGCTGCCCTAGATAGTTTTTTGCGTCAGATGGCCCCTTAGGCAGGCTACTCGGTAAACGCTAAACTCAGTGATACTTGATATCTCAAACGGTCTCTCCCGAGATCTGCTACACGATCCCATCCAGGAGCGTAGGCTCAACTCTAGTCCCCCTTCGATCGATCAGAGACTTCGCTCGTAAAATCAACTTAAGTAACCGGATTTCACAGTCTATGTAACGGCACCTTGACCTAGCTGAAAGCTATAAACTAAAGACATAGGAGCTTAGTTCATTGTGACAAAAGTAGGTTGTGCTGCGGCTTCGGTACAGGCCTTTACTCAAGGAGTTTTCAATGGCAGTCAAGCAACAATTTCAAAGCTTTGCAGATCTCTTGGCTGAGGCTAAAAGTCCTGTCTTAGTCGATTTTTACGCCACCTGGTGCGGCCCCTGTCAGATGATGGCAGGCATTCTCACTGAGGTCAGCAATGAGCTTAAGGGCCAGCTTAAAATCGTTAAGATCGATACCGACAAGTACCCTCAAATTGCCTCTCAGCATCGGATAGCCGCCTTACCCACACTGGTTTTGTTTAAAGCGGGGCAGCCCGTAGATCGCATCGAAGGAGTACTGCCCGCTGCCCAGCTAGTGACTCGCCTCCGTAGTCACCTGGGCTAGTGGGATGACAGCGGTACCTTGCGCGATCGCCCTAGGCAGCAATCTAGGCGATTCCCAGCAAATTCTTCAGGCGGCCTTGATTGCTCTCCATCACCCGCCTAGTGTAAACCTGGTGGCTCAGTCTAGCGTTTATCAAACCGTGGCTATTGGTCCAGCCCAGCCCGATATTTTAAATGCCTGTGCTCTGATCAATACCGAACTGTCGCCTCAACATTTACTCAAGCGGCTGCTGGAAATTGAACAAGACTTTGGCCGCGTGCGTCGCCAACGATGGGGGCCTCGCACCCTCGATCTCGATCTCATCTTCTACGGCCAGGTGTGCCTCAATGAGCCAAATTTGCACATCCCGCACCCCAGGCTACGAGAACGTGCCTTTGTCCTCGTTCCTCTAGCCGAGATCGCTCCCGGTTGGACTGACCCTGTCACCGGCCAATCGGTCAAGCATCTCTGCGATGTGCTTGATCCTGCTGGAGTCAAGCGCCTTGGCGCTACCCCCCGTTAGCTCAAAATTAGGCGTCCTAAGATAGCTACAATGGGGTGATCATTTGTGCCCTTTTTGAGCCTTTACCTATGCCTCTTGGTCAAGAGCCTCCCCAACTGCTAAAGCAGCGCCTGTTCTACGAGGGCCGCAAGTTTAACTTTGAGGTCAATCGGCTGCGGTTACCCAACCGAGCCGAGGGTGACTGGGAATGTATTCGTCATCCTGGTGGTGCCCTAGCTGTACCCGTGACCGCTGCGGGTGAGTTGGTCATGGTGCGCCAGTACCGCTTTGCCTTGCTAGGGCGGCTGCTAGAGTTTCCGGCGGGCACTATCGAGGCCGAGGAGGCTCCTATCGATACCATTCGCCGCGAAATTCAGGAAGAAATTGGCTACACGGCCCAAACCTGGCTGCCCATCGGCAACTTTCCCTTGGCACCTGGCTATTCTGACGAAATTATTTATGCCTTTTTAGCCACTGATTTAGAACCGATTGAGTCACCCCCCGCAGCCGATGCCGACGAAGATATAGAAGTCGTCCTGTTTACCCCAATTCAGCTAGAAAAAGCAATTTTGGCCGGAGAAGCCGTGGATGCCAAATCGATCGCCAGCTTCTACCTAGTGAAACCTTACCTGGAGAAGCTGGCGGCACTTTAGGTCGCTTAAAAAACGGGGCTTAGTCGTAATGTCCGACCACGGCTGCGGCAGGGTAGCGCACCTTTGGCAGGTCGGCGTACTTGTCGTCAGCAGAGCGGTAGCCTACCGCACAAAGCACTGCTGACGAGTATCCCTGAGCAGGAAGCTGTAGCAGTTCGTCAACCTTTGCTGGGTCAAATCCCTCCATCGGGCAAGTATCTACTCCTAGCATGGCGGCTGAGTACATCAAAAAACCCAGGGCAATATAGACCTGCCGGGTAGCCCAGCTTTCCATCGTGAGGGGGTATGGTGGCTCAGCCAAAAACCCTTTTACCATGTCCCCATAGTTGGACAGGGATTCTATCGGTACATCACGCACTGTGGCCATACGCTGCACGAACTGATCGACATCGGCAGCTCCGATGTCTTTTTTTGTTGCCAATACCACCAAATGCGAGGCATCGGTCACTTGAGCTTGCCCCCAAGCATGATCGCGCAGCTGCTGCCGCAGATCGGGGTTACGCACCACAAAAAATTTCCACGGCTGTAGCCCAAACGAGGAAGGCGATAGGACGAGACTCTCTTCTAAAACGCTCCAAACATCGTCAGGAATTTTCTGCTCTGGATCAAATTGCTTCGTGGCATAGCGCCAGTTAAGCTGCTGTGCAATCTGGTTCGGGGTCGTTGGAGAGTTGTGCATGGTTTTGCAAGAGTGCGGTGGAACAGGCCGAACGTTTAGGTGATGGTTTGGTTGGGTTCTACAAAAATCATTTCTGCAGGCATCCTACGCCATGGGACAGTTCTCTACGCTAGTTCGCCATGAGAACGAACGACGTGTTGTTGCCATGGCCTTTCGTTTGGCTAACTGAGCTTGTGGCTGGCCAAGCTGTAATAAGGGTTTAGCCAATCTAGACTGAGTTCATAGAGGTGGTCAACAACCCAGGTAGCTCGACGGTGAATCATTTGGTAAGGGTAGGTGTGGGCGACTCCTAGGACAGGTACACCGGCCCGCTTAGCGGCTTCAATGCCGGCGAAAGAATCTTCAATGGCCAGGCAGTCGGCAGGGCACAGGGCCAGGTCACTAAACTGCTGATTGAGGTGCTCGATGGCTAGTAAATAACCGTCTGGGGCAGGCTTGCTAACCCTAGTCGAGAGGTCATCGGCGGAGATAACCAACTCGACGTGCTCACCCCAGTGAACCAGAGACAGCACGGTTTCAATTTCGCTACGGCGCGCTCCCGACACAATTGCTAGCTTGAGCTGCGCTACCCGGACTTGGTAAATCAAGTCATCGAGACCGGGATACAGGGGCAACGAATCTAATCCAGCAAGTACCTCTTGGTAGCGAGCAGCTTTGCGATCGAGCAATTTTTCTAAATAGGGATCAGATACCACTCGCCCTTGGCAGGCTAATAAGTCGCTGAGGCAGGCCGCATCAGATCGCCCTAGGCAATACTTCTCTAGATCTTGAGGGTTAGGCCGGAGATTCTCTTCTAGGAGCAACTCCTCAATTAACCGCTCATGGATGGCCTCGTCGTTGATGACGATGCCGTTAAAGTCTAATAAAACTGCCTTTAGAACCATTAACCCAGCCAGAAAAATATTAAGAGATGCAACATACATCCACATCTGCTAGCTTAGCCTGGTTTTAGCACCTCCAAAACGCCGCTGCCGCCTGTTGAGTTGGGCTTTTGGGGGTCGGCTAAAAGAATTTGTCAGCGTAACGCTAGCGGGCAGCCATTGGCGTTGGAAGGGTGTGTCTCGCTCGGCTGAACGTGTAGCTACCCCGTAAAACTACGGACATTTTCGATTGACCTCCGTCAGAGTACCGTAAATCAACGATGGTGTATGCCAGTGTCATTCCCGAGAATAGATTCAGTTCTCAGCGAACTCGCTCTCGTAAGGACATCCGCAGATATGACTACCGAAACCTCGACAATCCGCTCCCGTGGCATGGAACTGCTGATGCAGTACAAGCAGTCTCCCTCTGTGCAGTTACGCAACAGACTAGTGCAGCTCAATGCTGGTCTAGTTCGCAAGATTGCCCATCGGGTCAGCCACCAGTGCTCTGAACCCTATGAAGATCTGGAGCAAATTGGCTACATCGGTCTGATTAGAGCCATTGAGCGGTTCAATCCTGGCCAAGGCTGCGCTTTTAGCTCCTTTGCGGTTCCCTATATCCGGGGTGAGATGCTGCACTTCCTGCGCGATCGCGGCACTACAGTTAAGATTCCCCGTCGCTGGCAAGATCTCCAAAAAGAGTCCCAAAAACTTCAAATGGAGCTGATGCGCTCTCTGGGCCGCAATCCAAGTGACCATGAAATGGCTGATGCTCTAGATGTATCCGTCAAAGAATGGCGAGAGGTTAAGATGGCTCACAAAAACCGCCTGCCCCTCAGCCTAGATGCGACAGTTTGCCAACAGGTGGACTCTAATATTACCCTTGGCGAGACCCTACCCGACACTCATTACCAACTCATGCAGGTGCTAGAGGAAGATCGCCAACAGATCCAGCGGGCGCTAAATCAGCTTGAGGGCAAAACCCGTACTGCGATTGAATTTGTCTTCTTCAAAGGCTTGTCTCGCAAAGAAGTAGCTGAGAAGATTGGCGTTAGCCCTATGACCGTTACCCGCCGCATTCAGCGTGGGGTAGATGAGATGGTCGCCTTCTTGCAGCCCCAGGAGCTGCAAACCGATCCCTAGGCTATCTAGCCTTAGGTCTTAACTTATGAGAGCGATCGCCGCAGGAAGTTCAAGAGAGACTTCCTGCGGCGATATGTTTGAGGGGGAAGTGGACCGTCTCCCCAATAGAGTGATATCTAGCAAGTTGACAACCAACCTGATGTTGACGGCAACGCTTCGGATAGTTTTTAACGGTCAACGACAGAATGAGGGCTTTAGCCATCCTAGGTAGCCGTTGAGCCAACAAGAAGTTAGGGATTTCAGCTCAGGCTCAGGAAGCCACTCGGCCTTTCGTACTAGGGCCTCGTCGCTGAAATAAGCCAGCTATTTTAGCCCCCTAGCGCCCCGGCTCCCCCGCAATTGGCAATAGTCACCCAATTTGCACCGTTGAGCACTAGGCGTAATCATTTTTGAAACATTGCGGTTCTCACTCGGATAAGGTACAAGTCAGTTGTTGAAGTCTATAAGTTCTAAGGCTTCTCTCACTTAAGCTGTACCTCATGCGTTCAGGAACTGCTGTAGCTGTAGCAATGCTGACAATAATTGGCGGCATGAGACTGTTTTATAGGGTTGCCCTAAATAGGATTTTGCCTGTGCCATTGGATTAATCTATGGAGTCAATTGTGAGTTTTAGAGATCAGGGGCAAACCGATAGACTGCGATCGCCAGCTAGCCTTAAGCCCTTAATCAGAGCGAGTTTTAGTCTGCTGTAGCAGCCATAATCCGAGCTTAATTTGATTAGGTTACGGTCTCTACAATAGAAAATGCTCTAAGCCATTAACCGAAGCCTGAAAACGCTGTTTTTGATTTCTTAAGATAACAAGTACTTTTTGCTGGAATAAGCGACATGGTAGTAGCTTCCTTTCCCCAAGCTAAATCCCTCACTGACGAAGAACTGCGCAAAATACATGCCTACTGGCGAGCCTGCAACTACCTTGCCATCGGCATGATTTACCTACGCAGCAACCCCCTGCTGAAAGAGCCGCTGATGGCTGAGCACGTCAAGTACCGGCTGCTGGGCCACTGGGGGGCTTCCCCTGCCCTCAGCTTTACCTACATTCACTGCAACCGGCTGATTAAAAAGTATGATCTGGACATGATCTTTGTGGCCGGACCAGGCCACGGTGCGCCGGGGGTACTGGGGCCAGTCTATCTAGAGGGCACCTATTCAGAGATTTATCCCGATAAAGGTATGGATGAAGACGGCCTGCACCGCTTCTTCAAGCAGTTTTCTTTCCCTGGCCACATCGGTAGCCACGTTACCCCCGAAACCCCTGGCTCTATCCACGAGGGAGGCGAACTGGGCTACAGTATCTCCCACGCCTATGGGGCAGTGCTGGACAACCCAGACCTAATTGTGACCTGCGTTGCGGGCGACGGCGAGGCCGAAACTGGCCCTCTGGCTACCTCCTGGCATTCCAACAAGTTCATCAACCCGGCTCGCGACGGTGCGGTACTGCCGATTCTCAACCTGAACGGCTACAAAATTGCCAACCCCAGCATTCTCTCCCGGATTTCTCACGAGGAGCTGGAGTGTCTCTTTAGGGGCTACGGCTATACCCCCTACTTTGTCGAAGGCAGCGACCCCGCCGAGATGCACCAGAAGATGGCGGCGGTGATGGAAGAATGCGTGCTGAAGATCAAAGACATTCAGCACGAGGCCCGGATTAACGGCAATGTGGAGCGACCCCGCTGGCCGATGATTGTGCTGCGTACCCCCAAGGGCTGGACTGGTCCCAAAGAAGTTGATGGTCACAAGGTGGAGGGCTTCTGGCGATCGCACCAGGTGCCCATGGGCAACATGCACAGCAACCCCGAGCACCTGCGCCTGCTCGAAGAATGGATGCACAGCTACGGCCCCGAAGAGCTATTCGACCAGAACGGTACTCTGGTTCCTGAGCTGAGAGATCTGGCTCCGGTTGGCCACCGCCGCATGGGTGACAACCTGCACGCTAACGGCGGCATGCTGCGCAAGGCGCTGAAGCTGCCCGACTTCCGCGAGCACGCCATCGACGTGCCTAAGCCCGGCAGCGTGGAATTTGAAAACACCAAGGCTCTGGGTATTTTCATGCGCGATGTGATGCGCGATAACCCTACCAACTTTCGCTTGATGGGGCCCGATGAAACCGCCTCTAACCGACTACACCCGGTGTATGAGGTGACCAAAAAAGCCTGGATGGCCGACTTTTTGCCTGAAGACCTAGACGGCGGCGAACTCTCCCGCGATGGCCGGGTGATGGAAATGCTCAGCGAACACACCCTCCAGGGCTGGCTAGAAGGTTACCTGTTAACTGGACGCCACGGGCTCTTTCACACCTATGAGGCCTTTGCCCACGTGGTTAGCTCGATGTTTAACCAGCATGCCAAGTGGCTGGATATCTGCAAAAACCACGTGCCCTGGCGGCGATCGGTATCGTCCCTGAACATTTTGCTGTCATCACTGGTGTGGCGGCAAGACCACAACGGCTTCAGCCACCAGGATCCTGGCTATGTAGACCTGGTTACTAACAAAAGCCCCGACGTGGTGCGAGTCTACTTTCCGCCCGATGCCAACTGCCTGCTGTCGGTAGCCGACCACTGCTTCCGTAGCGTCGACTATATCAACGTAATTGTCTCCGACAAGCAAAACCATCTCCAGTACCTGACTATGGATGCGGCGGTGACCCACTGCACCAAAGGCATCGGCATTTGGGACTGGGCTAGCAATGATGACTGCGGCACCGAGCCCGACATTCCCGATGTGGTAATGGCCTGCTGCGGCGACATTGTCACCAAAGAATCTCTGGCGGCCACGGCTATTTTGCGGGAAGAGTTTCCCTATCTGAAGATACGGTTTATCAACGTCGTTGATCTATTCACCCTAATTTCCCACGGGGAGCACCCCCACGGGCTGAGTAACCGCGATTTTGACTCGCTATTTACCCCCGACAAGCCGGTCATCTTCAACTTCCACGGCTATCCCTGGCTGATTCACAAGCTGGTATACCGCCGCTCGAATCAGGCCCGTATTCACGTGCGGGGCTACAAAGAGCAGGGCAATATCAACACCCCGCTAGAGCTAGCAATTAAAAATGAAATCGATCGCTTTAACCTGGTGATTGATGTAATTGATCGGGTGCCCAAGCTGGGTTCAGCGGCGGCCCACGTAAAAGAGAAGATGAAGAACAAGATCATCGAGTGCCTTGACTATGCCCATACCGAGGGCCAAGACCAGGATGAAATCACTCACTGGCAGTGGCCCTTCTAAGGCTGGATAGCCTCTAACTGGCTAGGCTCTCGCCGGGCTTAACCGATCAAAAGCGGTCTAGGGTAACCAGGCCGCTTTTTGTTTAATAAATCGAGAATGCGCTGGGTTTCGGTATCGACCACTAGAATTTCAGCAGATCCACTCATAACGTATAACGTACTGTCCATTCATGCGGCTATCGTGATGAAACGCTTCTACCACTACGAGTTTGTTGTGCCGACTGAGGCTGTCGATGGCAATGGCCATGTCAATAACGTTGCCTACGTGCAGTGGATGCAGGATGTTGCCATTGCCCACGCCACTAGCGTCGGCTGCACCGCTGAGACCCAAGCTCTAGGGGCTACTTGGGTCGCAAGGTCACACCAGATCACCTACCTGCGCCCGGCCTTTGGGGGCGATCGCATTCGCCTTACTACCTGGGTCACCACCCTACGCAAAGCCCGCAGCACTCGCCAGTACCAATTTCTGCGGCCCAGCGACGACACCGTGCTAACGACCGGCGCAACCGAGTGGGTGTTTGTCGATTCCGTTAGCCATCGCCCCCGCACCATTCCCGCCTCGGTATCGGGCTGTTTTGAGCTGGTGACCGCCCCAGCAGATATAGCGGTGTTCAAGTCTGTCAAGTACAAAGCCAACCAGCAAACAAGGGCTTAAGCTTTTTGCTTGTACTGGGTCATACTGCATACTGCTATATTTAGGCGAATCCAAGCCCCTGCCTACCGCAGCCGCTGCTTGAGCCAAAAATCGAGCATCGGTAGGGCAATTCGATAGCCAAACTGGGGGCCGTAGATTAAGCCTTTTTGCTCCAGGCTGGTGAGAGCACCCTGCAAACCGCCGCCCCGCGAGAGCTGGTGTTTCTTAATGTAGGCGTTGGATTGGGGGCTGTCGGTGGGGTCAAGGGATAGGCTTTCGAGCACGCGAGCTTGGGTAGGTGGTAGCAGCAGCAGTAGAGATTCAAAGGTGACGCCCATGTCCTGCACCAGGGCCAGCATGGTGCTGTGTACCTGGTGAGCCTGAATCAGCTCTGGAATCGGGGGTGCGATCGCATTACAGTTCAGCCACAGGCGCTGGGCCAGGGTAATGGCCGCCCTCATGTGGCCCTGCACGTAGCCCAAAAACAGCTCCAGGGACTGGCTCTCAGGGTCAAACTTGAGGCTCGCCGTCGCTATGGTGCTAATAATCCAGGGCTGCAATTCGCGATCGCTCAGAGGCGTTAAAGAAACCACCGGCAGACGGCTGGCCAGCATCCAGGGTTCGGCTATGGTGGCTACCAGGGCATAGCTGACGCGGCTCTGGCGCTGAATTTCTTGCCGTAGGTAGCTCTCCCACTTGCCCTGGCGATCCCACGATCGCAGGTGAGGAAAATTATGAAATACAATCACCACCTGGCAATCGAGCCATTCGGCCAGGTGCTGGGGCAGCGCGAGCAGACCTTCAAACAGGGGCCATTCTTTGCCCATCGTCTTGGGCCAGACCAACCGCGCCTCGGCCTCTAGCGTTAGATCGACGCTTAGGGGCTGGCCTAGGCTCCACTGCTGAATTTTGGCGATCTCGCCTGGCCCTGAAAAGATACCCATGATACCGTCGGCCAAAAATCGCAGAAATTGACCCGAGTTGCGGCAGCGCAGCAGGTCGATTTCGAGGCAACGCGATCCCTGCTGCCGGGCAGCACTACGAATTAGAGTGCGACGCCCAATACCTGGCACCCCAGTTACAACAAAATCGCTGTCTTGGCGCAGCAGGGCGCAGACCTGCTCTAGTTCAAGATCACGACAAATTAGATCCTGGGGCACAAATGGATTGATCATTGAAACAGATCTGCACTATTTTTTAGTGCTATAAATGATTGCTAGGTACTTTTTAATAGTAACACTCGGTTTTTTTGAGGTAAATCGCACCCGTGACCCACAGTACTCTCCCCAGCAAAAGCGTGTCTGACCATCCACCTGCCACCCCCTGGCACACCCTCAGCATTGAGCGGGCGATCGCGCTGTTAGAAAGCAGTCCCAAAGGGTTGAGCCCCGGCGAAGTCGAGCATCGGCAGCAGGTTTACGGCCTCAACGAACTGCAGGAGGGGGCCACCCGCAACCCCTGGGAAATTTTATGGGATCAGTTCAAAAACATCATGCTGCTGATGCTGATCGCGGTGGCCCTGGTGTCGCTAGTACTGGATTTGCGCCAGGGGGGCTTTCCTAAAGATGCGATCGCGATCTTTGCCATTGTGCTGCTCAACGGTCTGCTGGGCTACCTGCAAGAGAGCAAGGCCGAAAAAGCCCTGGCTGCCCTCAAGAACATGACCTCCTCCCAGGTGCGTACCATCCGCCAGGGCCAGGAGCAGGAAGTCGATGCCAAAGCCCTGGTACCGGGCGACATTGTGCTGCTAGAGGCGGGGGTACAGGTGCCCGCCGATGGGCGTCTGCTGAGCGCCGCCAATTTGCAGGTGCGCGAAGCCGCCCTGACGGGTGAAGCCGAGGCGGTGATTAAACAGCCGGAGCTGCTTTTAGAAGAAGAGTCTGCCCTGGGCGATCGCCTCAACCTGGTCTACCAAGGCACCGAAGTTCTGCAAGGGCGCGGCACCGTGCTGGTCACCCAAACCGGGATGACCACCGAGCTGGGCCACATCGCCACCCTCATCCAGTCGGTGGAGTCTGAGCCTACCCCCCTACAGCAGCGCATGGCGCAGCTGGGGAATGTGCTGGTGACCGGTTCCCTGGTACTGGTCGTCCTGGTGGTGGTGGCGGGGCTGCTGCGCACGGGCGACCTCAGCCTGTTCGATGAGCTGCTAGAAGTCTCCCTTAGCATGGCGGTTGCCGTAGTTCCGGAAGGCCTACCCGCCGTGATTACCGTTACCCTGGCCCTGGGCACCCAGCGCATGGTGCGCCGCCACGCCCTAATTCGCAAACTGCCGGCGGTAGAAACCCTGGGCTCGGTCACCACCATTTGCTCCGACAAAACCGGCACCTTAACCCAAAACAAAATGGTGGTGCAGCAGGTCAAGACCGTGGCTCACCAGTATGAAGTTACTGGTGAAGGCTACGCAACTGTGGGCAACCTGCTAGAGAATGGAGCGGCGATTTCTCCCCAAGCTGACCCGGCCCTCCAGGCTTTGCTGATGGCCTGCGCCCTGTGCAACGACGCTACCCTCAGCCAGTCCGGCAGCATTTGGACCCTGCTGGGCGACCCCACCGAGGGGGCACTGCTGGCCGTAGCCGGCAAAGGCGGCTTTGATCAAGCCCAGCTGGATCAACAGAGCGATCGCATTGGCGAAGTGCCCTTTACCTCAGAGCGCAAGCGCATGAGCGTTGTCGTGCAGGCCCAAGCCGATGCCGCCTGGCCCCTGGCCCCCCAGGTGATGTTCACCAAAGGCTCCGCCGAACTGGTGCTAGAACGTTGTAGCACCAGCCAGGGCGAGGGGCAGCCGCTGCCGCTCACCAAGACTCAGCGGCAGGCTATTTTGGCCCAAAACGATGCCATGGCCGCCAGCGGGCTGCGGGTGCTGGGCTTTGCCATGAAGCCTACAAACGTAGCCAATCCCAACGGCAATCTAGAGCCGGAGGAGCAAAATCTGATCTGGCTGGGCCTGGTGGGCATGCTCGATGCCCCGCGTCCCGAAGTGCGCGCTGCCGTAGTCGCCTGTAGACGGGCCGGCATTCGCCCGGTGATGATTACCGGCGACCACCCGCTGACCGCTAAGGCGATCGCCGAAACCCTAGGCATTGCCCAACCCGGTGACACCATTCTGACCGGGCGCGAGCTGACCCGTCTCTCTACGGAAGAACTTGAGCAAACCGTTCCCCACGTCAGCGTCTACGCTCGCGTCGCTCCTGAGCACAAGCTGCGAATTGTGCAGGCGCTGCAAAAGCAGGGCGAATTTGTCGCTATGACTGGCGACGGCGTCAACGATGCCCCGGCCCTCAAGCAGGCCGACATTGGCATCGCTATGGGCATCACCGGCACCGACGTCAGCAAAGAGGCCAGCGACATGGTGCTGCTCGACGACAACTTTGCCACCATCGTCGCCGCCACCGAAGAGGGCCGGGTGGTCTACGATAACATTCGCCGCTTCATCAAATACATCTTGGGCAGCAACATTGGCGAAGTGCTCACCATCGCCGCTGCCCCGATCATGGGCCTGGGCGGGGTGCCCCTCACGCCTTTGCAAATTCTGTGGATGAACCTGGTCACCGACGGCGTACCCGCTCTGGCCCTGGCCATGGAACCCGCCGAACCTAACGTTATGCAGCGCCCGCCCCATAATCCGCGTGAGAGTATTTTCGCTCGCGGTCTGGGCTCCTATATGGTGCGGGTGGGCATTGTACTGGCCGTGCTGACCATTGGCCTGATGGGCTGGGCCTACCGCTACACCACCGCCCCCTGCTACCCCGGTCATCCCGACACCTGGAAGACCATGGTATTTACCACCCTCTGCCTGGCTCAGATGGGCCACGCCCTGGCGGCTCGCTCAGATACCCGCTTAACAGCCCAGCTCAATCCTTTGTCGAATCCTTACGTGTGGGGTGCGGTTTTGCTCACCACCGTCCTGCAAGTGTTGTTACTGTACGTTCCAGCCCTGGAGCAATTTTTTGGGTTGCATGCCCTATCAGCTATAGAACTAGCGATTTGCTTTGGCTTTAGTGCCCTAATGTTTGCCTGGCTAGAGATCGAAAAACTGGTGATTCAACTGGCGCTACGGCGCAAGCAGTCGGGTCTGCCCCGTTCATCTAAAAACGTTCATTAATCCCACCCCACCCCTTCGCCACCGCTATGGATTCTGACTCTCCCCAGCCTCACTTTTCTCAAGAAATCAAGGCCCTGCTAGAGCGCGTGGCCCAACAGCCGCTGACCCTCTCCCACGTGCTCAGCGAAACCGCCGAGCGGGGCTTTTGCCTGGTAATTGGGCTGCTGGTGCTGCCGTTTTTGTTTCCGATGCCGCCAGGGTTTACCACTGTCTTGGGGTCGGCCTGTCTGCTGCTGTCGCTGCAAATGGCGGTGGGGCGGCGATCGCCCTGGCTGCCCCAGCGAGTGGCCCAGTTTCGGTTCCCCTCGATCCTGGCCAAGCAGGTGCTCGGCAACCTCAATCGGGTGACGCGAGTGACCGAGCGGTTTGCGCGTCCTCGCCTGCCTGGTTTAGCCAATAATCCGTCGGTCTGGCACATCAACGGCGTCTGCATTAGCTGGCTTACGCTGCTGCTAATGAGCCCGATTCCGATGACCAATCCTATCCCTACGGTCGGCATTTTGATCTTTGTGGTGGCCACCCTCGAAGCCGATGGCGTAATGATGATGTTGGGCTACGTAACCACCGGGCTGATTACCGGCACCTTTGGCCTGGCAGGCTTAACGGGTGACAAGGGCAGTCAACAACATACGGTACCAGGGTTTGAGACAATGGAGGGGCAAAAAAAAAGGGAGCTTCAGTGCAACTCCCCCTCATCAATATGTTTCCTGCATTCTACCAAAC
>JBARVV010000034.1:0-23066 GCA_049646445.1 Nodosilinea sp. | reverse complement strand
CGGTTAGCCAGCCCCCAACCGCCATGAAGGCGCAGGGGAACAGCAAAATGCCGGACCAGCCGATAAAAACAAAGCGATCGCGCTTTAGCCAGTCATCAAGGACGTCGAACCATCCTCGCTGGGTTTGTGCGCGTCCCATTGCTATGGTCATGTCAAATCCTCTTTATATGACATCCAATCCATAAGGTCGCGGCTCTGTTGAATCCAATCCGATTCTAAACTTGAACCGAGTTTGGCAGAGCATTGCCTCTGAGCAGGGGTTTATATCTACTAAGTATTCCAGATATTAGAGCCAGGGAAAAAAATATTCCCGCCCCAATAACGATTACCCTGCCCGAGGCGCACCAGTTGGCCCTTAAAACCAGACCCTAGAGCCAGGCTTAGAGAGGCCAGGTTTCTATTTATGATAAGGAGTGTTCTAATTTTTTACAATCTGATACGTAAATTCTCATGTGGGCGGATAGGGATATTCGCCTTGGCGATGCCCTGGGAATGCCCTGATAACGGTCGCTAAGAGCCCTGTGTTCGGGTTCTCTAGAGGCCGATGGGGTTTAGACTAGGGGTATCCACTGTTTGGTATAAGGTGATGGTAGGTGGTAGCTGCGGCTGGATCTATACCTGTGGCTGCCTGACTCTTGGGTGTCTGGCCTGTATTTGCCTGGTCCATATCTTGCCTAGTCCATATCTTGCCTGGCCCGTAGTTGCCTAATCAACGGCATCGCGGCCCCCTGACTGGTTTGCTTAGCGTTATTAAGTGCGTTTCCCCGTTACTAATCTATGACCGCCTCTATTTCTTCGATTCGACCGCAGACTTTGAAGCGCAACGTGCTGGGGGCTCGCCGCCTGAGCAATATTTTTTGGGCCACGGTACTCACCCTGGGCGGGCTGGGGTTTGCCCTAGCGGGAGTCTCTAGCTACCTAAAGACCAATCTGCTGCCTTTTGCCGACCCAACCCAGCTAGTGTTTATTCCCCAGGGCATTGCCATGGGTTTTTATGGGATGGTGGCCCTGGGGCTGGCCACCTTTCTGTGGGTGGTGATCAGCCTGGATGTGGGCGGCGGCTACAACAGCTTTGACAAAGACAGCAACCGTCTCCAGGTTGTGCGCAAAGGGTTTTGGGGCGAAAACCGCCGGATTGAAATTGATCACCCGTTAGAAGAGGTAACGGCGGTGCGGGTGGCCATAAAGGAAGGGCTGAACCCTAAGCGCACCCTCTACCTGCGGATTAAGGGGCGGCCTGATATTCCCCTAACCCGTGTTGGGCAGCCTATTCCGCTGGCTGACCTGGAGAACCAGGGAGCTGAGCTGGCGCGATTTTTGCAGGTGCCCCTAGAAGGCTTGTAGAAGCTTAAGCCGATAAGTTCTCAATGGCTCTAGCCACAGTCGCCGATCCCTTGAGATAACATGGGGGGTCGGTTTCACAATTAGGAATTGACGTGTTAATGGCTTTCTATATGCGCCCTTTTACCCTGGCCCTGGCGGCTCTACTGACCCTGTGGCTAGGCGCTTGCGCTAATTCTGCCAATCTGGAGGCGACCTCTAGCGACGCTCCCCCGGCCCCTGGTGTATCGGAGCTGGCCGCCTCTTCGGCTGGCCTGCCAGTGCTAGACGGAACGGCCACAGTCGAGATGGTGGTGAATGGTAGCCCCATTGTGATGGAGCTAGACGGTACCAATGCCCCCATCACCGCCGGTAACTTTGTGGATTTGGTGAATCGTGGTGTCTACGACGGTCTAGTATTTCACCGGGTAGTGCGCGATCCGGAGCCCTTTGTGGTTCAGGGTGGCGACCCCTTGAGCAAAGACCCTAGCGTACCCGCGCAGCAGTTGGGCACCGGCAGCTTTATCGACCCTGACACCCAGGCTCCTCGCTACGTGCCGCTAGAAATTAAGCCAGCGGGGGCAGCGGAACCGATCTACAGCGAAACCTTACAGGAAGCCAGCATTGGCGAGGCTCCAGAGCTACCCCACACGCGCGGGGCGGTGGCAATGGCGCGATCGCAGGCGGTAGACTCGGCCTCGGCCCAGTTTTATATCACCCTGGCGGAGCTGCCCTTTTTGGACGGCAGCTATGCGGTGTTTGGCTACGTGACTAGCGGCATGGAGACGGTGGATGCCATTCAGCAGGGCGATCGCATTGAGACGGCGCGGGTAGTCGACGGCCTGGAGAATCTCAAGACTGAGTAGGTCAGGATCTCAACACCAGCCAGGCAGGGCAGCGAGGGTCGTCGTCACGGGCATGGGTCTGGTCACGGCCCTGGGGCCGACGGCAGTTGTCACCTGGGAAAGGCTGCTGGCCGGGCACTCGGGCATTTGTCTGGGGCAGCCCTTTGCCGCACTGCCGCCCCGGCCTTTGGCGATGGTGGGACTAGAGCCTGCGGATCTAGAAGATCTGTTAGGGCTGGCGGTGGCGGAGGCGATCGCCGATGCCCATCTCACCTTGCCGATGCCCGACTGCGGCGTGGTAATTGGCTCTAGCCGCAGTTTTCAGGGCCGGTGGGAGCATCTGGCTCAGCAACAAAGTTGGCATGAGCATGCCTGGCTGGCGGCCCTGCCCCACATGGGCGCGATCGCCGTCGCCCGCCAGATCCAGTCCCTCGGCCCGGTGCTGGCTCCGATGGCGGCCTGCGCGACAGGTTTAACGGCGATATTTCAGGGCTACGAGCTGGTGCGGCGGGGGCAGTGCGATCGCGTTGTGGTCGGGGCCGCCGAAGCCCCGATCACGCCCCTCACCGTGGCGGGCTTTGCCCAAATGAATGCCCTCGCTACCACCGGCTGCTATCCCTTTGACCTAAATCGAGAGGGGCTAGTGCTGGGGGAAGGGGCGGCGGTGCTGGTGCTGGAGTCGGCGGCATCCCTCGCTGAACGAGGTGGCCCGCCGCCCTACGGCGAGATTTTGGGAGCCGGGTTTAGCGCCGATGCCTACCACCGTACGGCCCCCGACCCCGAGCAGGGCGGCAGTCGATTAGCGCTCAAGAATTGTCTCTACTACAGCGGGCTGAGGCCAGAGGATATTGGCTACGTCCATGCCCACGGTACGGGCACTCGGCTCAACGACGACCACGAGGTGCGGCTATTGACTGAGGGATTCTCTCAGCAGCCGTGGATGAGTTCGACCAAGGGGGCGACCGGGCATACCCTGGGGGCTTCGGGGGCGATCGGGGCGGCCTTTTGCCTGCTGGCGCTGCGGCATGGGGTGCTGCCGCCCAACCCAGGATTTCGAGGCCAGAGCATTTATCCGAACCTGGTGACTGAGCCGACTCCTTTTAATCTGGAGACCGCCCTGTGCTTGAGCTTTGGTTTTGGTGGCCAGAATGGAGTGCTTGCCCTGGGGCAGTCTAAACCTAAGGATCTGAGTTAGATTCTGGAGGCTGCAGTGCTTGGCTCCTTGTGATTGTCCTCAGGCCAGGCTGTTGAAGAACTTCATCGCTATTTGGGGGAGGTGGCTGACCTCGAACCACAGCTGCTTGGGGGTAATGCCAAACAGGTACTGCAGGGCCACAAAAATCACCACCAGGCCGATCAGCGGGCCATAGCCTACGCTCAAAATTCTAAAGAAGAGTTTAGACGCTAGTACCACCACCGCGATCGCGGCAATCAGCAGCACCAGCTGAGAATCAACCGAGCCAAACACAGAATCCATAGGAAACAAGTAATAACAAAAAACTGACCAAGTACCGGCGAAGGCAAACGCCAGGCCATAGTAACCCAGTTGCCACAGGCGGCATTGTTACCGCTATCACGAATAGCCTGCCGATAGCTCTGAGCTGGTGTCTGGTACGGAGGGCAGCTTGAGCCGCAGGTTCTCAAACACCCACAGCAGGCCAATGCACACCGTTGCGCTCAGCCCTACCCCCAGCCAAAAGCGCTGGGCCACCACCGCCGACCGATCCATCGCTCAGCCCCCCAGCAACGGCCCCATAAAGTAGCCAATCGTCCAGCACTGGGAGCTGACCGCGATATAAGCCCCCCGCAGCGAGGGCGGCGCTAAGTCTCACACTGTGGCCACAAAGAAAGGTCTGTCGGCCACTGATGCTACCGACAGCAGGTACAGCGCCACAACGGCCCAGCATGTGGCTGCCTTTGGCTGGCTGCAGGGCCGCGATCGCGACCTATATTTGGGCGAAAATACCTCCCACTGCTCCGACTTTACTAAGCTGGCCAACCGCTTTTTGTAGCTCGACGACGCCTTTGAGCAGGGCATCGACGAAGCCCTGGCCTCCACCCGTGGAGTGAACAAATCGCTGGTGGTGGCGTTTGGCCAAGTGTACCTAGCCCATCAAAAGGACTACCGTCCCTTTTGCGATCGCACTATATTGAGGCCGTTAGCGCCGAGCCCTTTCGGCTACACCTGGCACGCGAGCTGCGGCCCCCGGTGGTCGAACGGCTATCGGAGCTACCCGGCCTGGAATAATAGGAAAGATCCTTTGCCGTTGGCCGCCCTATGACCGCCCCTACAGTAGATTCTTCGCTGCCCCTCATCCTGCCCGAGATGGGCTGCGGCACCTGGGCCTGGGGTAACCAGCTGCTGTGGGGCTACAGCCCGGGCATGGATGCCGACCTGCAGCAGGTATTTAACCACTGCCTCAGCCACGGGGTGACACTGTTCGACAGCGGCGACTCCTACGGCACCGGACGGCTGAACGGGCGCAGCGAAGAACTGCTGGGGCAGTTCGCCCAAGCTTATCAGGGGCCGTATGCAGACCAACTCTGTTTGGCCACCAAGCTGGCCGCCTACCCCTGGCGGCTGACCACCGGGTCAGTGGTGAAAGCTGGCGTTGCCTCGGCCCAGCGGCTGCAGCGCCCCATTGATCTTGTGCAGATGCACTGGTCTACGGCCAACTACCTGCCCTGGCAGGAAGCGCCCTTTCTCGACGGGCTGATGAATTTGGTGGAGCAGGGCCAGGCGCGGGCGATCGGCCTGTCGAACTTTGGCCCCAAACAGCTGAAGCTGGCCCACCAGCGATTTCAGGAGCGGGGGCTGAGCATTGCCACGCTGCAGGTGCAGTACTCGCTATTATCAACCTACCCGGTGACCGACCTGGGCCTGAAGGATCTCTGCGACGAACTAGGCATTCGGCTGATTGCCTATAGCCCCCTGGCCCTGGGGCTACTAACAGGTAAATATTCGGCCCAGGGATCTTTCCCGTCGGGGATTCGAGGATTTTTGTTTCGCCAGCTGCTGCCGAAGATTCAGCCCTTGTTAGATACGGTGGGGGCGATCGCGGCCCAGCGCCAAAAAACCTCGGCCCAGGTGGCGCTCAACTGGTGTCTCTGCAAAGGCACCACTCCCATTCCCGGTGCTAAAACCCTGGCCCAAGCTGAGCAAAATATCGGTGCTCTAGGCTGGCGGCTCGATGCAGGCGAAGTAGAAGAACTCGACCGGGCCGGGCAAACGAGCGATCGCCAGATGGTGCAAAACATCTTTCAATCTCGATGACCCAAAATTGTCCAGAAACCATATTGAGCCTATGTGTTTTGTGGCTCTTACGTTCTAGATATGGGAAAGCGCTCCTAATCGCGAGAAGTGGAGAGATAAAGAACCGCTCGAAATGGACAAAGCGCTTGATATACAAGGGATTAACTAGAATTAAAGGATGAGAAAAGGACGGTAGTAAGGGTAAGCGCCATGATCACGAAATCCCAAGCAAGCCAATTGACTGAACTACTGGGTCTTCCTGCGGCGCTAGGGAACGCGCACCAAGACAAACAAAATCTGGATCTGGACAGCTGTAAACCACTTTGAACCTGAGATTCTGGCTTGGGCAATTGGGGACCGTAGTGCGACTACCTTTGAAGCCGTTTGGGTGGTCGTTAGTCTTTGGCAGTGCTTCTTCTATGTCACCGATGGCTACAAGGTCTATCCCCAGTACATCCCGGATGGGGACCAGATTGTCAGCAAGACCTACATAACTCGGGTTGAGGGAGAAAACGCCCGACTCAGGCATTATCTAGCTCGATTGGCCCGAAAGACCTTGTGCTATTCCAAGTGCGTGAATATGCTGAAGCATTCGATCCGTTTGCTACTGGACTACCTCAAGTTTGGGGACGTGCCTGTCCCAACCTAGATTCATATCCTCATTCAGCAACGCTAATCTGCTAATCGCGACATTTAGCGTGCGAACGTACAAAAACCTATGGGCGATACTGGACTCGAACCAGTGACATCCTGCTTGTAAGGCAGGCGCTCTACCAACTGAGCTAATCGCCCGTGCTGCATTTGCAGTTTTTTATCGTAGCAGAAAATTGGCACAGCTTTAAACGCTTTCAAAACAAATACAGTAATTTTCATTTTAGAATTAGAACGTTTGTATTGAAATTGGGGCTTTCTAGGGATTTCATTCTCGATCCTCTCAATGTCAGAATGCGGGTTCTAGCTGTTTGGAGTAACTGAAATTAGGCCTCTGAGTGAGAATCATTCTCATACTGAGAATTGCTGAAACAAATATTTGTATCGAGCCGGTTCTCGCTCCTAAGCTGCCGTAGGCTATGCGCTCCGCAGATTGCTCTACAAACTTGCTATCTAGTTATACCAATGGCAGTTCAGCCCTTGCCTTCGAAGTTCTGATACCACACCCAGTTGCCTACTATCGTGATGGCCAGGGCCACACCGCCCCCGACCCAGCCTAGGGTTGGGTCGTAGCCGCTGCGGGCGAGATTGGTCATCCACAGATGGGTGAGATCGCTGCCCAACAGTCCATCGGCGATCGCAGGAAAGAGATACATCATCGCGGCCCCAACGATGAGCCAGCCCGCCATAGAAGCCAAAAGGAAAATAGTTTTTGCCGTCGATTGAGTGCCTATCATCGTTAACGCTCCATAGCTTCTAGTGCCTTAGGTACCGCTGCGGTAAGTACCTCACAGCCCATATCGGTGACCAGTACATCGTCTTCAATGCGAATGCCAATGCCGCGCCAGCGCTCGTCAATTTGGGGCTGTCCCTCCGCTGGCTCGTAGGTGGGCGAAATGTAAATTCCCGGTTCTACTGTGACCACGTTGCCCGCCTCAAAAGGCTTCCAGGTTTTATCGGGGTTGCGCAAAATGCCGGCATCGTGCACGTCCAGTCCCAAAAAGTGGCCGGTGCCGTGCATGAAGAAAGCTTTGTGCTTTTTCTCTTCAATGAGTGTATCTACAGAACCTTTGAGCAGACCCAGTTCCACTAGCCCTTCGGTGATGGTGCGGGTGGCGGCATCGTGGAATTCATTGAAGGGAGCACCGGGTTTGACGGCATCAATAGCGCGCAGCTGTGCCTCTAGCACCAGCTCGTACAAAATCCGCTGCTCGTCGCTAAAGCGCCCTCCCACCGGAAAGGTGCGGGTAATGTCGGCGTTGTAGTAGTCGTAGGCGCAGCCTGCATCGATTAGCAGCAGGTCGCCGTCTTGCATCTGGCAGTTATTCTCAACGTAGTGCAGAATGCAGGCGTTGACCCCCGAGGCCACGATCGAGGTGTAGGCTGGCCCCATCGCCCCCTCCAGGCGAAAGATGTGCTCCATCTCGGCCTGAATTTCGTACTCGTAGCGGCCCGGTCGAGTGATCTCGCGGGCGTAGTTGTGGGCTTTAGCTGCGATCGCGATCGCTCGTCGCAGTCGCTCTAGCTCCTCAGGTTCCTTCACCCGCCGCAGGGTTTGCAGCATCAGCGTGGCATCTTCGATCGCCACCGGGCCGGTGCCGCGCTTGTAGTAAGTAGTCAGCAGCCGCTGCCAGTGGCGCATTACCCGGTTGTTGAGCGCTTGGTCGTGGCCAAAGTGGTAGTAGAGGCGATCGGCTTTTTCTAGATACTTAGCCAGGTGCTCGTCCAGCTCGGCGATCGGATAAACTTCGTCGGCCCCAAAGCGCTCCTTGGTCTGCTCGACGCCAACCCGGTAGCCCGACCAGGTTTCTTTCTCAGGGTCTTTAGGCCGCACAAACAGCACGAACCTGTGCTCGTCATGGTGAGGGGCCAGCACCGCCACCGCGCTCGGCTCGTTAAAGCCAGTCAGGTAATAGAAGTTGCTGTCCTGGCGAAAGGGATAGTCAACATCGTTGTGCATTACCGCCGGGGGGGCGCTGGCAAAGATGGCGGTACCGCTGCCAATCAGATCCATTACACGCTGACGACGGTGGGCGTAGGAGGTAGTCATGGCAAAAGATGAAAAGGAGTGAGCGCAACAGAGACCGGGTTTCTATGCGGATTCTAAAAGATTTCTGCTTTTGCCGCAGAAATCCGGTCTCTAGGCCATAGGTCTCTAGGTCACAGGTCTCTAGGTCACAGGTCTCTAAGGCACAGCGGTTAGCTAAGCTCTAGGGTACTGATACACCTGAATCCGCATACCCTGGCTGGGCAGATCGTTGGGGCGCACGCCCAGAGAACCACTGGAAGCGCGAGTGACCGGGGTGCCCTGCATCAGGCTCAGAAACTCATCTACCGGAGCCAGTTCGCAGCTGTCGCCAGCAGCAGTAGTCTCATAGTGAGTCGGAATCACAATCTTGGGCTTTAGCATCTGCACGGCCTGCACCGCTTCGGAGGCAGTATAGGCTTTAGGCCCACCCCCCACGGGCACCAGCATGACATCGGGGCGACCCAGCAAAATCTGTTCTTCTACCCCCAGGGGCGCAGCGGCACCGCCCATGTGAACGATAGTGACGCCGCCCTGGGTCCACTTCCACACGGTGTTGTTACCAAAGCGGCGACCGCCCTCGCGATCGTGGGGAGTTAGAATGCCCTGCACCCGCAGACTCTCAAAGTCGTAAACGCCGGGGTCGGTTAGTACCCGAGGCTCGCCGGGCAGATCGTTGAGGTAGCCTTCATCAAACAGGCGGCTGCTGATCATGACGATGTCGGCGGGCACGGCTGGGGAGGGAAAACCCGCAGTACACCCAACGCTGCGAAAGGGGTTGATCAAAATACGTCGCCCGCCGCCGGTAAAGAGAAAAGCCGTGTGGCCCAGGCTGCGGATCGTAACACCTGCACTCTGGGCCTGGGCTGCGGAGCTTAGCCGCCCTAGCCCTAGGGTGACGCCTACTCCTGCCCCTGCATAACCCAGTAGTTTTCGCCGTTTCATTACTCTTTTACTCCCACACAGTACGTATAGCCGTGGCTAGCCTAGTGTAGACCGTGAAACGCTGGTTTATCGCCTCAATTTGAGCCAGTGATGGAACTGGACATGGCACTGAATTGAGGCTGGTGGGCAGTGCCCACCCTAGGGTAAATCAAGGCTTGTGTAGCCTACGCGGGCTGGGGGCTGAGTTCTGGGCTAGCTTTGCCGCTGACGATCGCGTCCTCTACCCCATAGTCTTTGGCTACCAGGCGAGCGGTCATCTTGGCCGACATCATCACGCTGGGGGTACCAGCGCCGGGCTGGGTGCCAGCCCCGACCAGGTAAAGCCCGTTGATGTCTTCGCTGCGGTTGTGGGGCCGGAAAAAGGCCGACTGCACCAGCAGGGGCTCAAGGCCAAAGGCATTGCCCGCGTAGGCGTCGAGGGTGCCCTCAAAGTAGTCGGGGGTGATGTAGCTGTGGCACACCAGCCGCTCTCTCAGGTTGGGCAGGTAGCCGCGTTCGTCGAGGAAGTCAAAGACAATATCGCGCAGGCGATCGCCCACCTCGTTCCAGTCAAGGCCCGACTTGTTGTTGGGCATCGGTACCAGGGTGTAGGCGGCGTGGTGACCGGGAGGCGCCAGCGACGGGTCGGTGAGGGTTGGTAGGTGCAGGTACTGAGAAAAGTCTTTGGGAAAGATCTTGCGGCCAAAGATATCTTTGAGCAGTTCCTCGTAGCGGGGGCCGAGAATGATGGTGTGGTGGCGCAGCTTGTCGGTTTCGTTGCCGTCGGCCTTGAAGCCAAAGTAGAGCACAAACACCGACATCGACTGCTGGGCTAGCTTCACCCGCAGGTCGCTGTTCCAGAAGCGGTACTGGGGCTCGATTAGCTTGCCGTAGGTGGTGGCCCAGTCGGCGTTAGAGACCACCGCATCGGCGGCCATCGTCAAACCGTCGCCTAGGGTGACGCCCGTAGTCACCTTCTTGCCGTCTTGGCGGGTGACGTTGATTTTGGTGACCGGGGCGTTGTACTTGATGGTGCCGCCCAGTTCCTCAAACTTTTTCACAAAGCCCTGCACCAGCGCCCCGGTGCCGCCCATGGCAAAGTGAATGCCCCAGGTCTTTTCGACAAAGTGGATCATGGCGTAGATGGCGGGCACCGACAGGGGGTTGCCGCCCACCAGCAGCGGCTCAAAGGTGAATACCTGGCGGATTTTGTCGCTCTTGAAGTAGCGGCTGCTAAAGCGGAACAGGTTGCGCACGGCATCGAGCTTGAGCAGGTCGGGAGCCACCTTGAGCATGGTGCCCATATCGCCAAAGTGGGTGTAGCCCAGCTCTAAAAAGCCGCGCGCAAAGATAGCGCGAGCCTGCTCGTGGAATCGCTCGTAGCCCTCCAGGTCGCCCGGTTCGCCCAGGGCGAGAATTTGCTCGCGGGTGTGGACTTCGTCGCCGTCGTAGTCGAAAAACGTGTCGTCGTCAAAGTAAATGCGGTAGAAGGGCAGGACCGGCACGATCTGCACGTAGCGGCTGGTGTTGGGGCCACCCGAAACCCCTTCCTTGATGCGCTTGTTCTCATCGACGATGGTGGAGGGGAAATCTTCGGCGACCAGATCGGCGCGATCGCGCCCTAGCGAAAACAGCTCTTCAATAAAGTGGGGTACCGTAATCACCGTTGGCCCCATGTCGAAGGTAAAGCCCTGCTCGCGGCGCACATAGGCCCGTCCACCGGGCGCATCCAGCGCTTCGACAATAGTGGTGTCAAAGCCCAGGCTCTGCAGACGAATGCCCATGGCTAGCCCGCCGATACCCGCCCCAATCACGATCGCCTGCTTCCGGCCCATGCTTGACTCCTGAGAGGTCTGTTACAAACGTTAATAAGTTATCTGTATTCTACTACCCTGGCTCCTTAACCATGCATTTTGCCGCTGATAGAGCCATCTCAGCCTAATTATGTGGTTCAGCAACGGCGTTGATCTCTGAATGGTGCATAGCCTGTAAAACCGTTACCCCGACTAAATCATCATCTCTGTAGTGGTAGATGACATTGTCCTCTAGGACGCTGTCATTCGCCTGTTGAGGTTTTTGAAAACTGATGTAGAGCACATCTGCTTCATCGTCATAGTCAATCCAGGTGCGTTTAGATGGCATCTTCAGCAGATAGGGCACAGACTGCAAAATATCTATCGCTGCCATAGGATCCCTCGTTTTAGAATTTTCTCTGGCTTTGACGTCATAAAGGCAGTGATCATGAACCCTTCGTTCTCAAGCTCTTTAAAGACAACGGCCACTGATTTTTTTGGAAATCGGCGTTTTGGGGTACGCCTTCAGTGCAATGAGTTCTCTTTCCCATCCGTTAACTATAAAATCTGGTTCACCTAAGGTTTCCAGAACAAACTCAAGACAACCCGCCATGTAGTCATGGTTCTCTATCACATGTGCCCACTGTTGATACGTAATTCGAATAGAAATTTTTGAATAGGAATCAACGGTTGCGAGAATCCCCTGACTGGGCATGGTTGTTTAGATTTTGCAGTGTACGGGAGATAATGTTTACCCGTTGGCTCAAGCCATCGCAGGCACCGGCAGCGACAGCAAAAAGTTTCGCAAGATTTGCAGGCCCGACTCGGTGAGAATGCTCTCGGGATGAAACTGTACCCCCTGAATGTGAGGATAGTCGCGGTGCTGCACGCCCATAATGGTGCCATCTTCGACCCAGGCGGTAATGTCGAGCACCTCGGGGCAGGTGGCGCGATCGATTACCAGGCTGTGGTAGCGGGTGGCCAGAAAGGGATTCTCTAGGCCCGCAAATACGCCCTGGCCGGTGTGGAAAATGGGCGACGTTTTGCCGTGCATGAGTTCGGCGGCGCGTACCACACTGCCGCCAAATACCTGACCCATGCTCTGGTGGCCCAGGCACACGCCCAAGATAGGCAGCCTGGGGCCAAGTTTCTCGATAATCTCCAGGGAAACGCCAGAATCATCTGGGGTGCCGGGGCCAGGGGAAACAACAATGCCGTCGGGCTTGAGGGCGGCAATCTGCTCAACGGTAATTTCGTCGTTGCGAAAGACGCGCAGGTCACTGGCCACGGGTAGTTCGGCTCCCAGTTCGCCCAGGTACTGCACCAGGTTGTAGGTGAAGCTGTCGTAGTTGTCGATGATTAAAATCATGGGCGCAGGCCAAATGAGGGCTAAAGAAGCTGTAGCTGAATCTGCTGCCACAGGGGCGGCAGCAGCAGGCAGGCGGCTACCGATACCGAAATCAGCGCTGAAATTAACACGGCGGCGGCGGCGCAATCTTTGGCGATCTTGGCGAGCTCGTGGTACGTCTGCTGCACGGTGAGGTCGACCACCGACTCTAGCGCCGTATTAATCAGTTCCAGGGTGAGTACAACCCCGCAGGTGAGAATAATCACCGCTAGCTCGACACGAACCAGGTGCAGGGCGATCGCTAGCCCAATCGCCAGAATGCCTACCACCACGTGAATGCGAAAATTACGCTGGGTGCGAAAGGCGTAGGCGACCCCCTGCCAGGCATAGCCAAAGCTCACCAGCAGGTTGGTGGCTACCCGCCAGGAGAGCGATCGACTGACCGCATCGAGGTTGCCCTCGGGCGCTGGCACCACCGACTCAGAATTTTCGCTATACAAGGTCATAGATAAATATAGATAGAGGCGATCGAGCAATATCCCCCTATACCGTACCGTGGAGAACGAATCAGGGCCAATTTAGCCTACTTTTTCAGACTGCAACCCAGCGGCGGCGAGCAATTCGCTCTGTTTATCTAGCATAGCGACCAGGCTGGGGTCGTCGGGATGATCCCAGCCCAGCAGGTGCAGAAAACCGTGGGCAGCTAGCCAGGCGGTTTCCCACCGCAGCGAGTGGCCCGCTTCTGTCGCCTGACGGGTGGCAGTATCGAGCGAAATAATAATATCGCCTAGGTACAGTGGCTCGGCGTCAAGCACATCAGCTATCAGCGGAAAGTCGGTTTCTAAAGCCGCAAAGGAGAGCACATCGGTTGGCTGATCGATCTGACGGAACTGCTGATTGAGTGCGGCAATCTCAGCATCGGTGGTCAGCTTCAGCGCCAGTTCGTAGGCCCCAATTGGTGAGCCAGTCAGCGCCATCTGCTGGCCCCATTGGGTAAACCAGCGCTCCCATTCGGGGTTGGTGACCACTTCAGCGTTGGGGTGGTCGGCTTCTAGCGCTACCTCAAGGGTAGGCAGCGGGGATGTGGTGGTGGCCATAGGGTTAACGGGTCAGGTAGGCCAGACCGACTAGCAGGCTCAGCAGGGCGGTCACGGTCAGCGAGAAGTGGAACAGCGACTTGCTCCCCTTTTTGACCATGTTGCGCATGGCCAGTTTGACAAAGCTGGGTGGTGCTTCGGTCGATGTGGGTTGAGAAGGCGGTTGATCTGTCGTGGCGGTGTCTAGGGTTGACTGGTCTTGGCTCATCGGGAACGCTCCAATGCTAGATAGCTTTACTGTACCGGGTTTTTTGGGCCGTTAGCAGACGGGCAAACTGGAGGCGATCGCTCGCTTCTGGTTCACGCCTCAGTAGGTGGCCTGTAACCGACTCAGCAGGTAGTCTCCGGCGGTAATGGGCGGGTACTGGGGCGGATGGCCTGGCCCCTGACAGCTGGGCAGGCAGAGAATCACGGCGTCGGCATTGGGTTCACAGAAAAAGGCGATGGAGTAGCGGTCGCGCTGGAGGTTTTCGCCCTGGGGCAGGCTCACCCGATGCTTGGTGGAGCGAAACACGCCGTTACTCCAGCGCTCGGTCAAGTCGCCGGTATTGATCAAAACGGCCCCAGCGATCGCCGGGACGGCGATCCAGTCTCCCTGAGCGCTGAGTACTTCGAGACCGCCGACGTTGTCCTGAAATAGCAGGGTTAAAGTGCCATAGTCGGAGTGGGCACCGGCCCGAGTTTGGCCAGGTTTGGGAGACTTGTGCAGGGGCGGGTAGTGCAGCAGCCGCAGGGTGTAATTTTGAGCTGTGTGGTGGGCAGCGATAAACTCCTCTGGCATGTCTAGGGCCAGGGCAAAGGCGCGAAAGATACGGGCCGCCGCTGTGGCACAGATGTCAAAAAAAGCGATTAGGGTGGCGCGAAATGGGGCGGGTTTGGCGGGCCAGCAGTTCTGCGCCAGGGCAGCGTCTCCGATCGCAGTCTCGGCAGGGCCAACCTCTCGACCCAGGTTAAAAGCTTCTTTGAGATCGCCGGGCTGGGTTTCGTCGAGCCGCTCTCGCTCTAGGCCGATGTAGCCCCGGTTGCTGACTTCGCTCGACCAGGCGATCGCCTGCTTGTCGGCCAGGGGCAGAGCAAAAAACTGCTGCGACTGAGCAAAGGCCGCCGCGATCGCCCCTTCGGGAATGCCGTGGTGGGTGAGATAGAGAAACCCTACGTCGCGACAGGCGTGGTAGATGTCAGCCGCCACCTGAATCTTGCCCACCGGGTCGTCGTCGAGAAACGGCGAAAAATCGATCAGCGGGATCTCAATTTTGGGAGCGATCGCCATGGGTCAACCTGATAGCAGTAGAGATGTCCTCGGTGGTGGGCACGGCCCACCCCACTTTATAAAACCCTGGGGCACGGCCTACCCCACTCTATAAAACCCTGTGTTTCCTACACAGTCTGCTCCTGGAGAACCTGATTTTCTTGACGTAGATAGGCCTGAATGAAGGCTTCTAAATTCCCGGACATGACGTCATCGATCGCGGTGGTTTCAACCCCGGTACGCAGATCTTTGACCAGCTGATAGGGGTGGAACACGTAGTTGCGAATTTGGGCACCCCAGCTGGCTTCGACCATGTCGCCGCGAATTTCGGCGATCGCCTGGGCCTGCTGTTCCTGGGCAATAATCAGCAGCTTGGCCTTGAGAATAATCATCGCCTTTTCGCGGTTTTGCAGCTGCGATCGCTCCTGGGTGCAGCGTACCGAAATGCCGGTCGGCAGGTGGGTAATGCGCACCGCCGTCTCCACTTTGTTGACGTTTTGGCCGCCCGCGCCGCCCGAACGCGAGGTTTTAATCTCCAGGTCTTTCTCAGGAATATCTAGCTCAATATTCTGATCGAGAATCGGCATTATCTCCACCCCGGCAAAGCTGGTCTGGCGCTTGCCGTTGGCGTTGAAGGGCGAGATTCGCACCAGGCGGTGGGTGCCCTTCTCAGCTTTCAGATAGCCGTAGGCGTAGCGGCCAGTAATCTCTAGCGTGGCCGACTTTAGCCCCGCCTCTTCACCCTCCGACATCTCCACTAAATGGGCTTTAAAGCCATTTTGCTCGGCCCAGCGGGTATACATTCTAAGCAACATTTCGGCCCAGTCCTGGGCGTCGGTGCCACCGGCTCCGGCGTTGATGGCCAGCACCGCTCCCTTTTTGTCGTAGGGGCCAGAGAGCAACTGCTGGAGTTCCCACTGGTCTAGCTCCTGGCTGAGGCCCGTGACGGTAGCCTGAGCTTCTTGAAAGAGGGCTTCGTCATTGTCCTCCTGCAGCAGCTCGAGGATGGCGGCGGTGTCATCGAGGTTAGCCTGCCAGGTGGTGAGCTGGGCGAGATTAGCCTTATAGTCGCTCAGCTCCTGTAGGGCGTCTTGGGCTTTGCTCTGGTCGTCCCAAAAGTCGGGCTGGGCGGCGACTTGCTCTAGGTCCTGAATTTTCGCTGCGAGGGCAGGGATGTCAAAGATAGTCCTGGGTTTTACCCAGGCGATCGGTGAGCATCTCAATCTCGCGCTTGAGGTCGGTGGTGTCTAGCATGGTGTGCCGCAGTTAACTCGGAAATTCACTATAGCGAATCTTGGAGCAGGCTAAGTAGCAACAGTTGGGCACTGGTCTGCCAACAGAAGATAGATAGCTGAAAGCCTTGCCCGACAAGCACTTCCGAGATCTCAGAGCCAACTGACCACAACCCTTATTCAGCAAGGATCATAGAGATTCACTTTCTCTTAAAGGTTCCGTGCCGATTTAGAGCCATGCCTGAGCCGATGTAGTCTGGATAACTTGACAAATCAAGTTTTTTTGAAACAATCTACATATCAATTTTTTTTGAAATGAAGCCTGGTCGAGTCAATTTGCCTTGGTGAGTTGATCGGTTGGCTGGTGCGATCGCAGCAGGAAGCGTAGAGGTCTTATGGTCAGAGTTGCCGTCAACGGATTTGGTCGCATCGGGCGGCTGGTACTGCGGGCCGGTTGGGCCTTTCCCGAGCTAGAGTTTGTCCACATCAACGAAGTTAAGGGGGGGGCAGCGGCGGCGGCCCACCTGCTCAAGTTTGATTCTGTGCACGGACGCTGGGGGCACGACGTTGAGGCGATCGGCAGCGAGAAAATTGCGATCGCGGGCACCCCACTCAGCTTTAGCAGCGGCGTTTCTCCAGGCCAGGTGCCCTGGGCCGACTACGGCGTAGACCTGGTGCTAGAGTGCTCCGGCAAGTTTCGCACCATAGAGGCGATCGCGCCCTACTACGATCATGGCGTCAAAAAAGTAATTGTCGCTGCCCCAGTGAAAGAAGGCGCGCTCAACGTGGTCTACGGCATTAACGACCACTTGTACAATCCCGCAGAACACCACCTCTTAACCGCCGCATCCTGCACCACCAACTGCCTAGCCCCGGTGGTTAAAGTCATCCACGAAGGGTTGGGCATTCGCCACGGCGTGATCACCACCATCCACGATCACACCAATACCCAGACCATTGTGGATGCCCCCCACCCAGACCTGCGCCGCGCCAGGGCCACGGGAATGTCGCTGATTCCCACCACCACCGGGTCGGCCACCGCCATTACCCTGATTTACCCCGAGCTGGCGGGCAAGCTGAATGGTTTGGCGGTGCGAGTACCGTTGTTGAACGCTTCACTCACCGACTGCGTGTTTGAAGTCGATCGCCCCACCGCCGTCGAGGAAGTCAATCAGCTGCTCAAAGCCGCTGCCGATGGTCCGCTGCACAGCATTCTCGGCTACGAAACCCGGCCCCTGGTGTCGGTCGATTATAAGGACGACCCGCGATCGTCGATTATCGATGCCCTCTCCACCATGGTGGTCGACGAGACCCAGGTCAAAATTCTGGCCTGGTACGACAACGAGTGGGGCTACTCCTGCCGCATGGCAGAACTAGCTTGCAAAGTTGCCCAGAGTCTCTAATACTGAATCCGCCCTAGCTACCCTCGGTTGGGCTAGGCAAACGCCGTTTGCCCCTACACAAGCCGCCTGTTTGGCATCGGGGTTATGCGATTCGGAGTTGGGATGAAGTCTTCACCCGAAGAATTTTCTGGACAGCATTTTTACCGATGGTGGGCACTGCCCACCCTACCGATCGCCTCATCTCCTCACCGACCTAGTCACCCCCTGCTCATCAACCTCCTACCCCCATGAGTTCTTCCACCTTCAAGCCCGAGAGCCTGCGCAACTATGCGATCATCACCGCCGCCTACTGGGGCTTCACCATCACCGATGGGGCGCTGCGGATGCTGGTACTGCTGCACTTTCACGTGCTGGGCTACACGCCGTTTGAGATCGCCATGTTGTTTCTCTTCTACGAAGTGTTCGGCGTGGTGACGAACTTTTTCGGCGGCTGGATTGGCTCCCAGGTGGGCCTGCGGATGACGCTGTACGGCGGTATTGCTCTGCAAATTTTTGCCCTGGTGATGCTGAGTTTTCTCAACCCCGACTGGGTGGTGCCGGTGCAGGTGGGCTTTGTGATGGTGGCTCAGGCCTTTTCGGGCATTGCCAAAGACCTGACCAAGATGAGTTCTAAGAGTGCCATTCGCCTGGTTGTGCCGAAAGAGGCGGCATCGCGGCTGTTCAAGTGGGTGGCGGTGCTGACCGGATCAAAGAATGCGCTGAAGGGGGTGGGCTTTTTTGCGGGGGCGGCGCTGCTGGAGGGGGTGGGCTTTCGTTCGGCGCTGCTGATGCAGGCGGCGGTGCTAGGGGTGATTTTGCTGTCGGGAGCTTTGCTGCCCGCTAGCATGGGCAAAATTGGCAAAAAGGTGTCCTTTCGGCAGCTGTTTTCTAAAAGCAAAGAGATCAACATACTGTCGGCAGCGCGGTTCTTTTTGTTTGGCTCGCGGGATGTGTGGTTTGTGGTGGCGCTGCCGGTGTTTTTGTATGAGGTGCTGGGCTGGCGATTTATGCAGGTGGGCACCTACATGGCGATTTGGGTGATTGGCTACGGCATTGTGCAGTTTTTGGCCCCGCAATTGCTGCGCAAAGACAGCACCGGCAAGGTGGTGCCCAGGGCAAAAACGATTTTGTTCTGGACCTCAATGTTGACGGCGATTCCGGCCCTGATTGCGCTGGCGCTGATGTCGGGACTGCGCGGTGATATCGCGGTAACGGGCGGTTTGATTGTGTTTGGCGTGGTGTTTGCCTTTAACTCAGCGGTGCACTCGTACCTGGTGCTGGCCTACACCGAAGATCAAGATGTCAGCCTGAACGTGGGCTTTTACTACATGGCTAACTCAGGCGGGCGGCTGCTGGGCACGATTACCTCGGGGCTGTTTTACCAGTGGTTTGGGCTGGTAGGATGCCTGTGGGCATCGAGCCTGTTTGTGCTGGCGGCGGCGCTGATTACCACCAAGCTGCCCGACCCCAAAACCTCAGGCACAGTAGGGGTTTAAGCAACTTGGGACGAATGTCACTGAAGTAAGCTCTTGTAGATCGGCGAAAGTCTTGATTTACCGTAGTGGGCACTGCCCACCAGGCTTAATTCAGTGCCATTCAACTTGGGACAATTTATATAGTGCAACGCAGGCCAATAGTGCAACGCAGGCCAATAGTGCAACGCAGGCCAAGGAGGCTTCCGGGGAAAAAGATACCCCCACGTAGGGGCGCAGACCCCGCGCCCTTGAGAGAAAGCAAAAATCTCGGGTATTTTCGTTGTCAGCATTGCCCCAAGCCTGATCCCAAAGAATTGTAAGGGGAGATAATTTTGGGAATCCATCTCACTAAACTGTAGTTATAGCTACAGTTTTTCTGAGGAAATTGGTGATGGAGAATAAGTCTGCCAGTGAGCGGCGTCAGGTGATCGGTGAGCTGCGCCATCAGCTACGGTTTGCGCAGCCTCAAGAGCGCGATCGCATTCGTCAGGAGCTAAGCTTTTGGGAAATGCGGGGTCGCTAACTCGCTGGTAGCAGGGGCAGCAGCAGGGTGACGAAGAAGTAAACCAGCGCCCCCGTAAACACATAGCTGTCGGTGCGGTCTAAAATGCCGCCGTGGCCGGGGATCAATGCTCCAGAGTCTTTGACCCCGGCATCTCTTTTCATCAGCGATTCGGTCAGGTCGCCCAGCAGGCTGGATATACCGATCATCAGGCCCAGGGCGGCACCCGTGGCGGGCCAGAGCGGCCACTGCAGCCAGTAGCTACCGACAAGAGCCACCACCATACTGCCCAACATGCCAAAGGCCGCCCCTTCTACGGTTTTCTTAGGGCTGATGTTGGACAGGGGGGTACGGCCAACCATTTTTCCGGCGGTGTAAGCCCCAATATCGGCAGCCCAGATGCAGGCAAAGGCCAGCAGCGTCACTACCAGCCCATAGGGTAGCGCGTCTAGTGCGGGAGGCCAGGTTTCGGGCCAGAAACCGCCCAGGGGCAGCGTCGGGGTACCCACATTGCCAAAATCGCGCAGCCGCACCCAAAAACTGGGCAGGTAGCCGCCGTAGAACAGGCCCAAGATGGAGGCCGCTACATCGGCAATGGTGGCAACCTGGGGCTGAAACAGCAGATAAAAACAAATAAAGGTGCCGCTCAAAGGCAGCAGGGCATCGGCCAGCGTGGGGGAAACGTGGGCCATGATCAGCAAAAGCTGGCTCACCACCAGGGTGATTTTGGCCGCCGGTAAAATGCCCTTAGCCTTGACCAGGGCAAAAATTTCGAGCTGGCCCAAAAGGATAATGACGCCAAAACCCAGGGTAAAGTACCAGCCCCCCAGACCGATCATGACCAGAGCCACCACGATCGCAACAAATCCGCTAATAATTCGAGACCAGGGCATAGGCAGGAGTACAGAGGGTTGATTGGGAGGGCAGGCAAGGCATACCCCTGAGCTGCGGGCAGTGGCAAAGCTTCTTACACTGTGCCACATTACCCCGCCAGCACCGTCAGAAAACGAAAGCTTATTGAATTGTGCGGTGATGACCACTGGCCAACTCGGGGTAGCCTGCTTCGGCTAGGGCGCGATCGCGAATCCGACAAGAATCACAGCGTCCGCAGGGCTCTACTCCGCCCTGGTAGCACGACCAGGTGGCGGCGATCGGCACCCCCAGCGCCACGGCGCGGCGCACAATATCTACTTTAGAATCCATCACCAGAGGCGCGACCAGTTTGGGCGCGTGGCCCTCTAGCCCCGCCTTTGACGAGAGCTGAGCCAGCTGCTGAAAGGCCGTCAAATATTCGGGCCGACAGTCGGGATAGCCGGAATAATCTACTGCGTTGATGCCCAGATACACCGCCTCGGCCTGTTTTGCCTCGGCCAGGGCCAGGGCCAGGGCAATGAATACCGTATTGCGTCCGGGGACGTAGGTTGAGGGAATGCCCCCTTCAATGCCATCCTGGGGGCCGTCCTGAGGCAGGGGCTGAGCCAGGTCAGTCAGCGAAGACGCGCCCCACTGGGCCAGGTTGACATCGACAAAGTGGTGGCAGGCGATCGCAAAGTGCTGGGCCACCGCCCTGGCTGCCTCTAGCTCGCGCTGGTGCCGCTGGCCGTAGTTGAACGACAGGGCCACGGTCGCATAGCCGTCGGCGATCGCCTGAGCGGCAGCAGTGGCCGAGTCGAGACCACCCGACAGCAGCACAATCGCTCTGGGCTGAGACAAAGGCGAAGACATAGGACAAAAACTCTAAACTCAGCCGGGCACCGCGAGGCAGATTACCCCCCGGCCACGACCTTGAGTTTAGCGCGCCTCGAACTGAGTAAGGGCTGCGGTCGCGCCGACCTGCGATTCTAGAATCACGCCGTAGAGGGGGCTGGTAGCCATTAAATGGTCGTGGGTGCCCTGGGCCACCAGCCGCCCCTTGTCCATTAGCAAAATGCGATCGGCGGTGCGGACGGTGCTGATCCGCTGGGCGACCACAAAGGCGGTGCAGGTGCGGCGGCGCATCAGGTCGTCGAGGGCGGCCTGAATTTGGGCGGCGGTTTGGGCATCGACGGCGGAGGTGCTGTCGTCGAGAATCAAAATGCTGTAGTCGGTAAGCAGGGTGCGGGCGATCGCAATCCGCTGCTTTTGCCCCCCCGAGAGGCCCACCCCGCGCTCGCCCACCACGGTGTCGTAGCCGTCGGGCAAATCCTGAACAAAGTCGTTGATCTGAGCGGCTTTAGCAGCTTCGATTACCTGGTCAAGACTGGCCTCGGCCCTGGCATAGGTAATGTTGGAAAAGATCGTGCCCGAAAATAGCGTGGTCTCCTGGAACACGGTGCTAATGCGCGATCGCAGGCTCTCCAAAGTAAAGTCGCGCACGTCGCGGCCATCGATACGTACTGCCCCAGCGGTGACATCGTAAAAGCGAGGAATCAGGTTGGTGACGGTGCTTTTGCCCGAGCCGGTCATGCCCAAAATCGCAATCAGCTCGTTGGGTTTGGTCTCAAAGGAAATCTCGCACAGGGCCGGACTGGTGGCACCGGGATAGCGAAATGACACATTTTCAAAGGTGACTCGGCCTCTACAGGCGGTAAAGGGAATGGCGTGGGGGCGATCGCGAATGTCAACTTCGGCATCGATCACCTCATAGACCCGCTCAGCCGAAGACGCCGCCTGGGCGATCGCCGGAGCGGCAAAGCCAATTAGCAAAATGGGCTGCACAATCAGCAGCAGATAGGCATTAAACGCCACCAGTTCGCCCACCGAAAACTGGTCGTTGATCACCGCTACCCCGCCGTAGCCCACCACCGCCACCACCACCAGGTTGCTGGCCAAAAAGATAAACGGAAAGGTGTTGCGAATCGCCAAAATCGTCTTCATGTTGGCGGCGACTAGGCTGGTGTTGAGCTGGGTGTAGCGATCGCGCTCCACCTCCTCGCGCACAAAAGCTTTGACCACCCGCACCCCGATCAAATTCTCCTGCAAAACCCCATTTAGATCAGCCAGCTGCTCTTGCACCTGGCGAAACAGCAGGTTATTTTGGCTAAAAAATCGCGCCATTAGCCACCCCGCCACGGGCACGACGGTGAGGCTAATTAGCGCTAGCCGCCAGTTCATCACCAGCAAAATAGTGGCGATCGTCATCAGCGTCGCTACGCCGCTAATCACCTGAACCAGGCTAGTGCTCAAAAAGGTGCGAATTTGCTCAATGTCGCTGGTAACGCGGGTAAGCAGCTGCGAGGTCTGAGACTGGTCATGGTAGCTAAAGCTAAGCGTTTGAATTTTGCTAAAAATGCGGTTGCGCAGGTCGTAAACCACGCTTTGCGACATCGCCTCGGCGCAGAAGCTTTGACCAAAGTTAAACAGCCCGCGAGCCAGGGCGGCCAGCACGAGCGCCGCCCCACTCTGCAACACCACCGTCAAATTGTTTTCCGCAATGCCCTGATCGATGGCCCAGCGAAACAGCTGTGGGGTAACGGCGTAGGCCGCCACCAGCAGTAGGGCGCTAGCCAATGCCCCCAGCGTTAGCCAGGGGTAGACCATGAGCCGAGCTAGTACCCGCTGCAGCTGCCGTAGCGAAGACGTGTCTTGAGGCTGAGACTGCACAATCGCCTGCTCCTACCGCGCCTGAATCTGAATCATTTTAGACGGTGCGCTTCGATTCTTTCTGAAAATGGCGAAGCGCTGCTGACCAAGGCCAATTCTGACAACAAAAATACCTAAGAATTCTGTTTCCTCCTGAGGGCGCAGGCTCTGCGCTCCTACATCGGGGGATCTTCTTTTCCAGAGATCTCCTTAGCCCTCACCGACTGATACTTTCAATACTCCGGACAAAAATTTGCCTCTCATATCGCCTGTAAGCTAGAGCCTACGTTGCTCAAAGTATTTAAACCAACGTTAGCCCGCAAGCCAACTTTGATTTAAATAGGTGATCGCTAGAGTGATTGCCCTGTAAGCCTTGTAGCCTCGTTGCTAAAACTGTCCGGACTGTTG
>JBARVV010000033.1:0-52206 GCA_049646445.1 Nodosilinea sp. | reverse complement strand
ACCGACTATCGTGTCAAACAACCCCTGTTCTTTCAATCGTGCTGGCTCTCTTGGGCTTCTCCGATGGCATTACAATACCGGCATTCTCAGGGCTTGAACAGCGTTTCGCCAAAATGAGAATTGCTGGGTACAATCCCTTCATTATCTCAAATACACCGCCAGCGACACCGCCAAAAACATTACTACAGACATTTCCAGAAACACCACAGGAGACACCAGCGGGCATGACTGATCGACAGAGTGAGCTACACGCGGCGATTACTCGCATCGGCAAAACCCTCAGCGGCGTGGTGGTGGGCCAAGAAGACCTGGTGCAGCAGCTTTTGGTAGCGCTGCTGGCCGGCGGTCATGTCATTCTCGAAGGGGTGCCCGGCACCGGCAAAACCCTGATGGTGCGCGCCCTGTCGCGGCTGATTCAGGCCGACTTCTCTAGAATTCAGCTCACGCCCGACATTTTGCCCTCGGATATTTCGGGCACCAACGTCTTTGACCTCACCAGCCGCACCTTCACCCTCAAAAAAGGGCCGGTGTTTACCCAGGTGCTCTTGGCCGACGAGGTCAACCGCACCCCGCCCAAAACCCAGTCGGCCTTGCTAGAGGCTATGGAAGAGCAGCAGGTAACGCTGGATGGCACCAGCCATCCCCTGCCCGACTTGTTTTGGGTAGTAGCGACCCAGAACCCGCTGGAGTTTGAGGGCACCTATCCGCTGCCCGAAGCCCAGCTCGATCGCTTCCTGTTCAAGCTCGTTGTCGGCTATCCGGCCCCGGCGGCAGAAAAGCAAATGCTGCTCAATGCCCAGGCCGGGTTCGAGGCCAAACGGCTAGATATTGGCCAGCTGAAGCCGATCGCCGCCGCCAACCACATTCTGGCCGCCCGCCAAGCCGTCAAAAGTATGACCGTGCAGGAACCCATCCTCGACTACCTGCTGGCTCTGGCCCACAAAACCCGCCAGCACGCCGATCTTGAACTGGGCACCTCGCCCCGCTCCACGGTGCAGTGGCTGGCGGCCAGCAAAGCCCACGCCTGGATGAATGGGCAGGAGTTTGTCACCCCCGACAACGTCAAGGCCGTGGCCATGCCGCTGCTGCGCCACCGACTAATCCCTGGTGCAGAGGCTCAGATGGATGGGCTGACCTGCGATCGCATCATCCAGTCCGTGCTCGACAGCGTGGCGGTGCCCCGCTAATGGCGATCATCCCCACCGGACGAACCTACGGGCTGCTGCTCGGAGGTGGGGTCGTCGCGACCCTGCTGACCAACTTTTTCGGCGCGCCCAACCGCCTCCCTATCGCTCTACTGGCCCTGCTGCTGTGCGATGGCGCAGTCCTGGCGGTGATGCTGTGGGATGGGGTGTGGGTCAAATCTCGCCGCGCCACGATCACGCGGGGTCCGCTACATCGTCTTTCCATTGGCCGCGATAATCCCATTTCTCTCCACGGCGAATCTGCCCAACCCGTTCGCCTGCGCCTCTACGACAATTACCCCACCGAGTTGGGCGGCCCCCCCATGCCGCTGGAGGTTGCCCTCACTG
Organism: Nodosilinea sp.; assembly: GCA_049646445.1. GTDB lineage: Bacteria > Cyanobacteriota > Cyanobacteriia > Phormidesmidales > Phormidesmidaceae > Nodosilinea. The sequence continues at coordinate 50,674 of JBARVV010000033.1, read as the reverse complement.
GACAGGACGCCGAAACCATTGCCTTTACCGTCAACCCCAAGCAGCGGGGCGAATATGCCTGGGGCGATCTGCAAATTCAGCAGCGTAGCCCCCTGGGTTTAGCCTGGGCGGATTGGACTGTGCCCGCCGCCGAAACCGTAGCCGTCTATCCCGACCTGATTGGTCTCAACCAGCTTTCGGTAAAACTCGCTCTCCAGGCTACCGGCAGCCTGAAACAAAAGCGGCGGATGGGCGTGGGCACCGAGTTTGCCGAGCTGCGCGAGTACGGCACCGGCGACGACCTCCGCTTTGTGGATTGGAAGGCCACCGCTCGCCTCAGCCAGCCCCTGGTGCGGGTGCTGGAGCCAGAGCGCGAGCAAACTCTGCTGATTCTGCTCGATCGCGGTCGGCTGATGACAGCCCAGGTGCAGGGGCTCACCCGCTTTGACTGGGGCATGAATGCAGCGCTGGCGCTGGCGTTGGCGGGGGTTTCGAGGGGCGATCGCGTCGGTTTGGGCGTCTTCGATCGCACCCTGCACACCTGGATTCCTCCCAAGGGCGGGCGGGCCAACTTTCAGCAGATGATCGAGCGCCTTACCCCGATCGAGCCGGTGCTAGAGGAGTCAGACTACCTGGCCGTCGCCACCCACGCCGCCCAGCAGCAGCACCGCCGCTCCCTGGTTGTGATCATCACCGACATTGTGGATGAGACCGCCAGCGCCGAACTGCTCTCGGCCCTGGCCCGCCTGCGTCCGCGCCACCTGCCTTTCTGCATTACCCTGCGCGATCCGGCCATTGATCACCAGGCCCACCAGCCCACAGCTGACGTGGATGCTGCCTACCAGCGAGCCGTAGCGCTCGATTTGCTCAGCCAGCGCGAGACTGCCTTTGCCCGCCTCAAACGGCGCGGTGTGCTGGTGCTCGATGCCCCCGCCCACCAGATTTCAGACCCGCTGGTCGAGAGCTATCTGCGGATTAAGAGCCAGGGTAAACTTTAGGCCTGTGAGTCTACTCTGTTGCGGGGCGTTGTTGCAGATGGCGATGGAGGGTTGCTATCGCGCTTGAGTTAGGAGAGGCGCTGTGGCCCCCGGTTGCCATGGAGTGAATTAGATTAGCAGCTAACTCTGACGAAACGCCTCTAGGTGAGCAATCTGCTCGGACTGTTGCTGAATTTGCACCGATAGTGAATCGCACACCAGCTCGCACAGCTCAAACACAAAACCGTTGGCGATCTGATAATACACGCACACGCCCTGCTGCTGGCGGCTGACAATAGCCGCCTGGGCCAAAATCTTCAGATGCTTAGACACATTGGCCTGCCCCAGCCCCGTTGCCTCGATAATTTCAGTTACGTTCTTTTTGCCCGTTTTGAGGGCGCACACGATTTGCAGCCGACTCGACTCTGACAGCACCTTAAAAAAATCGGCCACCAGCTGTAGCGTTTCGGGCGACAGCCGCACCAGCCGACAGTCGTCATCGAGTCGAGGCACTTGCGAAACCGTCGAGGAAAGAGCCATAGAGTGCAGACCGGGGATCGAGGTAGAAACGGCAAAAACTTAACTTATTACTGGCTAGTAGTATAACAATAGTTGGGGGCGGTAGCGGCGGTCAGACCCACGCTCTCTAGCCTTTTACGCCGCTGCCGGTTTCGGTTGGCACGATGTAGCGCTGGAGCAAAATAAACACCGCGATCGCGGGCAGCACCGACAAAATCGACCCAGCCGCAATCAGCCGCCAGTCGAGCGAAAAGCTGCCCGCCAGCCGGGCCACTCCCAGGGGCAGGGTGTAGCGCTCAGGGCGATCGAGCAAAATCAGCGGCCAGAGAAACTCGCTCCAGGTGCCAATAAACACAAAAATTCCCAGCGTTACCAGGGCCGGGCGGGTGGCGGGTAGCATCACGTTCCACCAGATGCCCAGGTCAGAGCAGCCGTCCATGCGGGCGGCTTCTTCTAGCTCCTTGGGCACCCCCTGAAACGCCTGGCGCATCAGAAAAATGCCAAAGGCCGAGGCCAGGTAGGGCAGCACCAGCCCCAGGTAGGTGTTTCGCAGGCCCAGGTTCACCGCCAAAATGTACAGCGGAATCATCACCACCTGAAACGGAATCATGATGGTGGCTACAATCAGCGCCAGCAGGGTATCGCGGCCCACAAAGGTCAGCCGCGCCAGGGGATAGGCCGCCAGCGAGCAGAGCAGCAGGTTGGCCGCCACCGTGATCACCGCCACAATGGTGCTGTTGAGAAAGTACTGGCCAAAGGGGTTGGTCTGCCACACCTGGCGGTAGTTGGCTAGGGTGGGCTGCTGGGGCAACAGCTGCGGCGGGGTGGCCAGTAGATTCTCCGTTGGCCCCTTGAAAGAAGTGCTGAGCAGCCACAGCAGCGGAAACACCATCACTAGGGCGATCGCCAGCAGCAGCGCGTAGATGCCCAGATTCCGCCAGTGGGGCCACTTCCCCAGGCTCTGAAAGAATGCCGATTGCTTAGACTCTTGAACCACCAGTCTCTCCAGGGAGAAAGGACTAGATCCCTGCTTCCTTAAAGAAACCAGGGATCTGACAGACGAAACACCCTTAAGCCAGCCATTCCCCTACCCCAAATTCAGCTCTTGCAGCAGCCAGAACCCGGCAAACGATTCGCTTTCGGGACTAGTCTGAATGCCGATAAAATGCACCTGGTTGGCCTTGGCCTTAGCCGCCTCAAAGGCCTGGGCCTCGGCGAGCAGGTTGGGGTTGGGCAACCCGGCCAAAATCCAGCTATCCGAAGCGCCGGTTTCCAGCACGATCGCGGGGTTTTTGCCCGACTCAATTCGCCAGTAGGCCAGCTCCAGGCCCGACATCCAGGCGGCCAGGGCGGTGGCGCGGGGGGAATAGATCAGCAGCCCTGGAATGGGAGCATTGGGGCTTAGATCAGCCAGCGCCAGGGGAAAAGTTTCGCCAAAGCCAATCTCCCACTCGGGCAGGTCGGCAAAGGCGGCGGCCTCCAGGGTGACAAAGGCCCACTGCTGACCCAGCAGCGCATCGGGCAGGGCCTGGGGGTTGGGCGGTGGCGCGGCGACGGAGGGGGATGGGGCTGTGGTGTAGCCTTCCATAGCGGGATAAACGGTCTGGTTGCGATCGCGCAGCCACCCCTGCAACGCCATCGTGCGACGGCTGGGCCGAGCCGGTACGCCCGCGTCTTCGCAGGCCCGCAGAATCATATTTTGCATCTGGTAGCGAAAGTACCGGATGCGGCTGGGGGGCGCGATGCCCTGGCTGGTCGCCTCTGCGATCGCCTCATCGATCGCCCCCCTGAGCGAAATTGAGTTGACCTCGCTGCTGGGCAAAAACTTGCTGTAGCGAAAGCTTTTGGTCGTATCGGTTTGGCTATCGACTAAGCCCTCACACAGCAGCACCTCCCACAGTTTTTTCTGGTTCTCATCCAGCACGGGCCGGGAGTAAAAGTCAAGTTCCCATACGGTGCCCATAGTGCCTAAGCCTCGCTGTCGCCGAGCATGCGGCTGATGTCGCCCAGACGGTTTTCGGCGTCTTCAAACACGGCCTCAGATTCTTTGATCAGCTCGCCGGGGTACTTTTCGAGCACCTTAGTCGAGAGCGAAATGCGGTTGCGATCAGGGTCGAGGGCCACTACCACGGCTTTGATCGGCTGGCCCACCTTCAGCACCGCAGGCAGCGACTCGACGTAGTTTTTGCTGATTTGCTTGATGTGCAGCAGGCCGCTAATGCCGTCAAATTCGATGAACGCGCCAAAGGGTTTGAGGCTGGCTACGGTGCCCTCGATCAGCTGGCCCAGCGCCAGGGTGCTCATCACCTGACTGCGAGCGGCCAGACGGGCCGACATCACCAGCTTGTTAGCGCCGGGGTTGACTTCTAAGAAGCCCACGGTGAGGCGCTGGCCCACGGCATCTTCGAGGTTTTCGTAGGTGCGGCCCAGGTGCGATCGCGGCACAAACCCCCGCAGCCCCTCCACATCCACAGTCACGCCGCCCTTGTTGTAGCCGGTCACCTTCACATCTAGCATGTCGCTGGCTTCGGCCTGCTCGGCCAGTTTATCCCACAGCTGCTTGAGCTGTAGCTTGCGAATCGAGAGCAGCAGCTGGCCGTCGGCATCCTGGTCGCGAATGACCTGAAACGAGTATTCAGCGCCGGGTTCGAGTACGCCCTCTAGGGACGAAACGGCCCGCACCGCTGCTTCGCGAATGGGCAAAAAGGCCGCCGACTTACCGCCAATATCAATCGTGGCCCCATCGGAGGCAAAGGAAATCACGGTGCCCCGCACGGTACTGCCCACCTGAAAGTCGTAGTCGTGGGCTTCAAGGGCTTTGGCAAAATCTTCGGCGGAAAAAGTCAAGGCTGAGGCTCCTGGACATAGACAGAATTTGACTAGCTTTCTACTATACAACGCCAACCCGAACCACCGCTGATCACGGCCACCGCCGGGTCAGACCCAAACCCCTTACAATAAGGTCGAAAGCATTGATATCGCCCCCAGAACCGATGGCTGACGAGCAATTTACTCTGTTTAATGCTGGTGAGAGCGCTCCAGATGGAGCCAAGACAGATCCCAGCGGCGTCGATTTTGATGCCATCCCCACCAGCGCCACGGTGCCTATTCTCCCTGGTATTTATCCCGACCTGGAGACGTTGGGTACTCACTGTCGAAGCTGTCTGCGCTGCGATCTAGCCGAAACGCGCACCCATGTGGTGGTCAGTCGGGGCAGCCCAACCGCCCCAGTTTTAATTATCGGTGAAGGGCCAGGGCAACAGGAGGATGAGCAAGGGCTGCCCTTCGTGGGTAAGTCGGGCCAGCTTTTAGAGAAAATTTTGGCCTCGGTGCGGCTAGATACTGAGCAAGATGTTTACATTTGCAACATCGTCAAGTGCCGCCCGCCCGAAAACCGCGTGCCGACCACTGCTGAGGTAGCCGCCTGCAAAGGCTATCTGCTGGAGCAGATTCGCCTGGTTGATCCCAAAATCATTCTGCTGACTGGGGCTACGGCGGTCAAAGGGCTGCTGGGCATCAAGTCGGGCATCAGCAAAATTCGCGGCGAGTGGATGGAGTGGGAAGGTCGCCTGTGTATGCCGATCTTTCACCCCGCCTACCTGCTGCGCAACCCGTCGCGCGACAAAGGCAGCCCCAAGTGGCTGATGTGGCAAGACATGCAGGCGGTGCGGGCTAAGGTAGACGAGTTGTCGGCTGGCTGAGGGCATCCGGCAAGAGAGGGTTCGGCTTTCAATACCCAGGGGTCAAGGAAATCTCTGACAAAATGAATGAGGGTGCTAGGGGGCAGATGCATGGTTGTCCGTAGACCTCAAATCCTGTGTCCGACTTCAAAACCCCAATCCCTGACCCTCAATCCCCATCAAAGGAGATTTTAATGGATACCAATAACCTGTTGCGCCAGCTGCTCATGATTGGCGTGGGCACGACCTCTTTAGTCGCTGAGCGGGTGAAGCTGGTGACCGAAGAGTGGGTGCGCGAGGGCAAATTTAACCCCGAGCAGGCCAGAACTCTGGTGGACGAAGTTATGGCTCAGCTCAACGAGGGCAATGGGGCGCTAGAAGACCAGTTTCAGCGGCTGTTTCGCAACACGCTGCAAGACCTGGGCGTACCCCGCCAGGCCGAAATGGACGAACTGCGCGGCCGCCTCGATCGCCTGGAGCGTCAGGTGCGCGATCTCGAGAACCGCGCCTGGAAGTAGATTGTCTATGCCTTGGGCGTGATAGCGATCGCCTCTGGCGAAGGGGATGACCGAAGTTTTATCGTTGCAACCGACCGCCAGCATTAGGTGTCTTCCTAGGCCATCCCTCAGACCACGAAATGTTACTAGCCGTAGTTAACTCTTCTCGTCAGTGCAACACTAAATAGTGACCACAGGTTTCCCCGACAGCAGTCGGTGGTGCCATGCTTGGAGGTTTGCTATGACCGGTGCTGTACTCTCTCCTGTAGACTGGCCCGCCCTAGAAGAAGGACTTCCCCCCCTGTCAGGGCGAGAAGCCGACATTGCTGCGGTGATGGCCAGCGGTGAGCCGGTGTTTTTGCCGCGCACTAACCTAAATTTGGCAGATATTTCGGCGGGCTTTGCGATCGCCCTCCACATGCACCAGCCCAGCATTCCCGCTGGGGCCACGGGCGAGGTGATCAATCACCTCCAGTACATGTTTGAGCACCCCTACGACGGGGATAACCACAACGCGGGCACCTTTGCCTATTGCTACGCCCGTCTGGGCGATTTTATTCCTGAGCTGGTGAGCCAAGGCTGTAACCCCCGCGTCATGCTCGACTACTCAGGCACCCTGCTGTGGGGCCTGCAGCAGATGGATCGCCAGGATATTTTGGCTAAGCTGCGCCGGTTGGCCTGCGACCCTGCCTACCAGCCCTATGTGGAGTGGCTGGGCACCTGCTGGGGCCATGCGGTGGTACCCTCGACGCCCGTGCCTGACCTCAAACTGCACATTCGCGCTTGGCAGCACCATTTTGCCGCCCTGTTTGGCCCCGAGGCCCTGGCTCGGGTGCGCGGCTTTTCGCCGCCGGAGATGCATCTGCCCAACCATCCCGACGTGCTCTACGCCTTTGTTAAAACCCTCAAAGACTGTGGCTACCGCTGGATGCTGGTGCAGGAGCATACGGTGGAATCCCTAGAGGGACACGGCCTATCGCAGCCCCACCTGCCCCACCGCTTAGTGGCTCGCAACGGTCAGGGCGAGGTCGAAGAGATTGTGGTGCTGGTCAAAACCCAGGGCTCTGACACCAAGCTAGTGGGGCAAATGCAGCCCTACTGGGAAGCCAAAACCTTGGGCAAAGTCTCCCTCGGTAACGCAACCGTGCCGCAGTTGGTCAGCCAGATCAGCGATGGCGAAAACGGCGGCGTGATGATGAACGAGTTCCCCAGCGCCTTCATGCGATCGTGGTACGAAATGCGCGACAACGGCGGCGGTCGTCAGGGCGTGGTGGGCTTCAACGGCACCGAATACCTGGAGCTGCTGGCGGCAGCGGGGTGTGGGCCAGAGACGTTCCCCACCTGTCAGGCGGTGGGTCAAAGCCGACTGTGGCAGGCAATGGGCGATGCGACGGGAGCCGAGGCGATGGCGATTGCGATCGCCGCTATCCATGCCGAAGATCAGGGCTTTTCGATGGAAGGTGGGTCATGGACGGGCGATCGCAGCTGGGTTGCGGGCTACGACAACGTGCTCGACCCCATGCAGCGCCTATCGGCCCAGTTTCACCAAACTATGGCCCGGCAGCCCGAGCGGGGCGATGCGCTTGAGAGCCAGCACCGCTACCGTAACGCTCTGATTCACAGTCTGCTGCTGCAAACCAGCTGCTTTCGCTACTGGGGCCAGGGTACCTGGACGGAGTACGCCGAAGAGCTTTACCGTCGCGGTCAGGCCATTCTTGCCCACGATTTTGCCTAGGGCGTTTGGGCTAGAACCGATGACCAAGCCTGGTTGTTTACCCCCAATGGATAGGGCAAACAACTCCCAATTTGTAGGGGCGCAGCATGCTGCGCCCCTACCGGGTTCCTGATGATGAATCGGGGTTTACCCAATCAGATGTTGTATTGAGGTCGTCAGCGCGGGCTAGTCGTAATATCGCTGATCCAGCCAGGTACGCACGTCTTGCTCAGAGTAGAACGAGCGGGTGCGATTGGTCACCGGGTCGTGGGCAAACCACAGCGGTTGACCGTTGCGGGTGCGCTGCCAAATGCGCAGTTCGTTTTGGCCGGTAAAGAATCTCATGGTTCGATCTCCTAACTGTTGAAGGGCCTGCCTTAGGCCGTGAGTGGGGCCGTGGTAAATGGGGCGATTGATAGAGTGAGAGCCTAGGGTGGGTTGTACCAGGGTTTCTAGGCGTTGACGCTGCTGCTGCAGGTCTTGGTTGAGGTTGCGAGTAGTGTCCATGGTTTGACTCCCTAGAATTCAAATAGCGCTCCAGAGAATGGAGCTAAATGGCGCTCAGGCAGCAGGCTCTATGACCCTCCAGGGGCCATACCGAGCTGTAGCGGTTACAGTGCTGAAGCTATGAGCTGGGTTCTAAACCCTAGCTGGGAGCGCAGTGGTAACTGGGCTGCTGTCGCTATAGATACAATTTAGGCGAGTGGCCAGGATGTAACAAAGCATGACGTGAATGGGTTCTATGCAAAAAATCGATAGGCTAGCTTTAGCCTCAGCCCTTAGCCTTAGAATCAGCGTTTAGGGGTTTCAATTAGCCATGAACCTCAGTAAAGTCAAGCTTTCTCAGCTGCGCGCCCTGGTTGCGATCGCAGACTGTGGCAACTTCAGCGAAGCCGCCCTACAGCTCGATGTCACCCAGTCAACCATTAGCCACGCCATTGCCACCCTTGAAGACGAGCTGGGCATCACCCTCTTGCAGCGCGGTCGTCACGGAGCCCGGTTGACCCCAGTGGGCGATCGCATCACCGCCCACGCCCGCGACATGCTGGGTCTGCTCGACACCATCGCCAGCGAGGCCAACCAGGCTCGCGGGGTGCAGGGCGGCACTCTGCGGATTGCCTCGTTTCGCAGCGTGGCGACCCACGTGCTGCCGGGAGCGATCGCGCGGCTGCACCGCAGGTATCCTGCGATCGCCATCAGCGTGCACGAAATGGATGAGCTGCACCAGCTCAAGCAGGCGTTGGTGAAAGGTGAAGTTGATCTCTGCGTCGCCGAAACCATCGACGGCAACGACGTAGAAACCCTGCCGATTTTTGACGACGACTACGTGGCCCTGCTGCCCCCCGGCTACCGCTCGATAACCGGCACCCTGAGCGTCGATGAAATGCGCAAAATGCCCATCATTGGCTCTAGCCACAGCAGCTGCGGTCTGCGCATTCGCACGGTGCTGGGTGCCCAAGAGCATCCGCTAGACATTGCCTACTGCATTCGCCACGACTCATCCATGGTGGCCATGGTGCAGCAGGGGTTGGGCCTCGCTATTCTGCCCCGCCTCGCGGCCCAGCCGGTACCGCCTGATGTGCAGATCTGCTCGCTGCCGTTTCCGATCTCCCGACCAATTGGGGCCACTATTCTTAAAGATGCGCTGCACACCCCAGCGCTCTACGCCTTTCTAGACGCACTACGAGAGGTGGGCGAGTTTAGCTGCGCCAAAGCCGTTTAAAATTGCAGGGCGTTTGATCCAGGGCTTTATCATCCAGGGTTACACCTATGCGCCACCTTTATTTTCTCGTCCCTGGTACCGGCAAGCGCTTCCACTGCGGCGGGCTGTTTGCCGAACTCAAAACCCTGAAGCTGGCTCAGCAGATTTGCTCCGCTGAGGTGGTCACCTACGACCAGCGCGAACCAGACACTATCTTTTTAGATGACTTGCTCCAGCAGGCCAACCTGGACAACAGCATTTTTGTGATCAGCTGGGGCTTTCACGTTCCTCGCCTGGTGAAGCGGCTGCGGGGGCAGCAGGTGGTGTACCACGCCCACAGCAGCGGCTACGGGTTTAGCCTACCGGGCGATATTCCAATCATTACCGTCAGCCGCAACTCAATGGGCTACTGGGGACAAAAGCAGCCCAATGGGCTGCTTTTTTACCTGCCTAACCACATTTCGCCCGAATTCACCAATCGGCAGCAGCCCAGAGATATCGACGTGCTGGTGCAGGTGCGTAAATCCTCAGACTACCTTCTGAATCAGCTCGTTCCGGCCTTAGAACCCCACTGCAATCTGGTCAAGCTAGAGGGTTTTGTGGATGATCTATCGATTCTGTTTAACCGCAGCAAAATCTTTCTTTACGACTCTGCTGAATACTGGGCGCTGAGCCGGGTGAGCGAAGGGTTTGGCCTGCCGCCCATGGAGGCGATGGCCTGTGGTTGCCAGGTCTTTACCAGCGTCAACGGGGCGCTAGCCGACTATTTAGATCCGGGGTTCAACTGCTATAAAATTGGGGTGCATTCGGTGGGGTATGACTGCGATCGCATTCTTACCACCCTGCAACCTTCCAGCCCCATAGCGATGACCTCAGAGGATCTAAAACCCTACCGCGCCGATGCCCTTCTGCCTCGGCTGGAGGTAATTTTGGCCGAAATCAACCATTTCTTTGACTACCGGGCCAAACATAGTGCCGATATCCCCAACCTCACTAAATCTCGCCTGGCCCGCCTTTGGGTTCAGCGCACGGCCGCCAAAATTCGCCAAAAGCTAAAAGGCCGTTGATCCCCACCTTGGCTGGGTAGGTTGGCAAAGGCACAGTCACGCGAGACAATATAAGAACTGTAATATTTTGAACCCTAGGCTGTGAACAACGCTCCTGTACGCACGGTATCTGACGCCAAGCGCGACTTTTACTCCCACCACACTCGCCCCATCAACTCCATCTACCGGCGCGTGGTAGACGAGCTGATGGTAGAAATGCATCTGCTCTCGGTCAATGTAGACTTTGTCTACGACCCGATCTACGCCCTGGGCATTGTCACCACCTTCGATCGCTTCATGGTCGGCTACGAGCCCGAGAACGACAGAGCCTCCATCTTCAACGCCCTGTGCCGCTCCATCAACAGCACCCCCGAGCACTATCGCGGCGATGCCGAAGCGATTAAAACCTCGGTCAGCGGCATGTCTTTAGATGACCTAAAGGGGCAGTTTGACAACCTCTCTGAGGGCGGCGATGGCCTGCGTGGCACCCTGGCTACCGTAGCCAATAAAGAAAAGTTTAAGTACAGCCGTCCCTTTGGCGTCGGGCTTTACACCCTGGTTGAAACCGCTGCCTCCGAGGATGCCCTCAAAGAAAAAGACGCCGTTGAGGCTCTGTTCAAAGACCTGAGCGCCAAACTCAATATTTCCACCGACAAGCTGCAAAAAGATGTCGAACTCTACCGCAGCAACCTGGAGAAATTTGCCCAGGCCCAGGAAGTGATGAAAGACATGCTGGCGGCCGATCGCAAAAAACGCGAAGAGCGCCAGAAAGCCGCCGAAGCCGCCGCCGAAACCATTAGTGAGTCTGTCGCCACGGCCCCCAAAGCCGCCGAATCGGGTGAAACGGCGGAATAGCTGTTGCGACGATGGGGATACGTTTCCTATACCAATCAGGGCCGATTAGGCAGGGCTAGGTATGGCAACCTCATCAGCAGACACGGCTAAATTGTCTGAGCTATACGAGCAAGATTTCTGCCTATGGGTCGAGAGAACCGCTCTACTGCTTAAAAACGGCCATTTTTCAGCCCTGGACTTGGCTCACCTGATCGACGAAGTAGAGGATATGAGCAGTAGCCAAATGCGGGCTTTGCTGAGCAACCTGCGAGTGCTGCTGCTGCACCTGCTCAAGTACCACTACCAGCCTGAAAAACGCTCCCCTAGCTGGCTCAGCACCATCGTAGAGCATCGTCTGCGCCTTGAGGATGACCTTGAAGCAAGCCCGAGACTGAAACTTTACTGGCAAGAAAATTTTCCTAGGGCCTACCAAAAAGCCCGCAGACAGGCGACAGTAGAAACTGGGTTGTCTATAGCTACGTTTCCAGAGCAGTGCCCGTTTAGCCAGGAAAATGTACTCGATACAGTATGGCTGCCAGAGTAGTCTCCATCAGCTAGATGCCTCGCTCTGACGGCGATCGATCGCTTTGAGCTGGTGGTACAGCATTTCAATTTTGGGTACCGCTGCCCCGGCTTCCTGCGCCACTCGCATGGGGTTGCCGTAGATGGCTTCTACCTCCAGGGGCCGCCCTTCGTCAAAGTCAATCTTCATGCTGGTGCGGTAGGGGGCCATCTGCTCGGTGTGGGCCAGCATGTGAGCGACCAACTCTTCGGGCAGGTGCCGACCCTGGCCGGGGGAAAGCAATTCTCCATCCCGCTGCGCTGCCTCCAGCACTTCCATCATCAGCTGCTCGGCCAATTGGCGAATGTTGGGGTCGGCCATCATCTCGGTTGTCGTCGCATTCATCACCACCGAGAGGCCATTAAACGGGATATTCCATACCAGTTTGCGCCACCGAGCCAGGCGCAGGTCGTTCACCAGCTCAACGGCGATCTGCCCGGCCCGAAAATCTTGCTCAATAGCTTCGAGCTGCGGCGAAATTCCGGCAGGCTGGCGATCGCTTTTGTACTGACCCAGCAGCACGTTGCCGTAGTCGAGGTGGCGAATGGTGCCAGGACCTACTTTGTTGGCGCAAATAATGCATAGCCCGCCAAAGATGGCGCGATCGGTTTCGGCATTATCCGTCCACGCAGACAGCTCATCTTCAATGCCAAAGCCGTTTTGCAGCGTCAAAACCGCTGTTTTTGGCCCCAAAATGGACGTTAGCAGTTCAGGCAGCAGCACATTTTGAGTTGTTTTCAGGGCAATAACGACCACATCAATGGGGGGCATGGTGGCGGTACTGCGGTGGGCTTGCACCTGGGGTAGCGTAAAATCTCCAGCCACCGACTCGATCGCCAGGCCATGCTGCACTACATGGTCATAGTCGCTGCGCAGCAAAAAATGCACGTCGGCTCCGCCTCGCTGCAGACAAGCCCCGTAGTAGCCCCCAACGGCTCCGGTGCCCACTATGGCATAGCGACGCGATGCCATTACGCGATGCCAACCCAAAAATTGTCCATCGTGAGAAGCTTGGTCACCAAAACAGGCTGATAGATCATTAAAAATCTGGTGTAGTCGCTATGCCCTTAGCATTCTAGAGCCTTAGAGTATCTCATCTAAATCAACGTCGTATTCGAGCAGGCGCAGGGGCTGGATAGGTGGTTTTGGTTAGGTGCCCAGGTACAGAGGGAGCCTCTAATGCCGCTTCTAGTAGCACCGTTTCTAGCAAAACTTCGGGAAATGTTAGCTCAAGTGGCTGGTGCAGAAAGTCGAGGGGTTTCATCTCAACTAGCGGTGCTGAGAACACTGGCATCGCTAAAGAACAGGGTGCCCAACGGCTATTTACGGGCACCCCAAGCTGGCTACACTGCCCTCCCCGGCGGCCCTCAGGGGCATAAAAACGGCAGCGGCTACAAAATGACACCCGGCACTGCTCTGATTTCATAGTGACTTCCTAAAGCGGCATATAACTCCTACATTTTCACTCTTAAAAAATTGGGGATCATTTATCTCATCGCTCAAAGACCTGGGTTTTACAAGGCTTCAGCCGCTGGGATCAATGAATGGAGTTCATGATTTCTTTATATTTGCTTTAGACCCATTCACAATTGACTAGATGATTAATGCTAAAAACTTTAACGAACGTAAACTTGTCGGGGATCAGTCAAAACAAGGGTAATATCCCGCTTGACTAATGAAGACTACATCAGGTTTGATTAATTCGTTTGGGATAAAAGGCGGCAGCTGCCGACCTTGCAAGATTTAATTTCCCCGAAGTTTTTACTTTAAGCTGCATCCTTCTTTAGCTATAACTTGCGTCAATGCCAAGGCGAGTGGGTAGCCCACGATACTAGGGACCGAGATGGGAGCCTGTTTTTTGCCCTAAACCGCTGAGCTAAATGGTGTGGCATAATCCTGCTCTATGGGCCAACCATCTAATCTGCTGCTGAAACTAAGTCGTCGGCTGTTTACTGAGGAGCGCGATCGCGATACCTTTGTCGAGGCTTTAACCAACCCTCAGCCTTTCCCCTCGGCCATTGTCTGGGTGCAGCCGCGTCCAGAGCCGGTTCCCTTTGCAATTGTCCCTGCCCTGCCCTGGCAGCCCGCCTGGGTCGATCGCCTTGCCGCCAATCAGCGCCCCGGTCAGCATCCCCTTCACCAGGACGGTGCCTACTACTGCCTCGATATGGCCTCTGTTTTTTCCGCCGCTGTGTTTACTGCGATCGTGGCCCCAGTCGCCTCAGTGCTCGATCTCTGTGCGGCTCCAGGCGGCAAAAGCCTGCTGGCCCGTCAGGCATTCAACCCTGACCACCTCTGGTGCAACGAAGTCATTCGCAAGCGGGTCAAAATTTTAATTTCTAACCTCAAGCGCTGCGGCGCTACAGAGGCTCTGGTGTTTAACCTTGATCCTCAGCATTTTGCTGAGCAGCTGCGCCATACGGCCTCAGTGGTCGTTGTTGATGCCCCCTGTAGCGGCCAGTCGCTGCTGGCCAAAGGCGGCTCGGCCCTGGGCTGCTTTCACCCCGTCAGCATCAAAAAAAATGCCAACCGCCAAAAACGCATCCTGGCCCATGCGGCTCAAACGGTAGCTGCCGGGGGCCACCTGGCCTACATGACCTGCACCTTTTCCCCCGAGGAAAACGAGCAGGTCGTCGCATGGCTAATCAAAAAAATCCCTCAGTTTGAGCCGGTGAAGGTTCCAGCGCTGAGAGATCATGCCTCATCCCTGGCCTCTTTTCCCTGCTATCGCCTGTGGCCTCAGTCGGGGCTAGGGGCTGGGGGCTTTACGGCTCTACTTCGCAACCGAGGTGAGATATCTGAACCCGTTGACCTCGACTTTCTCACGGCTCAGGGCATGCAAATCTACGGTTCAGGTGCATTGTCTTAATGAGTGTTTTACCTGAGTTGGTCACCTGGGTTCAGTGCTATTGGCTAAAGCCGAGGGCCGCTATGCTAAAGACTGTACCTATTCGCGATCGCTGGCGACCATGGCCAATCCTTCCACCCGCCCCCAATCCTCTACGCTGGATGCCATTGTTCGCCTGCTGCGCTGGGATAAACCTACCGGACGGCTAATTCTCATGATTCCCGCCCTCTGGTCGGTGGTGCTGGCGGCCCAGGGCAATCCGCCACTTCCCCTAGTCGGCGTCATTATTTTAGGGACACTCGCCACCAGTGCCGCTGGCTGTGTCGTCAACGACTTGTGGGATCGCAATATTGATCCCCACGTGACCCGCACCCACACGCGCCCTCTGGCTGCCCGCGATCTCTCGGTGCAGGTTGGCCTTGGGGTGCTGCTAGTGTCGCTGCTCTGTGCCTACGGGCTGTCGCTCTACCTCAACGCGCTCAGCTTTTGGCTGTGCGTACTGGCGGTGCCGTTTATTTTGCTCTATCCCCTAGCCAAACGGGTATTTCCAGTGCCGCAGCTGGTCCTGTCGCTGGCCTGGGGGTTTGCAGTGCTGATCCCCTGGGCCGCAGTGACTAACAATCTAGATTTGCCCGTGTGGATCTTGTGGCTGTCCGTAGTGCTGTGGACCCTGGGCTTTGATACCGTCTACGCCATTCCCGATCGCGACGACGATCGCCGTCTAGGCATCAACTCGGCGGCCCTGTTCTTTGGCGACTACGCCCCCCAATTTATTGGCTTTTGTTTCTTTGGCTCGTGGCTGCTCTTGATTTGGCTGGGTCTGCTGCTTTTACTAGCGTTTCCCTACTGGCTAGGGTTAGCTGCAGCCATAATTGTCTGGTCGCGCCAATCATACCTGCTCAGCTGCTACAAGCCCTCTCTCCAGACCTACGGGCAAATTTTCAAACAGAATGTCCAGCTCGGCTTTGTCATCTTGGTTGGAATGATTCTGGGATCCCTGCTGTAGCCTCGTCTGTCGCCCCCTCCCCCCTCATCTTCCTCCCCGCACTCCCCCTCCATCTCAGGGCTACAATAAGTAAGTAACCCAAATTCCCCGTAGGAGCGGTTTATGACCACTGCGGCCCCCGCCAAAACCCAGTACGAAGCCATCATTGGTCTTGAGACACACTGTCAGCTGTGCACCGAAACCAAAATTTTCTCCCCGGCCTCTACAGCCTTCGGAGCCGACCCCAACACCTACATTGACCCGATTGTGGTGGGCATGCCCGGAGTGCTGCCGGTGCTCAATCAGCGGGTGCTGGAGTATGCCGTAAAAGCGGGGTTAGCCTTAAACTGCCAGATCGCCCCCTACTCAAAATTCGATCGCAAGCAGTACTTCTACCCCGACCTGCCGAAGAACTATCAAATTTCCCAGTTCGATCTGCCCATTGCCGAGCACGGATGGCTAGAAATTGAGCTGATCGACAAAAAAACTAAGGAAGCCACTCGCAAACGGATTGGCATTACCCGCCTGCACATGGAAGAAGACGCGGGCAAACTGGTGCACGCGGGCAGCGACAGCCTGGCTGGCTCTACCTATTCCCTGGTTGACTACAACCGGGCTGGGGTACCGTTGATTGAGATCGTCTCCGAACCAGACATTCGCACTGGCCAAGAAGCCGCTGAGTACGCCCAGGAGATACGCCGCATTGTCCGCTACCTGGGGGTTAGCGACGGCAATATGCAGGAGGGATCCCTGCGCTGCGACGTGAATATCTCCGTGCGCCCCGTGGGCCAAGCGGAGTTTGGCACCAAGGTGGAGATCAAAAACATGAACTCCTTCAGCGCCATTCAAAAGGCGATCGAGTACGAAATCGAACGCCAAACCAAAGCCAACGAAGCCGGTGAGACAATTGTCCAAGAAACTCGCCTGTGGGATGAAAGTAGCCAACGCACCAAGAGCATGCGCGTCAAGGAAGGCTCCAGCGACTACCGCTACTTCCCAGAACCCGACCTGCCCCCCATTGTGGTGTCGGTCGAGCAGAAAGAGGGCTGGCTAGCCGAATTGCCTGAACTGCCAGCTCAAAAACGCACTCGCTACGAGGCAGAGTTTGGCCTTTCTCCCTACGACGCTCGCGTGCTCAGCGATGAGCGCGCCATTACCGAATACTTTGAAGCCACGATGGCCGCCGGAGCCGACGCCAAACTAACCTCCAACTGGATCACCCAAGATATTGCCGCTTATCTCAATACCGAAAAGCTTTCCATTGACGATCTGCCGCTCAAACCTGAGCTGCTGGCCGAACTAGTGCAGCTGATTGAAGCAGGCACCATCAGCAACAAAATTGGCAAAGACCTGCTACCTGAGTTGCTGACCCAGGGTGGGTCGCCCAAGGCTTTAGTTGAAGAGCGGGGCTTAAGCCAAATTTCTGACCCGGCCCAAATCGAGGTAATGATCGACGAAGTGCTGGCGGCTCATCCTGACGAGCTTGAAGCCTATCGCGGGGGCAAGAAAAAGCTGCAGGGATTCTTTGTGGGTCAACTCATGAAGCGCAGCGGCGGCCGGGTTGACCCAAAACTGAGCAATCAGCTGCTTAGCCAAAAACTAAACGCATGATGCTGGTCAAAGCCATTGATAAAAATCAATAAGGGGTCTCACCCCCCATGCAATTTTTGGGTTAAAATGGTATTTAGATGCACCCTGATGGTAGGGAGAGCTATTTTGGGCTCTCCTTTTTTTTGTCTTTTTACGGCCCTACGCTTTTCCCGAGATGTCCTGGATCCTAGGGCGCTGTCGAATTTAAATGTCTAGGCCGGTCAGAGCAATAGCCCTGTCAACATCCCGCTGACAGCCTCATCGTAATGTCTAGTGACGTCTTCCCTGGAATGTTCTTGACGCGGAACGGCTGCTAGAGGCAACTAAATATTGACCTGAAGTTGAGTTTCCAAAGGCTCATTGGGGTTCACCCTCACTATGCCGCCGCCGCTTACCGAATTCGCTGCCGCAAAGCCATGTCCCCAAACGATCTGACGACTCCCTGTGGACAAGTTAACCGCTTCGGCCACGGCTGCCGTGAGCCAGATCGTTGCTTGCTGTGGGAGAACCATAACGTTCTGAGCTACTGGGGCTGGATCTACCCCAGCCAGGGCATACATCACCCGATTGCTCTCTCGCAGCAGGTTATCTTGCCCGACTGGGCTAGGCAGCCACAGGGCGGCAGTAAAACCTTGCTTAAGGGCGTAGGTATAGAGCGAAGCGGCGGCTACCACTGCCTGTTCAAAGCTGGTTTCATCCCAGCGGGCAGCGGTGTTAAGGGCAATAACTACTTCGCGGCTGGCGGTCATGGTTTCGAGTTCCCGCACCCGTAGCTCGCCGTAGCGGGCGCTGGTGCGCCAGTGAATGAGTCGGGTCGGGTCTCCCCAGCGGTAGGGGCGCAGCGATCGCGTTACCCCCTGAGTATCGGCCTTGGCTATCGGGTTATAGTGCCAGTGCTGGCCATTGCGGGGGCCAATGGTATCGAGCAGAGGGCAACGCTTGAGGGGCAACACCTGAGGGTAGACTACCGCTGTAGCCGGTACTTCTGTAGAGCGGCGGCACCAGAATAGCCCCAAGGGAGCTGCCGTGCGCAGGTCGACCCTGGGCCATCGATAAATGCCCCGGCGCTGAGTCGGCACCTGGTAGCGCCAGGTGTAGGTTTGACCGGGAGGCAAGACGCTGACAGCCGTCCTCTGCACCGTTCCTAACCTAGAGGGCAGTGCGTCGATCAGTTGAAAAAGCCCCTTGGCCTGCCGCTGAGGGTTGCGAACCTGAACCTCGATCGCGAGGGGCACGTCGGCGGTGACGGGCTGAATGGGCGATCGCGTCACAACTAGCCCATTTAAGTTGCGGGGCGGCAGCAGAGCCGCCACCATTAGCAGTGCCAGCATCACCCCGCTAATTACGTAGAGCCAGCCTGCTAGAGTATTGGTCGCTGCCGCAAAAAAGAACAGCGCCAGTCCTAAAAGTACCCAGCCTACGTAAGCGGGGTTAACCCAGCGGTGTTCTAGCCAGTTGGTGAAGCGTGCTGCAAATTTCATTCGATTGCCTTCCCCTAACGATAGCTGTGGCAAATGCGCTCAGGACAGTCATGATCACTACTGCAAAAACTGGGGTGGCACATTGATGTATAGCTATCGCATCAGGGCTACCGATTGGATTGTTCTCACCTGCGTAGCTCTAGCTATAGCAGAGCATACCCAAACCCAACGGCATGGAGAACCGCCTTACAGCGTCTAGCTGTATTTCCATCGTTCCAGCCTAGAGGCCATCTTTTCGACTGCGAGCAAAATATAAGCATTAAAAAGGGTGGCTGGCCCCACTGTGCCATGCCACCCCAATGCCCTGGCCTTTGGTTGTTTAACGCTTGACCAGCTTCTTAGAGAGCTTGCGCAGACGAATCGACTCAGGGGTAATTTCCACCAGCTCATCGGGGCCGATATACTCTAGGGCCCGCTCCAGGCTCATGTCTACAGGGCTTTGTAGCTGCACCAGTTCGTCGCCGCTAGCGGCCCGGTGGTTAGTCAGCTGTTTGGTTTTGCAGATATTGAGTTCGAGATCCTGGTTGCGATTGTGCTCACCCACAATCATGCCCCTGTATACCTTAACGCCGGGGGTAATGAAGAATACGCCGCGATCCTCGGCATTTTTGAGGGCATAGAAGGTAGCCACCCCTTCCTCAAAGGCGATCAACACCCCGTTGCGACGAGCCTCAATGTCGCCACCGAGGGGGCGATAGTCTAAGAAGCTATGGTTCATAATGCCTTCCCCACGGGTCAGGCGCATGAACTCGCCGCGAAAGCCCACCAGGCCTCGGGCCGGAATGACGAACTCCAAGGTGGCACGGCCATCGCCCATCATCCGCATGTCTTGCAGCTCACCCCGACGCTGGCCGATGCGCTCCATAGACCCTCCTACGCCCTCTTCAGGTACGTCTAGCACCAGTAGCTCGTAGGGTTCGCAGGGCTGACCATTAACTTCGCGGTAGATCACCTGGGGTTGGGAGACCTGAAACTCATAGCCCTCGCGGCGCATGGTTTCGATCAAAATACCCAGGTGCAGCTCGCCCCGGCCCGACACCGCAAAGCGATCGGGAGAGTCGGTCGGTTCAACCCGCAGCGCTACGTTGGTCTCTAGCTCGCGCATGAGGCGATCGCGCAGCTGCCGCGAGGTGACAAAGTTGCCTTCCTGACCCGCAAAGGGCGAGTCATTGACTACAAAGGTCATCTGTAGCGTGGGCTCGTCTACCTTGATCAGCGGCAGCGCCTGGGGGTTGGTGGGACAGGTAATGGTTTCGCCAATGTTGGCATCGGCAAAGCCGGCCACCGCCACAATGTTGCCCGCCGACGCCTGATCAATCTCGATCCGGCTCAGGCCGTCAAACCCCAGCAGCTTAGAAATTTTAGATTTCACCATGCTGCCGTCTTCTTTGATTAGGGCAGCCTGCTGTCCGGCGTTGATTACCCCATTGTGAATTTTGCCAATTACAATGCGGCCCAGATAATCGGAGTAGTCGAGGGTGGTGACCTGAATCTGCAGCGGCTTCTCGGGATCGCCCACTGGGGGCGGTACATGGTCGAGAATCGACTCGAACATGGGCTTCATATCGACGCCTTCGTCTTCGAGCTTGGTTTTGGCATAGCCCGCCAGCCCTGAGGCAAATAGGTAGGGAAAATCACACTGATCGTCGTCGGCCCCAAGCTCAATGAAGAGATCGAGCACCTTGTCTACCGCACCGTGGGGCTCGGCCTGGGGGCGATCGATCTTATTGACCACCACAATCGGGCGCAGGCCCTTCTCCAGCGCTTTCTTGAGCACAAAGCGGGTCTGGGGCATAGGGCCTTCGTTGGCATCCACAATCAAAATGCAGCCGTCAACCATGCCCAGCACCCGCTCTACCTCGCCACCAAAGTCGGCGTGGCCAGGGGTGTCGATAATATTGATTAACGTTTCCCCGTAGTGAACGGCGGTGTTCTTCGACAGAATCGTGATGCCCCGCTCCCGCTCTAAGTCGTTAGAGTCCATCACGCAGTCAGGCACGTCTTCCCCTTCGCGAAAAATACCGGACTGCTTTAGCAGGGCATCTACCAGAGTGGTTTTGCCGTGGTCAACGTGGGCAATAATTGCAACGTTGCGAATGGGAAGCGTCATAACTGTGTAAAACCTTGGCGAGAATAAGTGGGCACCGAAACCACCCCCGAGCGCCAAACTTCAGAAGGCTCAAGACAAGTTTCGAATATGCAAAAATACTTAACAATTGTAGCTCACTAAACAGACTCCTGACGAAAGCCACTGGCCTAAATCTGAGCCCTGCCTGAGCCCTAAAAAAGGGGACGCCGCTAGCGTCCCCTTTTACTAATGCCTTTTTACTGATGATTGACCAAATCGGTAAATCAGGTGGCTATACCATTGTAGCTAACCTACATGGTCATACCAGCGGCCTGTACTTTCTCGACCTGCTTCTTCTTCAGTACCAGCATGATCTGGGTTAGCATTACCGCTGCCAGGAAGGCGACCAGGCCCTTGACGCGGTTGGGGCTTTGCAGCACGATTTCGGTATCCATCTGGCCAAAGCCGCCCACATTAGGGTTGCTGGTCAGGGGCTTACCCGCTTCAACTACATCCCCGGCGGCGATCAGCAGTTCGGGGCCAGCCGGAATCGTTTCGGTGACCTCATTACCCGCTTCAGACTGAATGGTGACGAGGTAGCCACCCGCCGCCTGGGGTTCAACATCGGTGACAGTGCCGCTCGCGGTGGCGTTGTAAACGGTGTTGTTGCTGGCTTGGCCGGTGGGGTACACCTGGCCACGGCCACGGTTGCCGCCGACGTGAATTTGGTATTTACCAAAGGAAACCGACTTGTCCTGGCCGGGGTCGGGAGACAGCACCGGAAAGATGATTTCCTGGTACTGTTCGCCGGGTAGAGGGCCAACCAGCACGATGTTTTCTTGGGTGTCGCTGTAGGGAAGGAAGTAGGTGCTGCCGACTTCTTCTTTTAGCTCCTCAGACATGCGATCGGGGGGAGCAATCTTGAAACCCTCGGGCAGAACCACCACAGCGCC
The DNA here is from genome assembly GCA_049646445.1 of Nodosilinea sp. Classification (GTDB taxonomy): domain Bacteria; phylum Cyanobacteriota; class Cyanobacteriia; order Phormidesmidales; family Phormidesmidaceae; genus Nodosilinea. The sequence continues at coordinate 29,239 of JBARVV010000033.1, read as the reverse complement.
TACGTTGAGACCGCCCCGGCTGCCGTCGCCCAGCACCTGCTGAGTGTCGAGATCGTAAGGAATTTCAACCTTGAGCTTAAACACAGAGTCGGGCAGAACCGCCTGGGGCACTTCTACCTTGGTGGGCTTGGCCGCTAGGTGGCAGTTGGCACACACAATTCGGCCTGTGGCTTCACGAGGGGCGGCGTAGTTTTCTTGAGCCCAGAAGGGATACGCCTCGGCGGTCTGAGGCACCGCCAGCCAGCCTGCCAACACCGTCAGAATGGCGGCGCAGGTAATGGCGAGAGGGCGCAGACCGTTGATCAACGAAGTGAGTCTATTCATGCGTTCAAAAGTTATGTCAACTGGGGTTATGTCAACGGGGGTATGGCGCTGCAGTTTGCCAGAGCGCAGGCTCAGTCTAGGCCCACCAAGGCGACTCGCCAGTGCGAAAATCAGTTTCAGTCCAATTGCTGAGAGTTACTGTGTCGTCCTCAGTCACATCTGCATGGGCTAGGGCCAAAGAAAGCGGGGCGGGGCCGCGTACGACTTTGCCGGTAGCGTCGTATTGAGAGCCGTGGCACGGGCACATGAACTTGTTTTCGCTGGCGTTCCAGGGCACCACACAGCCCAGATGGGTGCAGATAGAGCTGATACCGTAGCTCTCTAAGGATCCACTTTCCTGGATAACTAGGTAGGTGGGGTCGCCCTTGAGCCCCTGCACTAAAACGCGATCGCCCGGCTTGTGGGTCTCCACAAATGAGCTAGCAATCACGTCGTTACCCAGCTCGTTTTTGGCGGTGACCCCGCCCCCGGCGCTGCCGCTAGAGGGCGGCACAAAGTACTTGATGACGGGATAGAGCATGCCCCCAACGGCCCCACTGGCGGCCCCTAGGAGTAGCAGATTCATAAATTGGCGTCGCCCCAAATCAGGGACATCGGAGGTTCCAGAAACTTGAGTCATAATCCAGACTGGTATACCTGTTTCAAATGAATAACAGCTATCAACGGCGGTAGCTGAGCTTAAGTCAACGGCAGCAGGCTAACTGTCTGCACCGCGCCTAAGCAAACCCTTAACGGGGCACCAATTGGAGCAGTCCCGATGTCGCTGACCACGCCTTTAGCTTTACCAATCGTATTATTGCACCTTGCTGTTCTCAGAAAATTCTTGGTAGAGATAAATGAGCCAGGGCGATCGCGCTTCATCGGGCTTCGAGCAATAGGAAGCTGAATAAAACAGACCTATTACAGCCTCAAATCAACAGCAGAGCAATTCCAACCCGGTTTCAGCCCTCAATATGGCTACTTTTCAAGCTATTCGGCTAATTTAGGCGGGTGCAGTGACAGCCTGACTAGGGCTGACCACTAGGGCGTATGGTAAAGAAATGTATCGGGCGTAGCGATGGTAGGGCTAGGGCAATGACTGGGGCAGACTTGCAGACCCTTTTGATCGAGAAGTGGGGCTATTCCTTTGATATTCAGTTTCGGCGCACCCAGGGCAAAATCTTTCTCCAGGTGATGTGGCGTTACCTGGAGCAGGCGTCGTTTCCGCTCAGTGAGGAGGAGTATCTGGCTCACCTGAGTCAGGTGTTGCTGTACCTGCACGAGTGGGGGCAAGTGGAATATGTGCAGCAGTGGATTGCCGAGACTCGCGATCGCCCCCGCTTGGGCAAAGCCGTCAGCATTCCCCTGCCCCTGGGGGCGCGATCGCTGGAGTGGCTCACCGATGAGTTTTAGGGCGTGTCATCAAGTCTGGCCACAATCCTTATTCCATCAGCCTTGCCACGCCCGACCTAAAAACAGGCTGGGCGTGTCATCAGGTCTGGCCACAATCCTTATTCCATCAGCTTTGCCACGCCCGACCCAAAAAAAGCTAGCCTCACCGCTCGTACAGCTCGATGGGCAAGTGGTCGGGGTCTTGAAAGAAAACAAAGCGCTTTCCGGTCAGCTCGTCGAGGCGAATCGCTTCGGTCGTGACCTGGTGGCGGTGAAGATGCTGAATGGTCGCGTCTAAATCGTCTACCGTTAGCGCCAGATGCCTGAGTCCCTGAGCCTCTGGGTGCGAAGGCCGCAGCGGCGGGTAAGGAAAAGAAAAAAGCTCAATTTGGGTGCCATCCTCCAGGCGCAGATCGAGCTTGTAGGACTGCCGCTCGGCCCGATAGGTCTCGCGAATCACCTCAAACTCCAGTACCTCGGTATAGAACTGCTTGGAACGAGAGTAGTCGCCGCAGATGATCGCAATGTGGTGGATGCCCTGAAAAAATGACATAACAAATATAGATAGGCGATATTTTTCCCAACCTGGCAGCTAGCCGTCAGGTCGGGAATGCTAGGTGTAGCGAAGCCGCTCAAGCGATCGCAGCGCTTTTAGCGATCGCAGCGTTTTAAGGATAAATGCTTAAAAGCTTTTTAAGTTGGAATGCTAGGATTTCCTAGGTGAACATGCTCAGAGGGCCTGAAGTGATCCGTTCTGCCACTTTGCCGATGCAAACTCCGTCGTTGCCGCACTTCGGGGAGAACAACCGCCTCAAACTTTTTTCGGGCTCAGCCAACGTTGACTTGGCGCGCGAAGTGGCTCGTTATCTAGGCTTAGATCTTGGCCCAATGGTGCGCAAGCGCTTTGCCGATGGTGAAGTCTACATCCAAATTCAAGAGTCGATTCGCGGCTGTGATGTCTATTTGATTCAGCCCACCTGCCAGCCGGTAAACGATCACCTGATGGAGCTACTGATCATGATCGACGCTTGCAGGCGCGCCTCGGCTCGGCAGATCACTGCCGTAATTCCTTACTACGGCTACGCCAGGGCCGATCGCAAGACTGCCGGACGCGAATCGATTACAGCCAAGCTGGTGGCTAACCTGATGACCAAGGCGGGTGCCAGTCGGGTCTTGGCCATCGACCTGCACTCAGCGCAAATCCAGGGCTACTTTGACATTCCCTGTGATCATGTCTACGGCACCCCGGTGCTAATCGACTACATCGCCAGCAAAAAACTAGAAGACTTAGTGGTGGTTTCCCCCGATGTGGGCGGTGTGGCTCGCGCTCGCGCCTTCGCCAAAAAGCTCGACGATGCGCCTCTGGCGATTATTGACAAGCGCCGTCAGGCCCACAATGTGGCTGAGGTGATGAATGTGGTAGGCGATGTGCGCGGTAAAACCGCCGTGCTGGTCGACGACATGATCGACACCGCTGGCACTATCTGCGAAGGGGCGCGCCTGCTGAAGCAAGAGGGAGCCCGCCAGGTCTATGCCTGCGCCACTCACCCAGTCTTCTCGCCTCCGGCGGTAGAGCGACTGTCGGCAGGGCTGTTTGAGGAAGTGATTGTGACCAACACGATTCCAATGACGGCCGCTCGCCAGTTTGAGCAGCTCACGGTGCTGTCGATGGCTAACCTGCTGGGTGAGGCGATCTGGCGCATCCACGAAGAAAGCTCGGTCAGCAGCATGTTTCGCTAGCGCTATTACTGTGCGGTAATTGGTGGTTCTGGCCCGTGATCGCGCGATCACGGGCCATCCCGACATCAGGCGTCTTCGTCGATAAACTCGGGTTGTCCGCTACCCGGAATCGGCCAGTCGGCGTTTTCGCCACCGATATAGCAGGCTTCAATCACGACATATTCGCGACTGAACTGCTCTAGAGCGTTAATCAGCACGTCAAGGGCAAGGGCATCGCTGGTGCCTAGGTCGAACCAGCAGCGCGCCCAGAGCCCCTGATATTCGACTTCGCTCGTATTGTGCATGACCGAGAGCATGCTGTCGCCCAATCGATCTTCATCGTAGGGCAGATAGTTGATATCTAGGCCGGTATCCTGCACCTGGAGATTTTCAGCGTTAAAGCCGCCCAGCTTGCCCAAAAAGAACCATGACGAAAAGACTTCGTCGATGTACTGCTGCTCCATGTTAGAGGGCACGGTCTCAAACCTTAGCCAAATCCAAAGGTTAAAGAAGTCGCACTCGCGAAATTCAACCTGCATAACAAAGCCCTACGCTGCACTACTCAGCATAGGGCTTAACCCGTACGACTCGCGATTGCTAGCTTTTGTTAGTAGTTTGCCGCTCGCTCGACGCATACCTCGCTTTCGACTCCCTCAGCCTGACAGGCCTCAAGGGCGATTTGCCGCACTGTCGAGGCTGGCAGTTGGTCGGCGTAGGTCAACGCCGATCGATAAAAGGGCAGACTGGCCGAATACTGCTGCTGCAAAAATAGAATCTGAGCTTTTAGATACAGTAAGTCGGGGTTGGTAGGGGCGGCAGCCAGGGCCTGGTCGACCTCCACTAGGGCTTCGCTGTAGCGGCCCAGGTCGCGCATGCCAATGGCTACACCCCGGTGAGTTAGGTAGTCAGGATGCCCATTTTGCAGGCGGGTAATGGCCTGGTCGGGGTTGGCAAAGGGTAGGTTAACCGCCAGTAGCAAGTCCATGAAGCCCTTTAGCAGGCTTAGCTCTGGGTCGTTGGGATCAATGTTTTCGGCCGCATCTAATTCTCTAAAGACCCGCTGTAGCAGACGCAGGGCAGTGGGGGTGCCGCGAGCAATGCCCTGCGTTTGCAGCGCGTGAGCTCCTTCCATAAAAGTGCCAACGGCGGTGTAGAGATGGCCGCGGAGGGGATCGCTCGCTTTTAGGGCCGTAGCGGTTTGCTGGGTCAGGCGAGCCTGCTCAGATAGCTCATTGAGATCTTTATTGAGATAGCCCAGGGCCGCTGCAATGGCGTAGTTCATCGGCTCATCGGGTTCTGCGGCGATCGCTTGCCCTACCAAAGATTCAGCAGCGGTGTAGTTGCCCTCATAAAACAGCGCGTTAAAGACAGCTTCGGTCTTGTCGCCAATATCGTGGGGATCGGTAGTACGAAACGGATCTCCGGCCTGGGCTACTGTAGGCGCTAGAGCCAAAAAAGCGACGGTGAGCGTCCCGGCTGACAGTGCTTTAAAGCGTGACCCTAGGCGAAGTGAGGCAAGACGAGCGTGAAGAGCCATAGTGAATTTGTCCGTTACGACGACCTAAACATGAGGAAGGAATACAGTATGCCCTGAAGGGAGGGATGTGTACTGAATAGGTGATGGCGATACCTGATGGCCTAATTGTGGCTAATTCCTAGGGCGTTTGCGGTAGTAATGTTACAGAAGATACACTGGCCTAGCTCTCACTGAACTGGCTCTGCCTCGGCTAATATCGGCTCCGTAGGGCACACTGTAAGGGGATTAAATCCTATTGATGTCTCCTGTTTAGCTTAACTGTATCGCTTGTTGTTTTACTGCCGGGTAGAATGCTCTATCTTCGCCAGCTTACCTACCATCCGCCGGCTAGCCCAAGGGCTATTTTGAGCAATATTTCTCTAGAGCTGGAACCCCAGCAGCTGGGGCTAATTTATGGACCCAGCGGGTCGGGTAAGAGCACGCTACTAGAGATAATGGCGGGCTTTGCTCAGCCTACGGTGGGGGCGATTCAGTGGCGGCAGCAAGATTTGGACCCCGAGGCCTTGCGGCAGCTGGCGGGGCTGGTATTTCAGTTTCCCGAACGCCACTTCTGCGGGCATACGCTGCTCGAAGAACTGCGCCTAGGGCATCCAGAACTGGCCCGTGAGCAGATTGATCAGGCGTTGCAGGCCGTAGGGCTAGAGCAGCTTTCCCTAAAAACCTCGCCCCAGGATTTGAGCGGTGGACAGCAGCGCCGACTGGCTCTGGCGGTGCAGCTGATTCGTAAACCCTATCTGCTGCTGCTCGATGAGCCCACTGCGGGCCTAGACTGGTCGATGCGGCGGCAGATTATTGGGTTACTCAAGCAGCTCAAGCAGCAGTGGACGCTGCTAGTGGTTTCTCACGATGGCGACGAACTGGCCGAGCTAGCCGATCGCTGCTGGCAGCTTGACCACGGCACTCTGACCTCGGTGCCCCAGACTTCTCTATCTTCGGCAGCGGGTTAGGGCAGCGCTATGGAACGATTACCCTTCAACGGCGATCGCTGGCAGAGTAGCCTGTACTGGCAGCCTACTGATCCCCAGCAGCAGAGCTTTCAACAGCTCTACGAGGCGATTTTGGCCGCTAACCAGCAGGTCAACCTGACCCGCATCACCACGCCCGAAGATTTTTGGGAAAAGCACCTGTGGGACTCGCTCCAGGGTATAGCGCCCTGGCTGAGCGATCCCCAGGCGGGTGAGCCAGGGTTGAAGGTGGTCGATATTGGCACGGGCGGTGGTTTTCCGGGGCTGCCGATGGCGCTGGTGTTTCCCTACTGGGCGATCGCCCTGATGGACGCCACCCGCAAGAAAATTGCCGCGCTCGAATTGGTCTGCGAGACCCTGGGGATCGCCAACGTCAGCTTTTTAGCCCAGCGGGCTGAGCAGGTCGCTCACCAGCCCGTTCACCGAGGAGCTTATGACCTGGCCCTGCTGCGCGCCGTTGGCCCAGTCAATACCTGTGCCGAATACGCTCTGCCGCTGCTCAAGCTAGAGGGCCAGGCCATTCTCTATCGAGGCCAGTGGACGGCGGCCGAGGAGACCGGTCTGACGGCCATTCTGCCGCGCCTGGGCGGCAAACTGCTGGAGGTGCGATCGCAGACCACCCCCCTGACCCAGGGCGTTCGCCACAACGTAATTCTCGCTAAAGTAGAGCGCACCCCCGATGCGTTTCCGCGCTTGCCGGGGATTCCGGCGAAGACGCCGCTGGTTTAAGAGGAAGCGGGTGAGTGGTGAGTGGGCCATCTAGAATTCTAAGTCTCTCTTCACCTACACGCCCACCCCACACACCTCATCGCCGCCGCGCCTGCAACTGCCGGTACACATCTTTAATATCGACCCCGTGGTGGGCCAGGGCTACCAGGGTGTGATACATCAGGTCGGCGGCTTCTCCGGCGATCGCATCGGCGTCATCATCCTTACAGGCCATCACCACTTCGGCGGCTTCTTCGCCAATTTTTTTGAGAATTTTGTTGTCGCCGCCCGCCAGCAGCTTGCTGGTGTAGGAGTCGGGGGTGGGGTGGTCGCGGCGATCGCAGATTACCCCAAACACCTGCGACAGGGTATCGGCTGGGGGGGCAAGTTTGTGGTCTTCAACCTGGTGAAAACAGCTGCGCTCGCCTGTGTGGCAGGCCACATCGCCCACCTGCTCAACAGTAACCAGCAGGGCGTCGCTGTCGCAGTCGTAGCGAATGGCCCGCACCTTTTGCACATGGCCCGAGGTCGCCCCCTTGTGCCAAAACTCCTGACGCGATCGGCTCCAGAACCAGGTTTCGCCGCTGCCTAAGGTTTTTTGCAGCGACTCGGCGTTCATCCAGGCCATCATCAGCACGGTGCCGTCGAGGTGGTCTTGCACGATGGCAGGCACTAGCCCCTGGTCGTTGTAGCGAATGCGATCGACGGGGACAGCGTTAGCAAATGGCGAAGACGGAGAAGTAACCATGGCACGGGCGGCAAAACATCCTTACCCACTCTAGTATTTCTTGGCCGCTGCCCCGCCCAAAGACTGGGCGAGCCACGGCCCACTAGCCGTAGCTTGCTCTATCGCAACCTGCCCTCATAAACAACCAACTTCAGATAAAACGCGGATTAGACCAAGTTCGCCCCTACTTTTCTCCCAACAAAAGTTAACATAGTAATTAACAATCCTTCAGCTAAGTCCAGTCTGGCTATCTGCCCCGTTCAGGGCGCTTTGCCCGTGGGCTTGGCGACATTCGACCTTCACACCTGACGCAGGAGAATTTCATGACCGGATTTATTCGCGGCTTGTTTGGCGGCAAGGCCAAAAATCCCGGAGAGGCAGACCGTCCCGTGCGGCGGCAGTCCGCGCCTCAACAGCCCACTATTAAAAAGGTCGAGGGGGCTTACTTCTTGAATGAGGACGATGCTAAGAGCTACGGCAACATAGAGTACATGCGATCGTCTAAGACCGTGCGGCGCACCTACGCTAAAAAGCGGGGCGACACTGCTGAAAGAGAGAGCATTCGGCAGATTTCCGCGCTAGAGGCCAAAAGGCTGCAGGATCAGGGCTTGCCTGTGCAAAAGGTGTCTTCTGCCGACGTCTTCTCTCAACCCGCCGTCAAAAAGGATGCTAGCTCTGAGCGCCGTAAGGTTGACACCAACCTCGATATGTTTCGCAAAATGGCGAAGGATATGAAGAAGTAAACCGCAGCCATGCCCTGGGCTCAAGCCTAGCCAATGAATTCACCAGGACGTAGCCTAGCTGCGTCTTTTTTTGTGGGCATCCTCTGAAAGCCAGCGTAGGTAGATTTTTCTTTCAAGAATGAATTAGATAGATAGCCCCAGAGTGGACACCCTGGCCCCATTATTCGTTACCTTTGGTGAAGATTCATTTACTTCCCGTCCGTTGAAGTCTGTCCCTGGAGCTTTCCCATGCTGCGTTTAGAGCACATCAGCAAGATTTATCCCACGGGGGAAGTTCTCAAGGATGTGAGCTGGGAAGTGAAGCCGGGCGATCGCATTGGCCTGGTGGGCGTTAACGGCGCGGGTAAGTCAACCCAGCTCAAAATTATTACCGGCAAGGTCGAACCTACCACAGGCACCATCGTACGGCCTACCGATCTCAAGATTGCCTACCTCTCCCAAGAATTTGAGGTTGACCCCAACCACACTGTGCGCGATGAGTTTTGGACCGTATTTAAAGAAGCCAGCGATGTGCAGTCAAAGCTGCACCACATCCCTACGCTGATGGAGCAGGCCGATCCCGACGAGCTAGATCGGCTAATTCACGAACTCGATAAGCAGCAGCGGCGATTTGAGGCCCTAGGCGGCTACGGGCTAGAGTCTCAGATCGAAAAGATTTTGCCCGAGATGGGGTTTGAAGCCAGTGATGGCGATCGCTACGTCAGCGAGTTTAGCGGCGGCTGGCAGATGCGTATGGGACTGGGCAAAATTTTGCTGCAGGCTCCCGACGTGCTGCTGCTTGACGAGCCCACCAACCACCTCGACCTCGACACCATTGAGTGGCTGGAGGGCTACCTCAAGAGGCTCACTACCCCAATGGTGATCGTCTCCCACGACCGCGAGTTTCTCGATCGCCTCTGCACGCAGGTTGTAGAAACCGAGCGCGGCGTTTCGACCACCTACCTGGGCAACTACACCGCCTACCTGACCCAAAAAGAAGAAAACCTGTCGGCCCAGCTCAGCACCTATGAGCGGCAGCAAAAAGAAATTGCCAAGCAGCAGGCCTTTGTCGATCGCTTTCGGGCCAGCGCCACCCGCAGCACCCAGGCCAAGAGCCGCGAAAAGCAGCTCAATAAGGTAGAACGTATCGAGGCTCCTACCGGCAGCGTGCGCAGCCTGCACTTTCGCTTTCCGCCTGCCCCCCGCAGCGGCCGCGAGGTGGTGGCGATTGAAGACCTGACCCACAGCTACGATGAGAAGATTTTGTTTCTAGGGACAAATCTGCTGATTGAGCGGGGCGATCGGATTGCGTTTCTCGGCCACAACGGCTCTGGCAAATCGACTCTGCTACGCATGATTGCCGGACTAGAAACCCCTACCGACGGCAAGGTCGAAGTGGGCGATCACAACGTGATCCCCAGCTACTTTGAGCAAAACCAGGCCGAAGCCCTCGACCTGGAGAAAACCGTCATCGCCACCATTCACGACGACGTGCCCGACTGGACCAACGAAGAAGTGCGTACTTTGCTGGGCCGGTTTTTGTTTACGGGCGATATGGCCTTTAAGCAGGTCAAAGCCCTCAGCGGTGGCGAAAAGGCCCGGCTGGCTCTGGCCAAAATGCTGCTGCGCCCTGCCAACCTGATGATGCTCGACGAGCCTACCAACCACCTCGATATTCCTGCCAAAGAAATGCTCGAAGAAGCCCTGCAGCACTACGACGGTACCGTGCTGCTGGTCTCCCACGATCGCTACTTCATCTCCCGCGTTGCCACCAAAATTGTTGAGATTCGCGACGGCGAACTGCGGCTCTACCGGGGTGACTACCACTACTACCTTGACAAGGTAGCGGAAGAGGCTGAAGCTGAAAAGCAAGCAGCTTTAGCAGCCGAGAAAAAGGCCAAGGCTGAGGCCAAGCGCAAAGATCAGCAGGCTAAACGCAAAACTGGCGCTACAAAATGACGCCTTTGTAGAGTAATATGCCTTTTATAAAAAAACTTTCTTAAGTTGGTTCCATATTCAACCGTAGAGTTGATGTTGGGTTTAGATTGTGAAAGTCATAATCTCCAGGTGAGGCTACACCCTCATTGGTAAGGCTTTCAACTATTCCTCCAGCGCAATTTTTTTGTCTGCGCAGTCTTCGTATTTGCCATTCCAACTCTGCCCTGGCTCAGAATCGGGGCTAATTTTCTGGATGGTATGATTGCTGAGACGTTAGTCCAAATCCCAAGGATTTTACCCATGAGTCAAGCGTCAATCCCGCCGATGGTGTTAGTTATTCTCGATGGTTGGGGCTATCGGGAAAATACTGACGGTAATGCTGTCGCTGCCGCAAAAACTCCGGTGATGGATAGCCTGTGGGCGGCCTATCCCCGCACGCTAATTCGCACGGCGGGCAAAGATGTGGGGTTACCCGAAGGCCAAATGGGCAACTCTGAAGTTGGCCATCTAAACATTGGGGCCGGGCGTATTGTGCCCCAAGAATTGGTGCGAATTTCGGACGCGGTAGAGGACGGCACTCTGCAAGAAAATGAGGCTTTTCTGGAGGTTTGTCAGTCGGTACGCTACCGCAACAGCAAGCTCCATTTAATTGGGCTTTGCTCGGAGGGCGGGGTACACTCTCACCTGTCTCATCTGTTTGGGCTGCTAGAGATGGCCAAAGCCCAGGATATTGAAGACGTTTGTATTCACGTCATCACCGATGGCCGCGATACCAAGCCCACCGAGGCCAAAATAGCGGTGCAAAAAATTCAGGACTACGTTGATCAGCTGGGGTTGGGACGCCTAGTGACCCTCAGCGGTCGCTACTATGCTATGGATCGCGACAATCGCTGGGATCGAGTCGAGAAGGCCTACCGAGTGATCACCGACCCTGGCGAAGGCACTGGCCAAACCGCCATGGAAGCCCTGCTGGCCTCCTACGATCAGGATATTAATGATGAGTTTGTAGAGCCGGTACGGCTGGCCCCTGGCGCGATCGCCCCCGAGGATGGCGTGATCTTTTTTAACTTCCGTCCCGACCGGGCGCGGCAGCTTACCCAGGCGCTGGTGGATCCCAACTTTAAGGGCTTTGAGCGGGAGATGATTACGCCCCTGAGTTTTGCCACCATGACCCAGTACGACTCCGATATGCCAGTGAAGGTAGCTTTTCAGCCCCAAAATCTGAGCAATATTTTAGGCGAAGTGGTGGCGAACCACGGCCTCAAGCAGCTTCGCACCGCTGAAACCGAAAAGTATGCCCACGTTACCTACTTCTTTAATGGCGGTCTAGAAGAGCCCCTAGAGGGTGAAGACCGGGAACTGGTGTCTAGCCCCATGGTGGCCACCTACGACAAGGCTCCCGCTATGTCGGCAGATGCCGTCACCAAGACTGCGATCGCTGCCATTAAAAAGGGTATTTACTCACTGGTTGTGATCAACTACGCCAACCCCGATATGGTGGGCCACACCGGTCAAATGGATGCCACTGTGACCGCCCTTCAAACTGTTGATCGTCAGCTAGGTTTGTTGATTGACAGCATTGGTCAGGCGGGGGGCACGGCAATTATCATTGCCGACCACGGCAACGCCGAGCTGATGTGGGACGAAAATCACAAGCCCTGGACGGCCCACACCACCAACCCCGTTCCCTTTATTCTGGTGGAAGGGGAGCGGCTCAAGGTGCCTGCCTACGGTGGCGACGTCAACCTGCGCGAAGACGGGCGGCTGTCTGATATTGCCCCCACCATTCTGCAAATTTTGGGGTTGCCCCAGCCCCAGGAAATGACCGGGCGATCGATGTTTCTTCCCGCCGACGTGGAGATTCGCAACAACCGGACGCCGGTTAAGCTCTCCCGCTAAGACTTTACCGGCGCGTGGGGTGGTTTCCCTCGCGCTTTGAGCCTTAGGGTATAGTGAAGGTTAAAGCTAAGGGCTGTTTGTGCTGACCCGTCTGAGATGACCCAGGTTGGCGATCGCCCGCTGGTTTTCTATTCACCGCCCACACCGTTTTTTTGAGCAGGTTAGTCTGAGAACGCGATGCTAGTTACCACAATTTTGAAGGTTATCTGGATGGTTTCTGCCGTTGGTCTAACGGCGTTGGTGCTGCTGCACAGCCCTAAGGGTGATGGCCTAGGTGGCTTGGGCGGTCAAGCTCAGCTGTTTACCAGCACCAAAAGCGCCGAAACGACCCTAAACCGACTAACCTGGACGCTGACCGTGCTTTTTATGGGGCTTACCGTGGTGCTGAGCGCGGGCTGGCTTGAAGCCGCTGCCGCCCCTGCAGCCCTTTAGGCGCTGACCCATTAGGCAAGCACCAATCGTATTGAACCCAGTAGGTTAGGTAGCCTGCTTGCCTCTGGACAACCGAAACGGCTATCCCACACGATTAAACCTTTGAGCCTGAGCGTAAACAAAGCCCCTGGTTTTAGCAACCAGGGGCTTTGTCGTGCGGCTACAGCTGATCTTCGCTCTATCAGTGGAGAAGTCCCCAAGGGCATCACGCCCGGCGTTTCCCTACCAGTCGCCAGACATTACTGCTAAAGCTTGGCCAGTGGTGGTGACAATATTGAGGGGCAGCCCCTGGCGGCTGTCTCGACGGGGAAACTGCACCAGCTGAAGCCCGGTATCCACAGGTTCGACGGTAACGAGATACTGCTCATCCTGCCATACCAGACCGACTAAGCGATGGTGCAACAGCCATATCTCCGCCAGTTCACCCTGGTTAATGTGATCGGGCTGGTCGTCGCTGTAGCAATCCCAGGTGTTGTCTATGGCCGTCCAAACTCCGGACAGGTAAAGGGGATCGGTGCGGGCGCTAAGACCGTAGGTGGTGAATGAAAAAACACTGTGGCTCCACCAGGTTTTAGCCAGTTCCGCTAGGGGATCGCTCTGTAGGAACGCGCCATAGATGGGCATGGCCTCCAGCTGCTTCATTTGGGCCAGGTCTGAGGGACGCTGCCAGTCGGGTAGGTTGACGCAAATATTGGCCGCAATGGTTTCACTCGCTTGGGTTTGTAGCGCTGGGTCTGAAGGCAACTCTACCTGGGCTAGATAGGTGGCCATGGCAGTCTCAGCCGCACCAGAATCTAGCAGGCCCGATCGCATTGAGCTGGTGCTAAAGGAACTGGCCAGGGTGGGCTGGTTGGACGCGATAAAGAGTCCCGCAGAGCCAGCACCAAGGGTAAGTAGCAGGGTCGTGGTAAACAGTTGATCCATGAAAGAAGACGAAGGGCGTGAACACTGGGAAGAGCAGACGAGGAGCGATCGCCAGAGGCATGGTTAGAACCAAACGCGATCGCCGGGTGATGTACCCAGCCATCGGCTTGGTCTGTCAGCGATACCAGTCAGAAGCTAGAGCGTTGGCGGGCTGTGGGGGGAAGCTCGCGATCGATAACCGGTTGCTAGTCAGAAACTGAGGCCAGATTTTAGCTCTGACGCCAGCACCGCTAACCTTGTTCTGGCAAGACTTTAGCCTATTACTAAGATAGCGGTTGAGGCCATTTCCGAACGAAAAAATTGCCACTTCTTTGGGATCACCACAACTGTCCTAAGGACTAGTTATGCCAAATCCTGCTTGTTGCCTCCCGATTTAACCGGGCAAATGCCATATCCTCGGGCATGGCTATACCAACGCCCCTACGGTTTGGTCTTTTGGGACTCGGGGTTATGGGAGTCGGACTTGGTGTCGTGTGGCTCGCTGTCGGGGGGTGCTGCTTCGGCAGCTCGGGGCACGGGGGGAAGGGGATCAACGCTGTAGACGGGCTTGACCGGCACTAGTTCCAGCTGGCGTGGCTGGTTGGGCTGGTGCTGTACTCCCTGGCGACGGCGGCTAGAGATCGCTTCTTCGGTGGTTTCTTCGGCTACGACTTCGTAGAGCACGGCCTGCTTGTTGCCGCTACCCTTGCGCAAAATGCGCCCCAGTCGCTGCACGTACTCACGAACTGAACCGCTACCCGAGAGCAAAATGGCTACCCTGGCTTCGGGCACATCCACCCCTTCGTTGAGCACGTGGCTGACCACAAGGGTAGGGTACTCGCCGCTGCGAAACCTCTGGAGCACCGCATGACGCTCTTTTACCGGCGTTTGGTGGGTAATGGCGGGGATCAAAAACGTCTCGGAGATGTGATAGACAGTAGTGTTGTCGTTGGTAAAGATGATGGTGCGATCGGGGTGGTGCTGAGCCAGCAAATCGGCCAGCACCCGCAGCTTGCCCTCGGTTCCCAGGGCGATCGCCCGCGCCTCTCGGTGAGCCAGCATTGCCCGTCGCCCCGCCGCCGATTGGGCGCTGGCCCGCACAAACCGCTGCCACCCCTGCGCCGAACTGAGCCAGATATTGGCTTCCTGCAAAAAACGGTTGCGCTCAGCGATCAGCTGGGTATAGCGCGATCGCTCCTGGGCTGCGAGCTTGACCTTAATCGGCACAATTTGAAACGGGGCTAGAGCATCACCTGAGAGATCTGCCGCCGATTTTTGGTACACCACTGGCCCTAGCAGGTGGGTAAGGTCGTCGTGGCGACCATCGGCGCGATCGGGGGTAGCGGTTAGCCCCAGCCGGTAGGGCGCGATCGAGTACTCAGCAATCACCCGGTTAAAGTCGCTGGGCAGGTGGTGGCACTCATCACAAATTAGCAGCGCGTACTGGTTACCCAGGCTCTCGGCATTGATCGCTGCGCTGTCGTAGGTGGCAACCAGGATGGGAGTGCGGTCCCTAGAGCCACCGCCCAATAGGCCGACCTCTACATCTGGAAAAGCCGCCTTCAAGTGGGCGTACCACTGATGCATGAGATCGAGCGTGGGCACGGTGATTAGGGTTGGTCGCGGCGTGGCCTGCATCGCCAGCTGAGCCAGGTAGGTTTTGCCGCTGGCGGTAGGCAGCACCACTACGCCGCGCCAGCGTTGAGCAGTCCAGGCTTGAAGAGCTTCCTGCTGGTGGGGGTAGGGTTCTAGGCTGATCTGGGGATCAAGAGCGAGCGGTGCAAACGTTTGGGCCTGATCGTTGAAAGGCACCTGCTCGGCCCGCAGGGTTTCGACCAGGGTGCGATACTGCTGGGCCGGAATCCGAAATTTTTCGATCCGATCGTCCCAGTGGGCAAAGTCAACCCAGCTTTTGCCGCGCGGGGGCGGGTGGAGGATGAGCGTGCCGCGATCGTAGGTAAGGGTCGGGGTGCGCCCCATGGTGGTCGATAGTTACTGAAGGTATTGTAGCGAGTGTCACCCTCTCATTTCCTCTGCCACTGTTGTGGGCTTGTATTGAAGGCAGTCGAGTCGATTGGCGGGCATAGTGAGCTAGAGCACGTCGCCATCAGTCAGGGTGACGTCGAGCAGGTCGTAGCCGTGCAGCGTGCGATGTTGACTTTCAATAGTACAGAGGCACGAGCTGGGCGGTTTGGGCCACGGTCTGGGCGGTTCTGGCGGCACCGCCCAGACCGTGGCTTATGTGGTGGAGCAGGGTGTAGTCGAGGCGTCCTAGCTGGACAGCCGAGACGGCCATCTCACAAAATCATGAACCATCCCCTCATACCCTTAGCCCCTCATCCCTCACCCGGCGGATCCCCAATCTCCTCACTTTTGCCGCGCACCGGGGGCAGTTTCTCGACCAGGCCCATTTCGAAAGCGGTGTCGGGTAGATCGCCCGCGATGTACTTACCCGGCTCAAACATGCGGCCGGGGGTGAAGCACATCTGCCGCAGCTCCACGATTTCGGTATTCAAGAACATATCGCGAGATAAACGTCGCTCCAGGCCCATGGCGGTTTCCTACTCGTCTAGCTGCCAGAGTTCACGGTTGTAGTCTTCATCGAGAATGCGCTTGGGCCGCAGAATCAGGATGATTTTGCCCAAAATAGGGGTTTCGATCGGGCTATGCGACCAGGCCAGGGTGAGTTGGTCACCCTCGGCGGTGAGAAAGTAGCCGTCGTCGTCCCAGCTGCGATCGCTGCGATCGACCACCACCAGCACCACCTCATCGGCGGCATCGCCGGGATAGTTGGGCAACTGGCGTGCCTGAACCAGCACGCCCACCGGGTCTTCGGCCCGAAAAATTACCTGCCAGCCGGGCACCGCAATCCAGGCACTGGTGCCACTAGCGCTGACCATACTAAAGGGTTGCTCGGCCACCACTACCGGCACCGCATTGAGGTCATCTACTGTTAAGGGCATTTGCCCCACCACGGGGATCACGCGGGGCAGCTCGCTCTCGGTTTCGAGCCGGTAGAGGGGCAGCCTGGGGGCGGGGCGGTCTTTGACTACGGTAAAGTCGGTCAACAGTTTTTCGATGTGCTGCCGGGCCGTGGGGCTTTCGGCAAAGCGCAGCCCCTGGGCAATCAGGCGAGAGCGGTCTTGCAGGTCATCGTTTTGGCGGGCCAGCTTCCAGAAGTGGTAGGCGATCGCATCTCCCGGCCCCTCCCCAAAGCCCGGCGGGTTTTCCTTGCGGTAGGAGTATTCTTTAATGGGCTTGACTAGATCCCGCATGTGCTCGGAGTCGAGGCCGTGCTGCAAGACGAAGTCAGCCGTACTGGCGCGATCGCCCTGGGAGAGCAGGCGCAATTCGTAAAGCGTATCGCTGCCCTGCCGGGTAAAGTGGGCCTTGGTCGGGTCTGCCACACCCACCTTGAGCATCGATTGGTAGACCTGCTCGGCTACCACGATCTGATTTTGCTGAATGGGCTCAAACCCTGTTTCTTCAAAGATTTGCTGGGGGTTTAGCCCCGCCTTTTGCAGCGCCTGACAGCCCTGGGCCCAGTCAACCCAGGTGCCTTCCTTGCGCCGCAGCTTAAGCAGTATGCCCTGCACCACATCGGTATCGGGAGGAGAAGAACCAGGGAAAACCATTGCTGTCGCCACGTTAATGCTACATTCTCCATGACTCTATCGCGGATGGCTGCCCTTCATCGCTACTGTGAGACAAAAATTGGGGCGAAACCTGTGACGAAATAGGGGGTTGACGATAGCACCCCCCTTACGTCAATATTGTTGATGCGCTTAACGTAAGCGTTACGCACTCGGGGCTATAGCTCAGCTGGTAGAGCACTTGCATGGCATGCAAGGGGTCAGCGGTTCGAACCCGCTTAGCTCCATAGATATCCTGTTGGCAATTTTTGATGTCTCGGTTGCGCGGTAATGGGCAAATCCCTCCGTTACCCGCTGTGATTAGAGCTATGGCATCAGGACTACGACAAATAGCCAGCCCTGCCTGAAGCCCAAGCTATAGCTCGTGGGCTGTCAGCACTTTTTGAGAAATTGCGGCAGGACAGCTTCATGAAAGTGAGCCAAGCTAAAATCCGAAAGCGCCAGGCGGATAAAACGGCAGGTACTCAAAAATCGGCTTCGTCGTCAGCGGCTATGATCCTGTGATGGAAAGAGTACAAGAGGAGGAGAGTGAGTTCGTGGTGATGCCCAGTAGAGTCAGGCCCATTGAAGAAGCGCTACCAGGTCACAAGCGCTACATCGAGCTACACCAGAAAGACTGGAATAATGGTGAGATCGCCGACGCGATGGATGTGTCCCGTGAGCGAGTGCGGCAGGTGCTGAGTTTCTACGGCCTGAAAAGCGTGAAAAGCGCGTCCCGTACAGTAGCGGACAAGCAACTCGTTGACGCGATTTGTCGTTTGTATGACTTTGAAGACCTGAGAGAGATTGCCAGGAGTATGCGATTGGCAGCGTCTGCCCTGGAAGAGGCTGTTCGGCAGCGAGACCCGTTAGCGCTTACCCTCAGAGCCGAGCAGCGAGCTGAAAAGCACAAGGCGGCCTTAGAGCAACGCCTACAGGAGAAACTTGCCTACTGGAAGTCGGTCAGTCCGGTTGGCCTGCTTACAGTAACGTCGATGTGGCGAGATGAGTCTGGGGAGTTTCGCGCTGGTGCTCGGTGTGAGTGTGGCCGTGAGACCAGCGTATACCTGGCGTTCCTGCGAAAGGGACGAGTGCTTTCTTGCGGCAGGTCAGGGTGCCATGGACAAGTCAGGGCCTCATCTGGCGCATTTAAGGCTAAAGCGCATCAAGCTGCTAAAAATGAGCCAAAACATCGCGGCCGGAGAGTATAACCAGGAGCAGAGGTATTTCTTAGGAAGTCTTGGCTGAGCGAGCTGAGCTTCACCGAACTTATATATCGGATGTTGATCAGGGCAGCCGCAACCCTTCACTGATGAACGTCGTGCAGCTAGCGAAGAGCTTAGAAATTACGATGGCTCACCTGTTTATAGAGTACGGGGTAGAGGAAAGTGATTGATTGCGGGCTACTTTTCCTCAGAAGTCCTAGGCGAGGTCAAGATCCAAAAAAAGGGATCGGTGGACAGGCCACCGATCCCTCAATTGCTGGTTTATAACGGTTGACTTGCAGGAGGTCTAGGGCCTAGAAAGTGTAACCCAGACCAACGGAGCCGTTGACGTCGGTGTTGTTATAGAACGACACGTTGACAGCACCATTGGCTACGATGCGATCGGTGATGCGGTAGTCAACCCCACCGGTCAACATAGGGCCGACAGATGTAGAGCCTTCGGTAGAGACTGACAGGCCACCGCCCAGGTAGGGCAGCAGACGACCATTGTTGGTAACGGCGTTGAAGTCGTAGGTCACGGGCAGCAGGAAGACGGTTTCACCAGTGTCGCTGAAGTCGAGGTCACTGATCACACCGGGGCGCACCGAGATATTGTCGGCTACGGTAACTTTGCTGTTGATAGAGAGGCCAATGTCATCACCAATGCCGACGCCTGCGCCGACGTAGTTGTAGTCGGTGCTGGTGTCTTGGGCGTTAGCGGCCATCGGTAGAGTGGCTAGGGAAGCGGCGGTGATACCCAAAGCGATCGCGGCGATAGAACGGATTTTCATGGTCATTCTCCAAATGCAAACTGTGTGTTGTTGACTGTGTTGTGAAAGGCCCACCCTAACGGCCAACGCGATGTGAGAGTCAGTGCCATTCGGTCGGGATGGGTATGGCGGTGAAGCAGTTGACTTCGCTTTCGCCATGACACTGTTGTAGCGCTGGGGGCTAGGCACCCTTTAGCGAGGCCATGACACTTTGTGTAGTGGGTGATACTGGCGGAACAGTTAAGAAAATGCTGCAAATCTCCCAAGCCTTTATTTGGCAGAGATTTACGGTACTCGCACTGGGTCAGCGCTGCGATCGCCGCCCCCCTTGCTCTCCCAAATTAGACGGTGTTTACGAGGCAGACGGTTAACTG
Organism: Nodosilinea sp.; assembly: GCA_049646445.1. Taxonomy (GTDB): domain Bacteria; phylum Cyanobacteriota; class Cyanobacteriia; order Phormidesmidales; family Phormidesmidaceae; genus Nodosilinea. The sequence goes on along the minus strand of JBARVV010000033.1, from coordinate 10,013 downwards.
GCACACTGAATTGGCATAGTGTCCGATGACGTCCAATGCTTGGCCCCTGAGCTGTAGTCAGTGGACAGAAAACCAGCCGCGTAGGCTGCAACCCTGTTGCTCTGCCTAGCCCTGGTCTTGAATTAGGGCGTTGATCTGGTTAAAGATCTCCTCAAACAGCTGGGGCGGCGCACCGCCCGGAATCAGCAGGTCATTCATGATGAAGGAGGGGGTGCCCTGGAGCTGGAGCTGTTCGGCCAAGGCCAGGTCTTTCTGAATAGCCGTTTCGGCCTCGGCACTGGCGCGATCGCGGTTAAACTGCTCCATATCTAGCCCCATGGCCTCGGCCAGCTCAATGTAGAGATCTTCGCCCAGGCGGTTTTGGTTAACAAACAGGCCATCGTGGTAAAGCCAAAACTGCCCCTGCTGCCCCGCTGCCCAGGCGGCCTTGGCCGACGGCATTGCCTCTGGGTGAATCTGGGTGAGCGGAAAATGCTTATAAACGTAGAGAATATCGTTTTCGTGGTTGCCCACAAACTCTTTCATATGGCCCGCCGCCACGACGCAGTAGGGACACTCAAAATCTGAAAACTTAAACAGCACAATGGGCGCGCTGGGGTTGCCCTTCGTGGCCGAAGTCCCAATCAGGCTGGCCCGATCCATCGACATAATCACGTCGGTAACGACGGCCTGGTGGGCCTCAGGGCTGTCGGGGGGGCTGGCCTCGTTGCGCCAAGGTATCAGCAGCAGCAGCGGAACCAGCATACCGACCACCAGGGCACCGACAATGCCCCACACCAGCAGCTTGGAGTTACGCATCCGTGTCAAGAGGTTATCCATGGCTAAATGTTCCTGTGCTAGTGCCACCCCCATCATGCCGCTCTGGGGGGCACCTAGCCACAGGTTAGCCGTGCTACCGGCCTCGCTTGCTCAGCGGTGATGGCGCAGCCAGGGATGAATCCTGCTGGCTGCGCCAAAAAATATCTCGCAGGCGACGCTGCGCCCGCGACGCCCGCTGGCGCAGAGCAGCTTCGGTAACGGCGGGGTGCCCCTCGGCAATCAGCCACTGGCTAATTTGGCTCCACGACCAGTCGCGCACGGTGCGCAGGTAGAGCAGGCAAGTGGCTTCGGGGTCTTCCTGATTGAGCAGCTGCAGCGCCTGATAGAGCAGGTCAAGCTCTTCGATAATAATCTGCTGCTGCATCAGGTTAAAGCGCGGGTCGGGCAGCGCCGCCGCCAGAACCTGGGGGTCGGTGACACTAGCCCGGTGCTTGCGCTTGCGTTCGTAGATAACGTGGAAGGCGGTAGCCTTGAGCCAGGCGTAAGGATTGCGAATCACCTCCCCCGTCTGGAGCTTTTTTTTGCCCCGCAGGTAGGCTTCGTGCAGAATCTCGTAGGCTTCGTACTGGCTGTTGAGGTGATACTGATTGAGGGTTCTCTGAATTGCGCTCAGAATCGGGTAGGCATGGGGGTTACCTTGGCCGAGAATGTCGCTCAGCGCCTGATCGAACACGTCTTGGGCTGGAGCATCGGCGGGTAAGCGGAACTCGTTACAACCACTAGTATCGTCGGATTGGCTCATATTCCCTTTGGCGTTAGGTGAGGCATCACTCACTTAACAAGTGATATAAGCAGCTCCAATGTGACAATTGGCATTGCGGAAACTACCGCCAAAAAAGATCTTAAGAACCGTAACGCTATCCTGTCACAGCCCCACCTCTCAGGTCACTGATACACTAGCGCGGCGATCGCTAGGCCGGTTTGCTTAGGCGGTTTGGCTGGCTGTCGCTCTGGGCATCTCAGCGGGTTTACCTCAGCTGGGGGCTCGGTTGGCTTGTGCTTTCTGCATTTCCCTACCAAGGCACGCGAGGAGTAATGAACACAGAACACGCAACGGCACCTCTAGATGATCCGCTGATGGTGGAGAGCCCCGGTGCAACCGATTTTACGCTGGTCGCTTTGCTGAAGGCGCAGGGGGAGATTCCCTTTGACGGGTTGGGGCAGGCGCTGCGGCAACACCGCTCTAACCTAATCAAATACTGCACCCTGGCGCTGCAGCCAACCCTCTCAGCCGACGATGAAACCCGGCTGGACGATATTTTGGCTCAGGCGGTGGACGACCCCCTGCTCAGCTTTTGGCTCGATGAGGCCGATGGCTGGGTGGGCGAACAGCTCGATCTGCTGCCCGAAGAAACACTCAAGCAGCAGCAGAGTAAGCTGCGGCGCACTATTGGTCAAACCTGGGTCGATACGCTCTGGCACGATTTGCAGCACCGAACGAAGGCGCTGCAGGCCTACCTGAAACGAGTCGGGGTCTATAGCGGAGCCATCGACGGCATTATGGGGCCACACACCCAGCACGCGATAGAATCCCTCAAGACGGTGTACCCCGACGATTTGCCGTTAGGGTACCTATAGGCACTGGTGTAACGGTAGGGATAGACGCGTCATGAATCAGCTGGCGGTAAGATTTCAGCACGTTCTAACCGGGTTAGTTTTGGGTCTGGTTATAGCGCTGGGGCTCACGGTATACCCGGCTGGGGCGATCGCGGCCTCGGCCCCAACCGACACCCTCACCGTTCACCTGGGCACTGCGGCGGGCGACCTGCGCTTTGAGCCCGACCAGATGCAGTTTGTCGCAGGCCAGCGCTACAAGCTGGTGCTCGACAACCCTAGCCCCGAGAAGCACTACTTTACCGCCAAAGACTTTGCCGACGGCATCTGGACGCAGAAGGTGCAGGCCGCTGGCGTGGAAGTAAAAGGCGCGATCCACGAGCTAGAACTGAAACCGGAGGCGACCGCAGAGTGGGTGTTTGTGCCCGAGCGCCCCGGCTTATATGAGCTGCACTGCGCGATCGCTGGCCACGCCGAAGCCGGTATGATTGGCCAGCTAAAAATTGTCGCCGCCAGTTCTTAACTGCTGCTAGGGCCGAGGCAATACTCTAAGGCATGCCCACCCTTGGCACTAGAGCTAAGGGTGGGCTATTGGATGATTGAGCGGTGTTTTTGTTTCCCCAGGTGCTACTCACCATGCTGGATAAAGCTGAACTCTGTCCTGCGATAGAGGCTGATGGCTGGTTACTGTGGCATCTCTAAAGGTAGTCTCTCGCTATTAGGTTATTTAATGCTGTTGGAATCATGGGGTTTCCGGTATTGTGAGCCCTCGGTGTCCTAAGTTAGCAACACCATAGGTTAGAGAGCGCTGCACCGAATAGTATTAAACTAAATAATGCCTCCGGATCCTTCCCATGAGCCCTATGCCATCCTGGCCGTAGACGATTCTTCGGACAATTTGTTTCTGATTGAATCTATTCTGGATGACCCTGAGTACCACATCACCTGTGTAGAAAGCGGCCAGGCGGCCCTGGAGGCAGTGGGGCAAACGCCACCCGATGTCATTTTGCTCGATGTGATGATGCCGGGGCTTGACGGCTATGCTGTCACCCAGCGCATTCGCGATAACCTTAGCCTGCCTTACATTCCTATTTTGCTGATTACGGCTCACGATCAGTCGAGCCTAGTACAGGGGCTAGATGCCGGAGCCGATGACTTTATTCGCAAGCCGGTAGATGTCAACGAACTGCGGGCTCGGGTGCGATCGCTGCTTCGTCTCAAGCGCAGCATAGACGCCCAGTCCACGATGATTCGCCAGCGTGACGACTTTGTGGCTCGCCTCACCCACGATTTGCGTACTCCCCTAGTGGCCGCCAACCGCATGCTGAAGCTCTGCCAGGGCGATGCCTTTGGCCCCATACCCGACGACGGTAAGCATGCGATCGGCAACATTGTTGACAGCAACCGCCACCTGCTCAGCATGGTAAACACGCTGCTAGAGGTGTACCGCCACGAGGCAGGGCACAAGGCTCTAACCCTATCGCCGGTTGACGTGTTTGCGCTGACCGAAGCGGTGGTCATGGAGCTAGCCCCGATGGCTGCCGAAAAAGGACTCACCTGCCTGCTTTGCCGATCGGACTGGGTCGATGCCGTACCGGCTATCGCCTGCAGTAGCGACCTGCGATCCACGGGTGCTGAACTGGGCCATACGTCCGGAGAGAATGGCGCTTTAGGGACCGCGACGCTAGAAACCGATGCTTTTATTGTGCCGGGTGACCACCTAGAACTGCGCCGAGTGATTACCAACCTGATCGGCAACGCAATCAAATTTACCGACTCCGGCAGTGTGACGGCCACCATAGGCACCACGTCCCATCCGCCGAATGAGGTAGCCATTCCTGGCTCCGATGGTTCTAACTGGGTATGTATCAGCGTTGCCGATACCGGTATTGGCATCCCCGAAACCGAACAGCAGGCTGTGTTTGAGTGGTTTCGCCAGGGCAACCATGCTCGCTCGGGCCACGGTCTGGGCCTGCACCTGTCGCAGCGGATTGCTCGGCTCCACGGCGGCGTCATTACCCTCGACTCTGAGGCTGGCCAGGGCAGCTGTTTTACCCTGTATCTGCCGAAGCGGTCGGAGCTTTGATCGGAGTTTTGAGCCGTAGGCGTCAGTTATAGGTATGTAATGGTCAGATCTAAAACATAGGCCAACTGCGCGCTCAGTTCAGGTTTAGTAGGATGGGGAAGACCCCGTCATTTTCTATACAGAGCAATACTATGCGCATTGGGCTGCCCAAGGAAATCAAAGATCAGGAGTTTCGCGTCGGCCTCACCCCGGCAGCGGTGCAGAGCCTTTGTCAGCAGGGGCACCAGGTGATGGTGCAAACTGGAGCCGGATCTGGGTCTGGCTTTAGCGACGACGACTATCAGCAGGCGGGGGCCAAGCTAGTCGACGATGCCGCCACCGCCTGGGCCCAGGAGATGGTGGTCAAGGTCAAAGAGCCCCAGCCTTCGGAGTATGGGTTCTTTCGATCCGATCTAATTTTGTTTACCTACCTGCACCTAGCGGCAGAGCGATCGCTGACTGAAGCCCTGCTGCACAGCAGTATCGACGCGATCGCCTACGAAACCGTGGTCGGCCCCGACGGCAGACTGCCCCTGCTCACCCCCATGAGCATTATTGCCGGTCGCCTTTCGGTTCAGTTTGGGGCTCGCTACCTAGAGCGGCAGCAGGGCGGGCGGGGCGTGCTGCTGGGCGGCATGCCCGGTGTGGCTCCCGGTACGGTCGTCATTTTGGGCGGTGGCGTAGTGGGTACCGAAGCCGCCAAAATGGCCGTCGGGCTAGGGGCCAGGGTGCAGATTATTGACCTCAGCGTAGACCGGCTGGCCTACCTAGAAACCCTATTTGGCTCCCGAGTCGAGCTGCTCTACAGTAGCTCTGCCCAAATTGCTGCTTCGGTGCCCCAGGCCGATCTGCTGATTGGGGCGGTGCTAGTGCCCGGTCGCAAAGCCCCCACCCTGGTTTCTAAGGATTTGGTTGCCACTATGCGCCCTGGCTCGGTGATTATTGATGTTGCTGTAGATCAGGGCGGCTGTATCGAAACCCTGCGCCCCACCTCCCACAGCCAGCCCACCTACGTGGAGCAGGGGGTAGTGCACTTTGGCGTGCCCAACATGCCCGGTGCCGTGCCCTGGACGGCGACCCAGGCCCTCAACAACGCCACGCTGCCCTACGTGCTCAAGCTGGCCCGCCAGGGGATGGATGCCCTGGCCACCGACAGCGGTTTGCGCGGCGGACTAAACGTGTCTACTGGTCAACTCATTCACCCCGCCGTGCGCGATGTTTTCCCAGATTTGGCGGGGCAGCCTAGCGAGGCGTTCGCAGCGGTGTGAAAAGCCTACCCATAGAGTGATGACAGCCCCCAGGGATTAAAAAAGACCTGCTAGTGATGCCAGCAGGTCTTCTGAAGAGTGAAATCAAGAAGTATTGGGCGTCTAGGCGCTGCGGCGGCGAGGACGCTTGTATTCAGACTTTTTCTTGTAGCCAACCGCTTGGGCTTCGTCGCTGTTGGGGCCATACTGGCCGCGCACGGTTTCTTTCATGGCCATCACCATGTCGTGAAACTCGACTTCGGCCAGGCGAGCGGCATCGGAGGCGGCTTTGATCACGGCCAGGAGTTCAGTCTCTTGTTGCTGCTTGGCCCGCATGGTGTCGTAACCGGCTTTGAGCGCTTCGGGGGTAGCTTCACTGCGGACGGGAATGTAGGTTTTGATGAAGTTCATGCCGTGGAAGGCATCGATATCAGCCTCAATGGTTTTGGCCGGAACGCGACGGGAAAAGTCAACGGTGTTCATGATTGATACGCCCTGAAGAGGGGTGGATAAGTGGGTTAATTTGGGTTGCGCGCAAAGCCGTCGCAGGTCTGGGGCGATGACCTGGGGAAGCGGTTTGAATTGCGGCAGTACGTTAACCGAGACGACGGCAGGGGTTGGCATCTGATTGTCTCGCCTAAAGGCAGATTGCCCAGTAGAAACGGCTTAAGCCTGAAAGAATTGGCAAGATTGTGACCAGAGATGATGGGTTTTGATGAAGAAAAGATGAATTGGGCGGCGTAGGGAAATAGATAGTGCAGGCGAACGGTTGATGGGTGCGCTGCAACATTGAGTTTTCTGAGGGATCGGGGCGTTCAAGATTGATGGCAGAATCATTTGCGACCCAAATACAAGATTCTGCTCTATGAAAACAACGATTTGCATTGATGACAGAATCATTTGCGGGTTGGGAGGAAAGGTTTGCCGGGGCGGAGGAATCATTCACGGGTTGGGAGGAAAGATTCGCATCCGTGAAGGAAAGGTTTGCGGGGGTGGAGGAATGATCTGTGGCGCTGGAGGAAGCTTACGCGAGGTCGGAAGGATGATCTGCGTGGGTGGAGGAACCTTTTGGGTGGGCGAAGGAAAGGTTTGGGCAGGCTGAAGCTGCTTACGAGCGATCAAAAGAACCTTTCAGCGGGTGAGATAAAGGGTTCACGGGGGCGAAGGAAGGGTTTGCAGGGGCTGATGAAGGGTTTGGGGTGGCGGATGAACCTTACCAGTGGCGAAAGTAAGGGTATGGGGCCAGAACCCGGGTTTCTCAGGGGTGTGCAGTGGTTAAATGCAGCCGGGCAAAGAAAACTAGGTTCTAACCTCAAGGTTTCTGGTAGACGGTAACAATTCTTACTTGCGCCTGGTGCGCGATTGGATTAGATTACTGAGCTAAGGCTGTGTGCGTGCAGTCTGAACGTCCCCAAAATTTGGCTAAACGCCACTGGAAGGTGCTACTAACACCAACCAGTGGCTAACCCCGTCGACAGGAACCGCTGTCTCGGAGGCTAAGGTGATCTTACCTGGCCGCCCTGAACTGCACATGTCTGGGGCGGCCAAATTTTTGGGTTTCTTCCCCGTCGTTACATCGGAAAGGAACCCGATTATGTTGTGTTTGCCATATTTGGTGTCGTCGGCCCAGAACCGGGAGGCGACCAGTCCGCTGCTGCTGGCAAATCCTGAAGCCCAGCCGGGGCGCGAGCGATTGCGCCATTTGGTGATTGGCTCGCCAGATGGGGTGCGGGCGACGATTAACCTGCTGCATGTGCTGACCTATGCCGAGCAGCGGGAGTGGAGTCGGTTGGTGACAATACCGCCATCTGGGATTTTGATTACGCCGGAGCAGGGCGAGGTGTTTAGTCTGCTGAGGCGCGACAGACAAGTGGATTAACTCGAAGGGGTCAGGTGCCTTTGATGCTACGCCAGATAATTGTCATGGCTCAAAAAAGCACCTGACCCCTGAACCTTGATGTAGGGGGTGTTTGGCCGGGGGACGGGTGCCTTGGGGCCAAAGCTCATAGGCAGGCTGAAACCAAGGCCAAGCAAGGGTAAAATACCAGGGCTATGAGCAATACAACCCATGACATCGTCGCTAAACTCTGGAACCTCTGCAACATCTTGAAGGATGGGGCGATCGTTTATCACCAGTATGTAACTGAGCTGACCTATCTTCTCTTCTTGAAGATGGCGAAGGAGACTGATATTGAGCATCAGCTGCCAGAGGGGTATCGGTGGGATGACCTCGAAGCTCATGAAGGGACAAAGCAGCTTGAGTTTTACAAGCAGCTACTCAAGCATCTGGGCAGCGAAGGCTCTGTAATCGTCAAAGAGATTTTTGCCGAGGCCGACACCGCCATCAAAAAGGCCAATACCCTCAATACCCTAGTTACTGAGATTGACAAGCTCGACTGGTATAACGCCAAGCAAGAGGGCATGGGAGACATTTATGAGGGGCTGTTAGAGAAAAACGCGAATGAGTCTAAGGCTGGGGCAGGTCAGTATTTCACGCCACGAGCACTGATCGACAGCATGGTGCAGGTGATGTGCCCGACGCTGAAGGATGTGATTCAAGATCCGGCGGCGGGAACGGGGGGATTTCTGATCTCGGCCAATCGCTATATCCGGGAGCATGAAGACCCAGCGAGTTGGACGCCAGCCCAAAAGAAGAAGTATGAAACCAATACTTTCTACGGTATGGAGTTTGTGCCCGACACGTTCCGCATGGGCTGCATGAATCTGATGCTCCACGGCGTGGAGTCTGATCCTGCAAAGGCCGGGATGCGCTATGGTGACACGCTTTCACCGGAGGGGCGAGCACTGCCGGAGGCATCGCTCATCCTGACGAATCCGCCCTTTGGCAGCAAAAAGGGCGGCGGTGTGCCGGAACGTCCAGACTTTGAGTTTCTGACCAGCAATAAGCAGCTTTGCTTTTTGCAACATATCTACCTGGGGCTGAAGCCTGGAGGACGAGCGGCAGCGATTTTCCCTGACAATGTGCTGTTTGAGAGCAATGTGGGGAGGCAAATCCGTACCGATTTGATGGATAAATGCAACCTCCACACGATTTTACGGCTACCATCGGGTATTTTCTACGCTCAGGGGGTAAAGACCAATGTGCTGTTTTTTACCCGTGGCAAGAAGACAAAGGAGAATACGAGAGAAGTCTGGGTCTATGATTTGCGGGCAAGTGCGCCTCAGTTTGGTAAGCGCACGGCTTTAACCCGTGATTACTTTAAGGGGTTTGAATCGGCCTTTGGTACGGATCCTTTTGGCAGTGCTGCCAGTCTTGCTAAACGCAAGGATATGGGTGAAGAAGGAGAATTCCGATGCTTTTCCCGTGAGTGGATTGCTGAGCGTGGCGATAATTTAGATATCACCTGGCTGAATGGCGATCGAAACGAGGAGGAGGGTGATTTACCAGAACCGGCTACCCTGGCCCGAGAAGCTATAAATGAGTTAGAGGCCGCTTTAGCTGAGTTGCAAGGCATCTTGCAAGAATTGGGTGAGGAAGTCGATTAGGAGGGAGCCGCCGTGATGGAAAGCATTAAGGTACGCCAACGGGTGGGGCAAGATGGCATTCTGCATCTTGAAATTCCGGTTGGGCTGACGGATCGAGAGGTGGAAGTGATGGTGATCTACCAAGCTGCGCCAGTGGATACGTCGGCAGTGCTGTCGTTAGAAGATCTCTATGGCATCTGTGCGGATGACCCCATTAGTATTGATGATGCGGGGATTTCAGCGGCGCTCGATGAAGACCTGGCGGGAGCGTTTGAGTAGAGATGCGCTATCTGCTGGATACGAATGTTTGTGTGATGTATCTAAATGGGCGCTCAGCGTCGGTGCGCGATCGCCTGTTAGCGACGCCTGTTGAAGAAATTGCCGTTTGCTCTGTGGTGAAGGCGGAACTGTTTTATGGTGCCTGTCGGAGTAATAACCCGAAGCGGACACTAGAGCGGCAGCAAGCATTTCTAGCTCGGTTTGTCTCGCTGCCGTTTGAGGATGAAGCGGCTTTGTTAGCGGGGCGGATTCGGGCAAACCTCGCAAGCGCAGGGACTCCGATTGGGTCTTATGATTTGCAGATTGCCGCGATCGCTTTAACGAACAACCTAACTTTAGTGACTCACAATACACGGGAGTTTGAGCGGGTTGATAGGTTACAGATTGAGGATTGGGAGGTTGAGCAATGAGAGAGTTACCACCAGGATGGGCTATTTGAGAGTGTTCAGATTTTTGTGTAAGCCTGTAACGGTTCAGAGTTTGAAGCGTTCTGGGAACAGGATAGCAAAATGTGACAGCGCGGCTCTCCAGTTCTTGATGGGCCGAGTCCATCGTTTGGCAAT
>JBARVV010000032.1:0-47647 GCA_049646445.1 Nodosilinea sp. | reverse complement strand
GACAGTTATCTTATCGCAGCAGTAAAGGCACCTGACCCCTTGGCACCTGACCCCTTGGCACCTGACCCCTTAGAGTGGCCTCAATCTACTGGCCGATCGCGCCTCAGCAGACTAAACACCTCGCCTTGCTCTGGGGTAATCAAAATCCCAGACGGCGGTATTGTCACCAACCGGCTCCACTCTCGCTGCTCGGCATAGGTCAACACATGCAGCAGGTTAATCGTCGATCGCACTCCCTCTGGCGAGCCAATCACCAAATGGCGCAATCGCGCGCGCCCCGGCTGGGCTTCTGGGTTTGCAGGGCGCAGGGAATCAAGACCTCCGAGTTCTTGAAGAACTCGGAGGTCTTGATGGGTAAAACACAACATAATCGGGTTCCTTTCCGATGAGATGACGGGGAAGAAACCCAAAAATTTAGCCACCCTAGACATGTGCAGTTCAGAGCGGCCTGAGCAATAATAGCCTCAGCCTCCGAGACAGCCGGTTCTGTCGAAGGGGTCAGCCGCTGGTTGGTGCTCTAACACCTTCCAGTGGCGTTTGACCAAATTCTTGGGAAGTTCAGACTGCACGCACACAGCCTTAGCTCAGTAATTTAGTCTAATCGCGCCCTGGTTGCAAGTAAGAATGGTTACCGTTTCTCAAAACCCTGAGTTTAGAAACCGGGTTTCTTTGCCCGGGGGCATATAACCCCTACCCACCCCCGAGAAACTCGGCTTCTGGCCCGGCACTGGTCGCGGAAGAGGAGATGAATCTCTATGTACCCTTGTGCAGCAGGGTTTGTAGCCAATTGGCCCTGCGATCTTCAAAACGCTTGTCAACCGGGGTTTTCAGCTAGCTATCACCTGTTAGCAGCACAGTGTGGCACTGGGCTAGGCTTTGGCCTGCTCTAGCCGGTTAGACTGAGACTGCTGTTTGCCCTGTACCTGATGCAGCGGGCGTAGGCAGCAAAAAAACCAGCGCGATCGCCAGGGTGTGGGTAACATTCCATCGATGCCAATCGCCATCAGCTAGTCTTAAAGACCGCAATGAAATTATTCAGAGTCTTTATCATCAACCCGATCTATACCTACGCCTACGTCACGGCGTCGCCCGCTCTGAAGCATAAAGTGAACGTTAGACTTTTGAAGCACAAGATAAATACTCGCCCAACTTATGGGTGAAGTTACACATAGCTCAAACTAGGCGTAACACGATTTTAAATGCGGATGGCGAGACTCGAACTCGCACAGCGTTAGCCACACGCCCCTCAAGCGTGCGTGTCTACCAATTCCACCACATCCGCTGGTGATATTCTGAGCAGCAGCCGGGCGCACTGAGGGAAGTCGTCGCCCAAGCACTAGCTCAGATATATAAGAGTAAACCATAACGGTCCCCTTGTAAGGGCACATCTTCAGCAATTTTTGTCGCGCTAGCGCCGTGCTGACACCGTGATAGAATCAGCGACCGTCATCATCGTATGATGCTGACTATGGTTGGTTGCAGTAGTGGGCTGGGATTGCTTGGCTAGGCTGCTAACGCCAAAATTCGATGGTCTCTTGCTATTTGCCCTACGTACATGCGCTTTTCCAAGATTCTGATTGCCAACCGGGGAGAAATTGCGCTACGCATTCTCCGGACCTGTGAAGAAATGGGCATAGCCACCGTTGCAGTTCACTCCACGGTCGATCGCCACGCCCTGCATGTGCAGCTAGCCGATGAGGCCGTTTGTATTGGCGAAGCGCCCAGCCAAAAAAGCTACCTCAATATTCCCAATATTATTGCCGCTGCGCTCACACGCAATGCCAGTGCTATTCACCCTGGCTACGGATTTTTGGCCGAAAACGCTCGCTTTGCCGAAATCTGCGCCGACCACCAGATTGTCTTTGTTGGCCCTTCCCCCGACTCCATTCGCAGAATGGGCGATAAATCGACTGCCAAAGAGACTATGCAAGAGGTGGGAGTGCCCACGGTGCCCGGCAGCGGCGGCCTGCTCACCGACGAGACCGAAGCCTACAAAGTCGCTAGCGAAATTGGCTACCCAGTCATGATCAAAGCCACCGCTGGAGGCGGCGGGCGCGGTATGCGCCTGGTCAACAGCGAGGTTGAGCTGGTTAAAGCCTTTATGGCCGCCCAGGGCGAGGCCCAGGCCGCCTTTGGCAACTCCGGCGTCTACATGGAAAAGTTTATCGATCGCCCCCGCCACATCGAGTTTCAGATTTTGGCCGACAGCTACGGCAATGTGGTGCACCTAGGCGAACGCGACTGCTCGATTCAGCGGCGGCACCAGAAGCTGCTCGAAGAAGCTCCCAGCCCTCGCCTCACCTCAGACCAGCGCGAAAAAATGGGTTCAGCAGCGGTGCTGGCGGCGAAATCGATCGACTATGTGGGAGCGGGCACCGTCGAGTTTTTGGTTGATAGCCAGGGCAACTTCTACTTTATGGAGATGAATACCCGCATTCAGGTAGAACACCCCGTTACCGAAATGATTACGGGCATCGATCTGATCGCTGCCCAACTCACCATCGCCCAGGGCGAGAAACTCCCCTTCACCCAGTCAGACATTCAAATTCGCGGCCATGCGATCGAGTGCCGCATCAACGCCGAGGACCCCGACCACAACTTTCGCCCCAACCCCGGTCGCATTAGCGGCTATCTGGCCCCTGGCGGCATGGGCGTACGCATGGATTCTCACGTCTATACCGACTACGAAATTCCGCCCTACTACGACTCGCTGGTGGGCAAGCTAATTGTCTGGGGGCCAGATCGTCCTACCGCTATTAGCCGCATGCGCCGCGCCCTCAGGGAGTGCGCCATCACTGGGCTCCCCACCACCATCGGCTTTCACCAAAAGGTGCTGGAAAACGCCAACTTTATTAGCGGTGATGTCTACACCAATTTTGTCGCCGAGATGATGGCCGTAAAATAGCGTTTTGGTGTTTTTTTGCCATCCACCCATTTACCCAATCATCCGCAGCAGCCCCTGCTGCCCGACCAAAATCTCGCGCAGCAGGGTGACAATGCCCACCCAGATCACCGGGGCAATATCTACGCCGCCGATGGGAGGTACTAGCTTGCGCATGGGGGCAAGCAGCGGTTCGGTGGGCCAGGCGACCAGGGCAAAAGGCAGCTTAGAGAGGTTGGCCTGGGGATACCAGCTGAGCACAATGCGAAAGATAAATAGCAGGGTTAGCAGCCCCAGCAGCAGGCTTACGCCTATATTCAATACTTGTGTAGCGGCCACGGTAACCCTCCAAAAATTCGCCGTTGCAATTATGTACAATTCTAAAGCTTTACTCAGCATATTCTTGACGCCAGAGTGCTTTTGGCTGGGCCCGGCTCGGCTGATCGGGGCAAATAACTTGCGATCGCCCGCATAGAGCTATGGGCAGAAGGCGTAACTTGATCAATAATGATCAGTAACAATTTGTCTAAATCATTATCAGGACAAGGGCATATGACACCGTCTTTAACCAACTTCTTGCTGAGCCTTCTGGCCGGGGCCGTGATTATCGTTGTACCGGCTAGTGCTTTCCTGTTTTTTGTTAGCCAGCGCGATAAGATTCAGCGTCAGTAGTCAAGGGTTTGCCCCCTGGGTCTATGCCGGGAGGCTCAACTTGATGGCTTTGTGGTCGGGAACGCTGCGGGCGCTCCCGATTTTTTCGTTAAGTCAGCTAGAATTAACGTGTTTGGTTGGCAGAGGCGTCTTAAGAGGAACTTGCCGTGAATTTTGGTACCCCCGTCCCCCTGCTGCTGGGCATCTTTATGGTGATCTGCGGCGTGGCGCTGTTCTTCTTAGACCGGCTCAAGCCCGGCTACGAGCGCGACTCTGATAAGGTCTATGCCATTTTGTTTTTGCTGTCCGGGGTGTTTTTACTCGGCAACCTGACGATGGACATCATTCCCTCATTTCAGCAAATGCTGATGGTGGGCATGCTGGTATCGCTGATGATTCAGAACATTAATTCCAGAACGCCCGTGACGCTGCGCTCTGGCCCGCCGGGAGACGGCGGAGACTACAGCGGTGGCTACCGACCGCCCAGTCGAGGTGGTCGGCCTCCGGTTTATGCGCCCGATAACCGCACCAACCTGCGAGCTGAGCTCGATCGTCGCGACTACGGCCCCTCCGACCCCTACAATCGCCCCAGGCCCATGCTGGAGGGGCGCGGTGAGCCAGGTGGTCGCCCTCCCTATACCCCAGATGTCTACGGCGACGGTCGCCCCATGCGCCCCAATGACGGCCCGAGCGATCGCCCCCCCATGAACGATCGCCCTCCCATGAACGATCGCCCTACAGACGGCCCCGATGGCCCGCCTTACTACGGCAGCGGCCCCCGACCTACCGATGATCGCGTGCGCCGTCGTCGCCCCCCCAAGAGCCGCAGCGAGTACAACGATCGCTACCGCCTTGACCCCGGCCCGCCGCCGCGCGACTATCGTCCCGATCGCGATCAGCTTTAGGCAGCGATCCCCAGGCTGCTCTGCTGGCTAATGTTCTGGCTTTACTCCGGTAACCGTTTTGCCGTCTTTGCCCGTTACCTTCGACACCGCTACGATTGCCGGTACCGCCCTGTGGGCGATCGCATTTTACCTGGGCTTTTCACCCCTGGCCGATCGCCTGATCGACACCTTTGAGGGCTGGCTGGGGGCTGGGTCTCCAGCGGCATCGCTGCTCAGCATCGTGCCGTTTTTGCTGCTGGGTGGGCTAACTTACTACGGCCTGACGCTAACCCTGGGCGCTAGCTGGGCGGTGAGCTTTGGGGTGATTTCGGCTATGGGCTGTGGCGTGTATGAACTGGGGCGGCGAGACGGTCAAGCGTCTGAATAAAGCTTACAGCTAGTCCACTTTACCCAAGACTCTGCCCGACTGATATCCACGCCATGAGTAATTTTGCTGCTTACCACCGCTGAGCCCAGTCGGGAGCTTTCACTGGCTCGGGTACCAGTCTAGATAGGTCGGCTTCAAAAACCACTTTAGAGGCATTCTTCTGCAACTCCCGCACCTGTAGTTTGCCGCTGCGAGTAGCTACCAGCAGCCGTCCATAGGTATCCCAGTCGGCCCACTGCATATCATCTAAACTTTCCCGGCCCCGGTTAGATTCCAGCGCATATATCACCCGCAGGCCATCTACTGCCTGGCCCAACCCAAACTCGCCGCCAGCTCGGCCTAGGCTTTCTACCCGCAGCAGATACTTGCCGCCAGGCTGCGATTTTTGCAGCCTGGCGTTGCGGTTTTCATCCCAGTGACCACCGGTACTCCGAGGGGGCGAATCCGGGGATTCTATCCAACCTCGCCGCCGTTCATTTGCAAACTGCACAATCGGGATGGGTTTTAGCTCATAGGGAATTGGCATTGGGGCAGCTTTCGGGCCTTTACTGCTCCGGCCCGTCGTGAAGGAGTAGCCCCGAGTCCAGGTGCCGCAGGTAGCAAAGGCATAAAGGGCGGTAAGCCACGGCAGCTTAGATACAGCGATGTAGGCTTCTCCATGCTCCCAGCGGGCGTTGGGATTGTGGGCAAAGTAGCAAAGCCAGCGGCCATCGGGGGAAAGGTCGGAGCGACGCGGAAAAATTCGCCCCCGTAGCCAGCCCCCTGGCTCATAATGGTTTTGGGCCAGATCCCACCTGCCAACGTGGACCCACTGGCTGGGGCCACGCCGAAATACCGCCACCACAGGAGCATCGGTGGCAGGGAGACAGTAGATACGAGGTGGCGTAGGCACCATAGCGACGGAGCGGGTTCGATGAAAAGCTGTTTTTGCCACCCGTAACCACGGTACTCGAAGAGCAGTTTTTTGCCCGCCTCACCGTTAACTGCCTTTAGATGAGTTTAAAAAACTCAGGCTTGGGTGTTTTGCCCTAGATGATGAACGTAGGAATCAACAGTGGGAGTGGATATTTCCATTCTATGGAAACTAAGCAATTTATCCTTTTAGGCCATTCTGGTGCGGGGGTGCGGGCACAGGCTGCTGCCCTAGCTGAGCGCTGGCAGGTGCCCCATGTTTCTATGGGGAGGCTTTTGCGGGAGGCGATCGCCGCAGAGACCGCCGCTGGCCTTGAGGCTCGCCCCTTTGTAGAAGCCGATGACTTGGTGCCCGATGCGCTGGTAATGAAGCTGATCCGCAAGCGGTTTGAGCAGCCCGATACCATGCTCAAAGGCTGGGTTTTAGACGGGTTTCCGCGCACGCTGGCCCAGGCTCAGGCCTTTGATGAGTGGTGGTCAGCGGTGGGCCAGCCACCAGCGATGGTGGCCTATCTCAAAGCAAAGACAGACTCTTTAATCATCCGTTTTTTAAATGAAAGCGGTGAAAAGCCGCCAATTTCGGTCATCCGAGACCGTTTAGAGAGTTTTCAGCAGTCATTAGAGCCAATACTTGAATATTTTCAGCAGCAAGGGGCGGAGACCGGCCCTGACAGGCCAACACGGCTAACTACCATCAACGCCAGCCTATCGTTTGCTGAGGTAGCGCGAGACCTGGCTCAGCTGGGCCAAGAAGAAACCGGTGCGGCTAAACTAATTCGCGATGAAGCCGAACTGAATGCGCTTTTAGCCAGTGAGGCGCAGCTGGTGGTCGATTGCATGGCATCTTGGTGTGGCTCTTGCAAGCAGGTGACGCCGTCGATCGATAAACTGGCTGAGGCCTACGGCGATTCTGTCGCGGTTAGGAAGATAGACTTTGATACCAATCGGCAGATTACTAAGCGGTTTGGGCTGAAAGGGATACCGGCGGTAATGTTCTTTAAGCATGGCGAACAGCTAGAGACCCTAACCGGCGTCAAGTCTTATCAGGAATACAGCGCAGCGGTAACTCGCCTGTTGGCCTGACCGGCTGGCACAGGAATAGGTTCGCTCCAGTCGTTGGGGTCGGTGTAGCCAAGGACGTGGAGAATTTTGATCGTGCGGCGTTGCTGATTCAGAGGCTGAACCGATTGAAGGCTCGTTCAAAATGCCTCAGAATTATCCCTTAATTCAGCAATGCCGAAAAATCTCCCCGCTCAAAGTCTTTGAGTCTCTGCTGAATACCTTCCAAGGCGGCGAAGAAGTCGTCGTCTTTAAGGCTCAGCCCTGTGTAAGTACGGACAGGGCAGTGTGTTGAACATCTTGGCCAGCCGCAGCGGCGCGTAGATGAATAAGCTCTTCAATGTAGGGCGGCAGGTCGAGGGTCATGAACATCGTGAGCCAGGATTTTAGGTGAGTTCATCGTAGCTGGTCATCCTGATTGGCAGTAGATCTTGCGCGCCGTCTGTCTAGCCACCACCTGCCCCGCCCTAACGATTCCTTTTGATTGATAGACTAACCAAGGAACCTCTCCCCACTCTACCCATCCATGCCCGCCGATCGCCCTGAGTCTATTGAAAAAATTGTGGCCCGCTTTCAAAAGGCCGCCGACCCCAAGCGTCGCTACGAGCAGCTGCTGTGGTTTGCCAAAAAGCTTGACCCCCTGCCCGAGGAGTGCAAAACCTCTGAGAACAAGGTGCCGGGCTGTGTGTCGCAGGTGTTTGTAGTCGCCGATTTAGTCGATGGCAAAGTGGTCTACCAGGCCGACTCCGATGCCCAAATTACCAAAGGTTTGGTGGCGCTGCTGATCAAAGCCCTCAATGGCCTCAGCCCCGACGAAATTGTCGCCCTCAGCCCCGATTTCATCAAAGACACCCAGCTCGACGTTAGCCTCACGCCATCGCGAGCCAACGGGTTCTACAACATTTTCAAGACCATGCAGCAAAAGGCTCAGGGGCTAGCCGATGGAGCCGCACCGGGGGCTTTGATTAGCTAACTATCCAGGGCGGTCACTGGAATGAGTCGCGTTTACCGCCCGACTCATTCCAGTGCTCTAGCTAAACTTTGATAAACTTTGGAATGCGAATCAGCCCCGGCTGACTCCGCCCTTATTCCTATTGCTACTGGTTGGGCCTATTCCATGAGCGAGTACAGCATTTTTACCTCCGAGTCGGTGTCTGAGGGCCATCCTGACAAAATGGCCGATCAGATCTCCGATGCCGTATTAGACGCCATTCTCAAAGAAGACCTGCACGCCCGCGTGGCGGTAGAGACCCTGGTTAAAACCGGCATGGCCGTGATTGCCGGAGAGGTGCGCACCAATACCTATGTTGATCTCGAAGACATCGTTCGCAACGTGATTTTGGGAATTGGCTACGACAGCTCCGATGTGGGGTTTGATGGGGCCTCCTGCGCGGTGCTCAACGCGATTGGTAAGCAGTCGTCAGACATTGCCATTGGGGTCGATGTCGCTACCGATAAAGACCTGGGCGCAGGCGACCAGGGGCTGATGTTTGGCTATGCCACCAACGAAACCGATACGCTTATGCCTGCCCCCATCTACTACTCCCACCGATTGGTGGAGCGGCAGGCCCACCTGCGCAAAAACGGCGTGCTGCCCTGGCTGCGGCCCGATGCCAAGAGTCAGGTAACTTTGCGCTATGAGAACCTGAAGCCCGTGGCGGTCGAAGCGGTGGTGCTCTCGACCCAGCACAACCCCGATATTTCCCAGGCCGATATCCGCGAAGCGGTAATGGAGGAAATCATCAAGCCGGTGCTGCCCAACGCGTGGCTGCACGCCGGTACGCAGTACCACATCAACCCCACTGGGCAGTTCATTATTGGCGGGCCGGTGGGCGACTGCGGCCTGACGGGGCGCAAAATCATTGTCGATACCTACGGCGGCATGGCTCGCCACGGCGGCGGGGCCTTCTCGGGCAAAGACCCCACCAAGGTAGACCGTTCGGCGGCCTACGCGGGCCGCTACGTGGCTAAAAATATTGTAGCGGCGGGCCTGGCCGATCGCTGCGAAATTCAGGTGTCCTACGCGATTGGAGTGGCTCGACCGACATCGATTTCGATCAACACCTTTGGCACGGGTAAGATTGCCGATGGCGCGATCGCTGATCTGGTCGGCAAGCACTTTGACCTGCGGCCCCAGGGGCTAATTGACATGCTCGATCTGCGGCGACCGATCTACCAGCAAACGGCAGCCTATGGCCACTTTGGCCGCGAGCTGCCCGACTTCACCTGGGAGAAAACCGATAAGGCCGACTTGCTCACGGGTGCCCTCTAGCCTGGTTTTACGGCAAAGCCCTGCGATCGCAGGGCTTTGTTCGTTGTACGCTTCACCCCAAGCGGTCACTCTTTTTTGGGCTCGTCTGCGGGGTTGATAACCGTTGTCTGGCGAGATAACCCCTCTGAGCCCTCGTGGGGTTCGCTGTGAGTGCCGTTCTCAGCCTCCTTAGCTTCTTCGGCGCGGCGGCGGTTCATCAACAGCTCTTTGAGCGGGTCGCGCTTTTCTTCAGAGACGTGGATTTGAATGTTGGGCCCCGATCGCGCCAGGCGAATCACAATGCCGTCTTCCACCACTACTTCGGTAATCCGGCGACCGTCGAGGTAGGTGCCGTTGGTGCCAATGCTTTTAACCGCCCACCCGCTGTCGGTGCGGTGAACTTCAACATGGTGGCGAGAGACAACGGCGCTGTAGAGAACCACATTGTTATCGGTCGAGCGACCAATGCAAATTACAGTCTCTTGATCAAAGGACCAGCTTTGAACCGGGGTTTTGTGGAGAGGGTGTAGCAGCGAAAGGGTAATCACATTACTCAATCAAAAACGATCCCTGTAGGTTTCAATCATAGAAGAGTCTGGTAGCCCCCGACCTACTTTTAACCCCAGCCGCCACCGCCACCAGATATGGGAATCTACTGCCTAGATAATAGTCTAGGTTGAGGGCAATTCAGAGGGGAGTGCCGCCCCTATTGAGTTCTCCTCGGCGGTACTCAGGAGCGCGGCGCGGCTGCCAAATCTAAATCGCCTACGGCCTGGCGATCGAGCAGCCAGCGTAGCTCACCCTGGGGCCGCACCAGCCGTGAGGGGTAGGCATGGTCGTCGCCGCTGGGGGCAAACACCTGAGCCAGGGCCGTTTGCTTGTCGGCCCCTGCCACCAAAAACAAGACCTGGCGGCTCTGGTTAATCAGCGGTGCCGTAAAGGTAATACGGGGATCGTCGCCTTTGTTGCCCACGGTAATCAGGCGATCGCTCACCGCCAGCGCCGCCGTGTGGGGAAACAGCGAGGCGGTATGGCCGTCATCCCCCATGCCCAGCAAAATCAGGTCGAACTGGGGCACCTGATCCGGTGAGGTGCCCTGGAGGAGGCCGCCAAACACCGATTTCACCATCGCCTCATACTGCCTGGCCGAGGCCGCTGGGTCGCCCCCTAAGGTGGGCGTCACCAGAATGTGATCGGGCGGAACGGGCACCCGGTCGAGCCAGACGGCCTTGGCCATACCGGCATTGCTGTCGGGGTGGTCGATGGGCACATAGCGCTCGTCGCCCCAAAAGATGTAGATCTTCTCCCAGGGCAAGTCTTGCTCGGCCAGGCCCCCGTAGAGGGGTTTGGGGGTGCTGCCCCCGGCCAGGGCCAGGGTGCAGTAGTCGTGGTCGGCCACGGCACTGCGAATAGCGTTTGTCACCAGGGTTAAAGCCCGCTGCACCAGGGCAGGCTTGTCGGACAAAATCTCAAGCAGGGGGGCAGGCATAGGTAAATTACCGGTAACGACCCCAGAACTCCTCTTTGCAAGGCTATTTCGCAGGGCTTTTCATAGAGCAGACTAGCTTAGTTCTACGGCCAATCACAGCGGCTTAAGCTTTACTTTCAAAGCGGAGAGCCTTATGGTTCAGTCTTTAGTTGACAAGCCGCTCAAAACCTTGAAAGCTTACGGTTAGCCCCGTGACCTCCGCTGGTGCCCCGTCATTCTTACCTTTGCCCCATGCAACTGACCCCCCAGGAAAAAGACAAGCTGCTGATTTTTACCGCTGCTCTGGTGGCCGAGCGCCGCAAAGACCGGGGCCTCAAGCTCAACCACCCCGAAGCGGTGGCCTATATCTCGGCGGCTATTTTAGAGGGGGCGCGAGACGGGCGCACCGTGGCCGAGCTGATGAGCTACGGCACTACCTTGCTCAGCCGGGCCGACGTGATGGATGGGGTGGCCGAGATGATCCACGATGTGCAGGTGGAGGCCACCTTCCCCGATGGCACTAAGCTAGTGACGGTTCACGATCCCATTCGGTAGGACGACCCATGGCTGCTGCCGCTAATCCCTCGCCTCAGGATATGAGCCTGGCTGCCGCCGACCGTGAGGCCGTGCTGGCAGCGCTGGTGAGCCAACTCGATGCCTATGTGTTTCCTGAGGTGACGGAAAAAATTCAGGATGATATTGAGCAGCGCCTAGAATCAGGGGGCTACGGCGACATTACCGGTGGGCAGCAGCTGGCGGATACGCTGACGGCCCAGCTTCAGGACATGAGCGGCGATCGCAATCTGCGCCTGCACTTTAGCCCGGTACCCTTGCCCCACCTCGCCCCCGAGGCTGCCCCCGATCCCCGAGATCTAGAGCGCCAGTACCAGGCCAGCCGCCGCCGCAACTTCGACCTCAACAAAGTAGAGCGGCTGGCGGGCAACGTGGGCTACATTCAGCTGTTTAGCTTTGAGCCGCCCGAGTTTGCCGGGGAATCTCTGGCGGCAGCGATGACCCTGGTGGCCCACACCGATGCCCTGATCTTTGACCTGCGCCACAACCAGGGTGGCTCTCCGGCTACGGTGGCGCTGCTGTGCAGCTACCTGTTTCCGGCCCACCCGCCGATTCACCTCAACGATCTGTACTGGAGCGAAACCGACGAAACTCATCAGTGGTGGACGGTGCCCTACGTGCCGGGGCAGCGCTATCTGGATAAGCCCGTCTTTGCCCTCACCAGCCCCGAGACTTTTTCGGCGGCGGAAGAATTTGCCTACAACCTGCAAGTGCTGAAGCGCGGGGCGGTGGTGGGCGAAACCACGCGCGGTGGGGCTAACCCTGGGCGCGGCTTTCGCCTGCACGATCACTTCTGGGTGTTTATGCCCACTGGCCAGGCGATCAACCCTGTCACCGGCAAAAACTGGGATGGTACGGGGGTGCTCCCCACTGTTAAAGTACCGGCGGAAACCGCCCTCGACACGGCTCATCTGATGGCTCTCAACCATTTGCTGGAGGCCGGGGCCGAGGGCATCGCCCGCCGCGAGCTAGAGGAAACCCTGCCCCGAGTCGAGCGATCGCTCCAGCAAAAGCGTCAAGATCTGATTGCCAACCTAGGAGGCCCCCTATGATTCCCGGAGAACTGCTGCCCGCCGAGGGCGAAATTGAGCTGAATGCGGGCAAGCCAACGGTGACGCTGGCGGTGGCCAATACGGGCGATCGCCCCATCCAGGTCGGCTCCCACTTTCACTTTTTTGAGGTGAATGCGGCCCTCAGCTTCGATCGCGACTCGGCTCGCGGCATGCGGCTCGATATCCCCGCCGGTACCGCCGTGCGGTTTGAACCGGGCGACGATCGCGACGTAACTCTGGTGCCGCTGGCCGGGGAACGGCGGGTGTATGGGTTCAACGCCCAGATCGAAGGGGCGCTGTAGGCAATAACCATGCCCACCCCTCGTCTGCTGATCATTGGCCTCGACTGTATGGCCCCCGGCCTGGTGTTTGGCCAGTGGCGGCACGATTTGCCCAACCTGTCGCGGCTGATGTCTGCGGGCAGCTAAGGCAGGCTAGAGAGCAGCATTCCCGCCATTACGGTGCCCGCCTGAAGCTGCATGATGACCGGGCGCGACCCCGGTGAGCTGGGTATTTACGGGTTCAGGAATCGGCGCGATCGCGACTACCACTCCATGGCAATCTCCGGCGGACGAGCGGTCAATTTTCCCCGTCTGTGGGACAATTTGGCTTGGCGATCGGTCGGCAGCGTAGGTATCAACAGTCTCTACACCGTCGAAAACGACACCAGCCCAGACGACACCAGCCCAGACGACGCCAGCCCAGACGACGCCAACCATGCGCCGCTGGGCCTAATGATTTTCTACGACCCTAAAGCACCCCAGGGTGGACAGGTGCTGGAGGGCGCGCAGATCTACGACCTGGTGCCGACCCGGCTCCACCGCTACGGCATTGATGCGCCAGCGAAGCTGCGGGGTAAGATTTTAGCGATTTAACCCTGTTCCGCGCTGGCGGTGTCCAAGCGCGGCACGGGTGGCATTGTGGACTGGACGGCGACGGCAGATCAAGCGATTGAGAGGGCTGAGGGTAAAGTAGGTAGGTAGATGGATTAATCCCTCACGACTTTGCCTCGGAGGCGGCGGTAGATTTTTTCGGCTTCGACCCAGACAAACAGCAGGGTGCTAAAGCCGAAGCAGACCAGCAGTTCAAAGGGGCTGAGCAGGTGGGTGCCAAAGAAGTTCCGCAGCGGATCGACGTAGATCAGCATGAGCTGAAGCACGCAGGTTAACAGCACAGCGGCGAGCACAAAGGGGTTTGACCAGGGTGACATTTCTATGGTCAGGCGGGTGCTAGAGCGGACGGCGATCGCGTGGCCCATCTGGGCCAGACAGAGAGTGGTAAACACCATCGTCTTCCAGCGATCGGGGTCACCGCCCTGCTGCGACCAGTGGTAGGCCCACACCATCATCGTCACCGAAATAGTGGCAAACACAACGCCAATGCGCAGCATGTAGGCTCCTAGCCCCCGAGCAAAAATGCTCTCCTGGGGGTCGTGGGGTGGGCGGCTCATCACGTCGGGTTCGGCCGGTTCCACCGCCAGGGCCAGGGCTGGAAAGCCGTCGGTGACCAGGTTCATCCACAAAATTTGCAGCGGCGTCAGGGGCACGTCCAAAATTGGCAAAATTAGCGGCGACAGGGCAATGGTGAGCAGCTCACCAATGTTGGAGCCCAGAATGTACTTCACAAAGCGGCGAATGTTGGTGTAGACCACCCGGCCCTCTTCGGTGGCGGCGACAATGGTGGCGAAGTTGTCGTCGAGCAGCACCATGTCGCTGGCCTCTTTGCTGACGTCGGTGCCGGTAATGCCCATAGCAATGCCAATTTCGGCCTGCTTGAGGGCAGGGGCATCGTTGACGCCGTCGCCGGTCATGGCTACGATTTGGTGGTCTTTTTGCAGCGCTTTGACAATTCGCAGCTTGTGTTCGGGCGACACTCGGGCGTAGATGTTGACCGTTTTCACCGCCGCCTCTAGCTCAGCCTGCGACATCTTCTCTAAATCGGCCCCGCTGAGGGATTGGGCACTGCTGTCGGCAATGCCTAGGTCTTGGGCGATCGCCATGGCGGTGAGCTGGTGGTCGCCGGTAATCATCATCGGGCGAATGCCTGCCCCTCGGCAGCGTTCTACCGCCACGCGCACTTCCGGGCGCAGGGCATCGATCATGCCCACCAGGCCCAGCCACACCAGGTCTTGCTCAGCCCCGTCGGGGTTACCTTCGGCGGGAACTTCGCCCAGGGGACGGTAGGCAAAGCCCAGCACCCGTAGCCCCTGGGCAGCCATAGCGGCATTGTCAGCCAGAATCTGCGATCGCGTCTGCTCACCCAGCGGCACCCGGTCTGTCCCTTTTAGGTGGCTGGTACAGCAGTCTAGCAGCATCTCCGGCGACCCCTTGGCCAGCATCAGGTAAGGCGATTGAACCACCTCCCTAGGCAGGGTGAGGTCAGTTTTCAACGCCTCTACGCCGCTGAGCACCACGCTCATGCGTTTGCGCTCCGAGGAAAACGGAAACTCCACCATCCGCCGCAGTTCATGGCCCAGACGGTGACGATCTAGGCCGCTTTTAGCCGCCATCACCACCAGCGCTCCCTCGGTGGGGTCGCCCATAATCGCCCAGTCGCCCGCTTCCTTTTGCAGCACCGAGTCGTTGCACAGCAAGCCATCCAGCAGCAGCAGTCCGGTGTCTGCGCTCTGCCGGGGGTCGATCGGATTGCCGTCGCTCAAAAAATCGCCCTCGGGAGCATAGCCCTCGCCGGTAATCTGCAGCGCTTCGCTCAGGGTGCGCACCTGCTGCACCACCATTTTGTTTTGGGTCAGGGTGCCGGTTTTGTCAGAGCAAATGGTGGTGACTGAACCTAAGGTTTCGACCGCAGGCAGGCGGCGAATCAGGGCGTGGCGACGCACCATACGCTGGGTGCCAATCGCCAGGGTGACGGTGATCACCGCTGGCAGACCCTCGGGCACCACTGCCACGGCCATACTCAGGGCCACCTCCAGCAAGCGCTCAAAGGCCTCCCAGCCCGCAAAGAATACGCCCCCAACCACGACAATCGCCACCAGCGTCAGCGACCCGGTGACCAGCACGTTGCCCAGCTGGGTCATGCGCTGCTGCAGCGGAGTCGGCTCGGTTTCGACCCCCTGCAGCAGGGCGGCAATGCGGCCCAGCTCGGTTTTCATGCCGGTGCCGGTAATCAGCACACGACCCCGCCCCTGCACGACTTCTGTGCCCGCAAAGACTAGGTTTTTGCGCTCAGCCAGGGCGGTTTCGGCGGCGAGGGTCTGGGCGGCCTGTTTATTCACGCCCTGGGCTTCACCGGTCAGGGCCGACTCGCGCAGCTGCAGGTTAACGGCCTCCAGCAGGCGACCGTCGGCGGCCACCTGATCGCCCGCCTCCAGCAGCATAATGTCGCCGGGCACCAAGTCTTGGGAGGGCACCTCCTGCAAACGGTCGTCGCGCTGCACCAGCACGCTGGGGGACGCCATTTGCTTTAGGGCGGCCAGGGCTTTTTCGGCCCGGCTCTCCTGCAGGTAGCCCAGCACGCCATTGAGAATGACGATCGCAAAAATCGCGATCGCATCCTTGGGAAATTCCTGATTTCTAAAGGAGAGCACCCCCGACACCACCGCTACCGCCACCAGCATCAGCAGCATAATGTTGGTGAACTGATCGAGCAAAATCCGCCAGGCGGGGCGACCACCGGTTTCTTCTAGCTCGTTAGGGCCGTACTGGTGGCGACGCTCAACCACCGCCTGGGCGCTAAGGCCAGTGTCGGCATGGCTATCGAGCTGGCTCAGGGCTGCGTCGATGCCAACCGTATGCCAGGCAGTTGTGGGAGCAGGAGAAAGGTTAGTCATACAGCGCTACCGGCTACCGTTGGAGCTCACGCTCTAATGGTATAGCCTTGGTCAGAGCTACGGTAACAGGCAGGGGTAGGATTTTGGCGCAGACCACTGTAATACAACGGTTCAAAGCCCCGAGGCCGATCGGGTCTGGTAAACGCCTGCTCTGGCGCTTGGCCGTGCTGCTTTGGCTGCCCCTGCTGCTGAGCGGCTGCCTGCGCTACGACCTTACCCTGCGCTTTGATCACCAGACCCACGGCCAAATTGTGCAGGCCATCGATCTCAGCGATCGCGGTGCTGCCCTGGCCCAGCCCACCCTGGAGCCCTGGCTGGAGGATCTAAAGGCGCGATCGCGTCCCCTCGGTGGCCAGCTCCGCCAGAGCCCTCAAACAGTGACCCTAGCCGTGCCCTTTGGCACCGCCCGCGACTTGGGCGATCGCTTCCAGCAGTTGTTCGCAGCCGCACCAGACACCGCCCAGGCCTTGCCCCCCGACGCTGGCGAAAATTCCCCCAATCTCTCGGCCAGTACGCCAACCAGCCCCACCCATTTACAGCTGCCCGGCTGGGGGCCAGTGCCTTTTGAACTGAGCGTAGAGCAAGCTAGCTGGGTTTTCGTCAGCCGCACTCACCTCACCTACACTCTCGATTTGCGCGATCTACCCGTCAATCAGGAGGATGCGACGACCCCAGCCTGGGCCGATCTGCGCTTTCGCCTGCGGGTGCCCTGGGGGCTAACCCAAATTGCCCCCACCGCCACCCCACCCCTGAGCCAGGATGCGACCGGGGCCGTCTGGCAGCTTCAGCCGGGTCAAATAACCCATCTTGACGCCGTGTTTTGGCTACCCAACGCCATTGCCCTCGGCACGCTAGGCATTGTGGCCCTGGTCTTAGCTGGCTATGGTTTGCGCTATCGAGTGTTTAAATCGGCAAAAACCTTTCGCCAAAACTAAAGACTGCCTGGTTAAATAAAGCTTACAAGTCTAGCTGTGAGGGTCTGCCCGTAGGCAAGCCCCAGATTCCCAGCTGGACTTGGGATTGATTTGCAATGTTGACCTAGTGTTTTGAGGCCAGAGCCATGCGGCAGATAAATTTCGTCGTTATTTTTGTAATTGCCCTAGCCCTGGTGCTATTTGGCATTGAAAACACCGAGCCCGTGATTATTTATATCGCCCCCGGCATCGATGTCGAGGCACCTCTATGTGTAGAGCTGATTATGGCCATGGGTATTGGGGCCGTGTTTGCCTGGGTGTTTAGCGTCTGGGCTCAGGTGCAGGGCTATGTGTCCTTTGGTAAAGACATGCAGCAGCGCGAAGTGCGTATTCAGCAGCTAGAGCAAGATGTGCAGCGCTACCAAGTCGAACTCGAAGAGCAGAGCCTAATGCTGCCCGCTGCCAAAACCGACAGTGGCGAGGGGGGCGAAGCCTTTGCACAGTAGGTTTGACGTGGGTAAGTTGGCCGAATGGTTGGGGAATAGTTCGTTAATATAGGGCAAATTCCCGCAATCCAAGCACTGATTGTCTTTGAAAGTGCTGTTTTTGGCAGCCTATCGGCCTTACCCATGTCGTCATCCCTGGCTCAAACCGCGATCGCATTTCTCATCGACCTGGCCGATCAGGGCGAAATCGACCCGTGGGATGTCAAGGTGATCGACGTGATCGATCGCTTTTTGTCGCTGCTCAAGGCCCAGTCTGAAACCCTGGCCAGCCAGGGCCGCACCCCCTACGAGGCCAACCTGTCCGAGTCGGGGCAGGGGTTTCTCTACGCCTCCATGCTGGTACTGCTCAAGGCCGACACCATGGTGCGGACCGAAGCCGAAGCCGAGGCCGAAGCCAACCCCGAAGAGGTCTGGGAAGAGGAAATACCCGAGCTAGTGCCGCTGCCCCGCAACTTGGAGCGGCACCTGCACCGCCGGGCTGTCGCCCCTGCTCCCCAGCGGCGGCAGGTCACCCTGCACGAGCTAATTCAGCAGCTCGAAACTATGGCCACGGTAATGGCCGACCATACCCCTCGCCTGCGGGCGCGGCGGGCCAGGCCCCAGCCCCAGCGCCAGGCGGTACGCGCGATCGCCCAGCTAGCCCACCAGGAAAACCTCTCAGAAATTGCCGCCGCCCTCGAAACCTTTCTCGACCAGTACTGGGACGAGTTTGGGGAAGACATGATGTGGATCGACTTTGAGCTTTTACTGCAGCAGTGGCCCACCTTCAAACCCGCCGATCTTGAAGACGCCCACGACTTTGCGACCCCCCACGCCGCTGCGGTGCACGAGAAGGTGGGGGTGTTTTGGGGGCTGCTGTTTCTCTCGGCCCAGTCAAAAGTAGAACTTAACCAAGAGGCCTTCTACGCCGATTTGCGGGTCAGAAACCTCAACCGCGCTCCCTTGACAGAGGCAGACGCCGAGCTACCGGCCTTTATTCTGCCTGACTAGACTTTAAGTGTGTGAGGGCGGCTACCGTTTCGGGGTTGGGAGGGCTATTTTAAAGCAAAGTGTAATAACTCCTTGAAGGCGGGTCGAGTTATCAATGCGCCGACCGGAGCCACTGCTAGCATGGCCAAGTGCGACGGTCAAAGTCAGAGCCAAGAGGGCCAGCCCCCAATTGGGCTCTAGTCTCGGCTTTTTTCGAGATCAGTCGGTCGTTCCCTAGCTCACCAAACCTGCTCTGCGGCAGATTTATACCCCAATACCTATTAAGGATTCTATTTGTATGAAAGCCATGATCTTGGCTGCTGGCAAAGGCACCCGTGTCCGGCCCATTACTTACACCATTCCCAAGCCCATGATTCCGATCATGCAAAAGCCGGTGATGGAGTTTTTGCTCGAACTGCTGCGCCAGCACGGTTTCGATCAGATCATGGTAAACGTGAGCCACCTGGCCAACGAAATTGAGGGCTACTTTCGCGATGGGCAGCGCTTTGGCGTCGAGCTGGCCTACTCCTTTGAAGGCCGCATCGAAGAAAATGGCGAACTGGTGGGTGACGCCATTGGCTCTGCTGGGGGTATGCGCAAAATTCAAGACTTTTCGCCCTTCTTTGACGACACCTTTGTGGTGCTTTGCGGCGACGCGCTGATCAACCTCGACCTCACCGAGGCCGTGCGCCGCCACCGCGAAAAAGGATCGATCGCGACCATTATCACCAAAACCGTGCCCCTCAAGCAGGTGCCCAGCTACGGTGTTGTAGTCACCGACGACGAAGGCCGGGTTCAGTCATTTCAGGAAAAACCGGCGGTGGAAGAGGCGCTCAGCACCGAAATCAACACCGGTATCTATATCTTTGAACCCGAGGTATTTGACTACATTCCGTCGGGGGTTTCCTTTGATATTGGCGGCGATCTGCTGCCTAAGCTGGTGGAAACCAATGCCCCCTTCTACGGTATTCCCATGGAGTTTGAGTGGGTCGATATCGGCAAGGTGCCCGACTACTGGCGCGCCATTCAAGACGTGCTTACCGACGTGGTCAACCTGGTCGATATTCCCGGTCAAGAGATTCGTCCCGGCGTCTACGCCGGGCTCAACGTCAAGGCCAATTGGGACAAGGTCAATATTGAAGGCCCCGTCTACATTGGCGGCATGACTCACATCGAAGACGGGGCGACAATTATTGGCCCCAGCGCCATCGGCAACAACTGCGCGATTTGCAGCGGGGCGATTGTCGATAAAAGCGTGATCTTTGAGTACTCGCGGATTGGCCCTGGGGTGCGCCTAGTCGACAAGCTGGTATTTGGCCGCTACTGCGTCGATAAAACCGGTGCCTCTATCGACATGAAGGCCGCCGCCCTCGACTGGCTGATTACCGACACCCGCCAGCAGTTCCCGCTGGTGCCGCCGGTAGAGCACCGGGCGATCGCCGAGCTACTAGAGCAGCACATCTAATATCAAATCCGGAATGAATACCCTCGATTCGTAGGGGCGTAGCATGCTACGCCCCTACAGGATTCCTAATTATGAATCGGGGTTTACCAAATCGGATTTCGTATAAATCGATCGGCCTGGTTCTTTACTTTAATAAAAGGCAAGGCCCCAACGCGTCTCAGTGTTGGGGCCTTGCTTTTACCAATCTCTGTCCGAGGATAGTGGCGAAGAATGCAACAAACGGTTGTTTTTGATACAACTACTTCAGAGGCTTTTACCAATTCTTAAAGGATGGTGTAAAGCCAAGGGCAGCCACTTGCGAATTGAGTTGGCCTGAGCAGCAGTCCGGTTCGCATGCAGGGCTGTGATTCTAGCACTAGTATTGTTCTGCCCCTGTATTGGAGAGAGTTGTAAGTAATGAGCGATCGCAACCGTTCTTTTGGTTTTTCGCGGCGGCAGGTGATGCGGGGGCTGCTGGCCACCTCCGCCTTTGGTCTTACCGCCAAGTTTGGTACCGGCTGCGCCCAGTCGCCTAGCACTGATGGGGAAGCTGCAGCTGAGGGTGCGGCTCCTGAGGAAATGGTGGTGGGCTTTATCTACGTCGGCCCTAAGGATGACTTTGGCTACAACCAGGCCCACGCCGAGGGCGCAGCGGCCATGGTCGCCGATGTACCCGGCATTCGCCTGGTAGAAGAGGCCAGCGTACCCGAAACCACCGCCGTAGCTGAGACCATGCGCAGCATGATCGAAATCGACGGAGCCAAGGTGCTGTTTCCCACCTCCTTTGGCTATTTTGATCCCCACATTTTGGCAATGGCTGAAGAGTTTCCCGACGTGCAGTTTTTCCACGCCGGCGGGCTTTACCAGGAGGGGGTACACCCCAAAAACGTGGCCAGCTACTTCGGCTACATCGACGAAGCCCAGTATGTGGCTGGGGTGGTGGCGGCTCACATGAGCCCGGCAGGCAAGCTGGGCTTTGTGGCGGCCAAGCCCATTCCCCAGGTGCTGCGCAACGTTAACAGCTTTACCCTAGGAGCCCGATCGGTGAACCCGGCGGCTACCACCCAGGTAATCTTTACCGGCGAGTGGGCAGAACCGGTGAAAGAGGCTGAGGCTACCAACAGCATGGCCGACCAGGGCATTGAGGTGATTACCTGCCACGTCGATAGCCCCAAGGTGGTGATGGAAACCGCTGAGCGGCGCGGGGTCTTTGCCTCGGGCTACCACGCCGATCAAAGCCCCCTGGCTCCCGAGGGCTACCTCACCGGGGCCGAGTGGGACTGGTCGAGCATTTACACCGGGCTGGCCAAAGAATTCATGGCGGGTAAGACCGTGATGGCGGGGGATATTCCTCACATTCTGCGGGGCGGACTAGCGGACAATTTCTGTAAGCTGTCGCCCTACGGCCCGGCGGTGAGTGATGAAGCCAAGGCCGCTGGCGATGCCGCTGTGGCCAGTATTGAGTCTGGGGAACTGGTCATTTACCAAGGCCCACTCAAGACCAATACGGGTGACGAAATTCTCCCGGCCGATCAGGCGCTGAAAACCGACAACATCGAGTTAGAAAAGATGGACTACTTTGTTGAAGGCGTAATCGGTTCCGTTAGCTAAGGCATGCCCATGGCGTCTACGACAACTTGGCGGCGATCGCTGGAGGCAGTAGCCCTACCCATAGGTGCAGTGCTGGCCGCTCTGGTGATCTTTGGAGCATTTTGCGCCCTAGCCGGGGCCAATCCCCTAGGGGTATACGGCTCTATCTATAGAGCCGCCTTTGGCAGCTGGAGCGCCTGGCAAAATACCCTGCTGCGGGCTTCACCCCTGATGCTCACGGCTCTCTGCACGGCTCTGCCCGCTCGCCTAGGCCTGGTGATTATTGGCAACGAGGGGGCGCTGGTGATCGGCGGCCTGGCGGCGGTGCTGGTAGGGCTAGGGCTAGGGGCGTCGCTGCCCGGTGGCCTGGTGCTATTGGCCATGGCCCTGGGCAGTTTGGTGGCCGGGGGGCTGTGGATTATGGCGGCGGGAGCGCTGCGTCACTATCGGGGGGTAAACGAAACCATTAGCAGTCTGCTGCTGAACTACATTGCGATCGCCCTGATGAACCACCTGGTGCAGGGGCCAATGCGTGACCCCGACTTTGTTAGCAAGCCCTCTAGCTTTGAAATTGACCCCTCGGCCTGGTTGGGCACCATGCCCGCCACCCGCGTGCACTGGGGGCTGATATACGGTTTGGTGGCCTCGGCTTTGGCCTACATTTTGATTCAGCGCACCACCTTTGGCTTTGCCGCCCGCACCGCCGGGGGCAACGTGCGGGCCGCCCGCATCGCCGGGCTACCGGTCGGCAAGCTCACCCTGGCGGTCTGCTTTTTGGCCGGGTCCTGCGCCGGGCTAGCGGGCATGGTCGAGGTCGCCGCTGTGCAAAAACGCTTGAACGAGGCGATTGTGTCGAGCTACGGCTACGCGGGTATTTTGGTGGCCTTTGTGGCCCGCCACAACCCCCTGGCCACGGTGCTAGTGTCGGTGCTGCTGGGCGGCATTTTGGCGGCGGGAGGAATTTTGCAGCGATCGCACGA
Organism: Nodosilinea sp.; assembly: GCA_049646445.1. Taxonomy (GTDB): domain Bacteria; phylum Cyanobacteriota; class Cyanobacteriia; order Phormidesmidales; family Phormidesmidaceae; genus Nodosilinea. The sequence goes on along the minus strand of JBARVV010000032.1, from coordinate 25,335 downwards.
TCTGCCCGATGCTACCGTGCTGGTGTTCCAGGGAATCGTCTTTCTCTGCGTGCTCTATAGCGAATCGCTCTATGGGCGCTTTGCCTTCTTCCAGGAGCGAGAGGCCCAGGCTGAGGCAGCGGTGGCTTCGGTGTAGGGGAGTTAGGGGGATAGATGAGTAGACAGGTGGATGGGTGAATGAGTAGGGGAGTGGATAAGTAATGGCGACCGAAGCACTGGGCTGGTGGGGCGTACCCCTGGGCATTTTGGCGGGCACCCTGCGGGGCAGCGTCCCGTTTTTGCTGGTTAGTCTGGGGGAATGTCTGACCGAGAAAAGCGGCAAAATCAACCTTGGCCTAGAGGGCACTCTGCTCATGGGGGCAATGAGCGCCTATGCTGTCTCCTACCTCAGCTCGGGGATCGTGGGCCCCACTCTAGCGCCATGGCTGGGAGTGCTGGCGGCTGGGCTAGCGGGCACAGGGCTAGGAGCCATTCACGGCTGGCTGTCGCAGCAGCCCCGCGTCAACGACGTGGCGGTGGGCATTGCCATGATTATCTTTGGCGGCGGTCTGGCTAACTTTTTGGGCAAGCCCTTCATTCAGCCCCAGGCACCTCAGCTGCCCACCCTGCCAGCGGGTAGCTGGAGCAGTCTGCCTCAGGTGCAGTCGGCGCTGCAAATTAGCCCGCTGTTTTTGCTGGGGGTCGCGATCGTGCCCTTGATGAGCTGGTTCTTTAAGTCAACTCGCTGGGGGCTTTACGTGCGGGCCGTGGGCGACAGCCCCGATGCGGCCCTGGCGATGGGAATTTCAATTTTTTGGGTGCGGATGGCGGCGATCGTGGGGGGCAGCTTTTTGGCCGGTATTGGCGGAGCCAGTCTGTCGCTGTTTTACCCTGGCGTGTGGACCGAGCGCATCTCCAGCGGTCAGGGCCTGATGGCAGTGGCGCTAGTAATTTTTGCCCGCTGGCAGCCCTGGCAGTGCCTGTGGGCCTCGCTGCTGTTCGGCGGTGCCCAGGCGCTAGGGGCAGCCTTTCAGTCGGTGGGCATCGACTCGTATTACTACCTGTTCAACGCCGCCCCCTACATTCTCACGCTGGTAATTATGATCATCACCTGCTCGCCGCAGCGGACTTTGGCAGGCGCGCCAGGAGCTTTGGGTAAAGACAGTTGACCATGGTCGTGGAATGGCCACAGTCACCAACGGCACTAACTTGCGGTGTTGAGTCCTAGCCCTGGGGGCAGCATAGCCGCTGGCTGGCTGGGCGGTCTTGCTCTACCCGCTGCTCGTCAAAGCGAATGGATCAACATAAGTCGGCAAAAATTTGAAGGCTTGGTCAGGCACGATCTAGTCTGGTATCTCGACTGCGACTGGATGACCGGAGTGTATTCTTTAGGCGCAGAAATGCTGAGGAATGTTTAGTCTTTTTGGTGCCCAATTCGGTTTTATAACGGAAAGAAATGTGAGAATTGTCAGCTAGATTTTCCCGATGCCAGCGGTGGCTGGGTTGCTGCCGACAGCACTATGACCGATGTGGCCGAAACCCGCGATCGCCAAATGCCCCAGGGACGACCATGGAGCTGGTTTGGACACCCAAAAAAAATGGAGCGATTAATGAAACGCCCCGCTCAACTCACACTGGCTCACTAATGACAATCTCATCATTGACCTGGATGGAGAAGGCCGCCCGGTGGGTATCACGGTAGAGCATTACAGCCAAACCGTGACCAATCCGGCAATAGAAGTCAGCTTGCCCGATGAGCCATTGCCAGCAGCAGCAAAGCCATAACCACAGCGCGATTATCAATATCACGCTGTGGTTATGGCCGTGCGGGGTCGTAACTTGCCAATGCAACGGGTGGTTATCGCAATGCGTTAGCGAAGCTATCCGAAGGAATTGCCTACAACACGATTGCGAGCTGTGAACAATGCCTTCCCACTCACTCAAAAATCGCCGCCGCCGTCAGCTCAAACCCTGGTACCACCGTAGATTGCAGCGGTTCGGCCCCGCTGTAGACCTGGTCTTCGTACTGCCCGTTTACCCACAGGCACAGCGTCACCTGTCGGGTTTCTGGGTCAACAATCCAGTATTCCGCAATGCCGCGTGCCGCATATTCGGTGTGTTTGTAGCGGTAGTCACGCTCCCGATTGGCCTGACCCGGGCTGACCACCTCCACCACCAGGGCCGGGGGTGGCATATCGCGGGTAATAGTGGCGCGAGTTGCCCCGGCCACAGCGGCCTTTGAGGCTTCGGTATGCACCAGCAAATCGGGGATGCGGCCCGTGGCGCGGCGTCCGGTGACTTCAATTTCTGTGCCCCAAACGACCCGGTCTGGCGGTAGGTGCTGAATCAGTTCTAGCAGCAGTTTTCTGGCAATGCTGAGATTTTCGTCACTTTCTGGGGGCATTTCCACCAGCACTCCGTTCGCCAATTCGTAGCGGGTATCTGTGCCATCGTCATGGCGCAGATAGTCCTCAAAGGTCAAACGCTGGGTTTCTGTCGAGAGGGCTTGGTTCATCGGTACAGTGCTCTCTGTGACTAGTAAGGCCCAAACATGCCGTTGGCCGGGTTGGCGGCATCGTCGCTACAGCAAAACGCGCTGAAGTGCTGCAAAAACTCGGCTTTGGTGAGCCAGCCATCTTGGTCGGCATCTAGCGCTGGAAACACCAGGGGCGCATAGACCGGCGACTCGTTGTAGGCGGCTAGCAGCTGCCCCCATTCGGCCTGATTGACTTTGCCATCTTCATCCTGGTCAAAGACATCGAAGATGATCTCCACCAGGCTGAGAATTTCCTCGGCGCGAGGCTCAGAATCAGATAGACCGTCATCGTAGTAGGCCAGCCATTCGGCTCGGGAAACTTGCTTGTTGTGGGCGGTGTCGGCTTTCTTTTCTAGCCCCTGCCATTTGCGCATCAGCTTGTCTTGCAGGATCAGGCAGCGGGGCGATCGCAGGGACCAGTTACGCAGGGTAGAGAGCTTGTCAAACATTAGCTCGAAGTCTTTTTTGACCAACACCCCGGTGTAGTCGGAGTCGTACATGCTAAATAGCTTGGTCAATTTGCGCTGTTGCAAGTCAGTTAACATGGCCTGTACGTCCCTTTCTCCCGGTATTTGTCTACAGTCATTAGCCTATAGCACTTTCAGGTTGACTGTTGCCGTGTCTATCTATAGTCAGGCCCATCCATACGTTGGTTCGTCAACAAGATAGATCCCAGGGTTCTTTTAGACTTTTGCGGGGTTGGTCTATGAGGGTAGAACCCTGGGATCTGTGTCACCTACAAATAGCCAGCGGCCTGCATGGTAAACAGGCGGGCGTAGCGACCATCCTGGCGCAGCAGTTCTTCGTGGCTACCCTGCTCGATTAGCCTGCCGTTGGCCAGCACAATGATGTTGTCGGCTCGCCGCACCGTCGAAAAGCGGTGCGAAATCAGAATCGCCATCTGGTTTTGGGTGGCTTCGCGAAATTGCTCAAACAGGCGGGTTTCGGCTTCGGCATCCATGGCGGAAGTGGGCTCATCGAGCACCAAAATGTCGGCCTCAGTACGCATAAAGGCGCGGGAGAGAGCGATTTTTTGCCACTGCCCGCCGGAGAGTTCTTGACCACCAAAGAACCAGCGGCCCAGCTGGGTATCGTAGCCGTCGGGCAGCGCCTCGATAAATTCGGTGGCGGTGCCCTTCTTGGCGGCGGTTTGCCAGCGCTGGGCATCCTCAAAGTCGGTGACATCACCGACGCCGATGTTTTCGCCCACCTTAAACTGGTAGCGCACAAAGTCTTGGAAGATCACGCCAATGCGCCGCTGTAAGATCTCGGCATCCCACTCCTGCAGGTCGCGGCCATCGAGCAAAATACGGCCCTGAGACGGCGTATAGAGCCGGGTGAGCAGCTTGATTAGGGTGGTTTTGCCGGAGCCGTTTTCGCCTACGATCGCCATCTTTTCGCCCGGTTCGAGGTGAAAAGAAACCTCATCTAAGGCCAGCCGATCGTTGCCCGGATAGGTGAACGACACCTGCTCAAACCGCAGCCCGTCGCTGGGGTCAATGCCTCGCACCGCCGTTCCCACCTCTGCGGGCACCGGCTGATCTAAAAACTCGTAGAGGTTAGACAGGTACAGTCCGTCTTCGTACATGCCGCCGATCGCGGTCAGGGAGCTGGCAAAGGTGGTCTGCCCCTGGCGAAACACCGTCAGGTACATAGTCAGCTCGCCCAGAGAAATGCGGCCCGCGATCGCCTCCAGCACAATCCAGCAGTAGGCCAGGTAAAACGAGGCCGTACTCAGCAGCCCCAGCCCGTAGCTCCAGCCGCTGCGGCGCACCGTCAGGCTGCGGTCTTCGGCGTACAGCCGCTGAAAAATATCCTGGTAGCGCTGCATCAGCAGCGGCCCAAGGCCAAACAGCTTTACCTCTTTGGCAAAGTCTTCGCGGGCCAGCAGCGCCTCTAGGTAAATTTGCTGCCGGGTTTCGGGCGATCGCCACTTAAACAGCCGAAATGCCTCCCCAGCAAACTGAGTCTCGGCAATAAAGGCGGGCAGGGTAGCCACCGCCAGCAGCACCACCGCCCAGCCCGAAAACTGCAGCAGCAGTCCGCCAAAGGTGAGCAGCGACAGCGCATCTTGCACCACCCCAAAGGTGCGGTTGACCATGCTCAAAGGCCGCGACGAAGCCTCCCTGCGGGCCTGGGTCATCTTGTCGTAAAACTCAGAATCTTCGAAGTAGGTCAGCGGCAGGGTCTGGGCTTTTTCGAGAATCATCATATTCACCCGCTGCCCCAGCAGCACCCGCAGCAGTGACTGGCACAGGGCCAACCCCTGGCGCGTGCCCGCCAGCACCGCCACCAGCACTGCCTCCAAGGCCAAATACATGAGCGCTGTTTGGCGATCGGCCACCAGCTCCGACTGGGCCGCCACCACCACCGCATCGACAATCAGTTTGCCGACGTAGGCGATCGCAGCAGGCAGCAGCCCCGCAATCAGGGTTAGCAACCCCAGAACCATCGTCAGTCGCCAGTCGGTCTGCCACACCAGCTGTATCGCCCGCTGCCCATAGCGATACATGCCCAGCGACTGACCCAAATTCCGCCACGGCTTTTTCTTCTTAGAATTGGGAGCTGAGGCCCGTCCTACCCTGTATTTGCTCATTTTTCTACGATAGCGCCGCAGGGGAGTGGGTGAGTCGATAAGTGGGTGGGTAGGGTTTTGGTTCTTGTTCTAAACGGTAGTCTCCAGACTGCGACCGACTCACCCTCCAAATTTAGCAATGCATAGGCCAAACCTTCCGTTGGATCCAGGGTGACCAAGTTTACGTTTGCGCCCCAATGAGGGCGACGGTTCCTGGTCGAGGGGGTCTGGGGACAATCGAAATGTCCCCAGCGGTAGATCTGGCTCTGTCCCACGATTTTGGGCTACACCTTGCTCATGCAGTAAGCGGCGGTGTTGGAGAGCCGCCGCCAACACTTACTCAGACGGCACTATTTTCCATAGTGGAAACGTCAGCAGTGGAAACGTCAGCAGGGAAGTCCTTCAGCCCAGCAAGATCCTGACAGGGTTGTACCCCAGTCAGGTACTCGGGATGGTTGAGTTCCCGTACCTTAAGCACAATTAAGTACTCATAAAACGCCTGTAGGGTACACCAGGCTAGCCCCGCCCGCCCGTCGCGCCAGCCGCCCAGAATAAACATCATGTAAAACCACCGGGCCAGGGGCCGCAAGGGCAGCCGCAGCGAGAGATCCTTGAGGGCGCGGCGGCGCTCCACCTCAGACTTTCCCCAAAACAAAGCCCGCCAGTCAACGCGGCCTTCCTTTAGCTGGCGCAGAGTTTCTGCCGCCTCATCGGTCGAGTAGCGGTTGTGCTTATCAATCCAGCGGCTTAGCCCCTTGCTGCAGGTGTAGTGGGGATAGGTTTCACGCAAAAAGCCGGTCGGCCCCTCGACTACCTCGCGCTCGGTGTGGCCGTAGTCGTCGAACCAAACCTGGCCCCGCCGCATCAGCCGCAGCTGATAGCGAGGAAACTGGGTGCTGCGCCGAATCCAGCGGCCCATAAACATAACCCGCTCGGCCACGTAGTAGCCGACCTTGTCCGCCGTAGCGATCGCCTCCAGGCATTCGGCAAACAGCTCCGGCGTCATGCGTTCGTCGGCTTCGAGAATGTAGGCCCAGTCGTAGCGGTAGGGCACATTTTGCAGCATCCAGGTGCGCTGCTGGCCGTGGCTAACGAAGGGATGTTCGACGAAGCGAACGGGGTACTGGGTGGCAATCGCCTGGGTGCGATCGCAACTACGCGAATCCACCACAATCACATCGTCTGACAGCAGGGCCGACTCTATGCAGGCGGCAATATCTCGCTCTTCGTTGTGGGTCAGGATAAAAATAGAGAACATAGGCGCGACACATCCCAGCGGTAGACGGGAACTCTCCCTGATTTAGAGAACCCATTTTGGCTCTCAAACTGAAATCTACTCACCAACTTTGCCCCCAGCCACAGGTCTAAGGCATCTTTACGCTGCCGTTATTTACGCTGCCGTTATTGCCGCCAACAATATTGCCAACCACAAAAAGGGGCAGCCACTGGCCGCCCCAACCGCTAATGAGTAAGGTTTAAGCGTGAGCTAGCGCGCACGCCACTTAGTCAATCGCTTTCTTCAAAGAATCTTTCACATCTTCTTTGGCGTGGGTAGCCTGAGCCTCAGCCTGCTTGGCCTCACCCTCGGCTTTATCTTTTTGGTCACCCGTAATTTCACCGGCAGCGGCCTGCATTTTGCCTTCGATGTTCTGAGCCGTGGCTTTAGCGCGATCTTCAATAGACATAGTATGAGTTCCTTAACGCGAATGTACTCTCACCGTAGAGCTAAGCCTGTTGATGCTTCATCTGTAGCAAGAGCGAAATCTGTCTGTATATTTTGGTGGAGCTCAATTCTGGCGATAGATTTTGGTCAAACTCAATCTAGCCGTGGATTTTGGTAGAACCTCAGGTGAGGATATCCGTCTTGGCGGCAGCGTCGAACCCGGCTCAATCCCGCGTTACACTGTTCAAATGCCGTATTTGGGCGTCTTCGGTCTATGAGTTTAGAGATTAAAGCCGTGCAGGCACCGTATGGCGATGCAACGTACCGCACGCCACCCCCAGACTTACCCTCGCTGCTGCTGAAAGAGCGCATTGTCTATTTGGGGCTGCCCCTCTTCTCAGGGGATGACATTAAGCAGCAGGTGGGCATTGATGTCACCGAGCTGATTATTGCTCAGCTGCTGTTCTTGCAGTTTGACGACCCCGACAAACCTATTTTCTTTTACATCAACTCCACCGGCACCTCCTGGTACGACGGCAACATGATCGGCTACGACACCGAAGCCTTTGCCATCTGCGACACCATGAACTACATCAAGCCCCCGGTGCACACCATTTGCATTGGTCAGGCCATGGGGTCGGCGGCGGTGATTTTGGCGGCGGGTACCAAGGGCTACCGGGCCAGCTTGCCCCATGCTCGCATTGTGCTAAACCAGCCCCGCAGCGGTGCCCAGGGGCAGGCCACCGATATCGAAATTCGGGCCAAAGAGGTGCTCGACAACAAACGCTCCATGATGAGCATTTTGGCCAAGAGCACCGGCAAGAGCCTGGAGCAGGTTCTGCGCGACTCTGACCGGATGTTCTACATGAACCCCGAAGAAGCCAAAGAATACGGCATTATCGATCGGGTGTTGACCAGCCGCAAAGAGCTGCCGGTGGCGGCCGGAGTAGGGGCTTAGACCTCACTTACTCAAAATTCAAGCGCGATCGCCCCTAGGGACGGTCTTGGCCCATCCCAGTTTTGTTGTTTTATTTTTAGGTAAGAGCACCATGCCCATCGGCACTCCCAAGGTTCCCTATCGTTTGCCCGGTAGCCAGTACTCCCAGTGGGTCGATATCTACACCCGCCTCAACCAGGAGCGGATTATTTTTTTGGGTCAAGAGGTTACCGACAGCCTGGCCAATTCCATTGTGGCGGCCATGCTGTACCTCGACTCCGACGACAACACCAAGCCCATCTACCTCTACATCAACTCCCCCGGTGGGTCGGTGACGGCGGGCATGGCCATCTACGACACCATGCAGTACATCAAGTCTGACGTGGTCACCATTTGTTTGGGTCTGGCGGCCTCTATGGGGGCATTTTTGCTGGCGGCGGGCAGCCAAGGCAAGCGGGTAGCGCTGCCCCACTCGCGGATTATGATTCACCAGCCCATGGGTGGCACCGGACGGCAGCGGCTCCAGGCTAGCGATATTGCGATCGAGGCCAAAGAGATTCTGCGGGTGCGCCAAGAACTCAACGAGATGATGTCTCGCCATACCGGTCGTTCAATTGAGCAAATTCAAAAGGACACCGATCGCGACTACTTTATGTCGGCAGAAGAAGCCGTCGCCTACGGCCTAATTGACCGAGTGATTGAGGAGCGCACTCAGGATATAGCCGCCGCCGTACCTGCAACCGTTTAATTCGCTGCGCCATTTTCGCCTACAGTTGGCAGAATAGGGGCAGCACACGTACCTCTGCTATAGAGTTAGCGAACCATGGCGCTGGCGCACTACTACCGCATACTAGGGCTGAGAACCGGGGCCGGCTTTGGCGATGTCAAGCTGGCCTATCGCAATTTGGCCCGGCTTTACCACCCCGACACCAACCCCGGCGACCAGCTGGCGAAGGAAAAGTTTATTCAGGTCACCCAGGCTTACCAGGCGCTAGTCAATGCGCTTCCTGCCGAAACCGTGGTGGCCAAGCGCACCCCCAGCCCAGCCCAGCCTACCGTTAAAGTTGCGGCTTCAGCTCCCCCAGCCCAGGCTGCCTCCACGATTGACACTCAGGCGGTCGCTGAGGCGGTCGAACTTACCATTAGCCCTACGCCGGGCGGCTCTGAGGCTGATCAACAGCTCAAGGTGAGTAGCTTTAAGCAGCTGCGAGAGCTATTGCAGGAGCAGCGCTTCCCTCGGGCGGTGGCCCTGGTAGAAGGGCTGGTTCAGCGCTTTCCTGAAGACACAGAAATTCGTCAGTGGCACGCGATTACCTACTACCGCTGGGGCCACGACCTGCTCAATACCAGCAACCTGAAAAAGGCTGAGGCCTGCCTGAAAAAGGCCCGTCGGGTTGACCCTCAAAATCGCTCGCTGTGGCAGGCGCTGCACCACGACTTTGCCCGCCTAGAGCAGCTGCGCCAGCGCCCTATGGCCCAGGCCCAGTAGCGTTTAGGTTTGGATAATTGCCTCAAACCACTGCTCAAACCGAATCGCCAGGGCATTGAGGGAGTAGTGAGTTTCGGCCTGGTGACGGCAGGCGTGGCGATCGCACTGGTCGATACGAGCGATCGCATCCACCAACCCCTGTACATCATCCGGCGGCACCAGCCAGCCGGTTTTGCCAGGCTGCACAATTTCAGCCGGGCCGCCGCGCGCATAGGCAATCACCGGCACGCCGCAGGCTAGCGCCTCGATCGCCACATTGCCAAAGGCTTCGACCCAGCGCGGGGTCATCACCAGGGCACGGCACTGGCGCAGCACCTGCTGCAAATCGTGGGTAGGCAAAAAGCCCAGATAGCAGTGGTTGGCGCGTGGAAAGCGCTGACACAGGGTGTTCCAGTAGTCGGCGTCTTCCAGCTTGCCCAAAATCTTGATCGGCACCTGAGCGATCGCAGCGGCCTCCAGCGCGTCCTCCAAACCTTTTTCAGGAGAAATACGCCCCAGCCAGGCCAGGGCATCGCCAGGAGAATCGCAAAAATCGTACTGATCTAAATCGATTGCGCTGCTGAGAATTTCAAAGGCATCGGCCACTCCAAAGGTCTCTGCCTGGGTGCGGGTATAGGCCCCTAGCCGCCCCGGAAACTGCCGCGCCACCTGACGGATAGTCTCATCCATCGCCTCGCTGAGCGAACCCATGGTGACAAAGTGGGCCACTGGCGTGCCAAAAAACTCGGTCAGGTAAAAGGGCAGCCAGTCGTAGGCCAGGTTCACAATTAGGTCAAACTGATCCTGGTGCTGCTGGGCATAGCGCCACAGGTTGCCCAGCACGCTGTTGGCAGGGAGAATGACCGGGGTATTGCGCTCCTGGGTGTGAGCCGTAGGCTGAAGCTGGCCAGAGATTTGCACTACAGCCACATCGGCCAGGCTAGACCCTTCTGGAGCCGCCACCGTGACCTGATGCCCCCGCGCCCTCAGCCCCTGGCACAGGTTGAGCAAGGTCAACTCGACACCGCCCCCCAGGCCAGACCCCAGTGGCCCTACCGGAGTTGAGATTAAGAGGAGGCGACGGGAAGAGGGTATGGGCGTGGGCATGGAGGAGGTGAAGACAGAAGAGACAGGCGGTTTGAACGATCGACCTCAGCTGGGAGGAATGCGACGGCTCTCTGGCATCGATCGCTGGCGATCGTCGTCGTAGGAAGATTCCAGGGCGGTGGGTTCGCTGGGGTAAGGGGCGGCGGGGATGCGGTTGAGCTGGTTTAGCGCCCAGTGGGCGATCTCTTGCACTCCAGGATCGGGGTCTTGGGTAGCGTGGGCGAACATGTGGCTGAGCTGCACCACCGTATCGTAAACCCGGCTGAGGTCGCGAATGGCATTTTTACGCACCTCGGGGCTGGCGTCTTGCAGCCCCAGGGCCAGGGCACGGTGCATGGGCTTGAGGCTGCGGCTGCTAATTTCGGCCAGAGCCGCCAAAATCAAGCTTTTTTCCTGGGAGTCGGCGTTTAAAAGCCCGTTTACCAACGGCTGAATGGCATCAGAATGGCCCCGTTGACCTAGATCCCAGATGGCGTGGCGACGCACTGAGCCATCGGCGCTGTCTAGCTCGTGCACCAAAGAATCAACAATATCTACCGGGCTAAGGCGAGTGGTGGCTTCTAAGGGCAGATCGGCTTGAGTGGGGGCCTGGCGCTGCAACGGGGGGGAGGTCGGCTCAGCCGTATCTTCTGGGCTGTCAGTGGGCAGCGGCAGCTCGTCTTGAGAAGATGCAGTCGCCAAACGATCGGCGGGGGAACGCTTTTTCCCTTTGCCTGACCATAGCCAGCCCCCTATGCAGGTTGCCAGCCCCAGACTACCCAACACAAACCAACCCAGACGGCGCTGAGAACGAATCGGGGCATTTGTAACCGGTTCAGCTGCCGCCGCCGGAGCCTCAACCGGCTCTGTGACAGCTGCTGCCGCTGGGGTTGGTGTCGGTTCAGCTGCCTCCTCAGCGTTGGCTAGCAGCACTGGCGGGGTCGCTGCCGCTGGTGCATCGCTAGAGAGCAGTTGGGGGGTGCTCATGCGCTGCCAGGTGGCCTGGTCGAGGCTGCCCGTAGCGGGTAGCCCAGCGCTGGTTTGAAAGGCCGCGATCGCCGCCTCAGTCGCATCCCCGTAGCGTCCGTCTACCGATCCTTGGTAGAGGCCCAGCAGCCGCATCTGCCGCTGTAGCATCATTACTTCGTCGCCCTCTGACCCAGGCAGCAGCAGCACCGGGTTGGGGGCCAGAGTATCGGCCTGAGCAGTAGAGTCAAACCCTTGAGCAGCTAGCAGTACAGCATCGGCTTTCGACCACGCTGGCGACGCAGCAGATAGGCCCACCGACAGACCTGCGCCCAGGGCCAGAGCAACCGCCCAACTGCCGCCTGGGCCACGTGTACTTACTGGCAATAGCGTTCTAATTCTCATGACGGCCCATAGCTGGCGGCAACGATTACCCAGTGCAGATGCCCCTAAGGTAACCTACCCCGCTGTGAGCAGAGTGACCTAGAGATTTATTGAAGAGGGATGAGAGTGGGGGGTCTGAGATGTAGGTGAGTGCGTAGATAGCGTAGGCAAGCAAACATCCTTACTCACCTATTCACCTACTAATCCGGTTCCACCGAGGAAGCTGCTCCAAAGGCCAACATCCCCTGCCGCAGCTTCTGAGTCAGGGCGTCGCGCTGGTTAATCAGGTAAATGCTGACCAGGGTAAAGCTCACCCCCAACCACTGGAGCGAACTCAGGGTTTCAGCCAAAAACAGGTTGCCAAACAGCAGCGCAAACACCGGGGTTAGAAAGGTGAGGGCGCTGAGGCTGGTGAGGTTGCCCTGAGCCGCCAGGAAGAAGAAAATACCGTAGGCTAGGGCGCTGCCAAAGATAGTCGAGTAGGCGATCGCGCCCCAGTCCAGCCCCGTCAACCCCTGCCAGGGCTGCACTTCCCCCAGGGCCGATAGGCCAAACAGCGGTAAACCGCCCAGCACCATGTGCCAGCCCGTCGCCACCACTGGGTCAACGTGGCGGCACACGTAGCGAATTAAAATGGTGCCTGTCGCCATCGACAGCGCCGCCAGCAGCATCAGCCATTCGCCCCCTTGCAGCAGGGTGTTGAGGGCCGTGCCTCCGGTCAGCCAGGTGGTGTCGCCATGGAAGAGAGAAAAAATCCATTCATCGGGCAGGCCCAGCAGGCTAATGCCTGCAATGCCCCACAGCAGGCCAATCCAGCCCAGGGCACCGATGTGTTCGCCAAACAGGCCCCGCGCCATTACCGCTACTGCCAGGGGCTGCGAGTCGATCATCACCGAGCCTAACCCCGCCCCGGTACGCTGCAGGCCCGCTGCCAAAAAGCCCTGAAACAGGGTGCCATCGACCAGGGCAAAGAGTGCTATCCACAGCCAGCCCTGGCGGCTAATCGCCTGGGGTCGCCGCAGAAGCAGACCGGCCAGCAGCACGATTGCCCCGGCAGGCACCAGGCGCATACCGGCCATAAAAAACGGTGCGGTGTGGGGCATAGCCCCCTTCATCGCCACCATAGCGGTGCCCCACAAAAAGAAAGGGGCAATCAGCACAATGGGGTTGCGGGCGGCGGGTGAGGGAGCGGTGGCTGAATCCATAGAGAAAAGGGAGAGGGTCGTCAAAAACTAGCCCAAAGAGCTGACCCAGCGGGCCATCACGGCGGCTAGAGGCTTTCTTTAAGGAATGTTAACGCAGTTCGGGATCGGGTGCTGCCAGCCAGGGCACGGCCCCCGCCCCGACGCTACAACGTGCGGCCCCGGCCCAGTGTGGTTTTGGCTACAATTGAAAGCTAGCCTCAGTCCCCAGATCGGGGCAGGTTGCCTACTGTCTAGCCTTAATTCGTTTAGGTTTGTTTTACCCCCTATGGTCTGGCCGTTTTCGAATCGTTTTCGCAAGTCTATTGCCCGCATTGAGGTCACAGGCGTCATCGCCGCCGCCACCCGCAAGCGAATGCTCGAAGCCCTCAAAGAAATTGAGGAAAAGCGCTTTCCGGCGCTGCTGCTGCGCATCGATAGCCCCGGCGGTACCGTCGGCGACTCCCAAGAAATTTATACAGCCCTAAAACGGCTCAAAGACAAGCTCAAAATTGTGGCTAGCTTCGGCAATATTTCTGCCTCGGGCGGCGTCTACATTGGCATGGGGGCCGACCATATCATGGCCAACCCCGGCACCATTACCGGCAGCATTGGGGTGATCTTGCGGGGCAACAACCTAGAGCGCCTGCTCGATCGCATTGGGGTGTCGTTTAAGGTGATCAAGTCTGGCCCCTATAAAGATATTCTGGCCTTCGATCGCGAACTAACCGACCCCGAAAAGTCAATTTTGCAGGAGCTGATTGACGTCAGCTACGGCCAGTTTGTCAAAACCGTAGCCGAGGCCCGCCGCCTCAGCGAAGACACCGTGCGCAGCTTTGCCGACGGGCGCATCTTTACCGGCGAACAGGCCCTGCAGCTGGGCGTGGTAGACCGTCTGGGCAGCGAAGACGAGGCGCGACGCTGGGCCGCCGAACTGGTCGGACTCGACCCTGAAAAAGCCGAGTGCGTCACCTTTGATGAGAAAAAACCGCTGCTGAAGCGGCTCCTACCAGGCAACAGCAATGTTGTTCTGACCGGTTCCACTGGCCTGGCCTATCCTCAACTGGCCTTGCCCGCCCTCAATGCCACCCTTGAGTGGCTAGAGTTTGAGCGCTCTACCAGCGGCTTGCCCCTGTGGCTGTATCGCCCCTAAGGGGCGTGGCTGTGACCCTTAAGGGGCGTGGCTGTATCACCCCTTAGGGCGTGGAGCAGATCGCGGGCCTGGTAGGATGAAGCGGTAAAATGCAAGTCAATTCTCTGCCCCAATTGTCCGCAGCGATGCCTCTGGGGCCTGGAAGAATGACCTTTGGAGGTTGCAGCGTGGACTGGCGAGTGTGGGCAATTCGGGGAGCGGTGACGGTACCAGAAAATACCGAGGGAGCCATTCGAGAAGCGGTAACTGAGCTAATGGACGCTCTAGAAGAGCGCAACCGGCTTAATCCCACCTGCGTCATCAGCGCCACCTTTTCGGTCACCCGTGATCTAGATGCGGTGTTTCCTGCCGCGATCGCCCGCCAGCGACCCCAGTGGGACAACGTGGCCCTGCTCGATGTGCAGCACATGCATGTCGAAGGCAGCCTGCCCTACTGCATCCGCATTTTGATGCACGTACAGCTGCCGGCCCTGCACGACAAAGTGCAGCACGTTTACCTGCGCGGTGCCTGCGACCTCCGCCCCGATTTAGTGGTAACGAGCTAAAAATCCCCTGGTAGGGGCACAGCATGCTGTGCCCCTACGGGGGTCAATGTTTCTTCAAACGAATGCCTAAAAATAGGTCGTAGAGGAAGCCAAAGAAATCCTTCATTTGCAGCAGCCCCAAAGACTGAGGCGACCCCTTCTCATCGAGAAGGGGCTGCATCACCTCGTAGGTGGGCTGGTACTTGTACCAGGGCACCGAGGGCCACAGGTGGTGAACCAGGTGGTAGTTTTGGCCCATAATCAGCAGGTTGAGAATGGGACTGGGGTAGACGCGGGCATTCTTCCAGCGATCGCGGTCTTGAAAAGGCCGATGGGGCAGGTAATCAAAAAATAAGCCCAGGGCAATACCCACCACCAGGGCAGGCGAAAACCAGTAGTTGAAGAGATAGCCCAAAAAATCAAATCGCCAGGCGGTAAACACCAGCAGCCCCACCGCTAGGCGACCTAGGAACCACTCCTGTAGCTCCCAGTTTCGCCACAGACGACGCTTAAAGAAATAGATCTCGTGGTAGAAGAAGCGGGCCGCAATCAGCCACAGAGGGCCGCCGGTTGAGACAAAATGGTCAGGGTCGTTTTCGGGATCGTTGACGTGGGCGTGGTGCTGCAGGTGCACCCGCGTAAATACCGGGAATGAAAACCCCAAGATCAGGGCGCTGCCGTGGCCCAGCAGGGCATTTACCACCCGGTTGCGGTGGGCCGAGTTGTGGCTGGCATCGTGAATCACTGTCCCCGCCAGGTGCAGGGACAAGACATTCATCAAAAACACGCACCAGCTGGCCCAGTGCCAGCAAAAATAACCTACCGTAGACAGACTCATGAGCCCAACGGAGGCTATAAACATGAGACTGTTAAGGCTAAGCCCGCCCTCAGTTTTAAGCAACTCAGGGGGTACTGTTTTTCGAATCGTCAGGGGCTCAACTGCCGCCGACATGTTGCATCGCTCCTACACCAGTGTTTTCGGTAGTATACGTTACGACGCATGATTAATAAACTTTTGTGACGTGGCTAGCAGGCTATAAGGTTCAGTCCACATCTAAATGTGGCAAAGGAGGCGAAGGGAGAATGATGGGTAGCCCGATGCCCTAGCCTGCGGTTGATCTTCATAAAAACGCTGAAATTCTTGCTGGTTTTGGGGTTAGGCGTAAAGCCCTTCGGCATTCGTGCTACTATCCCTGTGCTTTATGGCTACCAACCCATGAGCTTAACTAGAGCCTGGGGCAGTAGCATTTTACTCTCAGTAGAGGTCGTCTATGCCCCTGCGCAACTCTGTCCGCCGCACCAAGATTGTTGCCACCATCGGCCCCGCTACCCAGGATGCTGATGTACTGCGGGCGCTGATCGAAGCTGGGGCCACCACTCTGCGGCTCAACTTTTCCCACGGTAGCCACGACGACCACCAGCGCAGCATACGCCTGATTCGCCAAATTTCCTTCGAGCTTAACCAGCCCGTCGGCATTCTTCAAGACTTGCAGGGGCCCAAAATTCGGCTGGGTAAGTTTGAGCACGGCTCGATTGTGCTGGAGAAGGGTGACCCCTTTGTGCTGACTAGCGAAATCATTGTCGGTAACCAGGCGCGGGCCTGCGTCACCTACGACAAGCTGGCTCCAGAGGTGCCCACCGGGGCCACCATTCTGCTGGATGACGGCAAGGTAGAGATGCAGGTGGAGGCGGTCGATTTAGAGGCCCAGGAGCTGCACTGCCGCGTGGTCGTGGGCGGCACCCTGTCAAACAACAAAGGGGTTAACTTTCCGGGGGTGTATCTCTCGGTTAAGGCGCTGACCGACAAAGACCGCGAAGACCTGCTGTTTGGCCTCAACCAGGGGGTCGACTGGGTGGCGCTAAGTTTTGTCCGCAACCCCCAGGATGTGCTCGAAATCAAGGAAATTATCAGCGCTGCGGGCAAGAATGTACCGGTGATCGTCAAGATCGAAAAGCACGAGGCGATCGAGCAGATGGAGGCGATTTTGTCGCTCTCTGACGGGGTGATGGTAGCTCGGGGTGACCTGGGGGTAGAGCTGCCCGCCGAGGAGGTGCCAATTTTGCAGAAGCGGCTGATTGCTATGTCTAACGCCCTGGGCATTCCGGTGATTACCGCTACCCAGATGCTCGACAGCATGGTGTCAAACCCCCGTCCTACCCGCGCCGAGGTGTCTGACATCGCCAACGCCATTCTCGACGGTACCGATGCCGTGATGCTCTCCAACGAAACCGCCGTGGGCAAGTTTCCGGTGGAAGCGGTGGCGACGATGGCTAAGGTGGCGGTGTGCACCGAGCAGGAGGGGCTGATGCTGAGCGATCGCAAGGGCAGCGGCGCTCGCTCCATTCCCAACGCCATTAGTCAGGCGGTGAGCCATATCTCATCACAGCTCAGCGCGGCGGCAATTATGACCCTAACCAAAACCGGGTCCACCGCCCGCAACGTGTCGAAGTACCGCCCTGAAACGCCAATTTTGGCGGTCACTCCCCACGTCCATGTGGCTCGCCAGCTGCAGCTGGTATGGGGGGTGCGGCCTCTGCTGGTGCTCGATTTGCCCTCTAGCACCCAGACTTTTCAGGCAGCTATGAGCGTTGCCCAGGAAAAGCACCTGCTCAACGACGGCGACCTGGTGGTGCTGACAGCTGGAACTCTACAAGGGGTGTCAGGATCCACTGACCTGATTAAGGTGGATGTGGTCACCGCAGTCGTAGGACGCGGTGTCGGCATCGGCGAAGCCTCAGTGAGCGGACGGGCGCGGGTGGCCCGCAACAGCCTAGATGTCAACGACTTTAACGACGGCGAAATTTTGGTGGTTCCCCACACCAACGCCGATTTTGTTGAGGTGATTCGCCGGGCGGGGGGCATTGTCACCGAGGATGACAGCCCCACCAGCCACGCGGCGGTGATTGGGCTGCGGCTGGGGGTGCCGGTAATTACAGGGGTTAAAAACGCGACCGAAATCATTCGCGACGGCAGCATTCTCACCCTCGATACCCGGCGAGGGCTGGTTTACTCGGGAGCATTAGGCCCTGTCAAGAATGAGCCTGCCATGAGCCTGTAGAGCATCTTTGACAGCGGCTGTTGTCATCTTTCTATAACAAAAGGCTTCGGAACCATGGTTCCGAAGCCTTTTGTTATGGTGAACTATGGCGGTTGAGCACTAGAGTGCGACTCAACTTAACCTACTTGTAAAGCTCAGTAGACAGGCGAAGTGCCAGAATACCAGGCAGTAGAGCTAGGGCCAGGGCAATAAAAATCTGAGTTTCTGAAAGGGGCATAAAAAATACTCCTCAACGCTGAGTGAATAAGGCTTAGTAAAGACCTTTGGTCTAGACCGATTGTTAACTAAGACGGGAACTTTCGCGAGGCGGGCGGGCCTAACTGTTACAGAGCTTAATGGGAACCCAGGCCGACAGTACTGGGGTTTCTGGTTTCAGGGTTAGCCCTAAGAGGCTGCTAGGCTAAAGAGCCACAGCCACTGCTGTCTCAATTCTCTCGGTGTGCTAGCGATGCTTGATATGGATACAACTCAACCGGTGCGCGGTGACTTTGCGCGGCAGCTGCTGCGAGTGCAGCGCGACCTGCTGCGAATGGGAGCGCTGGTCGAGAACTCCTGCGTACTGGCGCGGGAGGCTCTATGCGATCGCAATCTCGACGCCGCTCAGCGCCTGCACCGCCACGATAAGCAAATCGACCAGTTCTACCGCCAGATCGAGCTAGACTGCATGCACCTGTTTACGCTCCAGGCTCAGCCCGAGGCCGAAGACCTGCGGCGGATTGGCGCGTTTATGCAGCTGGTGCGCGACCTTGAGCGGATTGGCGACTACGCCGAAGACTTGGGCGAAGTGGCAATTAAAATCTTTCCCTACCCCGTTCACCCCCTGATGGGACGTGTGCAGACCATGCTCGATCGCTGCCGGTCGATGGTGGCGATGTGTCTACTGGCTCTATCTGACCTGGATGCCGAAAGCGGCCTGGAGATTAAGCAAAAAGACGACGCGATCGATACCGATTACGAAGAGCTCTACGCCCTGCTGGCCCACCAGAGCAACCTGACAGGGTCGATCGAGCCGACGGTGCTACTGGTGTTGGCGATTCGCTACATGGAACGCATCGCCGACCACGCCACCAATATTGGCAAGCGGGTCGCCTACATTGTCACAGGTGAGCGGACGTGATAAATCAGGAGAAAAGGTGTTAGGGGCGGTCACGACCTTGCAGCCGACACTTTGAGCCGCGCGCCTTCTTCGCGAAACGTTACCTGCCATTGACAAAAAGATTTGACAGCGGTCCATTTCCTGGGAAACTGTAGGAGTGACCTGTTCCCCTTTGCTAAAGGGGGCTAGCCCTCGCTGCGGGTCTGGCCTGGGGTCGTGGTCGCCATCGGTCGGGTTCATCTGCGCTGTAGCAGTTACGGCTGTAGCAGCTACACTTGGGCGTTGGCGGTTCCAGTTGGCTGTTTGCTGGCCAGATCTGGAGGCCGAAGCTAGGGCACAAAGCTAGAGCATTAGGATCTGAAACCTTGCTTTCAACCAGCGAATCGAAGTCGGTTTCAGCTACAACGTCAACCCCGGATTTGTCGCTGCCTCGTTACCACAGGCGGTTTGCTAAGGCTTCCCTTTCGCTCTAAACCAGGGAGCTAAACCGGGTCGATGCCCTGACCCAGCCCGGGCTACCCAGTCATGAATAGTTTTAGGAATCAGTCGCTACATGGAACTCTCGATCGCGGCCCTACTGGCCAGCTTCGCTAAAGACAAGACCCACACCCTCAAAGGGTTGGAGAAAAAGCTGCACTGCAACGACGACGCTAGCCAGCGCGACCTGCAAATTGCCGTCGATGCCCTGGAGCGGTTGGGGGTGCTGGTCAAAGAGCGGGGCAAGTACCGCCGCAACCTGGCCGAAGACGTAATTGAGGGCAAGCTGCGCTGCTCTAGCAAAGGCTTTTGCTTCGCCATTCAGGACGAGGAGGGGGCCGACGATATCTACGTGCGCGAAAGCCAGCTAAATACGGCCTGGAACGGCGATCGCGTGCTGGTCAAGGTGACCAAAGAGGGCAGTCGCCGCCGCAGCCCTGAGGGCGAAGTACAGCTGATTTTAGAGCGGGCCAATGCCTCGGTGCTGGCGCGGGTCAAGCAGGAGGACAAAGACTACCGGGCTATCCCCCTCGACGATCGCCTGCTGTTTGAGCTAGCCCTGATCGCCAACGGCAGTGACCTGGCCGAAGCGGTCGATCAGCTGGCCCACGTCGAAATTGTGCGCTATCCCCTGGGTCAGCACCCGCCCCAGGGCCGAGTGGCCCAAATT
Source organism: Nodosilinea sp. (assembly GCA_049646445.1). GTDB lineage: Bacteria > Cyanobacteriota > Cyanobacteriia > Phormidesmidales > Phormidesmidaceae > Nodosilinea. Next base: position 5,581 of record JBARVV010000032.1, on the reverse strand, counting down.
TTGGGCAGCGACGCCGAAGCCGCCGCCGACATCGACATTGTTTACTGCAAGCACGACCTGCCCCGCCAGTTCTCCAATGCCGTGCTGAACGACGCCCAAGACCTACCCACCCGCGTGCTCAAGGCCGACAGCAAAGATCGCGTTGACCTGCGCGAGGCGCTCACGGTTGCGATCGACGGCCCCAACGCCCAGGTCGTTGACGATGCCCTCAGCCTAGATCGCACCAAATCGGGCCAGTGGCGGCTGGGCATTCACATTGCCGACATTTCTCACTACGTGCCCGCCCACTCAGTGATCGACCAGGAGGCCTGCAAACGCGGTACTTCGGTCTACCTGGGTGACGAGGTGATCCCGATGCTGCCGCCGCCCCTGTCTGGTCCCCTGGGGTCGCTGCTGGCCGGTAAAGATCGCCTGGCGATCTCGGTACTGGTCACCCTCGACGACACAGGCGCGGTGCTGGAGTATGAGGTGCAGCCCACTATTGTGGCCGTAGACCACCAAATTTCCTACCAGGAAGCCCAGGCGGTGCTGGAGCGCGACAACTCAGACCTGATCAAGAGCCTGGGCATCAAGCCCAAGACCCTAAAAGCGCTAGAGCCGGTCTACGACCTGATGGATAATCTGCTCTACCTGAGCCAGGCGATCAAGCGGCAGCGGCTCCACCGGGGTTCATTTGAGCTCAATTTGCCCGAGTACGACTTCCCCGCCGACGCGGATGAGCCCCTGGCCCACTACCGATCGCCCAAGTTCCAGTACGACGACGAGGGGCTGCTGGGGGTGATGGTAACCGCCACCAGCCTGCCCTCCCGGCAGATTGTCACCGAGTGCATGCTGCTGGCCAACCAGCTAATCGCTCAGCAGCTTAAGGCGCTAGGTGTACCCGCCATCTACCGGCTACACCGTGCCCCCGATGCCAGTGACGTGCAGGAACTGGTGAAGCTGGCCGAGAATATGGAGATTCAGCTCACCCTTGGCGACGAGGCCGCCCCCCAGCCCAAAGACTACCAGCGGTTTGTGGAGCAGTTTGCGGCCTCGGGGGCCGAAAAAATTCTCACCTATTTGCTACTAGAAACCATTCAGCCCGCCTTCTACAGCACCCACGCCGACCTGCACTTTGGGCTGGCCCTCACCGATGGCTACACCCACTTCACCTCGCCTTCTCGGCGCTACGCCGATCTGCTGGTGCACCGCATTCTTCACACGGTGTTTGAGTCGGGCCGCGATCGCCGCTCCACCCGATCTAAAGACCCGGCCAACCTGCGCCACAGCTCCTGCCATGGCCAGGTGAACTGGAATGTGCTGCCCCCAGAAATTCAGCACGAGCTAGAGGACGATCTGCATCGCACCGCCATTCACCTGACCGAGCGCGAGCGCTTAGCCCAGGAGGCCGAGTCAGACCTAGAGGGGTTAAAGAAGGCTGAGTTCATGCGATCGCATACGGGCGAAGTCTTCCACGGCCTGATTACCGGCGTGCAGTCCTACGGCTTTTTTGTCGAAATTGAAGAGCTGCTGGTCGAAGGGCTGGTTCACGTTAGCTCGCTCAAAGACGACTGGTACGAGTACCGCGCCCGCCAGCAAAAGCTGGTTGGCCGCAAAAACCGCCAGCAGTATCGCCTGGGCGACAAAGTTGATGTGCAGGTCAAGAGCGTTGACTACTACCGCCAGCAAATTGACCTCGTCGCCGTCGGCGGCGGCAGTCAGGCTCCCGAAGACGAGGACAACAACTACAGCGAGGACGACAACGGCGAGCCCTTGAATGGGGATGATAGGGGGCAAGATGAGAGTGAGTAGGGGAGTGGGGAGTAGGCGACCTTAGCGCTCGGATCAGAGGCTGGTTAGGATAGTAAAGGGCAATTGCCCCATCTCCCCCATCCCCTCATCTTCCCCATCCCCCATGCCCTCCACAGACTCACCCGCCCTCACCCGTCCCTTAATCGTGGGCGTCACCGGGGCTTCAGGGCTAATCTATGCCGTGCATACCCTTAAGCATGTACTGAACGCCGATGGCGTAGTGGACTTAGTGGCGTCTAAGGCATCGCAGATGGTGTGGCAGGCAGAGTCGGGCATTCACATGCCCCTTGACCCCGATAAGCAGGAGCAGTTTTGGCGCGACCAGGCGGGGGTGCCGACTGCGGGTAAGCTGCGCTGCCATCCCTGGGGCGATGTGGGGGCCACCATTGCCAGTGGGTCGTACCGGGCGGCGGGGATGGTGGTAATCCCGTGCAGCATGAGCACCGTGGGGCGTTTGGCGGCGGGGCTCAGCTCCGATTTGCTAGAGCGAGCCGCCGACGTGCAGCTCAAAGAAGGGCGTAAGCTCGTGCTGGTGCCGCGTGAGACTCCCTTTAGCCTGATTCACCTGCGCAACCTGACCACCTTGGCCGAGGCCGGAGCGCGAATTGTGCCAGCTATTCCGGCCTGGTACCACCAACCTCAGACCATTGACGACCTGGTCGATTTTGTCGTGGCCCGCGCTCTTGATCAGGTCGATATTGACTGCGTACCCCTCAACCGCTGGCAGGGGCATTTACCCCACGAGTCACGATAGGATGGGCAATATGGCGTTGTAGGGCTGGATATGGCTACCGTACGTCTGATTGTTGTCGTGCTGACGTTGGGATTGGTCGTGCTGCTGGGGGTGCAAAATTTGACTCCGGCGCTGCCGCTCGTGTTTTTTGGCGGCAGCACCCAGGCGTTGCCCCTGGGAGTGTGGCTGGCGATCGCGGTGCTGCTGGGCGCTCTTACCACCCTGGTGCTAACGGCCCTACTGGGCTCAGTGGGAGCTGGCAACCGCAGTCGATCGACCGCCTACAAGTATCGGCCCCAGTCGTTTTATGAGCCCACGGGGCCTGGTGCTGCCGCTTCAACCAATCGAGCCCCTGGCGATCGCCCCAGCCCGCCCCCCTATACCAACCCTGCATCCAGGGCCGCTGGCTCTGGGCGTTCGGTAGATTCTCCCCGCACCGGAAGCCCCGGCGGTGACTCCGCCGACGATGACCCCAGCTGGCGAGCCTGGACCAACCTGCGATCGCCCGCCCAGTCGAATGACTGGGAATCACTCAGCCGCGCCTCCCAGCCCGAAGCCTCTTCAACCGCTTCGGGTACCCCCCTAGACGCGGCCTCGGGCATCCTCGATGGCGTTACCACCTGGTTTAGCAGCAGCAAGCAGCGAGCCAAGCAGCAGCAGCGGGTTAACGAATCGCTGCGAGCGCTAGACGACGACTGGGACGGCCTCGAAAACCAGTCCTACAAAGCCCCAGGGGTGAGCCCGGTGCAAGACAGTCTGGACGACATCAGCCAGGGCTGGGATCAGGGCCGCGATTTTGAAGCCTCCCAAGCCCCCCGCCGGGTCTATCAGGATGGATCGCTATACTCCTATAGCTACCGCGACGAGGACGACACCCCTGCGCCCCGTGGCCAGGTGGACAACATCTATGCCCCGCCCGACGATGTCACCTACGGCAGCGACCCCGGCTACGGTGGCTCTGGGGTTGAGTACGCCTCGGAAACGGTCTACGGCTTCTCTGGGGATGCCCCCTACGAGGAGCAGGCGTTCGATCGCAACGACACGCCCCTGAGCGATCCCGCAATCGCCGAAGACGGCGTCGTCGATGCCGACTACCGGGTGATCGTGCCCCCCTACACCGCCCCTGCCGAAGCCACTGCTAGCGACGACCGCCGCGCCGATTCAGACGGCGACGACGATTGGGACGACGCTGACGATGCCCTCACCCCCTAATCCCCCCATCTTCCCCATCCCCCCATCTTCCCCATCCTCGCCACTTACCGCCTATGACTTTGATCGATCGCCTCAACGGCATCAACCTCTACCTGATCGGTATGATGGGGGCCGGTAAAAGCAGCACTGGGGCCGCTCTGGCTCAGACCCTGGGCTATCAATTTTTTGACACCGATGCGGTGATCGAGACGGCGGCGGGGCAGCCAATTGCCGAGATCTTTGCCACCCAGGGCGAGGCTACCTTTCGCCAGCTGGAAACCAACGTGCTAGCGGAACTGTCGGCCTACCGTCGCCTGGTGATTGCCACCGGGGGCGGCATTGTGACCCAGCAGCTCAATTGGAGCTACCTGCACCACGGCGTTGTGGTGTGGTTAGATGCTCCCCCCGCCGTGCTGCAGGCTCGGCTGGCTGGCGATACAGACCGCCCTCTGCTCCAGGGACAGGATTGGCAGACTAAGCTGACGACACTGCTAGCCGAGCGGCAGCCCCTCTACGCCCAGGCCGATGTGCGGTTGACGGTGGGGGCTGAGGACAATGTGGAGGCGATCGCGTCCCGCACCCTGGCCCTAATCGACCAAAGAATTTGTTCTGAGGCTGATTCTGCCGTGCTCAATTGATACACTACTGGCAATTATCCCCGGTTCAGCTCAGGAGTTGGCAACGGCCACCGGGCCACTTCCACGTCTGAACCGGGATCAGGTTGATACTCCGCTACCCCTATCTCCAGCACCCCCTATCTCCAGCACTATGGCTCAGTCTTCTCCTTCACAAATAGGCAACGTCAACGAGGCCGAGGCCAGCCGGGTTCGCATTCTTAGCGAGGCTCTGCCCTACATTCAGCAGTTTCGGGGCCGCACGGTGGTGGTCAAGTACGGCGGCGCGGCGATGAAGGATGGCAGCCTGAAGGCCGACGTGGTGCGCGACATTGTGTTTATGGCCTGCGTGGGCATTCGCCCGGTGGTGGTACACGGCGGTGGCCCCGAGATCAACATTTGGCTGGGCAAGCTGGGCATTGAGCCGCAGTTTAAAGACGGCCTGCGGGTGACCGATGCCCCCACCATGGACGTGGTGGAAATGGTGCTGGTGGGCCGGGTGAATAAAGAGCTAGTATCGCTGATTAACCAGGCCGGGGGCAAAGCCGTGGGTCTCTGCGGCGTCGACGGCAACCTGATTACCGCCCGCCCCCAGGGAGCTGAGGGAGTCGGGTTTGTGGGCGAAGTCAGCGGCATCGACTCCGGCCTGCTGAAGTCGCTGGTAGAGGCGGGCTACATTCCGATTGTGTCGAGCGTGGCCAGCGATGAAACGGGCCAGGCCTACAACATCAATGCCGACACCGTAGCCGGAGAAATTGCCGCCGCACTGGGGGCCGAAAAGCTAATTTTGCTCACCGATACCAAAGGCATTCTAGAAGACTACAAAGACCCCTCGACCCTGCTGCCCAAGCTGGATATTCAGCAGGCCCGCAAGCTGATTGAAACCGGGGTGGTAGCCGGGGGCATGATCCCCAAGGTGAACTGCTGCGTGCGATCGCTGGCCCAAGGGGTTGGCGCTGCCCACATTCTCGATGGCCGGGTGCCCCACGCTCTGCTACTGGAAATTTTTAGCGACCTGGGCATTGGCTCAATGATTGTGGCATCAGAATTTAGGGACTAGGGATGAGGGTTAAGTGCAAGGTTTCAGGTTGATGGCAAACGTCCACTGAGCTAGGACAGATTCAACGTAGGGGCATTGCACTGTGTCACCCGACGTAAGGTTGTCCCCCCAAGATACGACATAGAGTTGTGCCCCTTCGGCGCTTTAGCGGTAGAACAAGTAAGACGTTTTAAAGCCGTTGTGACCGGAGGT
>JBARVV010000031.1:0-10616 GCA_049646445.1 Nodosilinea sp. | reverse complement strand
TCAGTATGGGCCTCACCCTCAGCGGGCTCGCCGCCATGGTGGGGGGCGGAGCCTTGGCGTGGGCCAATCCCCAGCTCTACAACCCCCGTGTCTATGAGGATGCTTGGGTGTCTGGGCGGATGCAGGGCGACCTAGCGTATCAAGCCCCGACCGACCGGCGCGGGCAGGCGCTGGGGCAAGCGCTGATGGCCTTTGGGTTTGTCCTCGGTGGCAGTGGTCTCTATCTAGCCTCTGGCGACCCCGCCACCCTACGCCCCGAAGAACTCCCCAGCGCTGGCACAGGTGGCCTCGAAGGGCTGAAAAGCCTTGGAGCTAAAGGTTCTCCAGGTGAGCTGGTTCCTGAAGATGCCGTTATGGCAGCCATCAAAACCAAGATCATGCATCTGGTTGGGGCGAATGAATGGCTCAGGCAATGCCTGATGGCCCCCACCATCGTGATCATCGGTGACAGCGGCAGCGGCAAAAGCACAATCGCCAATGCGATCGCCGTGCTCCGGTTCATTTTGTGGGGCTGGCCAGTTTCTATCTTTGACCCCCACGCCAAAGAGAACATGCAGTTTTCTACCTGGTTGGTGGGTCAGCTATACGGTTTGGGCGGTGACACCGAGGGATCAATCCGCGAAGGACTAATGCAGGCCATGCAGCCGTTTGCACCCTTCGCCCAGGACAACAAAACTCGCCACACCCTGATCTGTGATGAGTTCACGGGCTGGTCTGACGGTAGCTACCCCGGACTAGCGCCAATTGCAGCGCCAGCGCTGAGCCACGCCAACCGCAGCACCCGCAAGCAGGGCCACGGCATGATCGTGCTACTGCACGGCGACAAAAAGGGGACCGCAGGCGGTGAAGACATGGGCAGCGGCATTCTGGAGTCTGTACTTAGGTTTGCCGCCGTCATCAAGGTTAACGGCAAAACCGACGACTGGGGCAACCCCTGCTGGGCTGGAACCGCCCGGTTTAAGCCCCCTGGTAAACCCTACACCGAGGGCGAGATGAGTCCCGTGGTGGTGCCCGAGCTGATTGGCCCAGGGCGACTCAGGCGTGAGATTGGCGATCTCCTAGAGTATCTGGGCATCGGCCTAGAAAATGACCAAGCGCCACCCGCCCCAGTCATTCCCCAGCAGGTGCAGCAAACCGTAGAGGCGGCTTTCAATGCCGAGACGTGGCAGGCGATCGCAGAACGGCTCTACCAGGGTCCGGTCGCGGCCGATGCGCCAGGCCTTGAGGCTCTACCCGATTGGGAGGCCATTCGCCCCATAGCCGAGTTGAGATCGCTGCTCTTGTTTTGCCGACAGAAGGGCTGGCGAACGGTTGACGTTAGCCGCCTCAAAGGCAGCTGGGGTAAGACCAACAAGATCACCAGCCGCGAGGCCATTAGGCATTTAGTCCAGGCCGCGATCGCCGCCAATGTAGCGGTGTGGTCGGCCAAGAATCAGAACGGCGAGGGTTCTGAATTTCAGATCTTGCCAGGGTGGCAATCTTGGCCCACCTGGCTTGAGTAGGGGCGGTGCTGGGGAAGGTGGGGATATTGGGGCCATAAGGGTTTCAGCGTTCGCCACCTCTCCCCAGTAACCCGAGTTAGCACCAGTTTTTCACCACATCCACACCAGAGGAAATCATGGCTAAAAATCAAAGTCCAGTTCTAGGCCCAAACGGTCAGCCTCTTCCTAGCAGCAGCAGTCGCCCAGCGCTGGATGACAAAGCCAAAGGCGTAATCGGAGAGATCTCTACCGGCTACTACCTGTGGTGGTGGTGCATTACGCACCCGGTCAAGCTGCTGCTGTATTCCATCGGTGGAGTAGGGGCTCTTGCTACGGCCATCCTAGTTTTGAACTTTGGCATCTCGTTAGCCGTTGGCGATGGCCCCTCAGTCATTCGCCCGATTCGGCGCGCCGATGTTGGCGACTGGGGCGATCGCGCTGGGCGCAACACCCGAGACTTTTTAGAGCAGCGGCGACTGCCAGCGGCCCCGCAAGAGTGAGAGTTGCGGTCGGTCTAATTGTCCTGGGGCTGCTAGCCCTCGATCTGGCCGCCCCAGGACAGTACAAATTCAAATGGATTAATGATGGTCAGCCAGCCCTCCAGCTTAACTATCCAGATCCCCCGACCCCGTGATTGGGTAGGGGCTTGGCTGCTAACGACGGCACTGTTATCGCCCGCGATCGCCTGCATGGTTCACCCTGCACTGAATCAGCGGGCTGATAACTTTCTGTCTAAAGGTCAAGTCCATATCGCCATCCCCGGATTGACCATTTTTGGCAAGCGGATCATTCCTAGCAAAACGCTGTTCTACCGAACATCACCGCTGGCAGGGGGCGAGGTGCCAACTGGGGTTAGTACCGGGCTCAGCGACGAACCGGTAAAAGTTGGCATGACCGTGGCAGGTTACCCGGTCACATCCAACTTTGGCCCCCGCACATCACCGTGTCCGGGCTGCTCCAGTGACCACAAGGGCGTAGATCTGGGCACACCCATCGGCACCCCGCTAAAGGCCTTTGTCGCGGGCACCAAGATCACCTGTTGGTGGGATAGCGGCGGTGGTGGGCAGGTAGCCAGCGTTTGGATTGGCCCTGAGTTCTATCAGGCGCTGCACCTCAGCAGCTGTAGGACTGGCACCTACGGCCCTGGGGAGGTCTACGCCCGCACGGGCAACACCGGCAGCGGTACCGGGGCTCACCTGCACTGGGAGCAGAAGATCGGCGGTGAAAAGGTGCAGCCCAAAAAAGGGGTGCTCGAAGCAACTCTGACCGGCGCACCACCCGCAGGCTTTGACCCAACGCCCTACCTGGGCAGCGCGGGCGCGGGCAAAGACTTGGCCCAATTTGTGGCCAAGTGGGAAGGATTTCGCCCGTGTCCCTACGTTGACCCCGTCGGCGTCGCCACCATTGGCTATGGCACCACTCGTTACCCCGAGGGTCGAGCGGTCGCGATGGGCGATCCTTGCCTCACCGAGGCCCAGGCCGCCGAGTATAAACGGGGCGACTTGGCTAAGTTCAATGCGATTGCTAAGGGTGCACTCGCCCGCCCTATGACCCCGGCCCAAGAAACGGCCTGGACTAGCTTTTTCTACAACGTTGGCCCCGCTGGGGCTCAATCCACCGCTGTGCAACGCTTTAACGCAGGCGACATCCACGGCTCTGCCGAGGCTCTAAAGCAGTGGAACAAAGGCAAGGTCAATGGGCAAATGAAAACCCTGCCGGGGTTAGTCAACCGGCGGGCCGAAGAAGCAGCATTACTCAAGCAATAGGAGTTTCTATGGATCGTCCCCTTTTGGCCGTAGCCGCGATCGCCGCCCTCGTCACCAGCAGCTGCACCGTTCGCCCTACGGGTGACGGGGGTATCGCTGTGGCTCCGATGCAGGATAGCCCCGTCAACATCAAAGCGCTGGTGACTCAGCCCGAGTCACCAACCCCCGAGCCCAGTCCAGCACCAGCGCCAGCGGGGCCATGTTCCCCCGCCACGATTGCCTATGGAGAATGGTTGGCAGGGCGGATTACTGGGCAAAAGGAGGGTAGCCGTGTCAACGTAAGGCCCCAGCCCTCTACCTCAGTCCACATCGGTAGCTATGGATTGGTGGGGGAGGCGATCGCCGTCATGGGCGAGGCGATCGCCTCGGACTGTTCAAAGTGGTATCACGTTCAATTCCCCACCTCGGGCTTTCAAGGCTGGGTGTTTGGGAAGTTTGTAGCTATTCAGAAATAAACAATGACCACCCCCTACAGTTTGTTTTTGGTGGATCCAACCGCAAGCATCATTTGCGGATGTCGTCTGCTGATTGGCACTGTGGCACGGGTTGTCTACGGGTGGTAACCTGTGCTGCTGGGTCTATCGTGGCTGTGGGGAGTGTCGCCGTTCTGGGCAGCGTGGTTAGGCATTGCGATCCGGCTGGGGTGTTTCGTGTCACCCAAACAAAACCCCCACCGGCCAGCGGAACCGGTGGGGGTTAGTTCTCAGGTTGCATCTACGATTCAGGACTCCTGCCCGCTGTCTCCCCATGGTGCCCTCGTCCGTGGGGGTGGTAGCAAGGGTTAAGCTGTTTGGTGTAAATGGAATTTCACCTCTGCCCCTGGCGTTCACACCGTGTCCCCGAAGGGGAATCGCGCTGGGGCATTTTGTTGCTCTGCTCTCAGTTAGAAGTAAGGGGATAGGCAACCCGGCTAGTTGCGCTGGGAGGCAACTATTCAACACCGCTTTAAAAAATTGCCTCAAAAAATTGCCTCAGAAAATCGCCAGAGGGCAAGAGGGAAAAAGGGTAAAGAGTTACGTCCTCGCGCCGCCACACACCACCCGAAAACCAACGAAGCTGCCGATGTCGACGGGCGCGTCCCCGAGACGGTACGCCGACCGGCAGAACCCAGGATCGTAGCTCCAGGAACCGCCCCGCAGCAAGCGTTGCTCTTCAGCATCTTCCTCGTGAACTAGCCAGGCGCTGCTGTCTGCGGGGGCTCCCTCATAGCTCTCATGCCACCAGTCCTGGCACCACTCCCACACGTTGCCGTGCATGTCATACAGGCCAAAAGCGTTGGCCACCTCAAAGCTGCCCACGTCTGTGGTCTCTTCCCGATACTCACCATGGGGGCCATCACCATAGGCTCCAGAGTAGGTTTTGCCTCCAATGTCCTGATCGGTGCCCCGGTAGTTGGCCAGGTCGGTAGTGATCGAGTCACCAAAGTGAAACGGGGTAGTGGTGCCCGCTCGACAGGTGTACTCCCATTCGGCCTCGCTCGGCAGGCGGTAGGGGCGGCCCGTAGCTTTTTCTAACCGGCGGCAAAACTCCACAGCATCTAGCCAAGAAACTTGCTCTACCGGGCGATTATCCCCGTTGAAGTTAGATGGCTCTGGCTTGAGTTCACGCTCTACCTGCGGCATTGCCGCCACCACCCGCCACTGGGCCTGGGTGATAGGATGCTTGCCCATAAAGAATGGCTGAGCAATGGTCACAGGGTGCTGGGGGCCTTCAGGCTTGTATCGGCCTAGCTCATCCTCTGGAGAGCCCATCAAGAAGCTGCCAGGGGGAATGTAGACCATATCCAGCGGTGTGCGCTTGCCAAAGCTGGGCATGTTTGTCCGCAGGTCGTAGACCCACACATTCTCAGTGTTGCCCTTCTCCGTGCGGCCCCGCTCAAAAAACAGCACATTGGTCTTTACCCCCTGGGCGTAAAAAATGCCCGTGGGCAGCCGCAAAATGGTGTGCAGGTTACACTTATCCATCAGGTCAGCGCGAATGCTCTGGCCCTGGCCCGCCTCAAACAGCACGTTGTCGGGCAGCACCACAGCGGCACGGCCCCCCGGCTTTAGCCCCCGGTAAATGTGCTGCAAAAAGGCCAGCTGCTTGTTAGAGGTGGCGTAGGTAAAGTCGTCCCGAGTGGGGGTGCCGCCGCCCTTCTTGGTGCCAAAGGGCGGATTGGTGAGCACCAGGTCGGCTCGGGGCAGCCGCTGGCCCTCGGGCGAGAGGGTGTCGCCCAGGCCCACTTCGCTCTCAACGCCGTGCAGCAGCAGGTTCATCAGCAACAGCCGGTGGGCATCTTGCACCAGCTCCATGCCATAAAACGCCTGGTGAATTTGAAACGCCTGGTCGGCCTCAGAGAGGGTGAAGTGGCCGTCGGTATGGGTTTTAACGTAGCGATCGGCGGCAATTAAAAAGCCCCCCGTACCCGCAGCCGGATCTTGGATCAGCTCCCCCGGCTGGGGCCGCATCAGCGCCACCATACAGTCGATCAGCGCTCTAGGCGTAAAGTACTGCCCCGCCCCTGACTTTTTCTCTTCGGCGTTCTTTTGCAGCAGCCCCTCATAGAGGTCGCCCAGGCCCTCTTCTTTGGCCGAGTACCAGTCGAGCCCGTCAATGCTGGTCACCAGCTTGTTGAGAATGCGGGGCTGCTTAATGGCGGTCTGAGCATTGGCAAAAATCGCCTGAATGCGGCTGCTAGCGGCATCTTGCCCCAGAGACAGCAGCAGAGCCCGGTAAAAGTTGAGCTGCTCTAGCCCGTCTTTGCTCGCCAGGTCGGCCCAGCGCTCCCCCTCCGGCAGCTGGGTCTCTTCGGCCCCCGTCTCCTGCATCATTTTGAGAAACAGCAGGTAGGTCAGTTCAGTGACGTATTGCAGGTAGCTAATGCCGTCGTCGCGCAGCACATGGCACAGGCCCCACAGCTTTTGGACAATGTCAGAGGTAACGTTCATGGGCGTTTAATCAAACCAGTTTTCGAGCGGCAGGTCTTGAAAGGATTCAAAGTCGGTGATGTTGCGGGTTACCAGGGTAAGGCGATTGACGGCTGCGATCGCGGCAATCTGACTATCCAGATAAGGCGGCGTTTTGCCCTGCTTGGTCAGTCGCTCTCGTTCAATCGCATGCCAGGCCGCCGCCTGGTCGTCATAGGGAAAAATGGGGAGCACGGCCTCAACCCGCTGCTGAAGATAAAGCTCAAGCCGCTGACGTTTTTGAGACGCTGGTAGCTTGAGGCAGCCATATTTCATTTCATGGTAGGTAACCGCTGCGATCGCCACCGCCCCGCCGTGAATTCTCAGCAATCTCAAGACCTTAGCGTTGGGCTGGGGCTTTAGCGGCTCTGACACCACGTTGGTATCCAGCAAGAACCGAGGCCCTGTCACAGCTCAACCTCTCGCGCCGGAGACTTGTCGCGCACGTTAAAAATTTCGTCAATCTCCTCATTCTCAAACCAGGGTTGCCCTTCAATATACTGCTGGCGAAACTCTAGAACCGCTTCCCCAAAGTTTTGCGGCGACTTCGACAACCGCTTGTACTCATCCATCGACAAAATCACCGCCACCGGCTCCCCTCGGCGGGTAATCTCCACCGGCTGCCCTTCCTCCGCCGAACGAATGATCTGGGTCAGCTTGTCTTTTGCCTGGGCAATGGAATACTGCGTCATGTCACCTCCCACCAACATGGCTATGAATATGGCCATTTTACGCCACGTACCCAGCGAGCGAGAGTACCCCGCAGATAAATATGTTGACATTTTGATGTGCGAAAGGTTACACCAGTAGCTACGTACCTCGAAAAACCCAGCGTTGTTCTAGCTGTTTCAGTGCACATGCTTTAGAACCCTTGCAATATTTATGCCCCAAGCAGCAACTACTCCCTTAGCGGAGCGGATCCCCTGAATGATAGGGACAAGATGCGCTTTTAGAAAGCACACCTTGCTTGGTTTGACTCCTCGCTGTTCGGTTCCACTGAATGCTCTGTTCCACAGAGATTAGCTAGCTAAAGTCTTAGAACTTTAGCAGTCGCGAGCTTGAGGCATAAATATTTCAAGCGTTTTCGTTCATTGATTCTTTAGTCAACGTCCCAGTCCACACCATTCGTGTGGGCTGCTTTAGGCTACTCGCGGTGCGTGTTTTTCAACACGTCTTGGAGACAATAATGTCTAAATTACCGAAGTTCAAGAATCCTGCACTACTGCGCCAAGCCCTTACTCATCGTTCTTTGCCAAACCACAATGAACGACTAGAGTTTATTGGAGATGGCATTCTCCAGGGTGTGGTGACGGCGCTGCTTAGCCAGCGCTATCCCAATTATCGAGAAGGACGCCTCACCCAAGAAAGGTCAAAGCTAGTTAGCAACAAAGCGCTGGCTAAAGTTGCCAAAAAATACCACCTTGACCAGCAGATACTACTAGCTAAAGGGGCCACAAAACAGGGTTGTCGAAATAACTATAAGGTCCTCAGTGGAGTAGTCGAAGCCTTAATCGGTGCTTATTTTGCCGATACAGGCAATAACTATGTCGCAGTCGAGCAACTTGTTCAGCAGTTATTAAACCTTTAGGGATATGGCATAGTGTGAAACGGCAGGATGGCTCTCTTCATAGAAAGCTCAGCCTGACATAAACAAGTGGTTTTGTACGATTTTATGCTCCCGTAAACCCGGGATCCTGACCCCATTCCTTACAAATTTTCCAGAGAATGTGAGCAGTTGCTGCTCCGGTTATTCCTCCAGCAATTATAGGCCAAGCAGGAGGTGAAACTAATCCCAATGCGAGAGCCATGCTGCCTAAAGTTGAAGAGCCAAAAATTGTAACTGAGGCTGCTGCCATGCTTCCGCCTATTGCAGTTCCAGCCATAACACCGCTTGCTATTGACGCTGCATTTCCTAACCCATCTACTTTATCTTCAGGAAGAGCCGCTATTTTGTTGATGAGTCTTCTCAAGCTATCCAAGCTATCTGCTACTATCTTAGAAGTTAATTCCGGAAGACTTAGAACCGAATTTTTTAAGGAGGCGGCTAAATTTTTGATTTTCTTGTCTCCCCAAAATCTCTTTGCTCCATCAACAATTAGTGACAACCCTAAAGTAATCAAAGATGCTCCTTTCAAGAAAGATGAATAATCAATTGGGGTTTTCAAAAAGTTGAAAATTAAGTTCGCACTGGTATATCCAGCAGCTCCTAGCAGAAGAGCACCCCCTCCAATCAAAACAATTGCTGGAATACCTATTGCTCCACCCATACCAGAGACGCCGATCGAGCCAACTATACTCGTTACAAGCGTTCCTAAGCTTCCCGCGACAGCAGCAGCAGCTAATGAAACTTTGTTTAATATCTCTGTTGCCAAGACGTGTTGACCTAGTTCAATTGCTCCAGTTTGAATTCCCCACTTAATAATGGCAGCTCCGGCAGCCATCTCAGCAATACCTATGGCCCATTGGTGAGTAGAACACCAATCTTTTGTATATTTCAGAATCTCCTCAAAGCTCTTCCTTACATTCTCTGAAAGCTTAAAATCAAATATCTTCATCCTAAAATCCTCCTAGAATTCCTGTTATTCCCAATATTCACTCTTCTATAACCTTCTTCTGACGATCAGCTAACTTCTGGCCAGATCGCGCTGTTGATCTCGGCCAGTAGGTTCTCTATCCGGCCCCCAAACACCTTATCGATACGCTTAAAGCCGCCCTGGGCCTTGAACTGTCCCTGGTCTAGGGCGGCTTTATCCACTACCGTTTCCTTCTTCAGCTGCTGGCCAATGCGCTCTAGCCACTGCCGCTGGGGTGCCGTCCAGGGCTGGCTGGCCAAAATAGTCTTCATGGCGCGATCAACCCGCTCCCCATAGGGCACCAGCGCATCGCCCAGCGCCGCCTGCCGAATGTAGCCCACAATTGACGCCGCAATATCTTCATTGGTGGCATCGCGCCAGGCCGATCGCAGCATGGTTTCCGAATAGCCCGCCACATCCAGGGCCGCCCGCAGCTCCTTTAGCTGGGCGCGGGTCAGCTCCCGAGGGCGCTGGGTCACCACCAGCAGCGCCGGTACCAGGTTCAAGTTGGTCTCAATGAACCGCTTAAAGCTGTCCAGATAGTCCTCCGGCTTGCCGTAGGCTACCCCAGCTTCTGAGACCCCATAGCCCCGCTCTACCCGTCGTAGCTCGTCGGCATGGTACGACACCAGCACCGGCTGGCTACCGCCCTCGCGCCGGTCGAGCACCGCTGCGATCGCCCGCCGCTGTTTGAGCCAGGCCGCCGCCTCACCGGGGCTGCTTTGCTTCAAATGCTGCACCATCTCATCGAGGGACAGACCGGCGATGCTTTCTACGGTTTCTTGGCTACTGTCGCTCAGGTGTCGCCGCTTGCGCTGGAGTTTGGCCAAAATCTGGTCAACCACCGTCTGCACCTGGTCAGGAGCGCTCACGGTCTCTAACTCACCCATCAGCTGGGCAAACGAAATTTGCGGATTCACCACCACCGGCTTCATGTCAGACACCGCTGCCATGGTGGCGTACAGGTTCACCGCATCAAAAATGTGAAAGACATCTTTGACCAGACCGTCGCCCAGGTCGTTGCAGAGACGAGTCGCCCGACCCAACATCTGAGAATACAAAATCCGCGACTTCACCCGCCGAATAAAGACCAGATTGCAGATGGCGGGTACGTCAATGCCTGTGGTCATCAGGTCTACGGTCACCGCGACCTTGGGGCTGACTTCGTTTTTATAGCGGCGAATCAGCTCCAGGGGCTTATCGGCGGCCCCGGTAATCTTGACCACCTCGTCATCATCGACGCTGCCGTAGAGGTCAGCGAAGGCTTCCTTCAGCTTTTGGGTGACCAAGTCGGCGTGGTCGTCATTGACGCAAAAAATCAGGGTTTTCCCCGGCAGGCTGGGATCAATGTGGCGAGCCAGTTCCTCACAGATCACCCGGTTAAACTCTGGGGTGATCACCTGCCGGTTGAACTGCTCGACATCGATGCGAATTTCATCGGGGGCATGCACCAGATCAATCTGCCCGGTTTTGGGGTCGTAGTAAGCGACATCCTCTCCCGGTTTCCAGACAATGCCATCTTCAGACAGGGCGGTGACAATGCGGGTAGGCGGCTCGTGGTCAATTAACCAGCCGTCAATCACCGCCTCTGGATAGCTGTAGGTAAAGACCGGGTCACCAAAAATCTCGGTAGTGTGGAGGGCGGGGGTGGCCGTCAGACCAATTTTCACCGCGTCGAAGTACTCCAGCACCTGCCGGTATTTCGATACGTAGTCGCCAAAGCTTAGTGGTGCAGAAAAGTTCTGAAAGGGTTGCTGTGCAAGGAGTCTCAAATGAGACAGTGTGGATAAAGCGGGGCATTTCATGAGAGGCTTGAATTCCCCAACTCAAGGCCAGGCTCATGGAAAC
>JBARVV010000030.1:0-22274 GCA_049646445.1 Nodosilinea sp. | reverse complement strand
CAAACTTCGCTGGTACCGACAGCTTCAGCTATACCGTCGCTGACGGTAAAGGCGGCACCGATACCGCCACCGTTACCCTGACCGTCCAGGGCGTGAACGACCTGCCGGTGGCACAAGACGACAGTGCAACGACCCAGCAAGAGACTGCCATCACGCTGGATGTTGTGGCCAACGATGGGGATGTTGACGGCGATACCTTGACGGTGGCCTCGCTTACCCCTGGCGTGGGCGGCTCGGCTGCCATCGTCAATAACCAGGTGCGCTACACCTCTAACCCTGGCTTTACTGGCACCGACACGTTTACGTACACCATTGCCGACGGCCTGGGCGGTAGCGACACCGCTGAGGTAGCTGTTACCGTTCTGCCGACACCGTCTGGGCCAGTGCCCGGCGCTCGGGTAACAGCAGGGTTGCTAAGCCTGTACACCTTTGACGAAGGCAGCGGCAGCACCGTCTTCGACGTTTCTGGGGTGGGTACAGCGCTGAACCTGGAGATTGGCAACCTGGGGAATGCGGTCTGGGGCAATGGCGTGCTGGATATCACCGGGGCCAACCTGATTGCCTCTTTGCAGCCAGCCAGTAAGCTGTTCAACGGCATCACCGCAACCCAGGAGATCACCCTGGAAGCGTGGATTGCCCCGGCCAACACTAGCCAGAGCGGCCCGGCCCGAATTGCCACCCTGTCCAAAGACACCGTCAACCGCAACTTCACCCTGGGCCAGAACGGTGACGACTACAACGTGCGACTGCGCACCACCACCACCGGCAACAACGGCCTGAATAAAATGCTGACCTCGCCGGGAAGTGAGGTGAGAACCGACCTCACCCACGTGGTCTATAGCCGGGAGGCCGATGGCGACGCCTTTATGTATGTCGACAATCAGCTCGTCACCACCGATACCATCACCGGTACCTTCTCGAACTGGGATGCGGGCTATCGCTTTGCCCTGGGCAGCGAACTGGATGGCAGCCGGTCGTGGCTGGGCAGTCTCGACCTGGTGGCGGTCTACAACCAGGCCTTTGACGCCAGTGAGGTAGAGCAGAACTTTCTGGCGGGTTCTACTATGGTCTAGAGCCTAGACTGCGATCGCTAGCGATTCCCAATATTCTGATATTAAGCAGGGATTTCCCGGAAAATCCCCGCTTAGCCTCATTGTTTTAGCGTTCTCAACCGAAAAATCTGCGTTATTCTTTGGGCAAACCTCGTGGTAGTTGAGAGCATGAAGCGGCGCGGCACAGTCTACGGTTTTGTGGTGGTTCTTGGGGCTGTCTTGCTCTTGGCCTTGCCCCTGGGGCTGCGAGCTCCAGCCCAGCAGGCTCCACCCCTGGGTGACCTAGTGCGCGAATACGAAGTCGTGACCATGCCAGCGGCGACCGCCTACTCGGTTTATACCAGCAACACCACGACTCCCCATCAGGTGTGGTATCGCATCTACGGTGGCGATGCCCTGTTTCGCCAGCGAATGCGGGTGTACCAAGAAAACGCTGGCCCCCGGCCTATCAACCAGCTTCCCCCAGAGTCGGAGCTGTGGCAGGAAGTGACCAACAATAACCCCACCCGCTGGTATTCGTTTCCGCCGGAAACGGATGTCTTCACCTACTATTTTGATGGCGATAACCGCCTGTCTGCTAACAGCCCCTGGCGCGATGCCTTTGGCGTTAGGGTCAAGCGCACCCGCTTTGCCAAAGGCAACCGCTACGATGTGGCCTTTGAAGATCAAGCTTCCCTTGACGACTTCAACGACCTCAGGCTTGAGGTCGTGATCATTCAACCGGCCTAAAGGGTGATATCAGGCAAAAAAAGGCTGCCTGTGTCCAAACGAGGCAAATTACGCGATGATGATTGTAGCTATGGGTGAGGAAAGCCATGAATCGCTTTATTATCGGCGGCATTATGGCGGCTATCGTGGTGATGATGGCTGGCGGACTAAATCGGCTTTTGAGCGATCGCTTTGATGACAGCGCCGAGGGATCTCGGATCTCTAGCCAGCCCACCACGACTGGTCAAGCTAATAACGGTGACCTGGGCAGCGTGCCCCTAGAGCAGGCTGGGCAACTGGTGCAGCGCCAGAGCGAAGTGGGCGCTAATGGTATTTCGGCCACGGGCGACAGCGCGTTGGGTACCCAGGGCACCGTGCCCGGCGAAAGGTCTGTGATTTCTCCTGACACTACGGGCACCGCTACGCCCGCTCCCGGTAACGTGATTCCGCGCACGGGCGGGGCCGCTACTTTCCCCGCTACGACGGGCGATGTTGCCCCAATTCAGCCGGGGCTGGTACAACCCGGTGAGGTAACGCGCCCAGCCCCCGACCCCGATTTAGACTCTATTCCTGCTCTGTGGTAGCGGCCTAGCGATGGTTCTGATGCGACTCGTCTTCGACTGTGGCCGCCTCAAGTAGCCTAAAATGGCAGTGAGCACTTGAGTTGAACGGCATGGTAAATCAGGGAAGCGACGTCCTGGTGGTGGGCGGCGGCGTCATTGGTTTGGCGATCGCGCTAGAGCTACGGCAGCAGGGATCTACGGTTGCCGTGCTCAGCCGCAGTTTTGCGCAGGCCGCTAGCCACGCCGCCGCTGGCATGCTGGCTCCTCAGGCCGAGGGGTTGCAGCCCGGCCCCCTGCTCGATCTATGTCTCGACAGCCTCAGGCTTTACCCCACCTGGGTCAGCAAGCTGGAAGCGCTCACCGGGCAGTCGGTAGGCTACTGGCCCTGTGGCATTTTGGCTCCGCGCCGTACCGTTCCGGCGGCCGCCACTTTACCCGAGGAATGGCTGAGCGCAGCCACCCTGAGCTACTACCAGCCCGGTCTGAGCGACACCGTGCAGGGTGCGTTCTGGTACCCCGACGAGGGCCAGGTTGACAATCGGCTGCTGGTGCAGGCTCTGCGGCAGGCGGCAATCGACCTGGGCGTGAGCCTGCACGAGGGCACTGGGGCGATCGCCCTACAGCAGCGTCAGGGCCGAGTTGAGCGGGTCTGTACCACCAGTGCGGGCGACTTTAGCGCCGAGCATGTTGTACTGGCCACTGGGGCCTGGGCTCACGAGCTGCTGCCCCTGCCGGTGTTTCCCAAAAAGGGCGAAATGGCCAGCCTGCGGGTGCCCTCTGGCTACGGCACGCCCCAGCCGCTGCAGCGGGTGCTGTTTGGTGAAGACATTTACATCGTGCCCCGCCGCGATGGCCGCATTGTGCTGGGGGCCACCAGTCAGGAGGTGGGCTTTGCGCCCCACAACACCGCTGGGGGAGTAAATCAGCTGCTGGGGAATGCGATCGCCCTGCTGCCCCAGCTGGCCGACTTTACCCTCGACGAGACCTGGTGGGGATATCGCCCCACGACCCCCGACGAGTGGCCCATTCTTGGCCCTGGCCCCGCTGCCAACCTCACCCTGGCCACCGGCCACTACCGCAACGGCATTTTGCTCGCCCCCATTACCGCTCATCTGGTGGCCCAGGCCGTACTGGGCGACCGGGATGCTCGACTAGAGCCGTTTTCCTGGCGGCGCTTCCACTCAACGCCGACGCGTTCCACCTCTCCTACCCTTTCTTTACCCCCTCAGGCTATGACCTTCACCGATGTTGCCCCCGCCCCCGCGCTAGATACCGATCTGGCCGCTATCCCCGGCGACTCGCCCTTGACGATCGCCGGACGCACCTTTTCGTCGCGCCTGATGACCGGCACTGGCAAGTACGACGACTTTGCCACCATGCGCCAGAGCATTGCCGCCAGCGGTTGCGAAATTGTCACCGTAGCGGTGCGGCGGGTGCAGACTAATGCTCCCGGCCACGAAGGGCTGGCCGAGGCCCTCGATTGGTCAAAGATTTGGATGCTGCCCAATACGGCGGGCTGCAAGACCGCCGAGGACGCCATTCGCGTGGCTCGCCTAGGCCGCGAAATGGCCAAGCTGCTGGGCCAGGAAGACAACAACTTCGTCAAGCTCGAAGTTATCCCCGATGCCAAGTACCTGCTGCCCGACCCGATCGGTACCCTAGAGGCTGCCGAGCAGCTGGTCAAAGAAGGCTTTGTGGTGCTGCCCTACATTAACGCCGACCCGCTGCTGGCCAAGCGCCTCGAAGATGCAGGCTGCGCCACCGTCATGCCCCTGGGCTCACCGATTGGCTCGGGCCAGGGCATTCGCAACGCCGCCAACATTCAAATCATTATTGAAAACGCCACGGTGCCTGTGGTGGTAGATGCGGGCATTGGCACCCCCAGCGAAGCCGCCGAAGCGATGGAAATGGGAGCCGACGCCCTGCTGATCAATACCGCGATCGCAAAGTCCGCCAACCCCATCGCCATGGGCCGCGCCATGGGCCTCGCCACCCTAGCTGGACGCCTCGCTTACAAAGCCGGACGCATTCCGGTGCAGGGAAAAGCGATCGCTAGTTCGCCATTGGCTGGACGCATCACCGATTGAGAAAACGAGCGGTGAGGGTTGAGCGTTTAAACCCTCAACTCCCCCAACTCCCTCACCGCCCTAGTCCACAATTCTTACCCGCCCCACCTGAATCGCGTCGAACAGGCGGTTAACCTGCTTGCGCTCGCTCTCATCGACGGTGCCATCGGCCAGCACCAGGGCGGTTAGCTCCTGATACTGCGCCTGGGTAATGATGCGGGCTTGAATGCACTGGCTCACCAAGTCGGTAATTGGGCAGCCAGGTTGAGATGCAGGTGACGACATAGAACAGAGCTGTTGAAAAATACTATGTATCTGTTTTAACCGCTCACCGTTTCGCGGCCCAACCGTTGAGGAAGGTTGAGGTACTGAGGCTATTGGCGGTGGCTATTGGAAAGCGATCGCCCACATTATCAGGCTAAAACGACAGCCCCAGAGCTAGACAAGCACCACCCTCGACGGCACTGACCTTGTAAGACTGAGTCTCAACGGTGGTAGCAACAACCAGCATATCCTGGACAAAGGTCGTGCCGTCGATGCTGCAGCTGCCCTCCAGTACCAGTAGATAATTGCCGGTGTACTCATAGCCCTCCAGAACCGTGCTTTTGATAAATTGAGAACTCATGCCGCCCGCCGGATCGATTGGAACAGCGTAGGTTGAGACACCCGCTTGAACGTCTTCGAAGGGATAGATCGTTTCAAAATTAGGGGCAGCGGTGTCGATTTGAACTGGGGTATAGGCTCCGATTAGGTCGGTATTGGCAAAATCTGGTGGCGAGGCGTAGGCCAGAATAAAGAAGCCGGTGCTATTTGAGACGGCGTGGCCGCTACCCGGCGGGTTGAAGTAAAGCGATCCGGTTGGGTACACGCCTTTATCGTCGGTCTGGGTGCCATCAATCGCATAGACCGACTCGGTCATGGAATGATAGTGTAGCCCCACACTGCCATCGGGGATGGTGTACCACAAAATACTGATGTGCTCGGTGTCGGTATCCCCAGAGAGAATCAGCTTTTCTAGGTTTGGCCTAAAGGTAAAGAAGTCGTAGCTGCTGGGGTTGGCCGTCAAATCGTTTAGGTCAACCACGGTGGAGTTGATTAGCCCTGAATTGCTGGTCTCAGGCGCGATCGCATCTTCTGGAGTATCCATCGCCATTAAACCTTTAGAGAATAGGCTAACTCCACCAAAAGCCATTAGCCCTAATGCTGTCAAAGCTATAGATTGAATTTGTCCCATGGTCGCCGACTCCTACACCAAAACTCGCGGAAATTGATGCTAGAAATAGAAGCCTGCACCATATCACAGCAGAAACCAGTCAATCTGTTATTTTTCGCTCAATAATGCGCCCTGGCCCCAGTTCTTATCCGTAGCAATCCGCATAGGAGCGAATGTCACTGAAATAAGACTGGTGGGCACTGCCCACCAGTCTTACTCGCCCATCACTCATCCAGGCACTTTAGCAAAATCCTTCCTAAACCATCCTGATGCATCTACCCAGCCCTGAAATATGTACTGGTAGATGCACCCTGATCATTCCCTAGCCCTCGGGTCGGGGAATTTTTTTTGCTTGAATTAGCCTGATCAGACTTCGGCTCACGCCGCAAAGGTCTGAAAAATTCAGGTTAGACTAAGGCCACGATTAGGGGTTATCTGTAACTGTCGGCCCAATGGACTTTGAGGAAATTGTTGTACTCATTAACCATGTCGCCGTAGAGCGCAAGGGCCGCCCGCTTAAAGACGTAGAGCGACTGGTGCTGAAGGGGTCGTGGGAGAATAAGACCTACTCGGCGATGGCGACTCCTACCGCTGGCTACACCGAAGATTACCTCAAAAAAGATGTTGGGCCAAAGCTCTGGCAACTGCTCACCGACCTGATCGCGACCGATCTGCGCGGCATGAGGGTAACTAAACGCAATCTGCAAAACGTGCTACAAACCTGGGCGGTTCAGGGAGTAGGAGCAGCCCCCACTCCTGACAAAATATCCCCTTCACCAGCACGCTCTCCAGAACCTACGCTTCCAGTCGCGACCCCTCCCGCCTTAGTAGTTCGCGACTCACCTCGCATAGATCTGGCCGACTGCGGTGGGCGCGACGCCGAGCTAGCCAAAATTACCCAGTGGATTTTGGCCGAACGCTGCCGGACGGTGATTCTGTGGGGTCTGCCGGGGGTCGGTAAAACCACGTTGGCCGCTGCGATCGCCGCCGCGATCGGCCCTCAGGTAGAGCAGTGTGGTTATCTGGCCCTGCCCCCCCACGTCACCGACGAGGCGGTGCTAGCGGCTATTCTGCACTGGCTCAGCCCCACTCTGGCAACGGCTGACCTGTCGCCCCTAACTGCCGTTGACTGGGTGCTCGACCAGCTAGAGCAGCGTCAGGTGCTGCTAATTTTGGACGACATAGAGCAGTTGTTTGAGCCGCAGCAGCGGCTCGGTACCTACCGGACGGGTACCGAAGCTCTCCAGCGGCTGTTTCACCAGGGGGCAGAGCGCCACCACCAGAGCTGTCTGGTCTGGGTTAGCCGCGAAAAACCGGCTGATTTTGCTCAGGTGCAGGGGCCACGCGTGCAGGAATGTGCCCTGGGCGACTTAGCTGTTGAGGGGGGGCACCCGCTGCTGCAAACCCCCGGTGCTCCTACCGTTAGCGCCGCAGACTGGGCAGCCTTAATCGATCGCTACGGCAGTCACCCCCTGGTGCTGCGAGGGGTAGGGGCTACCCTGCGCGACATGTACCAGGGGCAGCCCAAAGCGCTGCTGCAGGCTGCCGATCTGGCGGTGCCGATGGTGGTGCAGCGGACCTTTACCCAGGCCCTGGATCGGCTGCCGTCAGCAGAATGGGCCATTCTCTACGGTTTAGCCCTGGCGCAGGAGCCCGTAACCCTCGATCAGCTGATCGCCACGATGCAGCCCGCCCCTGAGGAGGGGGTGGTGCAGTCGGTGCTAGGGCGCGGCTGGGTGGTGGGTTTGCCCGTTGAAGGAGGGGGGCTAGAGCTGAGCCTGGGGCCAATTGTGCAGACCCTGGTGCTAGAGCGGCTGCGCGAAGCTCTGGTGGCCGAGCTAGAGGCAGAATCTTTGGGGTGGCTACAGCGGCTGCCCCTGGTTACTATGACCGCTCGCGAGGTAGTGCAAGAGCGGCAGCGGGCGGCGATGCTGGTGCCCCTGGGCGACGAGATCAAGCAGCGCTACCCTACCGACGAGGCGCTGGCCGTCAAGGGCGATCGCTGGCTCAAGACGATGTCTGGGCTGGTCAATCAGCCTGGCTACGCAGCCAGCAACCTGATTCACCTCTGCCAGTATTTGGGACTGGGGCTGAGCGGGGCCGACTTTTCTCGGCTGGCTATTTACCAGGGTGACCTGCGCCAGGTGAGCCTACAGGGGGCCAGCTTTAGCCAGGCCCAGTTTAGCGATACGGCCTTTGCCACCGCCCTGGGTCGCGACCCGGTCGCCGCTTTTAGCCCGGCCTCTGCCCCCGACCACCACCGCTACCTGGCAACAGGCGACCACGAAGGCCGCCTGCTGCTGTGGGATCTGAGCCGGGGCAAGCTGGTCTGGATGTTTGATGAAGACCAGGCTCAGGGGGTGCGATCGCTGGCCTTTAGCCCCCAGGGCGATCTGCTGGCGGTGGGTACCGAGACCGGCAAAATCTGGCTGTGGCCAGTGGGCACCACCTACCAAACCGATGTGCTCAACGACCACCAAGTTGCCGTGGGAGCCCTAGCCTTTAGCCCCGACGGTAGCCAGCTGGCCTCGGGCGATGATAGCGGACGGCTGTGCCTGTGGGAGGTGGCCTCGGGAATTAGCCAGGGGCGACTAGATCGCCACTGCGGCCCAATTCACAGCCTCGCCTACAGCGCGGCGGGCGATCGCCTGATCAGCGGCGGCGACGACCAGCGGGCCTGTCTGTGGCAGACGCGCGATCGCACCCTGCTGCAAGATTTTCAGGCGCAATCGACGGCAAACCTGCGCACCGCAGGGTTCCTCGCCGACCCCAACGACCCCGCCTACCCGCCGATTCCCTTTGCAGCGGGCTACGACGACCACTGCCTCACTATTTGGAATCTGGACACCGGCCTGCCCTGCTGGATTTTGCCCGCCGATGTGCAGGCCCTACCGGCCCTGGCGATTAGCCCCAACGGGCGCTACCTGGTGTGCAGCCGCCAAGACTTTAGCGTTTCGGTCTGGGATATTCCAGAGCGCCGCGCCTGCTACACGCTGTCGTCACTGGGGGCACCGGTATGGGCGCTGGCCTTTAGCCCCGACAGTCGCTACTTTGTCACCGGCAGCAACTACACCATCAAGCTCTGGAACGCCAGGCGGGGCCAGTGCTGGCGCAGTTTTCTCAGTCAGGCCCACCGGGTTAGGTGTTTGGCCTTTAGTGCCGACGCCGTCAGCGGCAAAATTTTAACCGGCCACGACGATACTCATCTGCGCCTGTGGCAGGTGCATGCCGATAGCCCCTATGCGGTTGGGCCTCGTTCGCTGACCGGCCATGGGGGAGCCGTGCGCACCGTAGCCCTCAGCGCCGATGGTCAATGGTTGGCCAGCAGCGCCGAGGATCAAACCATTCGGCTTTGGTCGGCAGCGACAGGGCAGAGTCGGTGGATCTGGGCCACCGCCACCCCAGCTAGCCTGCTCGCCTTTAGCGCCGATGGTCAATGGTTAGCCAGCGCTGGGGCCGAGGGGCAACTCTCCGTTTGGGATACTGCCACCGGCAAAGCAGCGGGCGATTTAGAGGATGTGCCCGAGAGCCCATCAGCCCTGGTGTTTAGCCCCGATAGTCAGTGGATTGCCGTGGGCGCGCGGGATGGAACCATCGGGCTTTGGCACTGGCAACAGCGCAGCCGCGCTGGTTCCTCAGGGGCAGCCTCAGACTATCGCACCCTGAGCGGTCACCAAAGTCAGGTGCACAGCTTGGCGATCGAGGGGCATATTTTGGCGAGCGCCAGCCACGATGGCACCGTGCGCTGGTGGAGCCTGGAGCCGGGTGATTCAACGGGCGTTCGGGAACGGGCTGAGAACGAACCTGCCGCCCCTCTAGGCCAGTGGCAGCATCCTGCCGAACAGTGGTTACAGGGGGTGACCCTGAGCCCAGCTGGCGAGATTCTGGCGCTCACCAGCCAAGATGCCCAGGTGGAAGTGTGGGCGGTCGAAACCAACCAGTGCCGCCACGTTCTAGCAGGCCACAGCCAGGATATTTGGCAGGTTTCCGTTAGCCCCAGCCGTACCCATCTGGTCACCGCCAGCCAGGATGACGAAATTCGCGTTTGGGCTTTAGACTCGGGCGTTTGCCAACAGACCCTGCGACCCGATCGCCCCTACGAAGGCGTCAACATTCGCGAGGCCACCGGTCTTTCAGACACCGAAGCCCGTATGCTCAAGTCTCTAGGGGCGATCGTCAGCTACTGATGTTGATGCTTTACAGGATGTTGCAACAGTTGGTTTGATCCGGCTGCATCGGCTAATTGACGGTGATCTGTAGCTCAGGTGTTGAAGACCAACTGTCTAGCTACAGACCCAATAGGCCCATGATGGTGGGCAGCAGGGTTTCGCAGGCGGTGGCCAGCTTTGAGGTATTGGTCAGCGTTTCGGCAATGCCTTTGAGGGCGTTGGTGGCACGCTTGGCGATGCCCAGGTTCTTTTCGGAGGCGTCGGGTTCAGCGCCGACGGTGGCGAGGCGAGACACAGCTTGTAGGGCTTCGGCTTTCTCGTCGTCATCGAGTTCGGCGTCGGTATCTATGGCGGTTTTGAGCTGGGCCAGCAGGTCGCGCAGGCTGGGCTGGTCGCTCGGCGCATCGGGGATTTGATTGATTTGGTTGCTAACCTGGCCGCTGATTTCGCCCAGGTTGAGAGTGCTGCCGCTGAGGTTGAGGTCGCCGCCAGCATAGACGCTGCCGTCGCCAGTGGTGACGTTGGGATTGTTACTTTGGTTCATAGCGGTATTTTGAATAGTTAGGTTGGAGAGGACGCTGCTGATGCTGTCGATGCTTTTGTTGGCGAGCTGAATCAGTTCGGCTTTACTGCGTCGTTCGGATTCCAGCAAAGCTTGGGCTGTAGCAGCGGGCAATGCTTTTTCATAGGCATTGTCAAAAGTCCGGGCGATGTCAGGTTTGGGCTGGTCGGCAGGAGCGGCAATGCTAATCAGTACGTCGGCATCTTTGCGCTGAATGCCTCGCACAGCCTCAGGAGTGATCTGATGATTTTGCATTAGCGCTTGAAAAGCCACTTTGAAAGCTTGGGGATCTACCCCGCTGCGAATTAGCAGCTTGACCTCATCAAGCACTTCGCAGAGATACTTTTCAAAGTCACCTGGTTCAAAGCACTTGTCTGGATTGTGGGGCAGTCGCTCTCGAACACCAAAATAATTGACGGATTCTTTTAAGAACACATACTGACAGTCAATGTCTTCAAGGATAGTAGTTTCGTCGATATTCCAGGCTTCAAGGCAGGCTCCAGTGAGACTAACACCTGACATATTGGCCTCTATCACTTGAGATCTAACCAAATTGGCTCGGAAAAGATTGGCGTTAGACAAATTTGTCCCGATCAAGGAAGTTTCAGAAAGATCCGCGTGGCTCAAATTGGCTTTAACTAAATATAAATATGAAAGATCCATGCCAAAATAATTTCCATTCATTCCATCGCCGCTTACAGCAAGATGTAAAGCAGGTTGACGCATCAGTACAGTACCTTTAAAGTTTGCCCACAAAAATCTATCAGCATCGAAAAAACAGGAATTTTTGATAATTGCTTTACGAAAATCAGTGCCGAAAATATCTGCACAAGAAAAATCAGAGTTTGCCAATCTAGAGGCACGAAAGCTAGTGCCTCCAAAAAATGAGAAATCCAATGCAATGACAGGTGCCCATCTAAAAGCAGATCGAAACATGGGTTTTCCGGAGTAAATCGAAATATTAAATATAAAAATCGCTGGCAACAGTAAGAAAAATACAAAACACAAGAAACCTAAGAGCAAGTAATCAAAATTTTCTTCATATCCATAAATTCTGTAGGTTTTGAACAAGAACCCTAGGAACCCAGAGATCGAAATGTAAGTGAATAATCGAAAAGCACTTAATGAAGTTGCAGCAGCCAGGGAAAGCGTCAAGCAAATTGCTACACTGAAAAATAGAAGCGCTGAGCTTTTCGCACTCAAAAAGGACACAAAAAAGGACAATATCAGTAGAACTACGCTGGCAAATAAGCTGCCGAGGCTGAGCTTTACAAGCAGTAAGCTTCTGATTTTATTTCGTTGCGCCTCCTTGTAATTCGACGCAAATATAGGAATAAAAATCAAAATTAGTGTTCCGCCCAAAACTATGCATAAAAAAGAAATCCAGCGAATATTTACCTGCTGTAATAGGATGCTGGAAGCGTAACCTATCATGTAAGAAAATAGCCATGCCAGAAATAGTATAGCGGTTGATCCTAACGAAGCGTAAATGACCTGACTATCAAGCAAGCCACATTTACTCTTGCTGAAATTTGTGTCATCCAAAATTGTGTTAGAAAAATTTGTACCCCTTATATCCGCATGCGTAAAATTGGCTTTTGATAAGTCCGTCCCGCGAAAATTACAGCCGCGTAGAATTGCGCCGCGAAAGTTGCGTTCTCCGGCGGCGTAGAGGCGTAAGACTTCTTTGGCGCTGAGGCGTTTGCCTTTGTAGGGGGCGGGGTGTGTCAAGGCTGGTGCTGAGGTAAGTTGCCTATATTTAAGCGCAGTCTTTTTTGAAAGTCACGGCTAGGGCAAGGAGAACGGGAGAGGAAGGCCATGTATGGGGCTGCAGCGCTATGTCATCATGTGGACATTGAATGAGCATGCGATGCAATGGCATGTCAAGGACTAGTTGTTGAATGCGGGGGCGATGTAATGCTACATCCAGCCGCTGCTACGCTATATCAAAGGCCAATTTTGGGCTAGCGACAGTAAAGAGAGCTAGGACTGTCTTCCTTGAGTTAAGGAACAGGAGGTTGAATGACGAGCCAGCTAAACAGCTCGCCAACCGTGAGGTGAACATTAGCTGCAAAAGCAGGCGTTGGTATGCGATCGCTGGTTTGATCGAAAATCTTGACCTGTTCGGGAGGCAGATAGACCAACACCGTTCGTTCATCGGGGTCAATTAACCATCCCAGTTGGGAGCCATGCTTTAAGCCGTGCAAGATATTTTTGGTGACTCGTGTTTGGCTTTGGCCGGGAGATAAAATCTCAATAGCCCAGTCGGGATGAGTTTCAATAGCATTCGCGATTTCACCATTAGCATCACAGGGAATGCGCGACCAGGTAAATACACAAATATCGGGAACGATGGAGCGATCGCCAAAGGTGCAACGTAGTTCTGAAAAAGCCCAGGCTGTCTGCTCTAGCTGTAGAGCAGCATTCAGAACAGCAGAAAGGCGCGTTTGCAGCAGACTGTGCTTTCCCTTGGGCATGGGTTTCTGAATAATTTGGCCATCGATATACTCGCTGGCAGGCTTGGTCTCTGGTCGTTGCAGAAACGCTTGTAGTGTTAAGGGCTTCGAGGGTGACCGAACCATTCAGAATCACCGGCAAAGAATAAAACCAGTCAGTTGTCTTATTTTAAGGTAAGCCGAGGCGATCGCGCCTTGCCAGGAGACTCACCGCTAATGTAGGAAAATGAGGACAATCTCATTCTGGGAGGGGACGGCACTACACCGAGCATTTTCTTCTTCCAGCACCTTTCACCTAGATCGGGTTCTTACGTTCCATGACCAACCTTTCTTCTACCCTCGCCGCTGAGCTGGGCCTTCGCCCGGCCCAGGTAGACGCTACCCTGGCCCTGTTTGCCGAAGGGGCTACAGTGCCCTTCGTCGCCCGCTACCGCAAAGAACGTACGGGAGATCTAGACGAAGTGCAGCTGCGGCAAATTGCTGAGCGGCACCAGTATTTAACCGAACTCGAAGACCGACGCCAGACGGTGCTGAGCGAGATCGAATCCCAGGGCAAGCTGACTGAGGCGCTGAGATCCGCCATTCTGGCTTGTCAGCAAAAGACCGAGCTGGAAGATCTCTACCTGCCCTATCGGCCCAAGCGCCGCACTCGCGCCACCATGGCCAAAGAGAAGGGGCTGGAGCCGCTAGCCCAGCAGATTGAGGCCCTGAACCAAAGCGGCAAAAAGGCGATTCTAATTCAGGCCGCTCAGCCCTTTGTTGATGCTCAAAAAGGGGTACAAACGGTTGATGATGCGCTTCAGGGAGCGGCGGATATTTTGGCGGAGCAGGTGGCGGAGCGAGCAGAGCTGCGGCGGTATGTGCGCGATCGCCTGCTCAACCACGGCCAGTTCACCGCCAGCATCAAAAAAGACCACCCCGAGGGCACCACCAAGTACGAAATGTATCGGTCTTACCAGGCCCCAGTGCGGGCGATCGCCTCTCACAACCTGCTGGCCCTGCTGCGGGGCGATCGCGAAGGCATTCTCAAAGTGGGGCTGGCAATTGAAGAAGACCCGATTCTGCACACCCTCGAAAAGCGGGTAATTAAAACCCCGGTGTCCGAAATTCGCCAGTTCTACCGCAGCCTAATCCAAGACGCCTACAGCCGCCTGATCAAGCCGTCGCTGACCAGCGAGGTGATGGCCGAGAAAAAAGCCTGGGCCGATGAGGTCTCGATTCAAAACTTTGAGGCCAACCTCAAAAATCTGCTGCTGTCGCCTCCGGCGGGCATGAAGCCAACCCTGGGCGTAGATCCGGGCTTTCGCACCGGCTGCAAGGTGGCAGCGGTAGATGGCACCGGCAAGTTTTTGCAGTACCAGGCGGTGTTTCCGCATCAGTCGGCCCGGCAGCGGCAGCAGGCGGCAGAAACTCTGGCGGGGATGATTCGCAAGCACCGTATTGAGCTGATCGCGATCGGCAACGGCACCGCCAGCCGCGAGACCGATGCCTTTGTGGAGGAGGTGCTCAAAACCCTGAAGAACCCGCCGGTAAAGGTGTTTGTGAACGAATCGGGGGCGTCAATTTACTCGGCTAGTGAGGTGGCGGCGGCGGAGTTCCCTGACCTGGATGTGACGGTGCGGGGGGCAATCAGCATTGCCCGTCGCCTGCAAGACCCGCTGGCGGAGCTGGTAAAAATTGACCCTAAATCTATCGGCGTGGGTCAGTACCAGCACGATGTCGACCAAAAGCGGCTGAAGCAAAAGCTGGATGACACGATCGAAAGCTGCGTCAACTATGTGGGCGTCGATTTAAACATGGCTTCCCGTGAGCTGTTGACTTATGTGTCGGGGCTGAGCCCGGCGGTGGCGAACAATATCGTCGAATTTCGCAACGCCAGCGGAGCCTTTCAGTCGCGCAAAGAGCTGCTGAAGGTGAAAAAGCTGGGGCCAAAGGCGTTTGAGCAGGCGGCGGGGTTTCTGCGCATTCGCACCGGCAAAAACCCGCTGGATAATACCGCCGTGCACCCTGAGAGCTACGGCATTGTCGATGCGATCGCCGCCGATCTGGCCATTCCTGTCACCCAGCTGCCCCAGGCTACCGATCGCCTCCAGCGCCTCGACATTAAAAAGTACACCACCGCCGCCGCTGGCGAACTGACCCTGCGCGACATTCTGCGTGAGCTAGAAAAGCCCGGTCGCGACCCGCGTGAGCAGTTCACCTACGCCCGCTTTCAGGAAGGCATCAACGAAATCACCGACCTGAAGCCAGGCATAACCCTGGAGGGCAGCGTTACCAACGTCACCAACTTTGGCGCCTTTGTCGATGTGGGGGTACACCAGGACGGGCTGGTGCACATTTCGCAGATGGCCGATCGCTTTGTCAGCGACCCTAACGACATCGTCAAGGTGGGCCAGGTGGTGACGGTGCGGGTGATGGAAGTCGATACCAAGCTCAAGCGCATTAGTCTCTCCATGCGGGCGAAAGCCTAAGCCCAGGGAGAATTTATCGATAGCATTGATTCCATCGTGGCAAATCTCCTAAGGTAGGCAAGGAGAATCGCCTCAGGGCAACGCCCGAGCGATGCTAGAGTCCCAATTCAGCGACACCGATTCAGCGGTAGGCATGACCAAACACCTAATTCTCTTTCGCCACGGCAAGTCAGATTGGCAGGCAGGCTCTGGTCGCGATCGCGATCGCCCGGTAGCCGAGCGCGGTATTACCGCCGCCAAAACCATGGGCAAGCTGCTGGCGGCGGCAGGCAAAGTACCCGATTTAGCCATTACCTCGTCGGCGGTGCGGGCTCGCACTACCCTAGATCTAGCCGCAGAGGCGGGACGCTGGCCATGCCCTACTGAAGTCACCGACGATCTCTACGAAGCCTCGATCGAGCAGGTGCTAGAGGTTATTCACCGGGTGAATGACATCCACGGCTCACTCATGCTGGTCGGCCACCAGCCCACCTGGTCTGACGCCGTCACCTACTTCATGGGGGGTGGGGCGGTACACATACCCACCGCCGTGATGGCCTGCCTAGAGTTTGAGGTGACCACCTGGGCGCAGGTCGAGTACGGTCGCGGCACGCTGCTGTGGCTGTTACCGCCCCGTCTATTTGTTTAGCGTGGGTTGGCGGCGCTGCTGTCCGCTGGCGGCGGCAGTGCGAGACGCAAGGCCGTAGGCTTTCAGGTTGTCGCCTTCAATTACCACGACTCCCACGGCGGTCTTGACGTAGATTTTACCCTCACGGGTGCAGACCACCGAGGCTAGGGCTGGGTTAGCAGGGACTGCTGGTGAGGTTAT
Organism: Nodosilinea sp.; assembly: GCA_049646445.1. Classification (GTDB taxonomy): domain Bacteria; phylum Cyanobacteriota; class Cyanobacteriia; order Phormidesmidales; family Phormidesmidaceae; genus Nodosilinea. Next base: position 6,206 of record JBARVV010000030.1, on the reverse strand, counting down.
CGGTGCGGCAGGCGAGGGAGCGAGGGAGCGAGGGGGCGGTGGGGCAGCTGGAGAAGGTACTTTAACCTGCTGAGTCAGGGGTGTGGAACCTGGTCTGGCCTGGACAGGAGCCGGGGCTACCGCTGTGGCTGGGGTGGTAGGTGCTTCGTTGGTGACTGGTGATGCCCAAACATGGGTCTTCTCGCTCTCTTCAACCGAGTCTTTCTCTAGCCACACCATCATGTCGTCGCCGTGGTGGACAGTTTCGCCACGCAGCGTCTCCACGTAGAGGGTGCCGCTGTTGATGGCAATGTCGCGGATGGGATACCACTGATTTTGAGTCAGCACAAACAGGTTGAGCTGCAGATGGCGATTGCTCCGGCGACTGTTGCCTACCCACCACTGTTTCCAAAGCTGACGGGCCTCAGCATAGTTGATGTGGTAGCCATCGGGTACTGGGCTATGGGCATAGCACAACACCTGGCTATCTCCCCCCTGACCAATGGGCATGAAGTGATAATCCAGCAGGATTTGGTGCAGCACGTCAGTGTAATCGGTGTTGCGGCGCACTTCAATGCGGGGAGGCTTAGTCGTGTCGTAGGCGGTAGCCAGCAGCAAACCAGAGTGGCTCAAGAGCTGGCGCAGGTTGTTGGCGGGCTCGATCCGAAGAGCCTGATTTGCTTCTAGGGTCGCATCTCCTGAAACAAACCACTGCAGCAGAGTCAAATCATCTGGTGAGGTCATGGCAAAAACACCCGCAGGAAAAGAGACCAGGGCTAAGACCTCGCGGGCTCACCCCAAATTGCGATCGCATTGATGTCAGCTATCGCACACTTATTAATCCCATCGAGTAGAGGATGTGAGCCATAGCTCTGGGGCCAGCAGCAGTTAAACAGCTAGATTGAAATAGATCTACATCCTTCTCACCACTAGAGACACCATGACGACAGCAGTCCGTCCACAGCACGGGTTTTTAGATACCAACGGCGTGCGCCTGCACTACGTCAGCCGGGGGCAGGGGCCGCTGATGCTCTTTCTGCACGGCTTTCCAGAATTTTGGTACTCGTGGCGGCACCAGCTTGACTATTTTGCCGACCACTACACCTGTGTCGCACTAGATCTGCGGGGCTACAACGATAGCGACAAACCCGAAGGGCTCGAAGCTTACCGCCTCGATGTTTTGGTCGAAGATGTGCGGGGGGCCGTGGCGGCGCTGGGCCACGAGCGGATGGTGCTGGTGGGCCACGACTGGGGCGGCGCGATCGCCTGGGCCTTTGCCTACGCCCACCCCGAACTCCTGCAGTCGCTCATCGTTATGAATATTCCCCACCCGGCCAAGTTTGCCGAGGGGCTGCGTACGCCTCAGCAGCTGTTGCGCAGCTGGTATATTGCCGCCTTTCAGCTGCCTCTGCTGCCCGAGCTAGCGCTACAATTGGGCGACTACTGGGCGATCGAGCAAATGCTGCGGGGCATGGCGATCGACAAAACCACCTTTAGCGATGCCGACCTGCAGGCCTACAAAGCCGCCGCCGCTAAACCCGGTGCCCTCACCGCCATGATTAACTACTATCGATCCTTTGCCCTTAGCGGCCAGTGGCAGCAGTCCTGGGGCGTGCTTGAGGTTCCTACCTTGCTAATCTGGGGCGAAGACGATGCCGCCTTGGGCAAAGAACTTAGCGTTGGCACCGAAGCCTACGTGAGCAATCTGCGGCTGCGCTATATTCCCCAGTGCAGCCACTGGGTGCAGCAAGAGCGGCCCCACCAGGTCAACGCCATAATGCATGAATTTCTTGCTCTAGAGCCATGACCGTTTCTGAAGAAAGCATCCGTTAGGAAGCATCCGTTAGGCCTTGCTCGATTTGGTCGCCCAGCGCGGCCCCGACAAGACCATCTCCATCCAAGGTCGCCCATACCCTTGGTGCTGAATGTTGGCGTGCTCTGATGCTCGCCGTGTGCGAAATAGGCTGTGAGCTAGTGGTCGAGGGGCGCATAGTAGCCACTCAGAAAGGCCAAGTTGTTGATCCTAAAACGGCCAGGGGTTCGATACGGTAAGGGCTATAGCGACGCAATTCATTGCTTCCCTACGCTTCATCGGTTCATTTGGGCAAGCTAGAAATGCCCCGTATGTGGAGTGCCGCTAGCCATGCGCGTGCTTGTCCTCAGCCACACCTACATTGTCGACCTCAACTGCGAAAAGCTGCGTGCCCTGGCTCAGCTTTCCCCCGATATCGAGGTGGTGGTAGGGGTGCCTCGGCGCTGGCAACCTGGCGGCGTGCAGAATCGACTGATTGTCTCAGAGCCACTCCAGGAAGGTAATTTTCGGGTGCAGCCCCTCGGCAATCTGAGCCAAAATAACCAGGGATTGCTCACCTTTGGCCCCGACCTAGTGCGGCTACTGCGGCAGTTTCGGCCCCAGGTTATTCAGGTGGAGCAAGGTTCAAGGGCGCTGGCCTATGCCCAAACCATTATTCTCAATCGTCTGCTGGGTCTAAAGGCCAAAAACGTATTTTTTACCTGGTGGAATTTACCCTACCAGCTCAAATTTCCCATTTCCGCACTCGAAGCCTACAACCTGCGCCATACCCACGGGCTGGTAGTAGGTAACCAGGATGGGGCTGATGTTTTGCGCGAACATGGCTACACCGCCCCCTACCAGGTCATGCCCCAGCTCGGCGTCGATGAAACCCTCTTTTGCCCCCAGCCCCAGCCCCAGCTAGCAGAATCCCTCGATATCCCTAACGATGCCTTTGTGGTGGGCTACTGCGGCCGCTTTGTCGAAGAAAAGGGGCTGCTCACCCTCTGCGATGCCCTGGCAACGCTGCGCGATCTTCCCCAGCCCTGGGTGTGGCTGCTGGTAGGCCGGGGTGAATTGCGCGATCGCATTCAGGCCAGGGCTGATGCGGCGGGAATTGGCGATCGCCTGCGCTGGGTCACCGGCATCCCCCACGACCAGGTGCCCCACTACATCAACCTCATGCACACCCTAGTGCTGCCCTCCGAAACCACCGATCAATTCAAAACCCTCACCGCCAGGGGCTGGAAAGAACAATTTGGTCACGTGCTAATCGAAGCGATGGCCTGCGCCGTTCCCGTCATCGGCTCCGACTCCGGCGAAATTCCTAACGTCATCGACCAGGCCGGGTTAGTTTTTCCCGAAGGCAACGCCCCCGCCCTAGCCGACCACCTGCGCCTTTTGATCGAGAATTCTAGCCGTCGGCAGGAGCTGGCCGAGGCAGGCTATCACCGCGCCATGAGCCACTATACCAATCGGGCGCTGGCAAAGCAGTTGTTGGAGTTTTATGGGGAGATTGGGGTGGGTGAGTAGGCGATGGTCGAGTCTTGAGTTTTGAATTTTGGAGTTCATCTATCCTTTCCACCCATCCACCCATCCACCCATCCACGTCCCCACTCCCCTATGCGCGTTCTCCAAATCATCCCCTCCATCTCCCTCGTCTACGGCGGCCCTAGCCAGATGGTGCGGGGCTTTGCCCAAGGGCTGGCGGCGGCGGGGGCGGAGGTGACGATTCTTACCACCAACTCCAATGGCGATTCGGGACAGCCGCCGCTGGAGGTTCCTCGCGGCATACCCGTGCAGGAAGAAAACTACACGGTGCGCTACTTTGCCTGCTCGCCCTGGCGACGGTATAAATTTTCGGTGGGGTTGCTAACGTGGCTCTATCAGCACGGTCATGAGTACGAACTAGCCCACATTCACGCCCTGTTTTCGCCCGTGAGTACGGCGGCGGCGACGGTGGCACGGTGGCAAGGGTTGCCCTACATTCTGCGGCCCCTTGGCACCCTCGACCCCGCCGATTTGCAGAAAAAAAAGCGCTTCAAGCAGCTTTACGGACGGGGGCTAGAAGCACCTAACATGGCTGGGGCAGCGGCGCTGCACTTTACCAGCTCCATCGAAGCAGAGGTATCCCATCGATTTGGATCTACGACAACAGATTGGGTAATTCCCTTAGGGGTTAAGCCGCCACCTTCGCTATCCGAGCCCGATTGTCAGAGGGCTTTGGCACAGTTGGGGATTCCACCAAGTCGCCCCCTTGTGCTCTATATGTCTCGCCTTGACCCCAAAAAAGGACTGGATCTGCTGCTGCCTGCCCTGGAGCAGATTACCGCGCAGGGAGTCGATTTTCATCTGGTGCTGGCGGGAGGAAACCCTCAAGACCCGGCTTATGAGCGGGCGGTGGGCGATCGCATTCGCGCCTCTCCCCTGGGCGATCGCACCTCGCTGACGGGCTTTGTCACTGGCCTTACCAAAGCCGCCCTGCTGCAAACTGCCGACCTATTTGTGCTGCCTTCCTACTACGAAAATTTCGGCATTGCCGTGGCCGAGGCGATGGTCGCTGGCGTCCCCGTCGTGGTGTCGAAGGGAGTTTACATCTGGCCCGACATTGCCGCCAGCGGTAGCGGTTGGGTGTGTGAGCTAAGCGTAGAGAGCGTAGCCCACTCTCTGGCGGAGGCTTTGGGAAATTCAGCCCAGCGACGGCTACGAGGGCAGCAGGCTCAGCGGTACGCTCAAAATAGTTACGATTGGGGCAAGATAGCTCAAAAAACCTTGACAGCCTACGCAACTGTGCTGAATCAGCCGCAAGCCAATACCAAATATCTATCCTCTAGGTAGCTTCACGTCTGGACAGTGTCCTAATCCGCACTTCCTGTCTATCAGGAAACAGTGTATAAAGGTAAGTTAAGGAACCCATCAAATTTTTCACCCTTGAGTGGAAAATTTAAACACAGAGCGAGATCTACCCACTAGCAACGCAGCGTTACAGGTCAACCTTCCATGCTTCAGGATGCCAAAGCGATTCGGTACTACCAACGGATTACCGACGCCTTCGTCGATCAGTGGAACCGAGGCTATCGCACTAGCGAACTCCGCCTCTTCCTTGAAGGCTACCTAGCTGCCCTCCGCCACTCCGATGCCCTCGAACCCTACTGGGTGCATCGCCTTGAAGAAGACACCATTCGCTATCTCAACGACCCATCAAATTTCGCTATCCCCCTGCCCGAGCCGGAAATTTATTGAATAGTCAGTTCGGTTCGACTGAGCAAAACTAGAACCCGCAGCCTGGCAAAAGTCCTCGCCTCCTGTCGTCACTCCAAGGTAGCTAGGGTCGTAGCTGGTGCAAGGTTTGTGACCACAGCTTCTGAACGCACTCCTTTTTTGGTTTGTTGAAGAAGAGGCTCTATAGGAATTCCATGGAACTAAACCAGCAGAATTTCTGGCAAGTCTTTACTCCGCCTATACGCATTGTGCACGGACTCGAAGCTGCCAAATTAAAGGGGTAACTTCTCCTGGGAAATGCCTCGGTGGAGTCTCAACTAAGCTCGCAAGAGTGACCACACCCCCTCCATCGTGTTGCCATGGATCTCGCAGAAACCGTCGCCGTCCTCATCACAGGCATATTCTTCCGGCAGTGTGATAAACGACGGTCTTGTGCTCGTAGCCCCACGCCTCAAGTACGTTGTAGATGGCATCCTCATCAGTGTGAACCACTGCTTCAGGGGCAATAACGGTGTTGAGAGTCGGTTCAATCGTAGTTTGTTGCACGTTCTCGACCATCCGCACAAATGGGAACAATGCACCTCACCTATAGGCCAAGTTAGGTCGCAAACAGTGGCGTCGCTTATTGCGTAGCTGGGATGCACCCGGCTACGAGCGAGGCTACCAGGCCTTGTTGAGCACTGTGTGAAATCTGATTATTCCCTTTTGACTTAACCGTTCAGCACCCCGAGTAGGAAAACGCCGTCCTAAACCTTTCCTAAGAATGCAGAACCCCCGCTCAGTCCTGAAAGCTAAGCTGGCAGCTTGATAGGGCTTATGTCAGTGCCATTCGGCTATAGCTGGGTTTGCCATGCTACCCCTGCAGTACCAAGCGCTATTCATGCTCTCAGATAGTGTTAACGGGACAATGCCTCATTAAAAAAACTTGCCGAACAGAATTCTTGACCCCTCTAAAACGTCAAACCCCTTTACCTGCAAGAGATTTCAACATCCGGCAAAAAAATCGGTCAAAAGAGTTGACACGCCAGAGCCAACTCGCTATATTGATAAAGCGCCTGAGGGAATTGGCTCAAACGAGTTGATCACTGAGGGTTAGCAGCGAACCTCGACAACTACATAGTCTAGAAACAAAGCCAAGGTTCCTGTCAAGGATTAAATTGGTTTAACGATAGCATTCGTGCTGGAGTTGAGTCAAGTAAGAAGACAGAATCGG
>JBARVV010000029.1:0-198238 GCA_049646445.1 Nodosilinea sp. | reverse complement strand
GTTTCCATGAGCCTGGCCTTGAGTTGGGGAATTCAAGCCTCTCATGAAATGCCCCGCTTTATCCACACTGTCTCATTTGAGACTCCTTGCACAGCAACCCTTTCAGAACTTTTCTGCACCACTAAGGAAAGCGACCTAACCTGGGCTGAGGTCGAAGAAATTGCCTACCGCATGACCAAGAACCGTACCTTTAACGCCGTTGTGGCCGAGCTGGGCTGGCAGGCCAAAGCCTCTAAAGACATGCCCGCCATGATCACGATGGTAGACAAGTGGGCGATTGTGGTGAAGCGCGAACTGGACGGCAGGCGGCCCAGGGGGCGATCGCCGCGCGATCGCTAGCTACCGCCTAAACACAAATAAATTGCCCGTAGCTCCGCGCCCAAACCGCAGATCTTCATCTAGGTAGGAGGTAATCCACAGGGCCTCCTGGCGCAGAAACTCTAGCACCGGCACGGTAATTTGGGGCAGGTTTAGCCCGGTGATGCCCAGCAGGCGGGTGGCCTGCACGCTAATCGCGCCAAAACTAACCCGAGCGCTTTCGCCTTCCTCGAAGGGTTGCCAAATGCCCTGGGCGGTGGCGGTGAGTTCGCCCAGGAATGGCAGCGAGAGCACGGCCCCATTCTCGGTAGCGATCGCCCCCAGGGCCCGGTCTTTGACGATCGCAGCGCTGGTGCTCTCAGGGCCAGCCAAGCGCTGCCACACCTGCTGAATGCCGACTGGTAGAGGAAACTGGCGACCGATGCGACGGGTCACCACCGTGCCCCGCGAGGCGTAGACCAGCGCCCAGGACCCCAGCAGCAGGGGCCAGTGCTCCTGACGCAGGGGTTGATCGATCGGGTTGAGGGTTTCTAGTTCACAGATAATCTGATCGATCGCAGGGTGATCGGCAGGCAGAATGGCAGCTTCGGGTTCCAGATCTCCAATCTGCTGAAGCAGCTGGGTTTTGAGCTGAGTGCGGCGGTGGTAAACGGGAGTCATTGTGGCAGAGACATGAAGGGAATAATACTAAATCCGAATCGTATAACCCCGATTCCCAACAGGCCTACTTGTAGGGGCATTGCACTGCAATGCCCCTACGGGGTGCCTATTTTGAAGTGGGGTTTCTCATGTCGAATTTCGCATAAGACCTGCGGGGGCCTAGAGTTTTAGAATACCCCTCGCTCTGTCAAACCTTAGCCTCTAGCGGCAGCGGCAGCCCGCGCATGGAAAAATCAAGCAGCTCGATCGGGTGAAAAAGGGGCATGGTTCGATCTTGATCGGCCATGTGCTGCTGAATCTGCAATGAGCAGCCGGGGTTGGGGGAGGCCACCAGGGTCGCGCCGGTATTTAGCAGGTTCTTCACCTTCATTTGGCCCAACTCGGCAGCTACCTCGGGGTGCAGCATGTTGTAGACCCCAGCGCTGCCGCAGCACAGCGCCGCATCAATGGGCTCCCGTAGCGTAACGCCGGGGATTTGTTTGAGCAGCTGGCGGGGCTGTAGGCTAATTTTTTGACCATGCAGCAGGTGGCAGGCGTCTTGATAGACAATCGGCAGATTGCCCTCGGTAAGCGGGTGCAGCGGCGTGGTTAGCCCTACCTGAGCCAGAAATTCCTGCACGTCTCTGACTTTGGCGACAAAAGCTTGGGCGCGATCGCGATACTCCGGGTCATCCTGTAGAATGTGGTGGTATTCCTTCAGCGTGTGGCCGCAGCCTGCGGCATTAATCACCACAAAATCGACCTGGGCGGCCTCAAAGCAGTCGATCATATGGCGGGCCAGGGTTTGGGCCTGGGCCTCCTGCCCCTGATGGGCGGGCAGCGCCGAGCAGCACCCCTGCGCGTGGGGGATCACCACTTCGCAGCCGTTAGCGCTCAGCACCCGCGCCGTGGCGGCATTCACGTCGGAAAAAAACACCCGCTGCACGCAGCCCAGCACCATGCCCACCCGGTAGCGCTTTTGGCCCACGGCGGGGACGAGTTCGGGCAGGTCATCCTGAAAACTCTCGGCGGTAATTGGCGGCAGCAGCGACTCCATCGCCGCCAGGCTGGGGGATAGCTTGGCCAGCAGCCCGGTTTTCTGCACCAGCTTGGAAATGCCTAGCTTTTGGTACAGGTACAGCGGCCCCGCTACCGCCCGCAGCCGGGTGGGGTAGGGGAAGAGGCTGAAGATCAGCGATCGCACCAGCCGCTCTGGTAAAGGTCGGTTGTGATTGCGCTCAACCTGAGGCCGCACCGCCGCAATTAGCTGGTCGTACTGCACCCCCGAGGGACAGGCCGTGGTGCAAGCCAGACAGCCCAGGCACGAGTCAAAATGCTTCGCTGAGGTAGCCGACAGGGGCGCTTCGCCGGTATTGATCGCATCCATTAAATAGATGCGGCCCCGAGGCGAATCCATCTCGGTGCCGAGCACCCGGTAGCTGGGGCAGGTGGTGAGGCAAAACCCGCAGTGCACACAGGCATCGATCAGCTTGGGGTCGGGGGGGTGCTGGGCATCGAAGCCGTTGGCAACACTGTCAGACGTAGGCCAAGCGGGAGGCGCGGAAGACTCTGAGGTCGGCATGGAAACACGGGTAAGGGCTATGTTTAGGCTAGCGCGATCAACCCCGGCTTTTGCTGCCCTGCGGCGAAAATCCTGCAATACCAATCATAGGAAATCTAAGTCTGCAAAAGTGGCTCGGAGGAGGGTTGCTGGGCCACCGCTTTGACCTCGCTGGTCCAGCGGTTGGCAATCGGCATGCGCCAGCCCATACCAAAGGCGCGATCGGTAACCTTGAGCACGGGCGGGGCCTGCCGCCGCTTAAACTCGGCCCGCGCCACCAGTCGCACTACCTTGTCGACCACGGCGGCATCGTGGCCAGCGGCAACCATATCGGCGACCGACTCGTGGCGCTGCACCAGGCGTTCCAGAATATCGTCCAGCACGTCGTAGGGGGGCAAAGAGTCTTGGTCCACCTGGCCGGGCTTGAGTTCGGCGCTGGGGGGCTTGTCGAGAATGTGTTGAGGGATGAGGCCATCGGTGAGGGTGCTGGCGCGATCGCTCAGTTCTGCCAGACCACCAGGGGCAGCACCACTATCGCCCCTACCCACCTGCTGGTTGAGCCACTGGCAGAGGGCATAGACCCGCGTTTTGGGCACGTCGGCAATCACCGCCAGGCCACCATTCATATCGCCGTAGAGGGTGCAGTAGCCCACCGCCATCTCCGACTTGTTGCCCGTGGACAGCAGCAGGTGGCCAAACTTGTTTGAAATCGCCATCAGCAGGTTGCCGCGAATGCGCGACTGAATATTCTCCTCGGCAATGCCGGGGCTGGTTCCCGCAAACATGGGGTCGAGCACCTGGTCATAGTCGGTCATCAGGGGACCGATGGCCAGGGTCTGGTAGGCGATGCCCAGAGTTTGGACCAGGGCGATCGCATCAGTCACCGAATGCTCCGAGCTGTAGGGGGAGGGCATCAGCACGCCCAGCACATTGTCAGGGCCGAGGGCGGCAGCGGCGATCGCGGCTACCAGCGCCGAGTCAATGCCGCCGCTAAGGCCAATCACCGCCTTAGAAAAGCCGCACTTGTGGGTGTAGTCGCGCACCCCCAGCACCAGGGCAGACCAGAGGGCTTCGTTTTCGTCCGCAGGGAGTGAGGCAATGGTTGCAGACTGTAGATCGTGCGTGATGGGGTCGTACTCGACTATTGCCAGTCCGGCCTGAAAGGCAGGCAGTTGCCCCACCAGTTCGCCCTGACGGTTAAAGGCCATGCTGGTGCCGTCGAAGATTAAGTCGTCGTTGGCCCCTACCTGGTTGACATAGAGAATAGGGCAGCGGAACCGGGCAGCGCTGTGGGCCAGCATGGCGGCGCGGAGCTGGGCTTTATTGAGCGAGTAGGGCGAGGCAGAGAGGTTGATGACTATATCGACGCCTTCGCTAGCGAGATCAGCGATCGGGTTTTGGGGGTAGCTGCGCCCGCCCCAAAACTCTTCGTCGTTCCACAGGTCTTCGCAGATGGTGACGCCCACCCGAATACCCCAGTCGCCGCAGGGCAGGGTAAAGCTGCTCGGCCCCTGCCCCGCCGCAAAGTAGCGGTTTTCGTCGAAAACGTCGTAGGTGGGCAACAGCTGCTTGTGAAACACCTGCTGCACCCGGCCATTCTGGAGCAGGGCCGTACTGTTAAACAGCGGCTTTTCGCCGGAGTAGCGGGCTTTGGGGTTGGCGGCAGCGTAACCGACCAGCACCGAAAGATGGGGCGGCAAATCCTTCGCCAAATCGTCTAGGGTCTCGGCCATCGCCTGAATAAAGCCGGGGCGCAGCAGCAGATCGCGGGGCGGGTAGCCGCACAGCACCAGCTCGGTAGTGACCAGCACCTGAGCCCCCAGTCGATCGGCCTGGTGAGCCGCATCGAGCACCTGCTGAGCATTGTGGGTCAGGTCGCCAATGGTGGGGTTAAGCTGTGCGATCGCAAATTTCATAGGATTTAGGAGGAGAGAACAAAGCCAATCTCTGAGAAGTTTTCGACCATGAGAGCTAAATCTCTAAAACGTGTTAATCAGACTTGTCTTGCCAAAATCTTCTAATTCTCTCGAACCTAACTATGCGCTCTTCGATTTTCAATATTTCTCTAGGATAGAAATTATCTATAAGTAAATCACAGAGATGAATCATCCATGCTTTGCGAGAATAACCATGGTTAACCTTGACGTTGTTGGAATTTTTTATCTGTATCTGCCCCCATCCGAGAGCACCGATTGTTAGGCAGCTCCAATCCAAAAATTCTATAGGAGCAAACGTGACATCGGAAACGATTACCTTAAGGTTTTCAACTCGATATTTAATCATCAGTAGAGAGAACACATTCTTTTCACTTTCATAAAATCTAGATATTCTTTCAACAGAAGTAAGATTTGGCATATTGAATTCTGTATCCGCTCTGTGCGTCTTAACATCAACGACAGTATAAAAATCCTCTGAATCGATAAAAGCCAAATCTGCCATAGCTCTTCTAGCAAATTCGCTAGAATATTCCTTGCAAAAATCTTGCAAAAAGACATCAAAAGTGCTGGCAACCATTCCCTCCAAGGCATCTCCTACAGTTCTGGTACTTCTAACAGTTTCCGCTGAAAGAAAGTCCGCTTGATTGTTCAGATAATTCTGCACTTGATTTGCCACATTAAGGTAGTGGCCATCATAATAGAATGCTGGATTCATAGCTCAACCTCAAAGTAATGTCATCTGATTCTCAGAATATATGACTTCTTTTGAAGGCTTTGATGATTGGCTTGCCTTCTTATTTTGCTGATCTGACAAAGTATTTCTTTCCCAAAAAACGCCATCAGAGTAACCTTGGATACAAGGGTTGGAGTCAGCCAAATCCAGACGTTTTTCTGCCAAGCAACAGTACTCTGGTTGAGCTTCAACACCTAAAAACTTTCTCCCTAGTTTTTTTGCCACTACAGAGGTTGTTCCACTACCTAAGAATGGGTCAAATACTATGTCATTGCTTTCAGAACTTGCCAAGATAAGTTTTGCAATTAGCTTCTCTGGCTTTTGAGTTGGATGATCTGTGTTTTCTGGCATAGACCAGAAAGGAATTGTTATATCTGTCCAAATGTTAGAAGGATGAGTAAGTCTAAATTTTTCAAACCCTTTATCTTCCCAGTCTTTTGGCTTTCCCTCTTCAGTTCGATAAGGAGCAATGACTCTTCGCTTTAATTTGACAGCTTCAACATTAAAGTAGTAATCATCCGAAACTGTGCAAAACCAAATGTCTTCACAAGAATTTTTCCAGTTGGATTTAGCGCCACGGCCCTTTTCTCTTTCCCAAGTAATTCGGTTCCTAACCTTAAAGTGCTTCTTTAAGACAGGGTACATAGCAACTGAAGTAGCCCAGTCAGCACAGAAATACAGAGATGCATCTTTTTTAAGAACGCTCTTAAGTTCTGATATCCAAGTATCAACCCAAGCAGTATAGTCGTCGTCGTCAAGATGATTAAATTTTTTGCCGTTGAAATTCTTTTGAAGATTGTATGGTGGATCGACAATCATTAGATCTACAAAATTTTCAGGAAGATGGGGAACTGTGTCGAATAGATCTTGGCAAATTGTTCGATTAACTATCTTCTCTAATTCGGCTCTTTGATCCAATTTAACCGTTTTTTTGAGTAGCGATTCTTGCTCACCAGCACTTAGGGAAAGGGTGCGATTTCTTGGGGCTCTGCTTTTCATTTCTTGGGTAAGTGACACTATCTTACTTAGGGCAGCAATCAAGACTATAGCTAAATAAACACCATCGGTTTATCTTTACAGGGTTCAAAGGCGGCGGCATCGAACCGATATAGGCTGGCGGGTCGTCCGGCCCCGCGCGAGGCTTTGTGGCCGGTATCCTGCAAAAAGCCCAGCTTGAGTAAGCGGGCGCGAAAGTTGGAATAGTCGGAAAAGCCTTCCCCCAGCACGGTGACGTAGAGCTGGTAGAGATCGCCCAGGGTAAACACCTCGGGCAGCACGTCGAAGGCGATCGGGCTGTACTCCAGCTTGTTGCGCAGGCGGCGGTAGCCATAGGCCAAAATTTCGTTGTGGTCGAAGGCGAGCTGGGGCACCTGGGCCAGCGGGTACCAGGCAATACCGCTGACGCCATCGGCAATTAGCTCGGCGTCTTCGAAGCGCACCAGGGCAAAGTGACTGACGGAGAGGTAGCGCACGTCAAAGGCGGTGGGCGACTCGCGGGGGTCGCGATCGGGGCCGCCGAAGGTGTAGAGCTGCTCCAGGTAAAGGGTGTTGACGCGAATTTTTTCGGCCAGCACGCGGTAGGCGGCGGCTTCGAGGGATTCGCCCTGACGCACCAGGGTACCCGGTAGGCTCCAGTAGCCCGCAAACGGTGGATCGGGGCGCATGACCACTAGCACCAGCAGCCGGTTTTGCTGGGTGTCGACCGAAAAAATGACGTTGTCGACCCCCACCTTGAAGTCGGCCAGGGGCACCGAACTTAGGGAGTGGTCAGAGGTTCGTTGGAGTTTTGCGGACATGGGTAGAGGTGGTGTTGAGCAATGTAGGCCTGCACCGCTGGGGTGAGTTTGGGGGCGCTGGAGGAGTTGGCGGCATCGTCGCAGTGGCGGTAGCGGGAAGAAGATACGTCGATCGCAGGCATAGCCGCTACGGTAACCTGGGCATGTTGTCGCAGATTGGCCAACCCCGCCTCGGTGAGGTCATACCCTGGGCGAGGAATCACGAGAATATCGACCGCAGCGAAGATCTCTTCGGCCCGGTGCCAGGTGGGTAACTGCTCGACCAGATCGGCCCCGACGACCAGAGAAAACTGGGCCTTGGGCCAAATTTGCCGGGCTCGCTCCAGGGTGACGACGGTGCGCATGTGGCTCAGCTCGGGATGGGCCTGCACCCGGCGGGGAGGCACGTTTAGCTCGTCGATCAAAAGCTCGAGCAGGCGAAAGCGATCGCCCAAATCAGTCTGGTGCGCCTTGAAAGGGTTGTTCGCTGTCCACACAGCCACGTGGTCAAACTGGGTCGCCAGCCAGGCCAAAATGGCGGCGTGGCCCCGGTGGGGCGGGTCGGCACTGGTGCCAAACAGGGCGATGTGGAGAGGCGTGGGGCAGTCCATAGGGTGGCGGGCGGTTGAGATCAGGCGAGGTCAGGGGAGCCAGGCTTAGGGTTGGGGTAGCGGCGACGGCGGGCGACGGGTACGCGCCGCCAGATCCTCCAGCGCATCGGAGAGCGCTACGTCGTAGGGGGCTGGATGCTCTAGCTGGCGCACAGACAGGGGTAGGCTAGCCACCGAGGCCTTAGTGCGGTGGGCGATCGCATCCAGTGATTCTAACCCCTGCAAGGGCTGGCCCTGCTTGACAACGAGCTGTAGCAGGGGCTGCTCATCGGTGGCCGCTAGCTCATCCACCAGGCCGAGGCGATCGCCCACCGCCTGGCCGCCGTCGTAGCGCCGAAAAATTTGTTTGCGACCCGGCAGAGTCGCCTTGTGGCTCGATTCTTTCATTACCGCTATGCCGTCGATCTCGACCAGCTTGTACACGCCATTCACCGGGTCGCCAGTCACCAGTTTGGTGCCCAGACCGTAGCCGTCGATGGGCGCTCCCGCCCGCCGCAGCCGAGCAATTTCGTACTCATCCAGGTCGCCGCTGGCAAAGATTTTAGCCTCAGGCAGATGCGATCGCACCGCCTTTGACAGCTCCACCAGGTCGCCCGAATCAAGCCGCACCGCTGCTACCGGTGGCACCTGGTTTGCCAGCCGTTCTGCCGCCGCCACCGTGTCGTAGGTGTCAATCAGCAGGGCCGCCCCCGGAAAATAGCGCTGAAACGCCTCAAAGGCGTCGTCTTCATGGCCCTCCAGGGCGGTAAAGACCATCACCAGGGCATGGGCCATCGTCCCGGCAGGCTGGCGACCTAGCTCCAGCGCCGCCAGCACGTTAGAAGTGCCGTCTAGCCCCGCTGCCAGGGCCGCCCGCGCCGCCCACAGCGATCCCTGGGGGCTAAACGCCCGCCGGGTGCCAAATTCCAGCAGCGTCGCCCCTGGCCCGGCCACATCCCGCAGCCGAGCGGCGCGGGTGGCCACCAGGGTTTGGTAGTTGAGGGTGTTCAGCAGGTAGGTTTCGGCCAGTTGGGCCTGCCACAGGGGGGCCTCCACCCGCAGCAGCGGCTGGTTGGCAAAGACTGCTGTGCCCTCCGGCACTGCCCACAGGTCGCCTGTAAACGCTCCCGTTTCCAACCGCTGCCAAAACTCGGCTGGGGCTCGGTCAAACAGCCCCGTCTGCCGCAGAGCCTGCAGATGGCGCTCCGAAAACCGCAGATTGACCAGGTAATCGATCGCCTGGGCCAGCCCCATGGCAATCAGGTAACCATAGCCACTGGGCAGGCGGCGAGCAAACAGCTCAAAACTAGCCCAGCGATCGGCCATGCCCTCCCCGGCATAGCAGCTGGCCATGGTGAGCTGGTACAGATCGGTCAGCAAGCAGTAGTCTTCGGGAGTAGCCAGAAGCGCTGGATAAGTCATTGAGACGTGTGGGTATTTTAGTTATTTATACCATAACTATTTTAAGACTGCCATGAGTTCATGGGAGTCAGTAGAGCTTCTTTAGGGCAATTGTGCCGGATATATCGCCATAATTTTAGTGACTTTTACCTATAAGGCAGCACTGTTGTCACAGACAGTACCCAAACGGCACTTACGAGTAAGTACAAAACTAAGCACAAAACACTTTACTTAAAACCATTGGGAGGATAGCGATGAATCTGACCCACACGCTGGAACTGTTTGATTATCCCAAAGCCGCTCGGGTAGATTGCCCTATTTCCGCTCAGCTAGAGGGCAGGGTCTACTACCAAGGCACCTACTGGCCCGCGCGGGTCTACGAAGGCGTCATCGAGGCCGGTACGGCCCTAGCTCCGTCGGGCTGGGTGACGGTGGTGGGCCGCTACGGGCTTACTCTGTTGATTTTGCCGCCCCTGGCAGCGGCGTAGCCCTGTGTATTAGACCGGTTCATCAGGAGGTGGGCAGGGGCGATCGCGCCCCCAGCCGCCGCTGACAAAGCTGTCATAACCCGCACCCCAGCAGGGCCGCATTTTTCGCAAAAACTCCAGGGATCCAGCAAAAACCGCTATAGTTAAGGTGGTTTTATCTACTTTTCTGCAATCACCGTTGACCTATGGATAGCCTGGCCCAAACCCTGCTGTGGCTAGTCTGGGAAACCGACCTAGATACTGACCGCCACCCGCCATCGCTGACGGATTCCCCAGCGCATCAGGGGCTACGGGTACCCCCAGCCGTTGCGATCGCAGCAGGGGCGATTGTTTTGGGCACTAGTCTCTGGGGTACGGGGCTGAGTACCCCAGCGGGGGCTGTTGGCCAGGGCTACGGCAGCACCGTCTACGTTGCTACGCCCGCAGGCTATGCCCTCAACGTGCGCTGGGGGCCTAGCACCAGCAACGGCATCTACCGCCGGGTGCGCCGGGGCAGCGCTCTACAGGTGTCTGGGTCGCGCCGCAACGGCTGGGTACAGCTCATTGATGCCACCTGGGTGGCGGGCAACCTGGTCAGCGCCTCTCCCGTAGGGACAGTGCCCATCAATCCACCCCTGATCGGCGATCGCAACCTGGCCACGGTCGTCACCCCGCAAAGTTTTGCCCTCAACATTCGCTCTGGCCCCGGCTTCAACTACCCGGTCGTAGGGCAGTTTGTCAACGGCAGCCGCATTCCACTGACGGGGAGCTTTAACGTGGGCTGGGCACAGCTTACCAACGGCAACTGGGTCGACAGCACTCACCTGCAGTACAGCGGCCCAATTCAAAATGTCACCTCAGAGCCGACTCCCCAGCCCCAGCCAGTGCCAACCGCCGACATCATAGAACTGCAGCGACTGCTGCGCCAGACCGGCTTTTTGCGGCCCGACTTTATCGTCAACGGGATCTACGACGAAACGACTCAAGCTGCCGTACGTGAGTTTCAGCGAGTCAATGGCTTACCCGTCAACGGCACCGTCGATGCCGCCACCTGGCAGGCACTCTATCGAGCCACGGCCCCCACGCCGCAGCCTTCACCGCAGCCCACCCCTGACCCCACTCCCATTCCCACTGATCCTCCACCCGCTGGCAGCAGCCAAAGGCGCGTTGTTACCGAGGGCGACTCGACCTCAGTGTTCAATGGCCCTGGCACTGAGTTTGGCTTTGTCAGAAGCGTGGCCAATGGCTCTATTGTCAATGTCACTGGGCGCACCACCGGTAACTGGTCAGAGCTGAGCGACGGCAACTGGATTTTCTCGCTGTGGCTGGAGCCGATTTAGGGCAATTCTGGCCACGAAAATACCCGAGATTTCTACTTTTCGCCGAAAGTCTTGATTTACTGTAGGGCAGACACTGCCCACCAGCCTTAACTCAGTGCCATTCATTTAATACATAACTATGGGCAATTGAGGCGCACCGTTCTCGCCCAGAGCGCACCTTTCTTGGCTGCAACTTTAGGGTGGCCAGCGTCATTATGGGCAAATTCTGTGCGGGAATAGATTTCACCTACCCAGCCAAACCAGAGCAGCTGAGTACAATTACTTCGTGTATTGACCAAAATCTATGGTTGGCAAATTTCCATAGACTAAAATTAGAGAAAGCCGCAATCCCTTGCCCAATATAGGTTTGAGTATCTCCGTAATGATGCTTAACGACTCCGGGCGGAGCTTAATATCTTGTAACTTTGTGACGTTGTGTGTATAACGAGACTAAGTGAAACCATTGAGTTGTTCCTATAGTTGTTTCCACAGCTGCTTAGCACATCTCGGTGGAATTCCTAAAGATTCGGCAGATCGATCGCACTGGGCTGCCCCTGACGAATCTTTTCAACTGAGCCAGTAGTGCTAGAGGAGCTTTACTTTGCTGAACGATTCCGAGTCATCCCCCGCCCTTTGGAATTTTCTCCAAGACATCGCCTTTCAGGTGCTTCAGGTAATCGATATTCGCCTGGCTCTGTTGATTGGCATGGCCGCTTTTATGTTGGCGGTAGGGTTTGACTCGTCCGGCAATCAGGCCAAGGCCGCAGATTTGGCCACCCAAGCTGCGCTAGTGCCGGTTAGGGTATCGACCCAGGCTGCGTCTGTCCCTGGCACTAGCTTCTTTAACTCATCAGCGGGAGCGGGGGACGCTCAATTGGCTACGGTCCGGCGACTGCGCCACGGCAACTTAACCAGCGCCATCATCACCAACAATCGGCTCACCGAGGCTCACTTTTTTACCGATTTGCCCGCTGGAGAGTAGGGGCACAAACTGCCGCCGCAATCTCTAGAACTCCTGACAACTGAATACCTAACGGCGTTGAGGGCCTAAAATAGTATGTTGGCCTTCAACGCTATTTTGTTTGAGTGCCCCAGGGCAAGTGGCCCGTGTTGTCTGGCCCGTCGGCTTAATGTAGTCCCTTAATCTCAGCATCTTCCTATGACCTCCGCCATTCGCTTTCTCATGTGTGCCCCCCACCACTACGAGGTGGACTATGTGATCAACCCCTGGATGGAGGGCAATATTCATCGCTCATCGATGGAAGCGGCCCAAGCGCAGTGGCAGAACCTCTACCAAATCATTGCCGATCGCGCCGATGTAGCGCTGGTTAAGCCTCAGCAGGGCTGGCCCGATATGGTGTTTACCGCCAACGCTGGTCTAATCTTGGGCAACCAGGTGGTGCTGAGCCGTTTTCTGCACCCCGAGCGTCAGGGCGAAGAGCCCTTCTTTAAGGAATGGTTTGAAGCCCAGGGCCACCAGGTATTTACCCTGCCCCCCGAGCTGCCCTTTGAAGGCGCAGGCGACGCCCTGCTCGATCGCGAGGGGCGCTGGCTGTGGGCGGGCTATGGCTTCCGCACCGAGCTTGATTCTCACGGACTGGTGGCCCAGTGGCTAAATATTGAGGTGCTGTCGCTGCACCTGATGGACGAGCGGTTCTACCATCTAGATACCTGTTTTTGCCCCCTGACCGGCGGCTACCTGCTTTACTATCCCGCCGCCTTTGACGCTTATTCGAACCGGCTGATTGAAATGCGGGTTCCCCCCGAAAAGCGGATCGCGATCGACGAGGCCGATGCCATTACCTTCGCCTGCAATTCGGTGAATATCGATCGCACTGTAATCATGAACAAGGCCAGCGATGAGCTCAAAGCACAGCTGGCTGAAGCCGGTTTTGAGGTCGTCGAAACGCCCCTGACTGAGTTCCTTAAAGCTGGGGGGGCGGCCAAGTGCCTCACCCTGCGGGTGACCGAGCCGCTGCACCCCGAACCCGCCCGTGAAGGCGGTCTACCGGCGCGCACCGTCACCATGACCGGGCACCTGCTCGACTCGGGCCTAGTTAGCCGGGCGCTAGATCTAATTATGGAAGGGGGCGGCAGCTTCCAGGTGCTGAATTTTGACCTGGGTGAGCAGCGCCAGAGCACCTCATCAGCCGAGATTCGGGTTTCAGCCCCCGATCGCGAGGTGATGGACGAAATTATGGCCCAGCTGATTGACCTGGGCGCGGTGGCGCTGCCCGAAGATCAGCAGGATGCCCGCTTGGTCACCATTACCCAGGCCGGGGTGGCCCCCGACGACTTCTACAGCTCGACCATCTACCCCACTGAGGTGCGGGTGCGGGGCGAGTGGGTGCGGGTGCAGGGTCAGCGCATGGATGGCGTGATTGTGGTGCCAGAGGGGGCATCGGCGGCGGCGCCAGTGGCCACCTGCAAGCTGCTGCGCGATTTGGCCGTGGGTGACCAGGTGATTGTCGGCTACGACGGCATTCGCAGCGTGCGCAGCACCAAAGACCGCAGCCGCGCTGCCGCCACTACCGAGGAGTTTAGCTTTATGGGCTCGGGCGTTTCGAGCGAGCGCCGGGTAGAGCTAATTGTGGAGCAGGTGGCGTGGGATTTGCGCCGCCTGCGCGACCAGGGCGGCAAAGTGGCCGTGGTGGCTGGCCCGGTGGTGATTCATACCGGCGGCGGCAACCATCTGTCGCGGCTAATTCGCGAGGGCTACGTGCAGGCGCTGCTGGGGGGCAACGCGATCGCGGTTCACGATATCGAGCAGGCCATGCTTGGCACCTCCCTCGGCGTCGACATGAAGCAGGGCACCTCAGTGCGGGGCGGCCACCGCCACCACCTGCGGGCGATTAACTCCATTCGCCGCTGCGGCAGCATCGCCAACGCCGTTGACCAGGGCGTGCTGACTCGCGGCGTGCTCTACGAGTGCGTCACAAACGATGTTCCCTTCTCCCTGGCCGGGTCGATTCGCGACGACGGCCCCCTGCCCGACACCAAAATGGACCTGATCGCGGCCCAGGCCGACTACGCCCGCCTGATCGAAGGCTGCGACCTGATCCTGATGCTCTCGACCATGCTGCACGCGATCGGCGTCGGCAACATGACCCCCGCTGGGGTCAAAATGGTCTGCGTCGACATCAACCCTGCCGTGGTTACCAAGCTGGCCGATCGCGGCTCGCTAGAGTCGACCGGGGTGGTCACTGATGTGGGACTCTTCCTCAGCCTGTTGGTGAAGCAGCTCGACCGCCTCACCCAGCGCCATGTCGTGACCCAAGCGTAACAACACAAAGGCCCGATCGCGCACGAGCGATCGGGCCTGCTATGCCAATTGCCTACCTGCCAATTGCCTACAGGTCGCTGGGCGTGTCTGGGGCAATATGCATGCCTTGTTCGGCGCGCACCGCAGCCGGTTCATTGTCTTCTAGATCTGAAAGGCCAGCAATTTCTACATTCATTTCGCTACAGGCCGATCTCAGCACCGTCTGAAATTTTGCTGTGTCGTTGCCATAGCCACACCGCTCGGCTGCGATCGCAAGCCCCTCACTGGCGTTGGCTCGCGCACAATCTACCAAAATTACGCCGGTCAGCGGAGATGAGCTAGCCATATGCAGAGTCGCTTCTGATAACGTCTATCTTCCAAGCTACTACCATCACCCCCCCTATACATCTAACCCATGGAGGACTTGTGCCAGCAAAACAATCTGAAGGAAGAGACGGTTGCGGCCCTGTTTCCTACAGAGGGTAGATGAGATTTGCGGGCGGCTGCGGTTAAATGAAGCAGAACGCAGTCACATCACAAAAGAGTAACAAGAATTTATGAGCATTAACATTGGTCTATCCGATCAGCAGCGTCAAGGCGTGGTCGACATTCTCAACAAAGTTTTGGCCGATGCCTACCTGCTGCTAATCAAGACAAAGAAATACCACTGGGATGTCATTGGTCCCCAGTTTCGCTCCCTGCATGAGCTGTGGGAAGAACATTACGAAGCCCTCACCATCAACATTGACGCCATTGCTGAGCGCGTTCGCATGCTAAACGGTTACCCCCTAGGCACCGCTGAAAGTTTCCTCAAGAATGCCTCCCTAAAGGAGCACCCCGGAGATCTCCCCAACGCCCAGGAAATGGTCAAGCGCCTCGTAACTGACCACGAGCAAGTTATTCGCAACCTGCGTGCGTTCGTCGATCAAACCTCCGAAGAGTTTCACGACGAAGGTACCTCAGATTTTCTGACTGGCCTGATGGAAGAGCACGAAGGCATGGCCTGGATGTTGCGCTCTTTTATTGACGGTGAAACTCTACAAACCAGCGGCAATCGCGACAAAGAGCTAGTTTCTAACAAGTAGTAGGCTTCCTGTCGTCACCGCATTAATCGGCCCTGCTGGCCCTGTAAAGAAATGAGCCATTTCTAACCGGAAAAGTCGGCAGTATTTCTAACTTAGCTTTGCAATTTACCCTGCTTTGCAGCCCTTCAATAAAAGGGGCTGCTAGCAGGGTATTTTTGTGGTGCCATTCCGTTCGTAAAAACCGATAACCTAGGGAATGATTAGGTCATTGGCAACCGTTTGTAGGCGATCGCCAAAAGCCTCTAAACCACTCCCGCTACCCTCCCCTTTGGTTAACCACCCACTTCCCCACCCATGCCCACCGTCACCTTTCCCCTCGCCTACTTGCAGCGGCTCAACTCCACCCACCCGCAGCAGCTAGAACAACAGGCCTTCGACTACGGCCTCAATGCCACCCTGGGCGAGCAAACCCTGGAGGTCGAAGTCACCGCCGAGCGGCCCGATTTGCTGGCAGCGGAGGGCTTTACCCGCGCTATCAACATCTATAACGGTTTGGCCCGATCGGTGCCTGACCAGCTAGCGCCCTCGGGGCACAAGGTGACGGTGCTGCCCGAGGTGCTGCCCCTGCGACCCCACATTGCCGCCCTGGTGGTATGCGGGGCCAACATGCAGGATGGTGGGCTAGAGGTGCTGGTGCAGTTTCAGGAAAAAGTGACCCAAACCTTTGGTCGCCAGCGTAAAAAAATCGCGATCGGCGTTTACGACCTCGATCGCATCAGCGGCGACCTAACCTACGGTGCAGAGCCGCTGGATGCGTTGACCTTTGTGCCCCTGCACGGCTCTCAGCCCATGACCGCGCAGCAAATCTTGCAAACGCACCCAGCGGGCAAACTCTACGCCCACACCCTGAGAGATAACCACCACGCCCCGGTCCTGCGCGATGCCAGTGGCACCGTGCTCTCCATGCCGCCAATCGTCAATGGGGCCGGGGTGGGAGAGGTGACGGTCAGCACCCGCAACCTGCTAATCGATGTCACCGGCATTCTGCCGCAAACGGTGCTAGAGACCGCCAATATTTTGGCCCACAACTTCTTAGACACCGGGGCCGAAGTGCAAACCGTCGAGATTGTTACCCCCCATGAGACCTTCGTTTCCCCCAGTCTTGCCCGTCGCGCGGTGCCGTTCTCGGCCAAGTACCTGAACGAAATCATGGGCACCGCCATCCCCAAAAGCAGTCTGGGGAACGTGCTGTCGCGCATGGATCTAGACGTCAGCGGCACCGATGTTGTGCATGTGCCCACCTACCGCACCGACATCTTTAGCCAGGTGGATATCGCTGGCGATCTGCTGGTCGCCCTGGGCATTACGACCCTTCAGGCCGAACCGCTGGCGGTTAAGTTTCACCTGGGAGAGGCCGACCCGCTGCGCCAGATCGTGTTTAAGGTGGGCGATCTGGCCCAGCGCATGAAGCTGACTGAAGTTAAGAGCTATGTGCTGAGCGATCCCGACAGTCTCGATTTGTTTGCGACTCCTTATTTGCAAACCGGCAACGCCAAGAGCCGCACCTACAGCGCCACTCGTCCCACCCTACAGGCGGGGCTGCTCGATATTTTGGCCCGCAACATCAGCGCCCCCAAACCCATCAACATCTACGAAACCGGAGAAGTGCTTCGGGTTACTGCCTCGGGAGACATTCACGAAAGCCAGTGCTGGGGCTTTGCCAGCCTTGACGCCCGCGCCTCGTTCACTACGGCCAAAGCCTATATGCAAACGATGCTGAAGGCGCTGGGAGTTGGCTACGACCTGGCGGTGCGCGACGCCCCTTACTACATTGCGGGTCGAGCCGCCACGGTGCTGGTTGGCGGGCAGCCGGTGGGGGAGTTTGGCGAAATTCATCCCCAGGTGCTAGAGCACTTTTCATTCCCGGAGCCAGTCTGCATCGGAGAGTTGGACTGCACGGCAAGTTTGATCAAAACCTCTGGTGTGTTGGTTGATTAACAGCGTTGCTCAACCCAGGGGTGATAGAAGTACGGTAATCAAATATTACGGTTGTGCACAAAATTGTGACGGAGCCTGTGACTCCGCCTGAGTTTGGCTAGCTTAGTCAGCATCCCCCCTGGCGATCGCAACCATGACAGCAGCATCTCCTGAGCAGCCCAACCGAGTCTACGCCAAACCCGCTGAAGGCCATATTTCTCTGGGGCGGGGGGTACGGCAGTTTCTGTTTTTTGTCCCCATGGCGATATTGCTGGCGCTGCTGTTCTTTGGGCTGTCGCCTCGGCAGCGACCGGCGGGGCTTACCGCCGGAGTGATTGTGGCAGTTATCTGGGGTTGGGTAGTCGGCGGCGTGCGGGTGGCTGCCGAGTGGGAGCGGGGGGTGATTTTGCAGCTGGGCAAAATTCAGGCGGTGCGGGGGCCGGGGCTAATGTACGTGGTGCCGGTGCTGGAATCCGTGCAGTTTATCGACACCCGCACTTTGGTGATCAACATTCCGCGTCAGAAGGTGATTACCCAGGACAACGTGCCTGCCGAAATCGATAGCGCTCTGTTTTTTCAGGTCAGTGACGCCCAGAAAGCGGTGACGTCGATTCAAGACTTTCGCTTTGCGGTGTCACAGTATGCCCAGGCGGCGCTGCGGGACGTGGTGGGCGGCCTGTCGCTGGATGAGCTGCTGTCGGAGCGCGAGCAGATTCAGGCCCAGATTGGCACCATTGTTGAAGCCCAGGTACAGGCATGGGGCATGCACATCGATTCCATTCGGCTGCAAGATATTGAACTGCCCGAAGACCTGAAGCGGATGATGTCGCGCCAGGCATCGGCGGAACGGGAAAAGCGGGCGACGATTACCAAGGCAGACGGCGATCGCCTCGCCGCCCAGAGCCTCGCCGCCGCCGCCCAGATTATGGAGGCCAACCCGATCGCTCTAGAGCTGCGCACCCTGCAAAGCATCGACGGTTTGGGGGCCAGTCCATCAAATACGGTGATTTTGTTTCCGCTGCAGCTATCCCAAGCGCTGGGCCAGCTGCGCCCGCCTGCTGAGGACTAGCCGTGACGGCTGGCGGTGTCGTAGCCATAATAATAAAGGCCAACTACGAGAGCAAACTCACCATGCGACTACTCCACACCATGCTGCGAGTCGGCGACCTCGATCGCTCCCTCACGTTTTACTGCGATGTGCTGGGTATGCAGCTGCTGCGCAAAAAAGACTATCCCGGCGGCGAGTTTACCCTGGCCTTCGTGGGCTATGGTGACGAGTCGGACCACACGGTGCTAGAGCTGACCTACAACTGGGGCACCGATTCTTACGATCTGGGCGATGCCTACGGCCACATTGCCCTGGGCGTAGACGATATCTACGGCACCTGCGATCGCATTAAAGCCCAGGGCGGCCAGGTGGTGCGCGAACCCGGCCCCATGAAGCATGGCTCGACAGTAATTGCCTTTGTGCAAGACCCCGATGGCTATAAGGTAGAACTCATCCAGTTGGGCACCTCCGAGGGGCACCGGCAGGCGGCAGAACCTCAAATGGCAGCAAGCTAGGCGGGGTTTAGGTGTCAAAAAGGGGTTTCAACCTTGCCTCTTAAACGCTGGAGTCTCTCGTAGGGGCAAACGGTCGTTTGCCCCTACCCAAATCAATGCCTCAATTTAATCACGCCAAAACCTGCACCCTTCCCTACGCTCCTTAGAAGGCGTAGTTGACAGTAGCCGTAATTTCAGTGTCAGTGTCGCCAGGCTTAAACAACACGCTGCCGTTGAGATCGATCACCACACTGCGGGTGATGCCCCAGTCAAGCCCGGCGGTAATCATGGGATCAACGGCAGAGCGACCGTCGGCGTTGTAGGCCACCCCGGCCCCGGCGTAGGGGTAAAGTCCCTGGTCGAGGGTGTAGTCTACTGATATGGGCAGCCGCAGTTCGGTACCGTTGTCAAAGACAAGCGACGGGCGCGCCGAGACGCTAGTTCTAGCCCCTAAATCGGTAATCTTGGCTTTGGAATCGAGGACAAATGAGGTGCTGTCGTTAAACCCGGCTCGAATGCCAGCCCCAACGTAGTAATCGGGAACTTGCTGGGCTGGGGCGGCCGGGGCGGCGATCGCACTCACCGCAACAACAGACAACAGGGCAAATGTTAGCTTCATCATCACTCCTCTCAAATAATGGTCTAGGTAAAAAGTTGGCCAGACTAGTTTGCAGCAGCAGCTTGATTTTCAGCCACTCTGGGACAAAATCCTGCTAAAAGTTGAGCGGATGCGGTGATCTTGAGTAAAGGTTGTGTAAGGTTTCCCCTAGATACTGGAGACTGTACCTATAGAGCGAATTCTATGGCTGTAAGTCCTCGCAATGTGCACAATCTATGATCACTGTTATGGCAACCTAACGCAGCTGAAAAACAATTCGTCCTCGCTTCAGGCACCGAGAATAGCGCTTCAAAAAATGTAGCGTTTACCGGCTAGGACTCACTTGATTTCGCGGCGGCCCGGTCCTTCGTTTCGTTAATCTCTTGGCACACTAGAATAGTGACGCCCCTACCATGTGCCAGCCTTGTGCTAGACCTCGCCAAACTTTTTCCCTTCCCCCTCGACGATTTTCAGCATGAGGCAGCGGTGGCCCTCGATGCCGACAAGTCGGTGGTGGTGTGTGCCCCCACGGGCTCTGGCAAAACTTTGATTGGCGAATACGCCATCTATCGGGCTTTGGCCCACGGCAAGCGAGTGTTTTATACCACCCCGCTCAAGGCTCTCTCTAACCAAAAACTGCGCGATTTTCGCGATCAGTTTGGTTATGAAAAAGTGGGTTTACTGACCGGCGATCTTTCCGTCAACCGCGACGCTCCTGTCGTGGTGATGACCACCGAAATCTTTCGCAACATGCTCTACGGTACCCGGATTGGCGAAACGGGCACGACATTGCAGCAGGTCGAGGCCGTGGTGCTCGACGAGTGCCACTACATGAACGATCGCCAGCGCGGCACCGTTTGGGAAGAGTCGATTATCTACTGCCCGCCCGAGATTCAGCTGTTGGCGCTGTCGGCCACGGTAGAGAACAGCGGCCAGCTGACCGACTGGATACAAAAAGTTCACGGCCCGACCGAGCTAATTTATTCTGACTTTCGCCCGGTGCCTTTGCAGTTCCACTACTGCACCAGCAGGCGGCTGGTGCCCCTGCTCGATGCAGCCCAAAGAGCGATTAACCCCCAGCTCAAAAAACAGCGCGCTCCCCAGCGGCAGCCCGGTCGGCGCGGCGGCGGGCGAGTCAGTCTGCCCTTTGTGATGGGTCAGCTGCAAGAGCGCGATATGCTGCCCGCCATCTACTTTATTTTCAGCCGCCGCGGCTGCGACAAATCGGTGGATGAAGTCAGCCACCTGTCGCTGGTGAGCGAGGCAGAAGCCGCTGAACTGAAGCTGCGAATTGACACCTTTTTGGCCCACAACCCCGACGCCGGGCGGGAGGGCCAGGTCGGGCCATTGTACCGAGGCATTGCCGCCCACCACGCTGGCATTTTGCCCCTGTGGAAGGGGCTGGTGGAAGAGCTGTTTCAGGCGGGGCTGATCAAGGTGGTGTTTGCCACCGAAACGCTGGCTGCGGGCATCAACATGCCCGCCCGCACCACGGTAATTGCTAGCCTGTCGAAGCGCACCGATAGCGGCCACCGCTTACTCACCTCATCCGAATTTTTGCAGATGGCGGGGCGGGCGGGGCGGCGCGGCATGGATGAGCAGGGCCACGTGGTTACCGTCGAAAGCCCCTTTGAGGGATCGCGGGAAGCGGTGCATCTGGCGACATCAGGGGCCGACCCCCTGGTCAGCCAGTTTACCCCCGGCTACGGCATGGTGCTCAACCTGCTGCAAACCCACACCCTCGACGAGGCCAAAAACCTGATCGAGCGCAGTTTTGGCCAGTATTTGGCCACCCTGCACCTGGTGCCCCAGCAGCAGGAGATCGATCGCCTGGAGGGAGCGATCGCGCATCAGCAGGCCCAGCTCGCCGCCTTCGACGAAGACTTACTAGCCGAGTTCGCCAAGCTCAAAGAGCGGCTCAAAGAAGAGCGGCGACTGCTCAAAACCCTCCAGCAGCAGGCGGCCCAGGTGCTCGCCGACGATGTCGCCAAGATGGTGCCCTTTGCGATCGCGGGTACCCTGCTCTCCCTCAAGGGCAAGCACATTCCCGTCGGTGAGCCGGTGCCAGCGGTGCTGGTCACCAAGGTGCAGGGGGCGGGGCAGTTTCCCTACCTGGTCTGTTTGACTCAAACCAACCAGTGGTGCGTGGTCACCACCGCCGACGTGGTCGGTCTCCACGCCGATATTCCTCGCCTGCAGGCGGTCGATACTCTAGCCCCGCCCACTGAGCTGATGCCTAGTCCTGGCAAGCGCTGCCGGGGCGACGACTACACCGCCAGCCTGGTCGCCACCATGACCACCCCGCCCACCCTCGAAATGCTGGCCCCCGAGGTGCAAGACCAGCTCGATCGCATGCGCGATGTCGAGCACGCCCTGGCCAAACACCCCGCCAGCCAGTGGGAGAATACCAAATCGCTGCTCAAGCGCCAGAAGCGGCTGCGCGATCTGGAGGCAGAATGGCGCGATCGCCAGCAGAAATTTTCCCAATACACGGGCCGCTACTGGCAAGAATTTCTCAACATCATGGACGTGCTCAAGCACTTTGGCGGGCTTGAAGACAACCGCCCCACCGAGCTGGGCGAAATGGCCGCTGCCATTCGCGGCGATAACGAGCTGTGGCTGGCCCTGGCCCTGGAGTCGGGCGAGTTTGACCACCTCGATGCTGCTCAGCTCGCCGCTGCCTTTGCCGCCCTAGTCACAGAAAATTCGCGCCCCGATAGCTGGTGTCGCTACCGGCTCTCCGGCACGGTAGAAGAGGCCCTGGGCGGGCTGCACAGCCTGCGCCGACAGCTCTACCAGCAGCAGCATCGCCGCCATATCACCGCTCCCATTTGGCTGGAGTACGACCTGGTGGGCTTAGTCGAGCAGTGGGCCAACGGGGTTGACTGGGTAACGCTGTGCGACAACACCAGCCTCGACGAAGGCGATATTGTTCGCATTCTGCGCCGCACGCTAGACGTGCTGTCGCAGATACCCCACGTGCCCTATACCAGCGACACCCTGCGCCGCAACGCCCGCGAGGCCAAGGACCTGATGAACCGCTTCCCAATCAACGAAGATGTTGGCTAAGTCTGCCGATCTCTACCAAACGGTAGATGACAGGGTATGCCAAAGTCTTCAACGATAGAAGAGGTACGTACGATTGTACGTGTAGTATTTGCAAGTTTTCAGGTTTATGCGATTTTTAACAACGGCCGCTCTGCTCACTCTGGGACTGGGAGCAACGTTTCCCGCCATAGCGCAGAAAGTGCCGATTCATGCCCTCAGCCGACCCAGCAGCAAATCGATCGCTGGCACTGTGGGCAACGTAGTAGGCAACAATTTTATCCTCCGGGATGGCACCCGCGAAATCATAGTCAATGCCGACCCTCGCTGGTACCAAAAGCTCACCATTACCCCCGGTGAGCAAGTAACCGTAGTAGGTGAGTACGACAATGACGAACTCAATGCCCACCTCATTACCCGCGCTAGCGGCAACGTTGTCACTGTTCGCAACGGTCTCGGGCTATCCCCCTGGGCGGGTGGCCCTGACCAGCTGCGCTAGTGATAGCGATAGGCTGGGTTCAGCCAACCTTAATGTCACCTTTAAAGGTGGGCAAGCTATAGGGGTGCGTCCCTCGTCTACGTAATTTCGCCCCCTAGCTTGTGGCATCCATGCTAGATCAACGCTCCACCGCTAGCCCTGCCCCTGGGTTGAGCCAGCCGCCTGGCGATTGTTGGGAGGTGCGGCCCAAGGTTTCAATTTTAGTGAGCGATTTGTCGAGTCAGGGGGCCGGGCGCTGGGGCGGCGCAGTTCGGCCATTTTTGCTGGCGCAGGCGCTGCAAAGTAGGGGCTATCCGGTAGAGATTGTCGGGTTTTCGGCGGTGGGCGATCGCCTCACTCTACCCGCTGATATCCCTCTGTGCACCATTCCTCTAACAACGCCTACCCTGAGGCCACGGGCGGCGGTAAAGCTGATTCGCCACCTCAACGGCGACATCATTTACGCCTACAAGCTCAAGCCCAGCAGCTTTGGGTTAGCCCTGCTGCACCGCCAGCTCTCTCGCCAAATCTCGCGATCGCGGCCCCGCCGCCCCGTCATTCTCGATATTGACGATTGGGAGCTGAGCTGGCACGGCGGCGACGACTACCGCTATCGCCCCAACCCTCGGCAGCGGTTGCGAGACCTTCTAAAATCTGAGGGGGCGCTTCGCAACCCGGATCATCCGCTCTATTTGCAGTGGATAGAACGGCTGGTTGCCAAAGCCGATCTGGTCACCACCCACAACAGCTTTTTGCAGCGCCGCTTCGGCGGGGTAAGCATCCCCAACGGTAAAGATACTGAGCTGTTTAATCCCGATCGCTACGATGCAGAAGCCAGCCGCGCCGCCTACAATCTGAGCGGCTACCGAGTGCTGATGTTCCCCGGTGCGCCCCGCCCCTACAAAGGCGTCGAGGATCTGTTAGCCGCGCTAGATATTTTGGATCAGCCCGACCTGAAGCTGGTGATTGTTGGCGGCAGCCCCTACGACGACTACGATCGCACCTTGATCGATCGCTGGGGCCATCGCATCATTCACCTAGGCAAACAGCCCTACCAGGAAATGCCTAGGGTAATTGCTGCTGCCCACGTGGTGGTGGTGCCCCAGCGCCAAACCCCTGCCGCCCAGGCCCAGTTTCCGCTCAAGCTCACCGACGGCATGGCGATGGCAAAACCCATTTTGGCTACGCGGGTGGGCGATATTCCCACTATTCTCAACGGCTGCGGTTATTTAGTAGAGGCCGATGCCCCGGCACAGCTAGCCGCGCAGATTACGGCGATTTTTGCCGATTATGACCAAGCGCTTGAGCTGGGAAAACGGGCGCGCGATCGCTGTTTGGCCCATTACAGCATCACCGCTATGGCGACGGAGTTAGACCAATCTATTCAGCAGATGCTTGAGCAGTACCGGGGAAGCCAGATGCAGGTGTCTATGCCCCCGCCAGAATAGGGAGTTCTAGACGATGCCCTGGTGCAGCAGAGTCTAGGCATAGCCCCATTGCCAGCCCCACCCACTCCCTCCCCATCCACCTACTCCCCGACTCTCCCATGACCGCCCAAAAACTCCTCTTCAGCTATGCAAAACGCTACCCCTGGCGCATTTTAGCCGCCATTGGGCTGGGCTTCTCGGGGGCGGTTTTCAATGGGGTGGGCACCACGCTGATTGTGCCAGCGGTGTTTGAGCTACTGGGTACCCAGGAAAGCACTGGGGCGATCGCCCTGCCCCCCCTACTAGAGCAAGTGACCGAGCCGTTTTTGGGCCTGCCCGGTCCGGGACGGGCGGTAGCCATGCTGAGCTTTATCGTGCTCACCATTCTGCTCAAAAATCTGGCCAACTACCTGAGCAGTGTTACCAGCGAAGGTCTCTCCCGCCGCCTGACCTGCGACCTGCGCCGGGCCGGGCTCGACCTGCTGCTGGGCGTCGATATCGACTACCACAACACCATGCGTACAGGGGATATTATCCAGCGGCTCAACGACCAGGTGGGCCGGGCGGTGACCTCGATCAATGGGGCTATCAACCTGCTGCGGGCGTCGCTGAATATTCTGTTTTTTGGGTTGGTGCTGCTGTCGATTTCGGGGTCGCTGACCCTGGCGGCGGTAGTGCTAATGGCCGGGGTGCTGATACTTAACCGCTACGTGATTGTCCGCGCCCGCGCCTACGGCAAGGCCCTGGCCGATGCATCTAAAGACTATTCGGTACGTACCCTGGAAATGCTCAACGGCATGCGCCTGGTCAAAGCTACGGCCAACGAGGCCGCCGAATTTACCCAGGTGGAAGCCCTAATTGAGCGGCGCGAACGGGCTGCCCTGCAATCACAGATGAATACCGCCATCATTGGCCCACTGAATGAAATTCTCAGTATTTTGGCCCTGGTGGCGATCATTTTAATCAGTCAGTTTTGGCTGGGTAGCGGGTCGGCAACGTCGGCTACCCTGCTACTCACGTTTTTGTTTGTGCTGTCTCGGGTGGTTCAGTTTGTAGGGCAGCTCAACTCGGCCCGCAGCCAGCTGGCCAACAGCGCCGCCAGTGTTGATCTGGTCTACGACTTTTTGCGCCGCGACAACAAACCCTTCATGGCCCAGGGCGATCGCGTCCTCACCATCCTGCAATCGGGCATCACCTTCGAAGGCATCGACTTCAAATATCCCAGCGCTAAAGACTGGTCGCTACAGAGCATTGATCTAGCGCTGCCCAAGGGCACTACCCTCGCGCTGGTTGGGGCCTCGGGAGCGGGCAAGTCTACCCTCGCTGACCTGCTGCCCCGCTTTTACGACCCGATCGGGGGCCGCATTGCGATTGATGGCGTCGATCTGCGCGAGTTTGACCTGGGCAGCCTGCGGCGAGCCATGGGCATCGTCAGCCAGGATACCTTTTTGTTCAATGCTACCGTGCGCGACAACATTGCCTACGCTCAGCCTGCGGCCACCGACGATGAGGTGGTACAGGCGGCGCGGCGCGCTAACGCTTACGAATTTATTAGCCAATTGCCCCAGGGCTTTGACACGGTGGTAGGCGATCGCGGCGTACTGCTCTCAGGTGGCCAGCGCCAGCGGATTGCGATCGCCCGTGCCCTGCTGCAAAACCCGCCGATTTTAATTTTGGATGAAGCCACCAGCGCCCTCGATACAGTCTCAGAGCAGCTGGTACAGGAGGCCCTGGAGGATTTGAGCCGCGATCGCACTACCTTAGTGATCGCCCATCGGCTCTCTACCATTCGCAAAGCCGACCAGATTGCCGTGCTGGACCAGGGCCGCGTGGTCGAACTGGGCACCCACGACGAACTATTGCAGCAGCAGGGCCGCTATACCGCCCTCTACACCCTACAGTTCGCCCACGAAACCGGCGCTTACTCCCTGCCCCCCGGCATCACCAGCACCGAGTCCTACGACTTACGCACCGGATTAAACATCGTGCTCGGTGCCCTACAACTGCTCGCTGATGGCCTAGTCGAAGACGGTCCCGACTCAGAACAGCTGATCCAAGAAGCCTACCGCGCCGCCCTTAACCTGCTCCCCACCCTCGAAACCGTCGAGAAGCAGTCAGAGCCTACCGATCAACCGCGATCGCCCACCGAATTGCCCCTAAGTGCTGCTATCTCCGCCAATATCCCTCAGGCCCACACCGCTCACGCCCTCACCCCCAGCCCCACCCAGCCTCTTCCCTAGCGCCATGCCCCGCCACTATCTCTTCTTCATTCGCGATACCCTACCGCAGCCAGCCGCCCACCTGATTCAAACGGTGCAGTGCGCCAATGCGGCGGCAAATCTGGGCTATGCTACCCAGCTGGCCTTTGTCGATCGCGGCATAACCGCCTGGCAACCCTGGCGCTGGGTCAACCCCCAACCCCAGCCCGTGAACGAGGCATTTGCGCGTTTTTTTAACATTCAAAACCAGCTAAACCTGGTGCCGCTGGCCATGCCCTGGCCCATCGACCGGGTCAAGCATAAGCTCACCAACGCTAGCACCGTGGCCTGCAAATACTACTGGCCGCTGCACCTGGCCGCCCGCACCGCTCTCGTACACACCCGCGACTGGAACTTTGCCAAAGCCGCTCTCAAGCAGGGGGTACCCGTAGTATTTGAGTGTCACCACCACACCGACAAACCCTTTGAGCCCCAGATGGCCACCCATCCTCTGCTGCAAGTCGTTGTCACCGTTATCGACACAGTCAAAGAGAGCATCATTCGCAACGGGATGCCCGAGAAAAAGGTGGTCACAGTGCCCAACGGCTTTAACAGCCAGTTTTTGGCTCGGCATCCGGCGGCGGCGCAGCAGTGGCGCGATCGTCTGCTCAGTCAGCGGTTCAACCAGCTAGTCGTCTATGCCGGAGCGCTGCACGAGTTCAAAGGAGTAGATATGCTGCTGGAGATTGCCCCCCAGTTTCCGCAGGTGAAATTTGCGCTGGCGGGCGGCCCCCTTAACCAGCAGCAGCACTACCGCGATCGCATTACCGACCTAGGCCTAGAAAATGTAGACCTGCTAGGTTTCTTGGAGCAGCAAGACCTGGCCCACCTGCTGCAGGCCGCCGATGCGTTAGCCCATCCCCACCAACAGGGCAAGGCCGCCACCTTTACCTCACCGCTTAAGCTATTCGACTACCTGGCGGCGGGAGCCCCCATCGTCGCTACCCGCATTCCATCTTTAGAAAACTGGCCTCTGACCACGCAGATTTCTGCCTGGTGCGACCCCGATCGACCCCAGGCATTTGCAGACGGTTTGCAGCAGGTTTTAGCCCAAAATCCCCGCCCCGCCGAAGGGTTTATCCCTGACATCACCACCCTAAAACCTTACTCCTGGGAAACCCGCATCGAGACCATCCTTGCCCATGTCGAAGCACAATATCGCCCCCGCAAGGTTTAGCTTACAGTCACGCTATTGTTGGTCATCTCTATGCCTGGTCTGCTTGGTTTTGCTGGCAAAAACATATCTTCCATAGATAGTAGATTCACGCTACAGTCTATGGCCAAACTGCTCATGCACCGCCAATTTTACCGGCAGACTGAGCCGGTGGTAGACCATTTCTTTGCCGGTGTACAGATCACTACAGCCCCAGCAAAATCCCGAGAAAGCTGCTGCGCAGATAGCGGCGTTTACGTCTGGTTTGATGGAGAGCTTTATCCCTCCGACCAGACTCACAATTCACAATCAGCCTCCTCATCCTCAGGGCAGGACTGTTCCGGTGCCCACCTGCTGCTTAATGCCTATCAGCGTCAGCAGCACCAGATATTACTACGTCACCTAGACGGCGTTTTTTGTGCCGTCATTTACGACTCTAATCAAGAGCAGGTCCATCTTATTTCAGACCGCTATGGTCTTCGCCGTCTGTATTGGACCGTGCATCGTGGTACCCTATTTTGGTTTCCAGAAATCAAGGTGCTGCTAGGGTTGCCAGGCTATACCCCGACCTTAAATCGTGAGGCCATAGAAGACTTTTTAGGTATTCGCTATATCCAGGGCAATCAAACGTTTTTAGCTGGGGTTAGCTTACTGCCAGCGGCAACCCTACTGACCTGGGATATTCAAACGGCTACTCACCACCTTAGTCGCTACTGGTGGTGGACAGAAATTCAGCGTCATACCGATATTCATAAAACCAGTCGCGCCGACCTGGAATCTAATTTGGCCGATCTGTTTCGCTCGGCCGTAAACCGTCGATGCCAACCCCATGAGTCGGTCGGCCTGACCCTCAGCGGCGGTTTAGATTCTAGAGCTATTTTGGCGGCAATACCCGAAACTCAGGGACCAATAAATTGTTTAACCTATGGTCAAACGGGCTGCCAGGATAGCTCGCTTGCCCAGCGCGCGGCAGCGATCGCTCAGGCCAAGTTTCACCAGTTTGAGTTCGATGCCCAAACCTGGTTATGGCCCAGAATTAAAGCCCTCTGGGAAATGGATGCTCCTTGCAGTATGCTTCATGCTCAGTTTGCTGGCCCTAGCCAGTTTATTCGCGGCCAAAATCTGTTTGAGATTAATCTACATGGAGAATGGGGCGACAAACTCTCTGGAGACCAATTTTTCGCCGCAGATAAGTTTGAAGCCTTTGTAGATCGACAGCTTAATTTAAGCAGTTTTGCTCGCACACCGGCCCACTATACAGCCGTAATGACCAGAGCTAAAGCCTATTTTGAATCGTTGGATTCTTCGTCATATTTGTTAGCTTTGGACGGTCGTGTCAGGGGCTTTATCTCTAAGGATATGCGCATTAGCCTGATTGAAGGTATCGAAACGCGCTTTCCTTTTCTGGATTATGAATTACAGAAATTCTTGTATGCCATACCAGAGGCATATTTCAAATCCTCCGCCCTATACCACCGCACGTTGATCAAACATTTCCCCGCCTACTTTGAAACCCTTCCCTATCAGAAAACAGGGCTACCCCTGGCCAAGAGTTTGCCCAAACACCATCTGCATCAGCGGTTAGATCGGTATTATCAGCGGGTCCATAGCCTAACCCAAACGCTGCGACCCCAACGCACCGATCACCCTGCTACAGCGCAACTACAGCCGCGAGAGTTTGCTGACTATGCCGCCTGGCTGCGCGCGTCTCCAGCCAAAGACTTTATTGATCAACTGCTGGGGGCAGCTGAGCCGCTATACGCCGAGTTTGTTGACCCTAAAGCCGTGCGGCAAGACTGGGAAAACCATCTGGCTGGCGAAGATTTAGCCGATCGCCTGGGAACAATCATTACTCTAGAAATTTGGCTAAACCAGTTTTTTATGGGGAAATACAGAGCATTCTAGAGACCCTTAATTTAGCCCGCTAAACCCAGCCTGAGATGTAAACAACATGACACCCAAGCGCTATGACACCTAAGATCGTTGGCATGCGGTCGAGTTATAACGGTCTTACCCAGTGCGACTGGCTTTGGAAGCAAACCCCTCAGCCATTTGGCGTGTGGGGCAAGATGCAGCTGCAGTCGCAAGACCCCCAGCCCGACTACCTGCTGCTCTACCAGTTCAACTTTCATGAGCAACTGGCTCCTCCACCCAAATCTAAATTTCAGCAGTTGCGCGATGGGCTGTTCTCAATCAAGGCTAACGTTGCAGAGGATGCCCTAGACAAGCTGCCGCCCCAATTTACTCAAGTGCCCAAAGAGCGCACCGCCTTTTTGCTGCGCGAGCCGCCGCTGCCCGAGGTGCGGCACCAAAACCTGCTCAACTACGCCTACGCTCGCGACCACTGCGGCTATGTCTCTGGCCCCGACGACTCGGCCCCAGTGCCCGCCTACATGCCCGCCATCTGGTACGTGAATGTCTCCTTCCGCGAGCTGAACGAAGCCCCGCCCCCCGAGAAGCACAGCCCCTGTAGCTGGATCACCTCCGGCATTAACCGCACCGAGAGCCACCGCCAGCGGCTAGCGTTTTTGCAGCAGCTTCAGGACAGTAACGTGCCCGTCGAGGTCTACGGGCGCGACCTGCCCCCCGGCACCCGCACGGTGGGAGAACTTAGCAATAAGTGGGCGGGCATGGCCCCCTACACCTATAACCTGGCGATCGAAAACTACGTCGACAACGACTGGTACGCCAGCGAAAAGCTCTGGGATGCGCTGCTGTCGTGGTGTCTACCGATCTACTACGGCGGCGGCGCGGCGGACAAGCTCCTGCCCCCCGGCAGCTTTTTGCGCCTGCCATCGTTGGACGAAAAGGGGATTGAGTACATTCGCGAAGTGACAGCGAGCCCCGATGCTTGGATAGAGGCAAAGGATGCGATCGCCGAAGCCCGCCAGGTGATCCTCCACAAGCTAAACCTGATGAACTGGCTGTCGGAATGGGTGGGTGAATAACATGGACGGCATTTGTACTCTCGGCAACGATCGCGTCTACGACCAAATCGTTGCCCTACTCAACAGCATCGACGTCTTCGCCCCAGACATGCCGGTGTGCATCTACCCCTATGACGATCGGGTAGATCGGCTGCGGGAGTTGGTGCGATCGCGCCCCCACCTCACCCTCTACGGCGACACCGCCTCTATTCAGCGGTGGGATGCCTGGGTCGAGCAAATTTGGGCTACCCACCCTACCGCGCGGCAGCAGTGGGATGCGATCGGCAGCGCGGGCGTGCACCGCATGGGCACCCACCGCCGCTTCTGCGCCTTCGACGGCCCCTTCGATCGCTTCTTATATATGGATGCCGATACGCTACTGCTGAGCGATCCAGCCCCAGTGTTCAACGCTCTGAATGAGTACGACTGGGTCACCTACGACTTTCAGCACAAAGACCTCAGCCACGTGTACGACATAAATTCTGGCTGGATGAAGCGGCTGTTTGCAGCGGAGCAACTGCATCGGCAGGCATTTTGCTCAGGGTTTTATGCCAGTCGCCGAGGTCTATTCGATCCTGATGACGGCCAAGAGATGCTGAATTGGCTCCAGTCAGGTGAGGCAGCTGTTCTCTACCCAATGGCCCCAGACCAGACCATTCTCAACTACCTAGTGATGCGGTGCGGGTTGAATTCCTGCAACCTGGCGCTGACCCTCCCGCCAGAGCAACGCACCGGCAATTCGGTCACCTCCAGCCACTTCACCATTGAGAATTATCGCGTCTATGACAAGGGCGTGCCGCTGTTGTATCTGCACTATATCGGCCTGTCATCACAGCTGTTTGCCCGTCTCTGCAACGGCGAGAATGTAGACCTGCCCTACCGCAACGTGTTTTTGCACTACCGCTATCGGCATAATCCTGAGACCCGCCCCGCCCTGCTGGGCAAACTAGTGACGACCCGGCCGGCCCAAGGCTGGCGACGGTACCTCAAACCCTTGGCCCAGCTGCTCCCTTAGAGGATTGCTATGACTTCGCGCGGCATTTATATCACCGCTAACGACAAGGTGCTCGACCATGCGATCGCCTGCCTCAACAGCATTCGCGCCTACGACCCCAGCATTCCGGTCATGCTGATTCCCTACAACGATGACTACCACCAGGTGGCCGAAGTGCTGGGCCACGACTACAGTGTGGAGGTCTACCCCGACCTAGAATTTATTCAGCGGTTGTCAGAAAATCTGCACGGTATCTTTGGCGAGGGGTTCTTTGCCCGTCCCAACCAGTTTCGCAAGCAGGCCTGCTGGTTTGGCCCCTTCGATCGCTTTCTCTACATCGATACCGACGTGGTGGTGTTTAGCGCGATCGCCAAGGTGCTCGACTACCTCGATAACTATGACTTCATCAGCTACGACTACCAGCACCGGGGCGGCATTCGCAACGTGTTTGCCCACGCGATTATTGAGCAGGGGGTCTTCACCGCCACCGAGCTAGAGGACATGTTTAACTGCGGCTTCTGGGGGTCAAAAAAAGGTTTGGTCAGCGAGCAAGACCTCTACGACACATTTGCCGAATGCGCCGCCCACCCCGACTACTTCGACTTCTCCGAGAAAACCTCTGACCAGCCGATCATCAACTACCTGATTCTCAAGCGCATGGCACGACGGTTTAACCTGGTGCGCCAGCCCGGTGGCGGCCCCGGCAACTGGGCGGGCAGCCCCCATTTTGTGCAGCAGGGCACGACGCTGCGTGATCCCAATGTAAACAAGCCGCTCGACTATCTGCACTGGGCGGGCTATCGAATTCAGCCGGGCTGCCCTTACTGGAATATCTGGGCTCACTACCGCTACCTGCGCGATCCCGACAGCCGCCCAATGGAGATCCCGACAGCAACCCCATCTCCCATGAAAACCCTCAGCCGCAAGGCAGGAAAGCTGCTGAGTCGGTTAGGCAAATAGCAAAGTTTTGTAGGGTGAGTTAGGCCTCGTTAACGCTGGCTACAAATCCCAACGCTTAAGCAGGCCGTAACCCACCAACCGAGCAACGTTTACGGCAAAAGTTTCTACGCATCGAGGTCTCTGGATTCTAGCCCAGCTAAAACAGTCGCCCCTGTTGCACTTCCCCCAAGGCCGATCGCCCCGTACCGGACGACGCCAGGCGATCGGCGTAGCGGGTGGTTTCGGGCAGGCGGTATTTTGTGCTGCACCGCAACACCAGATCGATAGCGGTTTCTAGCGTGGTGTAGTGGCCGGGGGAAATGTACAGCGGTTTGGTGTTGGTACGGTTGTGCAGCACGGCCCCAATGCGCTCGCCTCGATCCATCAGCGGTACCCAAGCTCCTTTGTCGGGCGGCACTTCAATGTGGGTACCGACCAGGCGGGACTTGGCCACGCCCACGGTGGGGCGATCGCACAACAACCCCAAATGCGACGCAATTCCCAGTCGCCGGGGGTGCGCTATTCCCTGACCGTCGCAGAGAACCACATCCGGCTCGGTTTTGAGCTGGGCCAGCGCCGCCAGCACCGCAGGCACTTCCCGAAACGACAGCAGCCCCGGCACGTAGGGAAATGTGGTGGGTCGCCGCACCAGCACCTCATCCACCGGGGTCAAATCGGGGAATGACAGCACCACTACCGCAGCACGAGTGGTTTGACCCGCATCCTCAAACCCGGCATCTACCCCGGCCACATAGCGAATGGGGTCGGGCAGACGATCTTGAAGGACAATTTGGGGGGCGAGGGTTTGCTGGAGTGCGATCGCCTCAGCCGCCGTCGTCGGCCAGTGCTCTGGAACCTGAATCTGCATAGGCTAAATCAAAGGATTCTTAACGCCATAGCCTCTACCTTGCCGCAGATGCCATAGTAGAGGCAATCTTCCGTCGGTTCGAGTGGCAGACATGGTTGAAGGGTTAGCCATTCTCACTAGTGTAGAACTGGGCAAATGGGTGCTAGATCAGGTGCTCGACCTGGGCAAGCCTGTGCTCGAAAGCTACGTTCGGGATTTCTTTCGAGATTGCCTGGATAGCGGCGTGGCGCGGGCGAAAGCTTCTTCGCTAAAGCAGCCTATGGCTGAGGCGATCGGCTTTTTCATCCAGCGGTTTATTAAAGAGCTTCAATACAACGGCGTTCCTAGAACTAGTTTCGATCATTACTACAACGCTACTATCAAGAAGTTTGTCCGAGACAAGACGGTACGTTCCATATTGGGCAAGGCTTTTGATCGAGACAATCCACAGATTGACCATGCTCAATTAAGAAAGATCTGGGAAGAAAAGTATGAAAATTTGAACTGGCGATTATCCGCTGGAGTCATTGACTGGCGACGTATTGCCTGGGATTACCAAGAAGCTGTTAAGGGCATCATCAAGGCTGATAGCGAGTTGCGAGGTATTCTAAACAGCAACTTACTCGAAGATATTGCCCACAACACCGCTCAGCTTTCCCCCGGCTTTGACACCGAAACCTACCGCACTAGCCTGCAAAGCAGCTACGGCTACCTCAAGCTCTACACCCTCGACAGCACCGATCGCGCCGACACCATCAAGCTCTGGAACATCTTCATTGAGCAGACGGTGCGCGAAGCCCTACCGCCCAGCCGCTACGACCTGCCTTTGGATATCAAGCGCCAGCTCCAGGCCGAAGGTCGTCTCGACGATGACCTCTCTGCCGAAGCGCTGGAATATTACCGCCGCGACTATTTTCAGCAGCCCGCCCGCAAGGTGTTGGAAGCCGTAGCCGACTCTCCACGAGCCGTGATTCTGGGCGATCCGGGGTCGGGTAAGTCGAGTCTGTTGCAATACCTGGCCTTGGAGTGGGTGGAGGGCAATACCGACACTCTGCCGCTGTTGATCGAGCTGCGTGAGTTTGCCCTGGCCGAGTCTGCGAATTTTTTAGACTTTCTGCACCGGGGGCGCGGCGTCGATTGGCAGTTTGACCAGCAGCAGCTCCACCAGCACCTTCTAGACTCCCCCACCCTGGTGATGTTTGACGGGCTGGATGAAATCTTCAATTGCGCCATCCAGTCCACCGTCATTGACGACATCATTCGCTTTGCCCAGCAGTACCCCCAAGCGCGATTGCTGGTGACTACGCGCATTATCGGCTACAACCATGAACGCCTCCAGCACAGTGGCTTTCAACACTTCACCATGCAATCGCTGGATACCGACGAAATCTATGAGTTTGTCGATCGCTGGTACGACCTTTCCATGGGCGGCGACCCCGATCGCGAACGACTAAAGCAGCGGCTGAAGGATGCGATCGCCAATTCCAAAGCGATCCAAAACCTAGCCGACAACCCGTTGCTGCTGACGATGATGGCAATTTTGAACCGCAGGCAGGAGCTACCCAGGGATCGGGCCGACCTCTACGACCAGGCTTCGCGGGTGCTGCTTTACCACTGGGATGTGGACCACAAACGGCTACAGCTGCCAATGGATGCGATCGGGCGGCGCGAGAAGCAGGAGATGTTGCGGGTGATCGCCTACGAAATGCAGGCCGGAGAAGACGGCCTCAAAGGCAACCTGATCAGCGCCGATCGCCTAACCCAAATTTTAATGAACTACCTGCGAGACCAGGGCTTCAGCGAACCCCGCGAGAAGGCCAATCGCCTAATTCAGCAGCTGCGCGAACGGAATTTTATCCTCTGCTATAGAGGTGCCGACACCTACGGTTTTATGCACCGCACGTTTTTAGAGTACTTTTGTGCGCTTGAAATTGTCCACCGCTTCGAGAAACAGCGCACCCTTACCTTCGAGCAGTTGCGTGATAAGGTTTTTGGAGAGTATTACTGGGATCAAAACTCACATGAAGTTTTAAAGCTGGTTTGTGGATTAATACCTGATAATTATTCATTAAATTTGATTAGGTTCTTAAGCAATCTAGACTCTGGCCCTTACGACTATGAGCATATTTTCTTGGCAGCTAAATGCCTTGGCGACATCAAGAATTATTCGCAGAAAGAAGCCCTCAGCGGAAATATAAAAGAATCTTTAGAGGATATTCTCATGGCTCCTAGGGCCATTTTTGATGCATGCCAAGAACTCGACGAAGAAGACTTTATTCGAATTCGCCTTTCTCTAAAAGCATTAAGTCTAATCGCCAAGGCTTGGAAAGATGATTCAAGCACTCTTAGGCTTTTAGAGAGTATTGCAGAATGCAATCTTTTTCGCTCATCTGTTAGAGAAACATCACTGTATCTGATGGCAAAATATCATTCTAAGCATGAACATGTATTTCAAGTTATCAAGCAATCATTTATTGAAGATAGTGGCTATAACGTTCGAAAGGCCGCTGCAGAGGCTTTAGTAAAATTTTATGCTCATGAAAATGAAGTGTTATCACTACTTAAGTATCAAATTGTAAGTGAGTCTCATCCTAGCGTGAGAAGTTTTTTGATCGAGAAC
This sequence comes from Nodosilinea sp., assembly GCA_049646445.1. GTDB lineage: Bacteria > Cyanobacteriota > Cyanobacteriia > Phormidesmidales > Phormidesmidaceae > Nodosilinea. The sequence continues at coordinate 162,406 of JBARVV010000029.1, read as the reverse complement.
TCTTCTCATCTTTATCAGAAGGATATGGACTTTCTGGATCTATTAATAGAAGTGTCTATTCAAGATAAACTCCAAGTCAGGAGAAGAGAGACTAGTCCCAGAAAAGCAGCTTTATCTTCTATGATTAAGTACTTCCATAAGGATCCTAAGATTCTCGCTTCCTTGAGTAATGCTGCCTGCAACGATCCAGACGAAGAGCTACGTCAATGGTCAAAAAAACGATTAAAAAGATTAAAGTTGGAGAATGATTTATGATTTCAGAACTCAAACAGGTAATTCAAATCGCTCAATCTCTTTTTCTGTCAGAGCAGATTGTACTGCTGACAGTGCTCTCAAGCATCATTCAGAAAGCGCATGAACAGGATCAACAGTCTCCATTGCTAGAATAATGATACAGACTTTTCAGTAGAGAGTTTTCGCACTTCCTGGCAGCAGGCTATGACAGAGCAGGCTTTTTCTCTATCTCAGTTCTGGGAAGAGGCTGATAATTATTGTGGGAGGTAATTGATAGTATGCAACAAGTTGTAGAAGCAGTTTACGAGAACGGTGTATTACGTCCTTTGGTATCCCTAAAGCTTTTGGAGGGGCAAGAGGTTCAACTGATTATTCGTTCTACGGATGAGCTTGAGCCTGACGAGATGCTTCGGTTAGCAGCGGAAGTTTACGCAGGTCTTTCAAAGGAAGAAATCGACGACATTGAGCGCGTCGCATTCGATCGGCAGAACTTCTTCGATGAAGAGGCAAAGTAGTGTCTATGTCGCCTGTCCTTTTAGATACAGATATTCTCTCTGCTATTACACGCCGTAATCCTGCGGTAATTCCAAAAGCCCAAGCCTACTTGGCGGTTCATCGAAAATTCACCTTTTCTATTATCACAAGGTATGAGATCCTCCGGGGGTTGAAAGCAAAAGATGCAACGAAGCAGTTGGCTGCATTCGATCGCTTTTGTGAGTTTAATACTATTGTTGCTCTCTCGGATGAGATAATCGTCAAAGCGTCTGATATTTATGCTTTCCTGAAAAAGCAAGGAGAGCTAGTTGGTGATGCGGATATTCTGATTGCTTCAACTGCGCTCATTAACAAGCTTCCGGTAGTCACTAATAATACAAGCCACTTTCAGCGCATGCCAGGACTTTCAATTCAGAATTGGCTGCAAGAATGAGGCATAGTCAGACATAGAAATCCAATGGCAGAGTGATGGGCACGCTGCGCTTTTCCCATCCTACGATCTCAAACCATAGGCTCTGAATCTCTCAACTTTCACCGTGGTAGGGTGTTCGTGCCCTCACTCACTTAGCTTTTATGACTAATCGCCTAGCAGATTCGGCTAGTTTGTATCTGCGTAAGCACGCCGAAAACCCGATCGACTGGTGGCCCTGGTGCGACGAAGTGCTGGAGCGGGCTAAGCAGGACGATAAGCCTATTTTTCTCTCCATTGGTTACTCCAGCTGCCACTGGTGCACAGTGATGGAGGGCGAAGCGTTTTCGGATGAGGCGATCGCGTCCTACATGAACGCCAACTTCATCCCGATCAAGGTCGATCGCGAAGAGCGGCCCGACATCGACAGCATCTATATGCAGGCGCTGCAAATGTTGATTGGGCAAGGCGGCTGGCCGCTGAACGTGGTGCTACATCCTGAAACGCGGATACCTTTCTATGGCGGCACCTACTTTCCAGTGGAGCCAAAGTATGGGCGACCAGGCTTTTTGCAGGTGCTCACGGCCCTGCGTCAGTTTTACGACACCGAGAAAGCCCGCCTGGGCGAAATCACTGAAGCTGTACTGGGAAACCTGCACCAGGGGGCGCAACTGCCAGAAGACTCAACAGTTTTGTCCAAGGATTTGCTCTATGCAGGGCTGGGAACAAATGCCAAAATCTTGATTCCGTCGGGACAGGGCACCTGCTTTCCAATGATTCCCTATGCGGCGGCTGTATTGGGCGGGCTGCGGCTTGACCTGGAGTTAGACGCTGCTCACATCTGCGGGCAGCGGGGGCAGGATATGGCTTTGGGCGGTATTTATGACCACGTAGGCGGTGGCTTTCACCGCTACACCGTTGACCCCACCTGGACGGTGCCCCACTTTGAAAAAATGCTCTACGACAACGGCATGATCGTGGAGTATTTGGCCAATCTGTGGGTCAGCGGCCAGCGGGAGCCTGCCTTTGAACGCGCGATCGCCCGCACCCATACCTGGCTAACCCGCGAGATGAGCGCTCCTGAGGGCTATTTTTATGCCGCCCAGGATGCCGATAGCTTTGTCACTCGCCACGACGCCGAGCCCGAGGAAGGCGCGTTCTACGCCTGGCCCTACCAGGTTTTAGAATCTGCCCTGACGGAAGAGCAGTTTCAGGCCCTAGCCAAAGCCTTTACCATTGCGCCAGAGGGCAACTTTGAGGGGCAGATTGTACTGCAGCGATCACACCCTGACACCCTCTCCCTCGCCGCAGAGTCGGCGCTGGATAAGCTGTTTACCCTGCGCTACGGTACCCCAGCCGCAGCCCTGGAGACCTTTCCCCCCGCCCCCGACAGCCAGGCGGCCAAAACTCACCTCTGGCCGGGTCGCATTCCCCCTGTGACCGATACCAAGCTGATTGTGGCCTGGAACAGCCTGATGATTTCTGGGCTGGCTCGGGCGGCGATGGTCTGGCAAAAGCCTGAATATCTGGCGACCGCCGCGATCGCCGCTGACTACATTCGCCAGCACCAGTGGGTGGGTAGTCACCTGCACCGACTGGGGTATGACGGCGTGCCCCAGGTGCTGGCCCAGGCCGAAGACTACGCCCTGCTGATCAAGGCATTTTTGGATTTGCACCAGGCGGGGCTCGCCCACCACCCGACGTTGGTCGCGACAGACTCACCCCAAGATGCGAATTGGTTATCGCTGGCCATCTCAACCCAGCAGGAGTTTGACCATCGGCTGTGGAGCGATGGCCAGGGTGGGTACCTCAGCACCACCGCTGACGAAGATCTACTGGTGCAAGAGCGACCCTATCAAGACAGCGCCACTCCGGCGGCCAATGGTGTTGCTATCGCTAACCTGGTACGCCTCGCCCTACTCACCGACGATCTGGCTTATTTAGATCGCGCCGATCGCGCCCTGCAAGCCTTCGGCACTGTGATGCAGCAAGTTCCCCGTGCCTGCCCCAGCCTATTTGACGGCCTCAACTGGTTTCTCAACGGCACTGTGATCAAATCAACGGCGGCCATCATCCCTGAGCTAGCGGCTGAGTACTGGCCTACCACGGTCTTTTCGGTGGCCCACGACCTGCCGCCCAAAGCAGTGGGTATGGTGTGTCGAGGCACCAAATGCCTGGCCGTGGCAGATTCTATAGATAAACTAAGGCAGCAGCTCAGCTAATTTTGGATTTTGGATTTGCGATTTTAGATTGAAGGCAGTTAACCCCTCCAAAATCCAAAATCTAAAATCTAAAATATTTTCCTTTCCCAACCCCCCCATGCCCCACAATCCCTTGCTGTACGAGGTTCTGCGCGATCGCATCCACCAGTCGCCCCACCAGCGCATCTCCTTTGCCGAGTTTATGGCGCTGGCCCTCTACCATCCCCAGGGCGGCTACTATACCAGCCAAGACGCCATCCTCGGTTTTGAGGGCGACTTTGTCACCTCCGCCCACCTGGGCCACGACTTTGGCGAACTCTTGGCAATCCAGTTTGCCGAGATCTGGGCGCATCTGGAACGCCCCGATCCCTTCGCCCTAGTAGAAATGGGGGCAGGCCAGGGCTTGATCGCCGCCGAGGTGCTGGGCACCCTGCAACATCACTTTCCTGATTGCTTTGCTGCCCTGAGTTACCAAATTGCCGAGAAATCTGGCCAAATGCGGGCGATCCAGACCGATCGCCTGTCGCCCTGGGCTGGACGAGTCACCTGGGTAGAGTTAGACACGCTCCCCGACGACAGCATTACCGGCTGTTTTTTTTCGAACGAACTGGTGGATGCCCTGCCCGTCCACCAGGTTGTAGTCACAGAATCGGGTTTGCAAGAAATCTATGTCACCCTGGGCAGCGGAGCCGAGTCAACCCTCCAAGAAGTCGTGGATGTTCCTTCAACTCCCCGCCTGGCCGATTACTTTGCCTTTGTCGGTGTCGACTTAGCCGACCCCCAGTATGCTCCCGGCTACCGCACCGAGGTACACCTAGCCGCGCTGGACTGGATGAAAACCGTCGCAGCTAAACTTCACCAGGGCTATGTGCTCACCGTTGACTACGGCTATCCGGCCAGCCGCTACTACAGCCGCGCCCGCAACCAGGGCACGCTGCAGTGCTACTACCGCCACGCCCACCACGACAACCCCTACAGCCACCTGGGTCGACAAGACATTACCGCCCACGTCAATTTCACCGCCCTAGAACATCAGGGGGAACAGTGTGGCTTAGAAACGCTGGGGGCAACGCAGCAGGGCATGTTTTTGATGGCGCTGGGCTTGGGCGATCGCCTCGCTGCCCTGGGCCAAATTCAGGCCAATGACCCTGCCACCGTCAACCTGGCCATTCAACGGCGCGATCGGCTGCACCAGTTAATTAACCCCATGGGCCTGGGCAATTTTGTAGTGCTGGTGCAGGGCAAAAGACTTTCTGCCGAGGCAAAAACGTTGAAAGGACTAACCATTCCGCCACTGATGTAACTCTGATCTGCCCAGTCCATCAGGGATGGCAACGGCGATCGCAGCCAGTCCCCTACCGTACCTCAGCAAAAAAGCCCCCCGAACGGATCGGAGGGCTACGTCACAGGCGCAGGCAAACTTTAGTTCAGGGCTGGATCAGCAACCTTGCCAGCGGTGCGTTTCTGGTGGGCAGGCCACTCAAATCGTGATCCAGCCGAACCACGACAGCACCACCGCTACCGCTATCAGGCTGAAAAAGATAGCTAAGCCAGCGGTCACTGCGCCAGCGGCCTTACGCACCCCATCGGGCGTTTTCATCCAGTCGCCCTGGTCAATGCGGCGATCGCTCGAAAAGTCGTAGCCCAAGGACTCCAGCGTGGTCAGGTGGTCGCGGCTGTAGCGGGGCATTCGCTCAAAGGGCAGGTCGCCCTGCGATCGCTGGGGCAGCACCCGCCGCCGCTGGTATGGTACCGTGCGATCGCCAAAATTGGTCACATATTCTTCACTGCTCATCAGGGCATCGACTAGCCCCTCAACCCCTTTCGTCGCCAGCACAATCGACCAGGCCAGGGTTTCTTTATCGTCATAGACCCTGCGGCCGAGCAGACGCTGTACGCACAGTTCGACAAAGCGATAGTTGTTGTTTACCTCATAGTTCCAGGTGCGAAAAGCATCAGAGGTAGCAAGGCCCCGTACAAAATCTTTGACCGAAATAAAACCACCCCGCAGCTGAGATTCCAGCAGCGTTTGGCGATTACTTTTCAGCATTTGCTGCTCGTGAAAAATTTGCCGATAGGCCGCTGTCACTAAGGCATCAATATCGTCTCTATCGTGGTTTTGCTCCAGCGTAAAAATTCCAGAATGCTCATCTCCAGGCACCTCATAGCCCTCTACACGCTGGTTTTGGCTGCTGGGAGCATAGGTCAATAGCGGCAAAGTCACAACAATTTTTCCTCCACACGCGAAATAAAATGGTTTCAGTTAAACTCCAGAGACCACAACAAATTGACGATCTCCGTTGTCATCTATAGACCCTCAACTATGCTTGAGTTTTAACTGCGAACGAGGCAGAAATAACTAAGGCCTAGCCTACGAGCAATGGGGATCAGACATTCTCATTTCGACAGGGACAGTAACAAACAGTCACGTTTCTTCAAAGTTGCCGCAGCAGCCGTATTTTCTATTCTTAAAAGAATTAAAATCCATTCCAGGAGCATGCCCTGCCAAGCATCTAGCGTGAAGGTGGGGCTAGATCGGTAGAGGTGGCCAGATCGCGGCAACAATTCAGCTCGAACCAATCAGCTCGAACCAACAACTGTTCGCCCTACGACAAACCCTAAATTCTAAGTTCGAGCCTACAGTCATCAACACAGACAGTAAAGCCCTCCCTTGAGTAATGGGAGGGCTTTACCTATGGTCATGATGTTTAGACTACCGACGAGGAGCCAGCCCAATACTTACCAACCGAAGGCTGAGACGGGTGCCAGCGCTGGTTCCTTGGCGGCTTCAGCATCAGCGACAGGCTCAGCCAGACGCGACTCAGCGCAAAACGATGCCGTGCTAAATCCGCCAAACCGCTTCACGACGCTAGTACGCAGCCGCAGGTTGGGGTTGGCAAACCAAAATCGCTCAACCGAACTCATGGTTTCGTACTCAGTAATCAGCAGCAGCCCGCCATCGCCATCAATTTCGTAGCGACCAATCACGGGCACAATCTCGGCATAGCCTCGCTCGCGCAGGAGTTGCCCCCGGCTGGGGTCGTCCACATCGGGCACTAGGGCAAACACCGTGCTGCCTTCGTGGTTTTCATCGTCCTTGTCCCAGGCCATTGCCCCATGCCAGGTTACATAGGCCCCTCCTACCGCCAGGGCGGGGTCTACATCATGAAGCTGGCAAATTTCGACTACGCTGGGGTGCCCCACGTCTAGAGCCTCTACCGAAATAGTAGAGCCGCCCAGTTCGGCCCGGCGAAAGGGCAGGTGGTGGGTCGTGCGTTGGGAATTCCACTGGCCCGCACTCATGCGGAAAAAGTCCATTACGTCCATGGGGCAGGTATCTATTTACTTACTAGCGTTCTCAGAAATGTATTGGTTCAGGATGACCAGCACTGGCTGGCAAGCACCGGGGCGCACTGGCCTTTGTCGCACTGGCCTTTGTCGCACTGGCCTTTATGGATCATAGCGCTGTCCTTGGCGTGAACGCAGCTAATTTGTAGGATGACCGACTGCGGATCGCGCGATCGCTCCAGACTAGTGGGTCTAACGTCCTGGCCAAAGCAACATCAGCACCCTGGTCTATCTGGCTCAGCCTTGGCCTATTGTTGCGCAACGTTACGTTACCTGAGAAGACTTGGACAGCCACGCAGGTAGCCAGAGTGCCCAGAACGGTTGAATTCTTTCGCTTTGCCCCTGCGGCAGGGGCAGCTTTTCCTTAACAACTTGTAAAAGATAAAGACTCACTGGCGGTGTATAAACATGTCTGGAGGGTTAATTGAATTAGCGAAAGCCAATTCAGGCAACGGTTTCAAGGAATGTTGTGGATCTCTTACAGACCCGCCTCTTTTCGTTCTCATCAGCCTTCCTGTCAAGTGTGTTAAGCCGATTGTGTAGAAGCTCGAACAACCTTGAAGAAATATAAACTAGATGAGAAAACCGAGCACGCTGATCTTTAAGATCCTTCCTATAGATTGGTTAGACAGCTCCGGCTGAACTAATGATTAACTCGGTCATTTGACCATTTTCAAGCAAACTCAGCGACAAAAATATTAGGAGATTTGAGTCGATGTTTGACGCATTCACTAAAGTCGTTTCCCAAGCCGACGCCCGAGGCGACTTCCTCTCCACTGATCAGATTGATGCTCTACAGCGCATGGTTGCCGAAAGCAACAAGCGCATGGACTCCGTCAACCGCATCACCAGCAACTCTTCCAAGATCGTTTCTGATGCTGCCCGCGCTCTGTTCGCCGAGCAACCTCAGCTGATCGCTCCCGGTGGCAACGCCTACACCAACCGTCGCATGGCTGCTTGCCTCCGCGACATGGAAATCATCCTGCGCTACGTTACCTACGCTATCTTCTCTGGCGATGCTAGCGTTCTGAACGATCGCTGCCTGAATGGCCTGCGTGAGACCTACGTTGCTCTGGGTACCCCCGGTGCTTCCGTAGCCGCTGGCGTTGAGAAAATGAAAGGTGCCGCGATTGCTATCGTTAACGACACCAGCAACATCACCCAAGGTGATTGCAGCTCTCTCGTTTCCGAAATCGGCAGCTACTTCGACCTAGCCGCAGCTGCAGTTGCTTAGGTTTAACCAAGCACTTCGCCGGTTTGCGCTCGCTGGCCACTGGCCATCTGCGCAATGCCTTTCGTTTGATTTATTCGCTGTGAAGACCACTGTAAGGAGAACCTTAAAGCTATGAAAACCCCCTTAACCGAAGCCGTGGCTGCTGCTGATTCTCAGGGCCGTTTCCTGAGCAGCACTGAAATGCAAACCGCCTTTGGCCGTTTCCGCCAGGCTCAGTCTGGTCTAGAAGCTGCTAAAGCTTTGACCACCAAGTCTGACTCTCTGGTGAGCGGTGCTGCTCAAGCCGTGTACAACAAGTTCCCCTACACCACCCAAATGCAGGGGCCTAACTACGCTGCTGACGAGCGCGGCAAAGCCAAGTGTGCTCGCGACATCGGCTACTACCTACGGATGGTCACCTACTGCCTAATCGCTGGTGGTACTGGCCCCATGGATGAGTACCTGGTGGCTGGCCTAGACGAAATCAACAGCACCTTCGAACTGTCTCCTAGCTGGTACGTGGAAGCTCTGAAGTACGTCAAAGCTAACCACGGTCTGTCTGGCGACGGTGCCGTTGAAGCCAACTCCTACATCGACTACGCCATCAACGCTCTAAGCTAGGTTGGCCATTTGCCCGGAGGGGCAGACAGTTGTTAGCGACTTGTTAGCGATTGTTTGTTGCTCCGGGCATTGTTGTATCTATACACGCCCAAGGAGGCAACCATGGCAGTAACCACTGCAGCGGGACGCCTTGGCGTTTCGCCCTACAACGAGTCGATGCAAGTTGAGCTACGGCCCAACTGGGCTAAAGATGACGTGGAAGCAGTGATTCGCGCTGCTTACCGTCAGGTCTTTGGCAACCAGTACATTATGGCCAGCGAGCGCAACACCAGCGCCGAGTCGTTGCTCCGGCAGGGAGATATTTCAGTTCGTGATTTTGTCCGGGCTTTGGCCCTATCCGACCTGTATCGGGATAAGTTTTTCCTGAGCGGTCCGCAAAATCGGTTTATTGAGCTGAACTACAAAAATCTGCTGGGTCGGGCGCCCTACGGCCAGGACGAAATCGCCTTTCATACCGACCTTTACAACACCTACGGCTACGCAGCGGAAATCAACTCCTACCTTGATTCCCAAGAGTACCGCGACAACTTTGGGGACAATGTAGTGCCCCACTATCGCGGCCACCTGACCCAGCGGAGCCAAAAGACGGTCGGGTTCACCCGCTTCTTTCAGCTCTATCGGGGCTATGGTACTAGCGATCGCACCCAGAGCAGCGGCATGCGCTCCAAGCTAGTATCTGAAATTGCTAAAAACTCTGCCTCGCCCGTGGGTAGCGGAGCTACTGGAGCCGCCATTGTGGGCGGATCTGGCGGCGATCGCGAAAAGCTCTACCGGGTTCGAGTAACCCAGGCTGCCGGATCTGGCGGCCCTCAGGTGCGGCGCGTTTACACCGAGTTTTTGGTGCCCTACGAGCAGCTATCTCGCAAGCTTCAGCAAGTTAACCGCACTGGCGGTCGGGTAACTAAAGTCGACCTGGCCTAGGTTACGGCTTTAATCCCTTTCTGGCGAAGTGCTTGGTCTTGCTTTGGCAAGGCTGCGACGGCGATCTCATTTGGGTGGGGGCGATGGAGGCTTAGGTCTTCGATCGTCTCGGCTTCAGATCAGGTCGCCTGGGGTACTCCGCCATTTTTTTTTATTCTGCTGCGTTGAGTGAGTTCACGCTCACCGTATTGATAAGACTGTGTTGATAAGGAGGATATTCCTGTGCCTATTACAACGGCAGCTTCCCGGTTGGGAACCGCTGCATACGATGAAAGCTCGCCCGTAGAGCTACGCGCCAACTGGTCTCCCGAAGACGCCGAAACGGTTATTCGGGCCGTGTACCGCCAGCTGCTGGGTAACGACTATCTGATGAAATCTGAGCGCCTAGTCGGGGCTGAGTCGCTGCTAAAAAATGGCTACATTAGCCTGCGCGACTTTGTGCGGGCCGTGGCCAAGTCTGAGCTGTACAAAGAAAAGTTTTTCTACGGCAACTTCCAGACCCGCGTGATCGAGCTGCATACCAAGCACCTGCTGGGCCGCGCCGTCTACGACGAGTCTGAGGTGGTTGAGCACCTCGATCGCTACGAAACCCAGGGCTACGACGCCGACGTTGATTCTTTCGTCGATAGCGAAGAGTACCAGGCCAACTTTGGCGACAACGTAGTGCCCTACTACCGCAGCTTTGTCTACCAAGCCGGGCAGCGGTCGGTGGGCTTTACCCGCATGTTCCAGATGTATCGGGGCTATGCCACTAGCGATACTTCCCAGGCCGGGGGCAAAAAATCTCGTCTGGCCGGTGAACTGGGCCGCAACACCTCGTCATCGATTGTTAGCCCCACCAGCGCGGCGGCGGGCTGGTCGTCTCAGGCCAACAAGATGACGACCCCTGCCAAGGCTCTAGGCGGGTCTACCCCCTACGGGGCCAGCGCTGGCAAGGTCTACCGCATTGAGGTCATGGGTGCCAACCTGCCCCGCTACCCCAAGGTACGGCGGATCAATACCGCTTACCTAGTGCCCTATGAGAAGCTGTCGGCCAAGCTGCAGCAGATCAACGCCATGGGTGGCAAGGTAACTAGCGTTACCGCTGCTAGCCTCTAAACCCGATCCTAGTCGGCGCATCTCCAGGGATGCGCCGACTGGAGTCAATCGCCGTATTCGAGACCTCGCAACGACCAGGAGAGTTATCTATGCTTGCTCAAAACGCCTTTGGCAGTCAGACCACTTCCCCCTCGGGCAACCGCATCTTTCTCTACGAAGTTGAGGGGCTGCGCCAAAACGATACCACCGACCAAAACAACTACCCCATTCGCAAAAGCGGCAGCACCTTTATTAAGGTGCCCTACAGCCGCATGAACGAAGAAATGCAGCGCATTACCCGCATGGGCGGCAAGATCATTAGCATTCAGCCTCTGGTAGCTAGCTAGTTATCGGTTCAGAGCCGAAGGCACACTGAGGTATGAGACAGGATTCGCAACCGCCGACTAAAGCCGAGGGAGCTGAGGGAGCGCCGCTCACTGCAGAGCAGGCGATCGCCAATCTGCGCCAAACCGCCGATACGGGGCTGCGATACTATGCTGCCTGGTGGCTAGGGCGCTTTCGCGTAGCCGAGCCTGCGGCCATTGAGTCGCTGGTGGTGGCCCTAGGCGATGAGAGCGATCGCGCCCCCGATGGGGGGTATCCGCTGCGGCGCAATGCGGCCAGGGCTCTGGGAAAACTGGGCGATCGCACCGTCGTCCCAGCCCTAATCCAGTGCCTACAGTGCGACGACTACTACGTGCGCGAATCGGCGGCCCAGGCGCTAGAGTCTCTGGGTGATCCTGAGGCTATTCCGGCACTCAGGGCGTTGTTGTCTGGGGGAGTTGCCGCCGCCGTAGCGGTGCCCGGAAAGCCCCACCTGGTGCAGCCCTACAATGCCGTCATAGAAGCTTTGGGCAGCCTGGGCGCGACCGATGCCGTCGAAGACATTACGCCCTTTTTAGAGCACGAGGTGGCTCAGGTGCAAAATGCGGCCACCCGCGCCCTCTACCAGCTAACCGGCGATGCCGCCTACTGCGATCGCCTAGTCGAGCGTCTGCAAGAGCCCAACCTACAGCTCAGGCGATCGGCCATGATGGATTTGGGGGCGATCGGGTATTTGCCTGCGGCAGAGGCGATCGCCGCCACCCTGGCCGAAAATAGCCTCAAGCTGATTGCCCTACAGGGCGTTTTAGAATCGCACCTGCGCCAGTCTGGCTTTCCCGCCAACAAGCTCAGCACTGAAGCCCGCCAGGTGCTAATACTCATGGATGATCTGCTGTAGAAACCCGGTAGCAGGGTTTAATTGCGTCGCGTCGCCGCTCAGCATGATGCACGAATATTACGCTTACCCTCTTATGCTTATCCTTAGTGGCATTCGATCGGGCAATATGGTTAATGGTCTAGAACAAACGACAGCAGGCGTGGACGCAACCGTAGCAGAACTCATTCAAGCGATCGAAGCTGCCGACTCTAAAGGCGCAATGGTGGTGGCCGTCAACAACTTGGCTGCTGCTCAAGATGTCGCCGCCATTCCCACTTTGATTACGGTGCTGGGCTACAACAATCCTGGCGCAGCAGTGGCGGCCATCAACGGCTTAGCCGCCCTGGGTAGGGCCGCCGTACCCGCCCTGCTCGAACAAATCGATGGCTATAACTACGGCGCACGTGCCTGGGCCATTCGCGCCCTGGCACTGATTGGTGACCCCCGCGCCCTGCCCGTGCTGCTAGAGACAGCCAAAGGCGATTTTGCCCTCAGCGTGCGCCGGGCCGCTGCCCGAGGGTTGGGCACTATCCACTGGGCACTGCTGCCCCCTGACCAAGCCGCTACCTCCCAAAGCACCGTATTAGAGGTGTTAACCAACGCCACCGCCGACCCAGAGTGGGTCGTGCGCTACGCCGCAGTGGCCGGGCTACAGACCCTAGCGACTGACTTGGTAGAACCTGAGGGCCAGAAACCTCTCATTCTCGCCTCCCTGCATCGTGTCTTTGACCAGGATGAAACCCCTGCGGTTCAGGCCCGCGCCCGACTGGCCATCGATACCCTAGAAGCAACTCGTTAAAGCCTGTGCTTCGATGTTGAGAAATGCAACACATCAACTCAATTTCGAGGTATTGTCTCTATGGTTAATCGCGGATCAACATGGGTGCGGTTAACGTTTGTAGTGCCATAGCTCAGGGCTTTTAAGCCTAACGCTAGGCCGCCTTACATTAGAACTGCAGGTTCGGGAAGAGTCGTATGGTTTTGGCAGATCGGTCAAATACCCCAGAAGTCTTAAAGGTCATGGGTTTACCCGTTCACTGGCGGGCCGACTATGCGGGCTGGCTAGTCGATCAATACCGCCAGGGGCACGGTGCCCACGTGGTCACCCTCAATGCCGAGATGGCCATGCAGGCCGACCAAAACCCAGCCCTGCGTCAGGTTATTCTCAATGCCGAACTGGTGATTCCCGATGGTGCTGGAGTGGTGTTGTACTTTCGCGCCAAAGGACAGCGCATTGAGCGATCGCCGGGCATTGAGCTGGCTGCTGGAGTGCTGAAGCGGCTCTCACCTCAAGAAACCGTCTTTATGTACGGCGGCGTTCCTGGGGTGGCCGATCGCGCTGGTATCTACTGGCAGCGACAGCTGGCTGGGTTGAAAGTAGTTGGCACCCAGCACGGCTATCTAGGCTCCGAAGACCAGCCCGAATTTTTGCAGCGCCTAGAACAGCTTCAGCCCAGCGTTATTTTGGTCGGCATGGGCGTCCCTCGGCAAGAGTTATGGATTCGTGAGCACCGCTACCTCTGCCCCAACAGCATTTGGATTGGAGTTGGCGGCAGCTTTGACATCTGGGCCGGGATCAAATCACGCGCGCCTCAGTGGATGTGCGACAACCACATGGAATGGCTCTATCGTCTCTATAAAGAGCCCTGGCGCTGGCGGCGCATGCTGGCGCTACCGCACTTTGCGCTGCGATCGCTCACCTATTCCGCCCGCTAGAAGGTTCTGGATTTGAGGTTTTGAGAAACTCCTGCAACCTTGAACCTCAGCTGACTTAATCCAACCTTAAATTCGCCAAGCCCAAATACCGGATCCCTGCTGGAGTAACTTCAAAGCGGCAGGGCAATACTTTTACCCCTTTGGCGATCGCCTCTCGCAGCAGTAGCCCGTAGGTCGGGTCGGCCTGATCACCGGGCGAAAACGCGGTGCAGTCGCCCCGGTTAATGAAGTACAACATCACCGACTGAGCGGTAGGAATTATCGCTGCCAGCTCCCTCAGGTGCTTTTGGCCGCGAGTGGTTACCGTATCCGGAAAAAGAGCCAGGGTGCCCTTGGCCCAGGTAGTGTTTTTCACTTCGATATAAGTAGCGATCGCGTTATCTTGCCCAGAAATTACAAAGTCAATCCGGCTTTTGCCGTCGCCGCCGTAGCGCACCTCGGGGCGAATGGTGGCATACTCCCCCAGTTCTGGAATTTGCCGCGCTTCTAAGAGCGACTTCACGACTCGGTTTGGCAAGGCCGTATTCACCCCGGCCCAGGTGGGCACCGTATCGTGCACCTGCGCCAGTTCCCAGGTGTAGGCCAGCTTGCGCTTGGGGTCAGAGCTAGGGGAAACCAGCACCCGCCCGCCAATGTGGCATACTCCTGTCATGGGTCCAGTATTCGGGCAGTGGGCGGTAATGATCTCGCCAGTCTCTAGCTCAATGTCGGCAAAAAACCGCTTGTAGCGCGATCGCAGCCTGCCTTCGAGGAGAGGGGGAAACGGGTAGAACCAGTCAGTGGACATAACAGGGGTTTGAGGTGAGCAGTGCCTACCCTATCAGGAAAGCGCGGACACCGGAACCTGGGCAAAATAGCGGCGGCGAAACTGCTCCTCTTGCACCACATCTAAGAATCGCTGCACCAAGTCAGCCTCGGGGACAGCGGGGTCTGGGGCAGCTTGCAGGGTGATTGTCTCGTCGTCTAAAGCCGTCACCTCAAACCCGGCTGTCTCTAAGGCGGCCATCCCAAGGGCTAGGCTGGTGGCCGAAAGGCGCAGCCGATCGCCGAGCTGCGATCGCATCACCTCAATCCCCGTGCGAGCCAGGTACTTAGCCAGGCCCACTAGCTCTTGCCAAACCTCGACGGTTGACAGATCATCGATTTCAGCTGAAAAGGTGAGGGCCAGGGGCAACCCGGTCTGCGCCGACTGTCGCTGCCAGGTTTGCCAGTCGCTCCACCGCACCGGGGCTTGCTCTACCCTCAGCACGGCATCTGGTTCAGGCGGCACCGCCTGCCGCCAGTCTAAAACTGGCGCGGCTAGCGGCGAGGACGACTCGGTTGCCTCACTCAGTACGGGTCGCACATCCACCAGTTTGACGTGGTAGCCGTTGTAGCTATTGAAATCTAGCTCGACCACCACATCGCAGCGGCCCTGGGGCAGCTCGTCGCGGTAGTGGCCCCACCACTCGCCCGGAAACCCGGCCAAAGCACCGTCATCCCACAGCTCAAATTCGGTTTTAATAAACCCTACGGCCTTGTTGTGGCGATCGCGCAGCCGCTTGTGAAACGTATTTTGAAACCAGGCGTTGCGAACCAGCAGCAGCGGTACTGGGTTGCCCATACCGCAGGGCTCCAGCCACTTGAGTTCTCGAAACAGGGGCTGGCCTAGCTCGGCCACCGTCACCGTCAGATCGATTTGTAAAGCGGGCTGGGGCACGCCGTCGCCGCCTAGTTGCTCGCGCACCATTCGGTTGAGCGCCGCTGCTAGCACCTCAATATGCTCCACGGGCATGGTCAGCCCCGCCGCTAGGGGATGCCCGCCAAATCCGCTAAGCAACTCCGCCTGGGTCTGAAATAGCTGGTACAAATCGAGTCCTTTCACCGATCGCGCCGACCCTCGGGCCAGTCGAGGGCCGCCCTCTTCACCGGGCGGGTCGATGCACAGCAGAATGGTAGGCCGCCCCAGAGCCTGGGCGACTTGCCCCGCCACCAGGCCCAAAATGCCGACTGGCCACTGCTCATCGGCCAGCACCAGACAGCGGGTGGTGGCCAGGTCAACCTGAGCGACCCGCGCCATCACCTGCTGGTAGAGGTCACGCTGGAGGGCTTTGCGGCGGGTATTAGCCAGCTCGGCTTCAATAGCCAGGGCTTGGGCGCTTTGGCGATCCTGACTGGTCAGCAGCTCGACACAAAAGCTGGCATCGCCGTGGATGCGGCTAACGGCATTGATGCGCGGCCCCAGCCCAAAGGAAATATCGGTGGGGCGATCGCCCGTGCGCTTGCACAGCGCTAGCAGCGCCGCCAGCCCCGGTCGCGGGTAGGGCGGCTGGGGTTGGGTCTGGGTTTGCAGCCGCGCCAGACCCACCTGAGCCAGATAGCGGCAGTCGCCTCGCAGCTCGACCAGGTCGGCAATTAGGCCAATTGCCACCAGGTCTAGCACGTGGTCTAGGGGCAGGGGCGGCGGCGCATCGAGCGCTTCGTATAGCCCCTCCAGCAGCTTGTAGGCCACCGCCACCCCAGACAGCGTCGCCAGGGAATGATCCGGCGGCAGGCAGCGGGGATTGATCAGCGCCAGAGCGCCAATGTCGACCGCTGGCAGGGTGTGGTGGTCGGTGACGATCACCTCAATGCCGAGGTCATTGGCATAGGCGATTTCAGCCCCGCTGGTGCTGCCTGTGTCGCAGGTCACCATCAGGGTTGCCCCCCACTGAGCCAGATGATCGAGGCCGCGCCGCGACAGCCCGTGGGATTCGCTCAGGCGGTTGGGGATGAAATAGGTGAGGCGATCGCCCTTCGGGATCATCTGCCCCAGCCCGTCCCAAAGTACGGCGGTAGCAGTCACCCCATCGGCGTCAAAGTCGCCCCAGATCGCCACTTTCTCCTGGTTAGCGATCGCCTGCTGGAGGCGGGCAACGGCGATCGCCAGATCGGTGCCAAACTCACTGGCTGGGGCAGGCTGGTACAGGGCTGGGTTGAGCCAGCCAGCCAGATTTTCGAGCGAGCATACCTGCCGCTGCCATAGCACCTGGGCCAGCTGGCAGCTTGTTCCTGGTCTCGCTTGAGCTACCACCTTGACCCAGCGATCGGGGCAAACGTCAGCTGAGGGCAAGTGCCAACGCAGCGGTAGCGCATCCATAGCATTAGTTACAGAGAAATTACAGAGAGTTCGTTAAGAGGGTTGGTTAAGAAAAAGTGATCTCAAAATGGTGCAGGGTTGACCGACACGGGCAGTTTAAATAAGCTTCCATAAAATCTAAGCAGGCCTGGAATTGTAGATCGACATCCTGCGATAGGGTGAGTAGTACTGAAAATTTCGTCTATCTGGCTGAATATATTCATATTAATCATCTGTCTTAGGTTGGTGTAACAACCTAAATTCCACCAGGTTCACTTTTAACGGAAGCCCCAGGCCATTGCGGCCTCAGCCCCTGGTTGGGCCGACTGCCCCTAGGGTTGTGTACTCCTCACGAACTACTATGACTAAACATAGCCACCCAGAGCTAGACGGGCAAAACCCTCAAACCCTCTATACCTTCCATCTGAAGCGACCCGGCCAAACCCTCAGAGAGCGGCTCACCTGGGGCGCAGTGGGGCTATCGGTGGGGCTGGGGATAGCTGCCAGCGCTTTTCTGCTAGTGCCCCAGGCCCGATCGTGGTCCTGGCCGAATCGAGCCGCCGCCGCTACCCAAAACGACCCCTTTCGTCAGGGAACCGGGCAGGCGATGGCTGCCGCAGAACTGACCCAAACCGCAGAATTTAGCGAAGACTGGGCCGAAGTTTCTATGCTCTGGCAGCAGGCGATCGCCCACATGCGATCGGTGCCCAAGGCCAACGCCAACGCGGCGATCGCCCAGGAAAAAGTTGCCGAGTACCAGCGCAACCTGCAGTACGCCCAGAGCAACGTAGACAGCCGCTCCAGCCGTTCCCCCACCGAAAAAACCTACTGGACGCTCGGCTCCGATCTCGATTTGGTCATGGCGATTCAGGGGTCTCCCGCCCAAACCATGCAGTACCACACCGCCTGCCAGCAGACCCTGCGCTACGGCAACAGCCTCGTCGAACTGCACAACGGCTATGTCAAACAGTACGATAACGCCGACGGCAACCTGCGGGTATTGGCCGACGGTCCGGCGGTGGTTTCCGCTGGGGCCGCTCAGGGCAGCTGGACGTTGGGGTCAACCCAGGCCGATGTGGTGAAGATTCAGGGCGCACCCACCCGCCAAGAGCAGTACACCTCCGAGCGCTTTACCACCCTGTACTATGGCAAAAGCTCGGTGCTGTTTGAGAATGGCCAGGCTATTGGCTATCTAAACTCCGACAACAGCCTTAAGGTATCGCTACAGATACCCGCTCTGCCGCCTGACCAGGGCACCTCTCAGCTTTGGACCATGGGTTCTAGCCGTACCGAAGTGCTGCGGGCCGAGGCCAAAACCCCGATCGCCATTAGCCGCAACGATACCAACTGCGAGGAAGTGTTTCACTTCAACGACGGTGAAGTGACCTTTCGCCAGGGGTTGGTGACCGGCTACCGCGATCGCAGCGGTTCCCTCAAGGTGCGCTAGCCTGAGTGTTCAGAAAACTGCTGCCTGCTGGTGCTAACCGCCAGGCGCTAACGACCAGGTGCTACCGACCAGAGTGCCAAAATCAGGTAGTTTATCCAGCTGTGAGTAGAGTAACGGCGCTACCCTAGAGCCGAGGGGATAGATCCGGTGCATTGTTTCGGCTCAATACCCGTATGCTTAGACCAATGACGTAGCCTGCCCTGCCCTCGTGTTGTGGATGATGCCCCCGCCGCCATAGATCTAGTTATCGTCGACGACGATACTGAGACATCGTGCCTACTGCAGCGGCTTCTGAGCCAGCAAGGGTACCGAATTCAGGTGGCTGAAAGTGGCGAGCAGGCGATCGCGTCTATTTTGGCGTCTCAGCCTGGCCTAGTGCTGCTCGATCTGCTGCTGCCCGACATGGACGGCTACTCTCTGTGTCAGCAGCTCAAGCGCAACCCCCTCACCAGCGAGATTCCGGTGATTGTGCTGAGTTCGCTAGTAGATTCCATCGACAAGGTCAAAGCCTTTCAGGCCGGAGCCACTGACTACATTACCAAGCCTTTTGCGGTGCAGGAGGTGCTGGTGCGGGTGCAAAACCAGCTGCGGTTGGCCCAGCAGCGGCAGCAGCTCAGCCAGCAAAACGCCCTGCTCACCCAGGAGGTGAACGAGCGCACCCAGATGGAGCAGGCGCTGACGGCCGCCGAAATAAACTACCGCAGCATTTTTGAAAATGCCACGGTAGGTATCTTCAAAGCTTCGGCGCAGGGGCAGTTGCTCAGCGTTAACCCCTCAATGGCACGCCTCTACGGCTATGCGTCGGCCCAGGAGATGGTGGCCGCTGTCGCCGATATTAGCCGCCAGATCTATATTCAGCCCAAGCGCCGCGACGAGCTGGTGGTCTACCTCGATCGCTTCGACAAAATCACCGACGCTGAATCAGAGGTCTTTCGCCAAGACGGCACCACCTTTTGGGTCAGCGAAGATATTTGGAAAGTGTGGGATAAACTGGGCACCTTTTTACACTACGAGGGTATCGTTCACGATATTAGCGAACGTCGCCTGATGGAGACCGAACTGCGCCAGCAGCGGCAGCAGGCCGATCGCCTGCTGGTCAACATTTTGCCCTACCGGATTGCCCAGCACCTCAAGGGCGGTGCCCGCACCATCGCCGAAAGCCTCGATCAAGTCAGCGTGCTGTTTGCCGACCTAGTTGACTTTACCGCCGCCTCTAGTCAGATGACACCGCGCCATCTGGTTAAAATGCTCAACGAAATCTTTTCGATGTTCGATCAGCTGGCCGAGTTTCACCGCCTAGAAAAAATTAAGACCATTGGCGATGCCTATATGGTGGCGGGGGGGCTGCCCACCCCCAACGATGACCACGCCGCCGCGATCGCACATTTTGCTATCGACATTTGCGAGGCTATTGAGCAATTTCCTCGGCCCGATGGCAAAACTTTTCAAATTCGAGTAGGTATCAATACAGGCCCGGTCGTAGCCGGAGTGATTGGTCGACGCAAGTTTGCCTACGACCTCTGGGGCGATACCGTCAACATCGCTAGCCGCATGGAAGCAACCGGCGAAGCCCAGCGCATTCAAGTAACCCCAAACCTGTATGAGCGGCTAAAGGATCAGTTTCGGTTTGAACCACGCGGCTACATAGCGGTGAAAGGCCGGGGCCAGATGATGACCTACTGGCTGGTAGGACGGCTATAGCTGGCCGTTTTGGCGTGCTAGCGTAACAAAGTATACCTATAGGTGGACTTTCCCTTTGATGCTGTTGATGCTGTGCCTGTAGTTCTGGAAGGGCAACAACGTTTAGGGGAAAGATAAGGCCAGAGAGTTCAGGTAACTGTCTTACAAACGGCACAAGCAGCAGGTAGGTTAGCGGCCCAGGCCCAGGGTGAGGTTCACTTCAGTCGGCACCAGAACCATACAAGGCTCCGGGACAAGGTTGCAGGGATGACGTTACTTCAGCAAGCAACGATTTTAATTACAAACGCCGCCCCTCACCAGACAGAGGCTCTGGCACAGGTGTTAGTCGCCGCCAGCTACCGGGTACAGGTGTGCGCCGAGGCAGACATACTGGCCCAAGCACAGCCACTAAGCCAGTGGCCAAACTTAATAATTTTGCAGGTGGCTGGAGCCGACAGCAGCGGCTATGACCTGGCCCGACAGCTCAATGCCAACCCTGCCACAGCCACCGTACCGCTGATCTTTGCTGGCACCTTTCATGACGCGGCTAGCCGAGAGCAGGTCTTTGCCTCGGGCGGCGTAGACTATCTGGAGTCTCCCTTCGTAGCAGCAAATGTGGTAGCTCGCGTCGGTCACTGGCTTCGGATCGCTACCGCCAAGCCAAGCCGCCCCTCTTTGCTGAAAGACAGTCTGCAGCGGCTGCACAACACCCTCGATCTAGATACCATTTTGCAAACAGCTGTGCAGGACGTGCGGCAGCAAATTTTGGCCGATCGCGCCGTCATTTATCGGTTTGGTCGCCATGGACACGGCCTAGTAACCCACGAAGACGTGGCCGATCAGAGCCTAGCATTGCTGCACCGCCGGGTAGAAGATGCCTGCTTTGACCAGGAGCATGCGGCCAAATACTGGTCGGGGCGCGTAGGGCAAATCAACGATGTGGAAGCCCTGGGCAACATCAGCCAGTGCTACCGCGATCTGCTGCTGAGTTTTGGCATTCGGGCCAACCTGGTCGCCCCCATCATCCACAACCTACCGGGGCAAAACCGCCACCTGTGGGGATTAATTGTCGTGCATCAGTGCTACCAGCCCCGGCGGTGGCAGACCGACGAGGTTGAGCTACTGCAAGAAATATCGGCCCACCTGGCGATCGCCATTCAGCAGAGTCGCCTGTTCGAGCAAGTGCGTCACCAGGCTCGCCAGGAGATGTTGCTCAACCACATTCTCGACGAAATTCGCGCCAGCTTAGACGTACAGCACATTATGACCTGTACTGTAAAACACCTGGGAGCGGCCCTTAGTCTACGCCAGTGCGGCATTACGCTGTTGCGCCACAACCTGGCCAGCCTGCCCACGCCGTTTGTGGTAACCATGCAGTCCCCCACCCTAAGCCAGGCTGTTGCCCCCCTAGAAATTACTGAGACTCTGCGGCAGCAGCTGATGCTCGACGACAGCCTGGTTGTTTTGCCCTACCGGGTTGACCCCCTGCCCAGGCGATCCAATGCGGCCCAGTCCGTCGTTCAAGATGGGACTACCTATCTGACTACGGCCATTCGCATTGATAACCAGGTGCAGGGGGTATTGTGGGCCTGCCCCGACCCCGATCGCCTGGGCAACCTCGACGAAGTAGACCGCTGGGAGCACAGCGATCTGCGCCTGATCGAAGACGTGGCCATGCAGCTGAGTCAGGCGTTGCAGCAGGCGGCCCTCTATCAGCAGCTGCAGGTGGCCAACGATGAACTCCAGCGGCTCGCCCACCTTGATGGGCTGACCCAAATTGCCAACCGCCGCGAGTTTGACCGCTATCTGGCCCAAGAATTGCAGCGGCTGCAGCGAGAACAGGGCAGCTTAGCCCTAGTGCTGGCCGACGTTGACCACTTTAAGGGCTATAACGACACCTATGGCCACCTGGCCGGAGACGACTGCCTGCGATCGCTGGCTCGCTTACTAAACCAGGTGACCAAGCGCCCTGCCGACTTGGCTGCCCGCTACGGCGGCGAAGAGTTTGCTCTGATTCTGCCCAATACAACGTCTGATGGGGCGATCGCCCTGGTCTCTAAAGCCAAAACCTATCTAACTCGCTTGGCAATTCCTAACAAGGCGTCGACCCTGTACGAGCAGGTCACCGTCAGCTTCGGCATTGCCGTCATCACGCCGACCCCAAGCCTGTCTACCGAAACCCTAATTCAGCGGGCTGACGAGGCTCTCTACGCAGCCAAAAAGAGCGGTCGCAATCGCTACTGCCTGTGGTACGAGGGGATACAATCAGCCTAGGCATTAGCAACTTTACTTATGATTAGCCTGTCTCCTGCCAATAGTCAGCGGCTGCGATCGCCTCTAGCCATTGGTGCTGCGACCGTGCATAGTCGGGTGCTGCAGTCGCCCCTCTCAGGCGTGACCGATCGCGCCTTTCGCCAGCTGGTGCGCCGCTATGCCCCCCACTCGATGCTCTATACCGAAATGGTGCAGGCCACCGGAGTATGCCACGCCCAGCAGCTCGAAAAAATCATGGATATCGACGCCAGTGAGCAGCCGATCAGCATTCAGCTGTTTGACTGTCGGCCCGACTTTATGGCCGCCGCCGCCCGCAAAGCCGTGGCCGAAGGGGCCATAACCATCGACATCAACATGGGCTGTCCGGTGAATAAAATCACTAAAAAAGGGGGTGGCTCGTCGCTGCTGCGTCAGCCCGAGGTCGCTGAGGTGATCGTGGGGGCTGTCGTCTCGGCAGTGCCGGTGCCTGTCACCGTCAAAACCCGGATTGGCTGGGATGATGACCACATCAACGCCGTCGAATTTGGCCGCCGGATGGAAGCCGCCGGGGCGCAAATGCTCACTCTCCACGGCCGCACCCGCCACCAGGGCTACCACGGCCCCGCCCGCTGGGAGTGGATTGCCAAAGTCAAGGCGGCGCTGAGCATCCCGGTGATTGCCAATGGCGATATTGTCTCGGTAGAGTCGGCGGTGCGCTGCCTGGAGCAAACCGGGGCCGACGGCGTCATGTGCTCGCGGGGCACCCTGGGCTATCCCTTTTTAGTCGGCGAAATTGACGCTTTTCTTAAAACCGGCACCGTGCCGCCAGCGCCCACACCCAAAGACAGGCTATGCAGCGCCCGCGAGCACCTGGGCCTGCTGTGGCAGTACAAGGGGCAGAAGGGCATTTACCAGGCCCGCAAGCACATGGCCTGGTATGTCAAAGGCTTTGAGGGGGCCGCTCCCCTGCGCCAGCAGCTCTGCCAAATCGATACGGTCGAGGCTGGGTATGCGCTGCTCGACGGCGCGATCGCCGAGCTAGACAACGCGATCGCAGCGATCGAACGCCCCCTCGCCCTGACCAGTCAAATGTAATGAATGTCTACCCATCGGATAACCGACCCTTGACTAATGGGCTTTAAGGTAGGATCTATTAATAAATTTAATTTGCAGTTTCGACCCCGTAATCTCCATGACCTCGTACGCCACCGCCACTGCCCGCGCCGATATGGGTGAGCTTCGCCGTCTGAGAAGCCTACTGCCCCCCGAGCTGCAAAGCTGGGTGACGGTGGAGTCGGCGATTGATGTCACCCCCCCGCTGATTACCTGCGAAGAGCTGGGCAAAGACCAGGTCGAAATTCAGGTCGACCTGATCAAATGGGAGCAGCTGGCCCTCGACCAGCGCAACCTGCTGTTCTGGCACGAAGTAGGCCGCATTCAAAACGACACCATCCCCCGCGACGGCTGGGAGATGGCGGCGCTGGCCATCGGCCTCGGCGGTGCCGTGGGCGAGCTGTGGGTGCAAGACGGTCTGCTGCTCATGCTGGCCCTGAGCCTGTGCGGCTTCTCCAGCTGGCGGCTTTACAAGCGCAACAACAATCAAAAAACGCTGCAAGAGAGCATCACCGCCGACGAGCGGGCGATCGCGATCGCTACCCGGTTTGGCTACACTCTGCCCAACGCCTACAAGAGCCTGGGCAGCGCCCTCAAGACGCTGATTGAGCAGACCCCCAAGAAACGCCAGCGCGATCGCTACATCAAGCGGCTAGAGGCTCTCAAAAAGAGCGCCGCCAAAGCTAAAGAAAGCGTCCGCGCCGAGCGAGGCGACATGCGATCGGCCTATTAAACCTCGTACACATCCACTCAGGGACCGGGTGCCCGTGCTTATTACCTAGATCTAGGCTTAAGCATTAGGCACCCGGTTCCTTTGCATATCAGCTAATTCACGGCCTGAAATATCGCCTCTACCGCCGCTGGCTTAATCTCCGGCGGCAGACTGCTGCTGGCCCCAATGACTGCGAACCCAGACCCCTGAGGAATCACTCCCGTCAGCCCGGCCGCCGTCAACTGTGATGCGACTTCTAAACCTGCCTTAGGCAGCAAAACCAGAGGCTTTGGCCCCTGTCGGTAAACCCCCAGACGATGTACCGTTAGCCTAAAAGAACCGGGGTGAAAGGCTGGGTTTAGATCTCCGTCGTATTCAAATTTGCTCAGCATCAGCTGCATTGAGTAAAGCTGCGCCGGGTTGAGTGGAGTGGCCTCTGGCACCGTGCGGGCGCGCCGGGTGGCTACCATCTCTAAAAACGGCGTTTTAACCACACTCATCTGCTCGGCTTTGGTATCAAACGAACGGCAGTAAGCCAGACTATCCCAGCCGGGACTGTCGCGCAAAATCCACTTGTAGCGCTGGCCATCGCCCTGAACGTAAAGCACCGTGCCCTGCCACTGCCCCAAATTTAGCGGCGGCTCAAGATTGCGAGTGCGAATTGAGGCAAACCCACCGCTGTTGGCCGTAGAAACCTGCCCCACAAACCTCAGACCATTCTGCCACTGCACCTGGCTGGTGCTAACGCCCCCCATCACCCCATCGTCTAGGCTGCCCCACAGCGCTGCTATGGCTGGGTCAGGCTGCTGAAAATCGACCAGGGTAGCCTCCTGATCAGCAGGCGTTTGCTCCAATCGCTCCAGCCAAGGCTGAGGGCTATCTTCAGGGCTGGCGGCTGACCAAACAACTAGCGCAGCATTCCCCACCTGATCCAATTTAGCGACCTCTGGGATTACCTCAACCTCATACCCCAGGGACCCTAGGGGTTCAATCAGGCTATTGGCCCAGGCGGTCGCCCCGCCCAACAGGTACACGTTTGGCGGGGCGGGGGTAGGCATCAAGCTAGCGGGATTGAGGGACTGAGTCATTGTGTTACCTGGATCAGCTAGCCCCGACAACCCTCTCAATACTGGCGATAAAGGCCCTGCCACATCAAAGTGACCCAGTGTCTTAAGCAGCCGTAGAGGATTCCAAACCATAGTGATAACTTACAGCAACATCTCGGATGACACAGAGCTATAGCTATGCGAGGCAGCAGTAAAAGAGAAGTTTTTCTGTGAATTTACCCATTAACCCAATGATTGGGCCTGGGTATGCTGAATTTATCGATGATTTTGGTATTTATGACCACCATAGCAATGGCTAGAGTGCCTGGGCATTGGGCGAGTATCTCAGCTTGTCAGCTCAGCTTTCTAGGCTGCCTCCAGGCTAAAGCTTCTACAGGGTTAACCAGGGGAATGCATCAATCTTCTATAAACAACAGCCAAAGGCTTCCTGATTGCCCCTTAGACCTCCAGTTTAATGAAAGCAAGCCAAGTAAAAGCCAACGACTAGGCGCTACCCGGTTGCCACCCCTAAGGTGAGCCTGAAGCTATTGCTGAGCTGGACTTAACCAAAATCTTGCCCCACCCCCCTATCCCCAACAGCCCCCCTGTCCCCAACAGCCCCTACAGACATCTTGCACGTGGTTTTCTAAAGCAGGCGTTGTCCATGCGAATTTTAATTTATTCTTACAACTATCATCCTGAGCCTATTGGTATTGCGCCACTGATGACCGAGCTGGCTGAGGGGCTAGCCGCCAGAGGCCACCAGGTGCGGGTTGTAACGGCCATGCCTAACTATCCTGAGCGCACCATTTATCCTCAGTATCGTGGCCGTCTCTACGCGACCGAACAGCGCAACGGCGTTACTATCCAGCGCTGCTTTGTGCTGGCTTGCCCCAAGCGCGGGCTGGTGGGGCGACTGCTGCTGGAGTCGAGCTTTATTACTCTGAGTCTGTGGCCAGCACTGCGGGGCTGGCGTCCCGACGTTATTCTCAACACGAGTCCGTCGCTGCCGGCCTGTCTGCCTGTCGCCATTCTCAAGACGCTGTTTCAGTGCCCCAGCGTACTCAACCTGCAGGATATTTTGCCTGAGGCCGCCATTCAAACTGGCTTACTCCGCAACCCCTGGGCTATTCGCCTATTTGAGCTGCTCGAATCGTTTGCCTACCGCAGCGCCACCCGCATCAGCGTGATTGCCCAGGGCTTTCGCGAGAACTTGCTGGCTAAAGGGGTACCCGATGACAAAATGGTATCCATCTCAAACTGGGTGGATGTCGATTTTATTGAGCCTCGGCTTCAGGCCAGCAGCGAATTTCGTCGTCGCCACCAGCTGCAAGACAAATTTGTGGTGCTCTACACGGGCAATATTGCCGAAACTCAGGGAGTTAGAACGGCGATTCGCGCTGCTCAGGCGTTAGCCGCTTACCCCGATATTCGCATGGTGATTGTGGGCGAAGGGAAACAGCTAGTGGTGCTCGACCGGTTTTGCCAGCAGCTGGAGCTAACCAACGTTTTGCTGTTGCCCTTTGTGCCCCGAGCCGACCTGCCCGATCTGCTGGCCGCCGCTGATGTGGGGCTGATTTTGCAGAAGCATGGCGTGGTGGGCTTCAACATGCCGTCTAAAACGCAGGTACTGCTGGCCAGCGGTCGGCCTATTTTGGCGTCAGTACCGGCCCACGGCACGGCGGCTCAGGCTGTGCTGGCCAGCGGCGGCGGCATTGTCGTTGAACCTGAGAACCCAACGGCTCTCGCTAAAGGAATTCTTGAACTTTATCACCAGCCCGAAAAAGCCCTGGCCCTAGCCCGCCAAGGCCGTCAGTATGCCCTAGAGCACTACTCGGCTAAGCGCGCGATCGATCGCTACGAGGCTCTGTTTTACGCGCTGACTGCGTCGCAGCGTCAGCCAATGGATGAGGAGGGTACGCTGGCGCTGCAGCCAGCGCAGAAGTAGACAGCCGGGACGGCTATTTCACAAGACTTCTCCCAGATACACTAAGCCCCGAATGGCCACCCTCTTGTGGGATGGGCCTCTGGCCTGTCCTACCGTGATTGACAACGGCAATGAGCTGCCACAGCCCTACTCTTCGATGGCCAGAGAAACTCGATTGCCGCCTACGGATCGCATTTCGCCCAAAAACTGCATGACCTGCTCGTAGGGGAGGTCTTGGTTGGGCAGCAAAAACACGATATTTTCGGGGTTGCGGCTGAGATAGGCGTCCATCTGGCCCTTGAGGGCGTCGACTTCGATGGGCTGACCGTTGAGCTGCACCTGGTTTTCGCCGACTAGCTCCACGATGAACGGGTCGGCAGGCAGCGGTGGCGGAGCGCTGTCTTGCTGCTCGGCGGGGAGCTGTACTTCGATTAGCGTTTCGCTACTCAGGGTCATGGTGATGGTGACGAAGAAGGCCAGAATGCCCATCATCACCGTTAGCATGGGCACCAGATCGACCTGGGGCGGATTGGGGCTTAATTTAGACTTGAATCGCATAGGGGCGCATGGGGGCTACTAGATTCGCTCTGGGGTACCGACAAAGTCGCCGTGGCGGGCTTTGTCAGTGGCTAGGGCCGCGGGCTCGTACCAATATTGCCGGTAGATTAGCTCTAGCTCATTGCCAGCATCGGAAAAGTAGTCGATCTGCTGAGACTGTAGGGTGACCAGTACTCGAAAAATCAGCAGCGCCATAATGGCGACAATCATACCGGCGGCGGTGGTAATCAATGCTTCACCAATGCCCGCCGCTGCCGCCGTCGCCTGATCGCCCGTGCCGCCACCGCCGATGTTGAGGTTGCCAAATGTGGCAATCAGCCCCGTTACCGTACCTAGCAGACCCAGTAGAGGGGCTACAGCCACAATGGTTTCGAGCAGTTTGTCGCCCTTGCGCATTTTGACAAACTCGCGATCGCCTGCCGTTTCCATCGCCAGCCGAAAGGTGTCGGGGGAGGGCTGTTTGAGCCGTAGAGGAGCGAGCAAAAACCGACCGATGGGGAGGTCTTGGGCCTGGGCTGCGATCGCGGCTGCCTCAGGCAGATCGCGGCGGGAGGTATCGAGCACCTCGCTGACCACCTGGTCTTCCCGGCGCAGCAGATTAGTCCAAAACAGGGCGCGCTCCAGGGCGGTGGCGATGGTTAGCACCGAGCAACCCAAAATGGGCAGCATGACCGGCCCACCCTTCACTAAAAAATCAAGAACTGTTGTCATAACCCAAAACTAAGGTTGGAGTTGGTTGCGCTAGCAGGTCTGACTACCACGATGAGCCTACCGAAAGCCGTTGCCTCTCACCTTAACGCATGGGATTTGGGGCATTAAGAACACGTTAAGGCGAATAGATTGAGCTCATAGCTCTATTATTCCCGCATTAGTCATTATCGCCAGGGATGTAGGGACGGTTGACAACCCGGCCCGTGGGGCCAGTCACAGTGGTAGTTTTGACCACCGGGGCGGCCTGAGTGAGGCCCAGCACCATCGACCAGGGATGCAGACGAGGGTTGTGCTGGCACCGCTGAGGAGACTGAGGCACTGCTGAGCGCTACCGGCGCTGCCGCTGCCGTGGCGGACTGTAGCTCTTGCCAGCTTAAATTGCCGTCGGGGCCAATTCTTACCAGCACCGAGTCGATGGTGCTAGACCCTGTTTCAAGGCCGCCCACCACCTGACACTGGAAGCGATCGCCCGGCTGGTTGACCCGGTAGGTGGCGGTGCCGCAGTCGATTGGGGCGCGCTGGCCAAAGGCCTGAGACAGCCCCTGCTGAATCGTGTCTTCGACCGTGGGCAGGTTGATCAGCACCTTGGAGTTGGGCACATCCCAAGTCACGTTGCCCTGGCTATCCTGCTGGGTCACGTTGATCGTGAACGTACCTTCAGGCTCTAGCTCTCCCACGCAGCGAAAATAGGCCCCCGCCTGGGGGCTGACGTCGCTGGGGCAGCGCACCGCCCCAATCGACAGCCGCCGCCCCTGGCGCTCAATATCGGCCTGAATGTTGGCTTCAATGTCGGCGGTGTTGAGGCGATTGCTGCAGGCGCTCAGCCCCAGGGCTGCCAGCCCCAGGAACCCCAGCAGAGATGGCGAAAGGTTCATGCGAAGTCTTGGGTTGCGCCTGTCCATCGAACCGGTGAATCCTTAAGGGTTAAGTTGGGTATTGACCATGTTAATACCCCGATTGTGGCAGCAGGGGCGTTCTGACACATGCTGTCTCCACTACCTTAGGCGACCCAGGCAGCAGCCAAAGGAAAGGCACGTTTTCTGCCGGACTTGCCCCACTCTCCACCATAATGAAGACAGCGCTTAACACTCGTTCACAACCTCTTTCACCAACAGTTCAGCACCATGGCAAAAGACCTACAGCAATTTTTGACCCTGCTAGAGCAGCGCGGGCAGCTGCGCCGCATTACGGCCCCCGTTAGCCCCGATCTAGAAATTGCTGAAATTGCCAATCGCCTACTGCTCGGCGGTGGTCCTGCGCTGCTGTTTGAGAATGTGCAGGGGGCGACAATGCCCTTAGCTATCAACGTGCTGGGCACCGTGGAGCGGGTGTGCTGGGCCATGGGTATGGAGCACCCGACAGAGCTGGAAACCCTAGGCGAAAAGCTGGCCCTGCTGTATCAGCCCCGCCCGCCCAAGCAGTTTTCCCAGGCGATTGACCTGGGGAAAGCCCTGTTTGACGTGGTGAAGGCCAAGCCCGTGCGCGACCTGCTGCCGCCCTGCCAGCAAGTGGTGCTCAAGGACGATGCAGTGGATCTCAACCAAATGCCGCTGCTGCGGGTCTACCCCGGCGATGCCGATAAGGTGATTACCCTGGGGCTGATGATCACCAAGGACCCGGAGACCAACATTCCCAACGTGGGGGTTTACCGGCTGCAGCAGCAGTCAAAAAATACCGCGACGGTGCAATGGCTATCGGTGCGGGGCTGCAGCCGCCACCTGCGCAAAGCAGCTGAAATGGGTAAAAAGCTGGAGGTGGCGATCGCGATCGGGGTGCATCCCCTGGTCATTCTGGCCGCCGCCACACCGCTGCCCATCGACCTGTCGGAGTGGCTGTTTGCGGGGCTGTATGCTGGCAAAGGATTGAGCCTGGCCAAATGCAAAACCGTAGATTTAGAAGTGCCTGCTGCTTCAGAAATTGTCTTGGAAGGCACCATTACCCCCGGCGAAACCGCCGTCGATGGCCCTGCTGGGGACCACATTGGCTACTACGGCGGCGTCAATGAAGCCGCGCCCCTGCTGCGGTTCCACTGTCTGACCCACTGCAAAAACCCGATCTACATGACCACATTTAGCGGTCGCCCGCCGAAGGAAGACGCCATGATGGCGATCGCCCTCAACCGCATCTACAATCCCATCCTGCGCCAGCAGGTGCCCGAAATCCAGGACTTCTTTCTGCCCATGGAAGGGCTGAGCTACAAGGCGGCTGTGCTGTCGATCGAAAAGTCGTACCCCGGTCAGGCCAAGCGGGCCGCCCTGGCCTTCTGGTCGGCCCTGCCCCAGTTCAGCTACACCAAGTTCGTGATTGTGGTCGATAAGGCCATCAATATCCGCGATCCCCGCCAGGTGATGTGGGCCGTTACCTCTAAGGTGGACCCCGTGCGCGATGTGTTCATTCTGCCCAACAACCCCTTCGACAAGCTCGACTTCGCTACCGAAAAGCCGGGCCTGGGCAGTCGCATGGGGATTGACGCTACCACCAAGGTCTATCCCGAGACCGATCGCCCCTGGAGCGAAGAACTCACCCCCGACCCAGACACCGCAGCGCTGGTAGATGGCCGCTGGGCCGAGTATGGCCTGGGCGATTTGAACCTGGGCGATGTCGACCCCAATTTATTTGGCTACGACCTAAGGTAGGCGCTCAGAGGCCAGCGATATGGTGAAGACTTTGGTTGTGGCGATAATCGGACTGGGGTTGACCGCAGGTCTCTTGGGCTGGAGTGCTGAGGCGCTGGCTAGCAATTTCTGCCGCGACTTAGCGGGTCAGCAGGTCTGCATCGAAACCATTAAGCGCAGCGCCAAATACCTGTGGGAGTATCGGGTGGCGGTGAGCGTAGATGGCGATCGCCACCACCTCAGGCGCTATGACTGTCGGCCGCCCACCGGAGGTGGGCAAGCTATGGCCCCACCACAAGATACTTCCTCTGAAGGGGCTGTCTCTGAAGCGGCTATGCAGCAGTTCATCTGCGGGCTAGTGCCCCATCGGTAGCGGTGCAGCTAGAGGCTCGCTGGATTCGTAGGCAAAGGAGAGCCGCTGCCCCGATAAAATTTCTTGATAAGACTGGGCCAGATTTTGAGCGATCGCAGGCCAGTTGTACTTTGCTGCGGCTAGCTGCTGACCGTTCTGACCAAGCTGAGTCCTCAGCGGTGGCGAACTCATCAGTTTAGCGAGGGCATCCGTCCAGTCCTCTAAACAGTTGGGGACGACTAACCCCGCCTGGGCGGCGGCAATGTCGGGTGCGATTTGAACGTCTGGGGTAATTATGACGGGAAGTCTGGCCGCCAATGCTTCCGCTACAGCGATGCCAAAATTTTCTGAGTAAGAGGGCAGCGCAAAGAGATCAGACCCCTGCAGCAACTGATCTTTGTTTGCACCGGAAACAAACCCTGTAAAGGTGACGCTGTCAGCTACGTCTAGAGTGTGAACGAGAGAATGCAGGCGATCGCAGTAGTCGGCATTCCCAGAACCTGCAAGCAGCAAGTGGTAGCTATGAGCTTTAGGATCGAGTTGAGCAAACGCGCGCAGCAAAAAATCAGGGCGCTTCTTCTCGTGCAGGCGCGATAGAAACAGGAGAACGGTACTATGGGGCGGTAGGGAATAGCGATCGCGCAGTCGGGCCGCTGCACTGTAGTCAATAGGTGCAGGATTAACGCCTAAAGGTAAGACCAAAGCAGGCGCACTCACTCCAAACTGTCGTGCATCTTCGGCTTCAGCCGCAGTAGTGCAATGAATAGCAGCTGCTCGGTTGAGAGTAGGGCGCTCGATAAGACGGCTGTAGACCTGTTTTTTCCGCTGACTTTGCTGAAGCGCCCAGGGAGATAGTTGACCAATGGTGCTGGAGACATAGGGAACACCATAAAGCTGGGCTAACCTCGCCGCTACTGTAGGGGCATAGCAAAACAGGTAATGGGTGTGAACAATGTCGTAGTGACTCAGGTTACGCACTATCCACTGAGTTAATCCTATAGATGGAATAAAGGCTTTAAGCCGGGCTAGACGCGGAAAAAACCAGACCGGTACGCCTTCGTAGTCAATTTGTTTACCAGTAGGTACACTTAGCAGGTCAGATTCATCGTCATTGGTAGTAGCTATTTCGGCATCAATACCTAGCTGCTGAAGTTCTTTAACTAGGTTGATAGCAGCCTCGGTTGGTCCGCCTAGTTTATAGCTGAGAGACGGCATCACGTGCAGAACTTTCATGCTAGGGTTCTACTAGATTAGCTTCTTCAAGCAAAGCCAAAAGATTAGTCTGAAAACTTTCAAAGCCATAGATTTTGTCCACCCTTTGGCGCAGAACATCTGGCTGATACAGAATAGGATGCGGCGATTTGCCCTGAAGAACTTCTGTTAGCGTAGAAGCAATTTCATCTGTATTGTCAGGGTCAACTAAAATCCCTAGCTCACCATGACAAAGAGCATCAACAGCTCCGTCTTGGTTACCCCCTACGGTAGGCCTGCCACAGGCCAGCGCCTCAAGATATACAATGCCAAAGCCCTCCCCTTTGCTCGGCATGGCAAAGACATCGCACAGATTATAGTAATCGCAAATCTCATCGTCGGGAATAAAACCGGCCAGCGTTACGCAATCTTCTACGCCTAGGAAATTAATCAGGGCTTCAATGCGGAGGCGATCGCTACCCTTCCCCACCAAAATATAATGAGCATCGGGGATTCTCTGCCGAATCGAAGGCATGGCTCGAATCACTTGATCATACCCTTTGTACTGTTCGTCATCAGCCAGACGAGCCACAGTCAAAATCACAGGCTGATTAGGTTTTAGGCTATGTCTATCGAGCAGATAAACGGGTTTTGGCTGAATGTTAAAACGATTTATGTTGAATGTAACAGGTAACAGTGAAATTTTGTCAGTTCGAAGGTTCTGCTCTTTTGTTAAGCGATCGCGAGTATATTCACTAATAGAGACTATTTTATCCGCCCCTTGCAAGGCTCGACATCGAAGCGGGTCTTTAATATTCCAGGCATCAACGCCATACACCAAAATCCAGTATGGAATGTCTAAACAACGACTTAGCAAATATGCAACCGGCGCAAAATTTAAGTGCCCGCACAAAATCAGATTTGGGCGCTGCTCAAGCACAGCGACTAACATTTTCAAGATAAAGAATAAAGTGCGTAGTGATCTAGGCACTTTGCCGATAAAAGTAAACGAAAAATAGCTTACTTCGAGAACCCCTTTTGGCTTACCTGAATCAAGCTTGTCGACAATAAAAACGTCAACATTGGAGGGAATACTGTTTTTTTGGTTTATGTAGACAATCGCGGCTAAAATATCATACAAATAAACCTGAATTCCACCTTTGAACTCAAAAAGATTGGGTACCCAAAAGTGAATCAGCTTTCTATAATTTATTTTTTTGTCCATAAAATAAGCTTTTCTAAAACCTAGACTATAGAGAAAGCAAACTTTGAACCTTCTCTGCTAATTTCTGACGATAGGTAATCCAAGTTGAACTTTCAGCTTTCCGTCGAGCGGCCAAACCCATCTCTGCCAATTCTTCGGGGTGCTCATAGCACCACTCAATTTTTACTTGAAGGGTTGCAGAATCACGGATAGGAACTATAAACCCTTCAACGCCATCGGTAATGATATCAGGACCAGCAGCATTAGGAGTGGTTATGATTGGAATGCCGCAAGCCATTGCTTCTAGCTGAACTAAACCAAATCCCTCAACTAAAGACGGAAACACAAAGACACTTGCACTGCAATAGTGTTGCTTTAGACTAGCATGGGGAACACTGGGCAAATAGTGAATATAATCTCGATGAGATTCCAGCCACCCCGGCGGAAACTCGTTAATGCCCACTAGCTTCAGCTCAGCATCATAAAGCCGAAGCTTTTTCCACGCCTTTAATAAATAGTGAACCCCTTTTCGAGGGCCAATCCGGCCCACAAACAAAGCTCGAAATTTGCGATCGGGCCTGGCCTGAGGTTTGAAGTAGTCAACTGGCGCACCGTAAGGAATTACAGAGATACGCTCAGAAGGTATGCCGGCATCTAAGAGCGATTGCCGTGTCATAGAAGACGGCACAAAAATGTGATCTGCTAAAGCAACTTCTTGCTCTTTTCGATCTAGCTTCCATTGAGGCTCGTGGACAGCCTGGAGCGACGAGGCAAACTCTGGGAAAAGATTGGCTTCGTCTTGCTGAATCTGGCGGCTAGTACGGTGAAAGACTATCGGCAACTCGTAGCAACATCGTATACCCCGTTGCTTAGCCGCTTGAAACGTAAACACTGCCCCATCTTCGTAGGCATAGACGGCATCGAGTTGATCGAGATGATACTCTGCCACATGGCGATCAAGGGAGGTGTATACCCAGTCGATAGGTCCCTGGCGACCTAACCCTAATCTGGGGCTTAGCCCAGACTTAACTAAACTAACTCTGAGGGCTTCTTGCCACGGATGAGTCTGCACGACGGCACCCTCTGGAGCGACCCAGGTGCGCCGTTCCAGTTCTTGATTGAGCGATTGCCTAGTTGGATTGGGCAATCGTTGAATAGCCTTGGCTATCCGGCCACTGGGGTTGTAGGCAATTGTGGTAATGACCTGATGGAGCAGATCTGCGTCGGCTAATGCGATCGCAGCATTGCGAGAGTTAGGATTGCTAGTGGGGTGTACCAGTGAAATACGCTGGATGGTCATAGAGGAGGTTGCGTTGTTGAGTTTGCTGCCACTGATCTACCCGCTCCAAATACGGAAGTAAAAGAATAAAGCCGTAGAAAAACCAGTGATAGACGTTAGCGGTATGGTTATAGACCATTTGACCAATCAGGGTCACGCCCTGATAAACAAAAGCGCTGATAGCCAGTTGACGCAAGAACGGATGAGTGAGCCGAAGACAAACTCTAAATAAACTGAAAAGCAGCACCAGCCGCAGTCCATACCAAAGAAAGAAGCCAACAGGGCCAACTTCTAGAGCAACTCGCCCCATTTCACTCTCATAGCTAACCGGAATAACTTCCCCTGGCGGGAGCCGAAAGAGTTGCCTAATAATGCCGTTAGCCTGAAAAGTAGCGCCTATGCCATAGCCGTCCAGTCCCTTAAGATCAAAGTTGCTAAAGGGCTGAAAAAATGAGCTAGTAATGCGATTAGTGACGCTATCGTTAACTGTTTCTACTCGATTTACAAAAGAGTCGAATGCAAGCCGGGCACCCTGAGAAACCAGCAAAAAACTAATGACCCCCGGCAAAACCAGCTTTCGGGCACTCTTAGAAAAGTTAGAGAAGCTAGTTATAGCCAAAAGAAAACCATAGCCAGCAATCAGCAGCACCGATCCGAAAACTAGCCCACGGGAACCCGTCATAAACGAAGTAGCGACAATCAGCGCCCCCTCAACTAGGGTAAGCGCCTGCCACAAGCGAGGCTGAGGTCGAGAGATTATGGGCAGCAGTAAACAGAGACAGGCTAATAAATAGGTTGAGTAGCCGGTTAAGTAGGAAAAAGTGCCCGTCACCCGTACCGTATCTAAACCAGCCGTAACTACAGCAGGGCCTTCTTCTCCCCAGGCATAAACGTTAAGTGGGCTGGTGGGCGGACTAAAGAATTGAGCTGTAGCGAGCAGCCCTACTGGAATTAAGAACAATAAATAGTGGCGAATGAATCGGTACAGTTCTTCCTCTGTTTTAAACATTTGGGGTACTAACCAAATGAGGGGAATATAGAGAAAATAGTTTTTGAGGCCAAAGACGCCAATAATGGGCGAACCCAAGCTTGGATTAAATACCTGTACACCTCCCCAAACCGCCATACACCCTACTAATACCAGAGTAATAGGATTTTGGACAAACAGCCGAGCTTGGAAAGGAGACAGCAGAAAATAGCGCAGATATGCACCGATCAGGACAAAATCTTTAAGAAAATAGATAAACTGACTAGCCTGGGGAAACACCCATTTTCGTAATACCCCTTCAAGCACGACGAGAACCAAAACAGCTTTAACAGATCGCTGCCAATTTTGGGCAGAAAGCAAAAGAATTAGACCAACAGTAAGTGAGGCTAGAAGAATACTGCTCATGGTTGAGTATCCTCTAAAACCTGAAGGTAGGCTTTGGCTATGGTCTTCTTCTGGTGCTTTGCTAGGTGACTAAAGGCATTTTCTCGATAGTGATTGAGTAAGTTAGGCTGACTTAGCATTTGCCTCAGTACCTCGGACAAAGCAAAAGTATCACCATTGGGGAATGTAATACCACAGTCGCCAATGGCATCTTTTAAGCCTCCTGCCGATGACCCAACGACAACGCAACCACAGGCAATACCTTCAAGAGCCACAATACCAAAAGGTTCTTGCCAGCGAGAAGGGACAACCAAAATTTGGTGAGCGTTAAGTATATCAACTAGTTCCTTTTCTACTTTCACTCCTACAAACGTTACTTGGTCGGAAACGCCCAATTGATGAGCCTGATGGTTGAGAAAGCCTAATTCAGGACCATCGCCCACGACAGTAAGCCTAGGAGTTAAACTATATTGTTTAAGTTGAGCTAGAGCAGCAAGTAACAAGTCCACTCCTTTATCGGAGACTAATCGCCCTAAAAAAACCAATTCGCGATCGCGAACAGCCTCAGGATGCTGCCTAAATAAATCATCCCGATAAGGGTTAGAGATTACTATTGAGGGAGCTGTAAAATGGTCGGCAATAGCTTGACTAACGGAAATGTTGGTAGCAAATCGAAGAAGAATGCGTTTTACATAATCTTGCCAAGAAAGGCGGCCATCGTCGCGGCAATACCAATTATTATGGGAAACGACCCAAGGTCTTGGGCACAATAGCAACGGCCAAACACCCCAAAGGCTAATGCTGGGCTGAAAGAACACATCGCACCAGTTCGCCAGTTTTACAAATTGCAGAGCACTGGGACAACGAATCACATCAAAACTGAAGAGCCTTGCCGTAATTTCAGGGGTTTGAGAAATTAACTTAACACTATGTCCCTGGGCAACAAACTCACTGGCCAAGATCGAGGTCACTGTTTCCAACCCACCAACACTAGGATAAAACACAGGTGAGTAGATCAATATATTCATCAACGAGAAGGTCTACTTTTTAACGAACGCAAGGTCTAAGTATAAAACCTCCTGGCTATGGCGTGAGCGTATAGGAATTCCTATATCAACGAGGTGAAATTTGTATGTTCGCAAAAATGAGATAATTTCTTCAAAAGCGCACTGATTCTCATATAAGGGAGCAAAATTTGCCTCACATACTATGACAAGAATACGATCAAGTATACCAACTGCACCTCTTAAAACATCCATTTCAAAGCCCTGAACGTCAATTTTGAGCAGAAGATCTTTCACCCCCACGTCATCTAGTACTAAGCTGTCTAATCGCTTAATTTCAACTTCAGCTATTTCTTCAAATACGACCTCTGGAAATTCAGTAGCTAGCTGGCTACCACCCTTTAAGAGAGAGGATGAAGGAGAAAATTTTGAAATGTTTAGAGACGCTTTTTTAGAGCTATCACCAAGAGCACACGGAAATATTTTGACGTTGAAATCCCTATATCTACTGTACAAATCTTTAGTTAAGCTTGGATTTGGCTCAAATGCATAAATCGGAACATTGGGCATCAATGCAAGCGAAGTGTTGATAAACTGTCCCTCATTAGCCCCAACATCTAAAACAAGCTGAACCTGATCCTTCGGGAACCAATTTTTATTGAGTAGCCGATAGATGTCTGCACAACCTCGGCCAGATCTAACCTTTAAATAAGATGGATTGGCTAGACAGTAGCCGTAGTTCTGAATTCGAGTGCCAATTTCCTCGATAAAAGCAGTCAAAGCATCATGCATAACTCACCCATCTAAGAACATGGCTCGGCAGAGCTTATCCATCGAGTAATGTTAGCGTCATCATCAGGGATTGCAGCAAAGTTGAATTCTGATGAAGGAAAATTATCACCAACCTCTAGACCGAATGGGTAAAATCCAGTAAAACTCGCCAGATGAAACAATTTGTAGTGATTCTTCCTAAGCAAATTGAACAATTCCAGGCGGTTAGTGCCAGCCAGTTCTAAAGCGTTATCATTGCATTCAATCATAAAGGCTGGGCGCAACGACTCTAGAGTATGATTAGCTCCCTTTAGAATTAGCGGTTCAAATCCTTCGCAGTCAATTTTGATTAAACTTGGCATAATATCGGCATCAAGGATTATTTGATCTAAGGTTGTTGTCTGAATATCACTTACTTCAGGGGAAACTTTTACAGCATTTTGCCAGGGCTCCCTGCCTGGTTTATTTGGTATGCAGTAATGATCTTTTTCATTTTCAGATAAAATTGCTTCTATGACAAAATTATTTTGCAAATCCAAGATATCAAACGTTGATTGGCAAAGCCTGGCTATATGCCGATTTCCTTCAATAGCCAAGCTCTTGCTGAGGAAACACCGCTGAGCCAGCACTGCCGAAAAATAGCCAATATTAGCGCCGCAATCGATAATAGACTGAGCAGATTGATCAACTTTAAGCCAGCGATCGCACCAATCCAATTCAACTCTCTCATGTCCCTTGCATACAAACAAAACATGAGAAAAAGGATCATTCGTGTAAGACACAAATCGAACTTTATCATCTATCTTCCAAACAAATTTTCCTCCACCTATCTGACACCGGATCTGTGAATACTTTTGTCGGCCTTTCCAGACAATTTTCTCAGCTAGCATTGATGCCTTACTCTTATTCGCCATAATTATATTAATTCATAAGAGTTAAAAACTGTCTTCAATAAAATTATTCGCTGACGAAATGATTCTCTAGCACGTTTTGAAAAGCATAATTTAGCCATCAAAAGAACAGCCTCTAAACAATGCCTAAGCCATAGAAGTAGCTTGAGGAAAACTAGTCCACGCCCTCGGTGTTTAATTAATAAACGAAACCTAGCGCGATGAAAATCGATCACACGATTGGCAGACCAAATTGAAGCATGCATGCGGTTGTCGTGAATCACGCCAGGCAAATCGAGCACTGCCATACGCCACCCTTGACTATAGGCCGACCAGCACCAGTCACTATCACAGTCAGAGAAGGGAAAATTCTTGTGATCCATACCCCCTACAGCTTGCCATGTCTGATAACGAACAAGTAGAGGACTAGTATATACAACATCGCTCATTCCCCATCTTGTTCCTTGAAAGTCTTGCCAATCGGAAATTCTTGTGTTGTCCAAGCCCAGTCGGTTAGAAATCTGTTGCCCCACTACAAAAGATAAAAGGGTAGGAAACCGACTACCAAATCCGGCCTTACGCTGGTCGCACTGCTCTACAGTAAACCCAACAGCCCCGAGATTTTGTTTTTGTTCTAAAAGTTGAATTGCGAGAATTAAGGCTTTAGCGTTGGTAATCAAATTGTCAGTTTCAAAGAAGAAGCAGTACTTAAGAGATGGGTACTGCTGACCGGCAAACCTAACAGCCTCATTACATCCTGAACTGAAGGATCGGTCTGTTTCTAAAGACGGAATAAGGCAATGAGTTTCAATATCTGTAATCTTAGAAAAGAAATTTTGAATAAATTTGATGCTGCCATCAGTGGACCCTGCATCAAAGACAACAATGGCTGCTTTCATAGAGAGTTGACTGAGCGCATGTACAACAGAAGGAAGTGCGTCGCTCAATAATTGGCATCGATTGAAAGAATTGATGATTACCACCATCTCAACTGACTTTGCCACTAAAAGCTACCTCTAGTTTTTTGAAGAAAGAAACAATGAAAATTGGCTTGCTTGAATACCAAGATTATGGGCTTGGTACCAGGCGTGAGCATTACTAGCTATCTTTTGTGGAATTAAAGCATTGATATCTAAACAAGTCAGATCAAGATGCCAGTAATTATGCCATGCGATTAACCCATCGGCATCCGAGCTTTGCGCCCCTCCTCCTACAATTGGCAAAACACCATGGGCACAATAGCTAGCAAACACTGTTGACTTACCTAAAAAGTCAACAGGGTAGTGAATAAAACCAGCAAAGGCAGATGAGAGAATTTGGCTTATTTCTGTAGCGGGTCTTGGTCCTAGTATATCAACTGGAATATTGCCCACATCGGACGGCTTAAACCTATTATTGGGACCAATATCAATAATTTTTTCAATATTAAGTTGTTCACATGCATAAGTTAACTCATTTTGACAGAGTTTATACGAGCGTGAACGCGTAGTAGCCCCTCCGAAAATAACCAGCGTACGATCCCTTGCATCTAATGGTATTACAGATTCAGGCTCTCCAACGTTTGAGAAAACTGGCAAAGCTGGAATGGTTGACTTATCACTGCTCAGAGGATTTAGCTGTTGATTGACCATGCACTGCAAAATTTCAGCATAAAGCTGTTTGCTGGTGAGAATATGATCGCTCAGATTAACTAACCGTTTGACCAAATTTCTCTGTACTGTAGAAAGCCAAAAGGCGCTTGTCCAGACTGGACCAGAAGCAGACGTTTCGTGAAACATTGTCACTAGGTGTACGTCCTTACGTTGACGCCTCAACGTGTCTAGACCACTAACAAGCCAAGTCGGGCACCCTCGTTTAGCATATCCATAACCTACATAGTGCAACAATATAGGGCTTTCGTAGAAAACTTCGGCCAGCTGAGCAGTAAAAGTCTTTATGCTCCGACAAGCCAGCTTGGTAACATGAAAGCCTTCTATTTCACTAGAACCCTGCCAATCTGGATCACCAACTAAAAAATGGGTATCAATGCAAAAATCTAATCTTAGCTGGCGAGCTAAGTTGAGAGCGTAATCCCCAACCCCGTCGACATTGGGGGGAAGACGAGGGACAATCTGATATATTCTTTTATGTGTTCTATGACTCATAAAGTAAATTCAGCTTTGCTAGGCAGACTTTAATTAATGCCGCAATCGGCATAGTGAGCAGATTAGCTGCTCAGCTAATCGAGGTAGCCATAGAACTTTAACTCATAATGGGCAACCTGTTCTGCCATTTCTATTTCTAGAGGATCTCGCTTTTTATACTTGCCAACAGCTTTCACTGAAGCTTTTGCGAATCTCTTTTGGAGTCGATTGTCAAAATCAGTGCCTATGTAGGTCACAATTTTTTCTCCAAAGACCAAAGGCTCACATGCCAAATCTTCATACTTAATCTTCAAGACACGGTCACTTGTTGCTATATCATCTTGAGTGAAAAATCTCTCACAGCGTTTGACCATTTCTTTCCACATCCAAATCGAACGGACATAGGAAGAGGACTGAATAAAATTATCGGCTTGATCGCTTTCAACCCACCAAGGTACCCAAAAGTCTTGGTGTTGGTAGCCCAATGAAGATTCTGAGGTGTTCAGTATCTTTAGCTTCTCATCGGTTAGTACGCCATAGCTTTTAACTAGAGAATTCGCACAGTCGCGACCATCTCGATATAGATATATGATCTTACAGCTAGGTAATGCCCTACAGAGAAACTCAGGGGTA
Source organism: Nodosilinea sp. (assembly GCA_049646445.1). Taxonomy (GTDB): domain Bacteria; phylum Cyanobacteriota; class Cyanobacteriia; order Phormidesmidales; family Phormidesmidaceae; genus Nodosilinea. Next base: position 120,992 of record JBARVV010000029.1, on the reverse strand, counting down.
AAGCTAAAAAATGGCTCTTTGTAGATTAAGTTTTGCAGCACCCGCTTTCGCTGAAATAATGTACTGACTTCCTTAAATCCCATAGAGCCACTTATCAAACTCTGAAGTGCTCTAAAGCGAGAATTGGAAACAGAATCAAGATATACATTTAAGGTAGACTCTAATGCATATTCTAAGCAGTGAGTTATTTGTTCAGGCAACTGCTGGGCTGCCAAATGAGCTATGGGCACAGGAAAAGAAATACCTGACAAGCATTCAGTATATGGAAGTGCTTCTAAACAATTCATCAGAAAAGTCGTTCCTGATCTAGGACAGCCGATTACAAAGAAGGTATTCATAAAGAATATTAGTTTTCTCTTTAATTGCGATCGCAAGAAACGCTATTGCTCAATATATTCATGAAAACAATCTTCTATAGAAGATTGTATATTCAAGGTTCTTCTCTCTGCTCTTTATTTGTTTAGCTGGAACTCCAGCAACAATTGCATGGGATGGAACATTTTTGGTAACAACTGCACCTGCGGCAACGGCGGATCCTTTACCTAGCGTTACTCCAGGAAGTATTAACGCACGAGTACCAATAAAAACGTAATCGTCAATCAAAACAGGTCGAGTTCTACCTCTAAAGCCAGGGCTTTGAAGGTCATGGTCTGCCGTCAAAATGCAAACCTCAGCAGATATAGAAACGTTTTTGCCTATTTTTACGGTTCCTCGATTATCAATTCGACAGTTTTGATTGATGACAGAGTTTTCTCCGATTGAAAAATTTCTTCTAGAATCAAAGCAAACCCTCATGAGGATTGAACTGTTTCTGCCTATTTTGAAATTAAGAAAATGACGATAAAAAAACAGTCGGACGAAGTGACCAGGTATTCTATTCACAAAATAGTTTGAGCTATAAATCAAAAACTCTCCTAGCCACATTCGAACTTTTTGCATTGTTCAAGATTTTATAAGCGGGTTAAATCTAGCTGCGTAAATAGACAGTTTATAAGATATGTATGGCCATCCTATTAGATGAGGGTTAGCAACAAGTGCTTTTAGCAGTGTCAGTTTACTTGCGTTTTCCCTTTTTGCAGCATACTCAGCTCCAAAAATAAACTGCCACTCTCTTAACGCCTCTTCTCGACCTATGTGAGGCATAATTGAACTCTTATTTAACTTGTAACAGCGAAAACAACCTAAGTAATCGTCTAGTTTCAAGAATTTTCCTTGCAAGTACAATCGACTGAAGAACTCTAGATCCATTGCGAAATTTAGTTCCTCCTTCAGTAAGCCTACTTGATCCATTACATTTCGCTTCCAGAAAGCAGTTTCTGAGCAAACATTAAACGAGCCCTTCTCCGGAATAAACGTTGGAAGAGGAGACCATCCAGTAACTTGACTATTCTCATTGATTAAAATTCGATTTCCATGGATTAATACATAAGGCAAGTTTCTATGAAGCTTTTCAGCAATCTTTTTGAACGTATCTTTTACATATAAGTCATCGCTATTAATCCAGCCGAGGATGGAGCCGGTGCTTACTTTCAAGCCTTTGTTAACTGCGTGAGCCTGCCCTTTATCTCTTTCACTAACCCAGTAGGCGATATAAACCCGATATTTTTTGATTACCTTGACCGAATTATCAGTGCTGCCCCCATCAACAACTATATATTCTAAGTTTGGATATCCCTGAAGCAAGACCGAGCGAATAGTTTCTTCTAAAAACTGTCCTTGATTGTAGCTTGGGGTTATAACACTAATGCGCGGCCACTCTGAGCCATCGGGCATATATTTAGGTAGAGGATTACTAGCTTTGGTCCAGGGCCATCCAGATTTACCCGCTGGAGGTTGAGGTAAATCTGTTAAGGTTAAGGCTCTGCAGTTTGCTTTCATTAAGAATGAGTTTGGTAGCAGCAGGCGGCAGATCTAAAGTTAAATTACTATTTTAAGCTTTGCCTAGACATAAATATGCTTTCTTTGAGGTACTTACAGCCTACTCAAAGTTATTTGAGGTTTGCTCATGTCTGAGCAAGTCAAGCCAAGAAAATCTTTAGTCAGCTAAGCATTTTGTAGGTCCAATCTAAGGCAGTCGAACCGATTTTTGACCATAATTTTGACTTTTTACTTTCGTACGAATGGACTCGATAGGTTTTTCTAAAATCAAGATAATTGCCCATGATAAAGCGAATATCATAGGCAACGACAAAACCATAAGACTTAAGCTGGGCCGATTGACATTAAAACCTGCCGCAGTAAATAATACAATTACAACCAAGCCTACCTGGTAATGTAGCAAATAGATAGGATAGCTAAATTCTCCCAACCATTTATCTGTTTCTTGGCTGATGTATGGTAACTGTTTCATATCAGATAGAACCACAACCATAGCCGCACAAAGGACATAATTACTATAGAAGAAAAAACCGCCTGATTGGGATAAAATGTACCCCAAAAACCAGTTTACTAATATACAAGCAATTATGGCATATGGTAGATACTGATAAAAATTTTGGTTTAACTGACTCTTATATTTACTAATTTCAGGCCCATAGTGAAATAGGAGAGCTCCCGTCGCGAATGGCAAGGATGCAGCAGATGCTGAGTAATATCGAGCGCTCCAATCTAACCCCAAGACTATCGTTGCAAAGTGATAAAATACACTACACAAAAACCAGGCTAGAGTTGTTTTTTTGCTTTTTGAAATTCCCAGACCAATTAAAATATAAAAGAAGATTTCAATGGTCAAAGCCCATGCTGGTGGGGTCAAGCGTGAAAACGATCCCTTCAGGGAAAATAGCGATAGATTTTTGACTAACACAAATACATTTTCTGGGTAATACATTGATGGATGATAAGCTGTGGTAAAATCCCTTCCTAAACACCAGATTAGAAGAGCAGAGATAATAATTGAAACCCAGTAGGCAGGATAAATCCGTAAAAATCGGTTTAGAGCATATCGATAAAGCCCAGCAGCGGTATATCCATAGCTGGTTTGCATGATCAGCGTCATTAAGTACCCACTCAGACTATAGAATCCAAACACGGCGTACACTCCAACCATGGGGACTCCGCCAAGATGAAGTGCAACGACCATCAAGGCTAAAAAGGTTCTATACACTCCAAACATTGACCTATATGTTCTCCAATATTTTTTATGCTCAGCCTTGAAAGCTGGCTGCATGATTTTATAACATTGAACTTGCCTGAACAGCATTCCAATGACTAGCAAGACACTGCGTCAGGCTAGCCTCCCAACCAGGCCGACACCAAAGCTAAAATTCTTGTCTTTGGCAACTATTTAATCGCACGATGACCAGGGCTTTCAAGTTGGTTTATAGCATAAACCCCTGACAATATGAGCAACGCAGTAATCACGCTGTCGAGTACTAGTTTGAGTTGAGCAGATATTATTGCTATCCAGTAGCTCTCTTATCTAGTACTTGCTGGTAAAGGTGTTGATAGCGCTTTGCTTGCAGGTCAAGAGTATATTCTTCGAGTGCAATGCGGCGGCAGTTTTCTCCCATTGCCTGACGCTTGTTGTTGTCGCTCAGTAAATTTACAATGCCTTTGCAGAAATCATCTATGTTTTCAGGCTGAGCTAGATAGCCTGTGATTCCAGGACGCACTAGGTCTGATACACCGCCAATATCGAAAGATACCATAGGAGTTCCGCAAGCCATGCTTTCTTGTAGCACGAGGGGTAGGTTGTCTGCGCGGGTAGGAAAGAGAAAAAGGTTTGCTGCAGAGTAGGCTACAGCCTTAAGTTGATCGCTGCTTACATATCCCAAGTCGACGACGGGCATATCTACTGTCGCCGCTAGCTGTTGGCCTGAGTTACCTAAGGTTAGCAATACACAGTTTTGCTTTAAGGTCTTGGGCAGTTGACCTAATGCTTTGACTAGCAAATCGCCACCTTTACGAAAATCTGTGTGCTTAACAGCACTGAAAAGTAAAACTTGTTTTTTTGGCGGGATACCTAGAGCCGTGCGACAAAGCTCAGAGTCGAGGGGATGATAGACGTCAGTATTGATACCGTAGGGTATGTGGTGAACCGAAAAACGACCCAGCAGACTGGCCTCTGCTTGTGCTTTTAACCAACGGCTAGGGGCAACTACTGTTAGGTCTGAGCGGTTGTATACCCAGTTTTTCAGCTTCCATTCCCAATGGGTAACATCTCGACGAATATTGGGGTAGGTATCTGGATAGGGGCACTTGCCACAGCCTGTTTGCCAGCGGTTACAGTCGTAACTATAGGTACAGTGGCCAGTAAAGCTCCACATATCGTGAAGGGTGATAACCGCGGGCTTTTGCGCTGTAAGGTGGGGAACAGCTAGATAGTTAAAGTAACTATTGTGCAGATTGTGAAAGTTGAGGATATCTGCTGCTTGAAAGAATGGGTGTTTTGGGATATCGAAGCTGCTGACGTGGTTGATGTAGTTAAAACCAACTCTATGGATCAATCGATGAAGCTGGCTCTCAAGCCATTGATGACGAGGCACCTGGGTGACTAATGGATCATCCGTTTGCTTGCGCCCCACCAAGAGCGTAGAGTTTATCTCACGCTGCTGCAAACTCTGGTGGAGCCTATAACCCGCAATGGCCGCTCCCCCAGCAGTATCTGACTGATTGATGTGGAGAACGTTCATGAAGCGGGCTTTATAGCCTCAATAAAAAGAGAGTCGGGTTTGTAGACACTCCCGTCAGGCTCAGTATCTAAATTGTAAGTAGACCAGTTTGGAATGTAACTAGTCTGCGCTGTGCGTTGAACGACCTCTAAAAACTCGCACTGTCTCAAAAGCTGTGTCAAAGAATAGCGATCATACATCCATTGATGAATCTCTCCAGACTGCCGGAAACGACCAAGTTGGAGAGCTTGATAGTCTCTGGAGCCTAAAATTAGGCGAAGGAGTGCGTTACGCCGATAGCTGGAATACCGTATTAGGCGATAGACTGGCTTTAGAGCAGACTCCACAATAACCGATAGTATTGATAAGTTAGTATCCGAAACCTTAGATTGATTTAAAGACTGCTGATCTACTGCAGTAATCAAGGCTTTCGCTTCAGCTCCTAGGCGCTGAACTGCAAAATTTGAATTTGACAAGGTATTCTGCCTTAAATAGGCTTGCATTACTCCTCCGGACTGGTTGCGTACCATCTGATCCAGCAGCTCCAGCAACATCCAGTTGTAGTTTTCTGCCCACTCTAGATCTCCAAGATCGGCTTTTTCTAGGGCAGTAAGATAAAGACGAGTAATAGATTCTAAATCAGGAACAGCAATTCGCAAAACACCACGGGGTTGCAAAACTCGGAAGCATTCTTTAATAAAAATATGTGCTTTTTCTTTAGAAAAATGCTCAAGCAAGTGAGAGCTATATACTAAATCAAAGCTGTTGTCAGCGGAGGGTATGCCGACTGACAAGTCGCACGAAATAACGTTTTCACTATGAGCAACAAAATCAATATTGACCCATTCAGAGCAATACCGTCGTCCACAACCCAGGTTAAGAGCTTTCATTTCCAAGCTAAGACTGCCACTTTATGCCAATTCTACCAGTTGCATCTATCCGGTTAAGCAAGAGAGGGATCCTATGATTACTTAAATATTCATCTGTAGCTTCTTTGCAACCTTTCCAATATCCGTAATCATCAATGATAATAACGCCACCTGGAACTAACCGTGGGAAGAGGTGCTCCAATTCGTGCTTTGTCGATTTGTACCAATCGGTATCTAGTCGGAGCAACGCAATTTTTTCCGGAGCTTTTTCAGGAATGGTATCCTCAACTTTACCTTTTATAAAATGAAGCTGTTCTACTGGGTAGCCAGTAGAATCTAGATTTTCCTGAACTTCTTTCAAAGAGCAATAACAATAATGAGCTTCTTTTTCTAAAGAATTTCTGCTGTCCAATAATGTTTGAGCTTCTACATTGAAGCAAGTAACATCCTTTTCTGTTGGAGGAGGCATACCTTCATAGGTATCGAATAGATAAAGTTCTCGGTGAAGATTTGCAACTTTCCTAAGCCTATAGGCAACAGCCATCATGCTTCCTCCTTTCCAAACACCGCACTCAACAATAGCACCTGGCAAGTTGTTGGCAGTGACGTAATCTACCGCTTCAATTAGCCCATTAATCCTCTCAGGGCTAGTCATGGTGAATGGCCGCACCCGCTCTATAATGTTTATAGAATCTAATTTGAAGTCTTTTGGAAAAGAGGTTTTTGATTTTTTCGCCGATCCTTCAAGTTTACTAACCCGGTACCCGAGTCGGGTTAAAAGCACTTTGGCAGAATGTTTTAGCATAGGGCTTTTCAAATAAATTCAAGGAGACAGTAGAACATTGCAAACGACTTTATATCAAATGGCAAACGATTTAAATCAAATATGCTTCAAGACTTGCTTGAAATGGGTAATATTCAGCTTGAGTTTGTACATACTAGTATAGATTTTCTTGAATAGTTTTTGTCTGAAAATATTTTTGAAGGTATAGCAGTCTTCTTCCACACATCGCAGGACAAAAGAAGGGTGTTTAATATTTCCAATTTCTTTCGTAGGCATATTAGCAAGCTTGCTTTTTCCACCAGTATGAGTAGAGTCTAAGCCAAAGCCAATATTTGAAACTAGATTGACGTGTGGTAAAGCTGTTAGTCCACCTTGAGACCAGCAGGCAAACATCCAAACATAGCCCCAAGCGTTAATTTTATTTTCCAGAAATAGCATGTCAAAAATGTCAGTCCAGTATTTTTCTTCATGGGATTCGTGACATAGCGATCGCACTAAACCACTATCTCGGAATTCGACCCACTTTTGGGGATTAAATTCCCAATGCTGCCAAGCCCTCCGCCAAGTTGCCCATCCCCAACAATGGTTATATTTTGAAAAGTAATAACTATATGGCATACGCTGCCTACCATTTTGAAAGTTATCTCCACTGATTACCATCAATCGCTCATCGTCGCGGTAGTATTCAAGCAAAGTTTCGCAGTAGCGAAAGAACGATGGATGAGGTAGGCAGTCATCTTCTAAAATGATAGCCTCTTCAACTTGCTCAAAGGCCCAGGTTAAGCCTGAGGAAACGCGATCGCGGCAGCCCAGATTGATATCAGAATAATTGCGGATAACTTCGCAATCCCAGTCAATATTTTCAGTGACGGCTCTAGCTTGCTTGCAAAGCACAGCCTCTTCTGCATTGCGAGGGCCATCGGCTACTACTAACAGTTTGGTAGGTTTGGCCTGACGAATTGCTTCGAACACCTGAACCGTCAAGTCAGGGCGGCGAAAAATAAGAAACACAACGGGTGTAGAGCAAACCATACATCAGAAAGAGTAATTGAAAAAAGAAATATCAGGTTCGAAAACAGACCTCACTAACTCTTGGGTTCTCTGGGTGTAGAACTCTTGATATGGAGTTGTATTTGAAACATTTACTTTAGGCAACTGCGCAGGTATGCCTATGCGCCTACAAACCGTCTGAAAATCTTCATCTAAGGTTTCAAACTTGCCAACAAAGTCTACTAATAGTTCTCCACTCTGTGAGCAAACAAAATCTTTTTGAAATCTAATTTCTTTTGCACATCTCCAGTTCAAGTAATCCTCAAAATCTCTGAATTCTTTAGCAAGCTCGTGCTGAGGATGATTAGGATTTTTTAGCATATAGCGATAAAGAGAAACTTGCCAATCCCAAGGATTGCGTACGATACAAAAAGAAAAATAAGATTTGAATTTTTTTTCGCCAATGACTGAAATTATATTAGAAGCCGTAGCATGAGTCGAACAAGGTTGATCGCAGTACAAGACGCCTACTTTCTTAAGCTGTCTATTCGCAAACCGCTGAAACTTAGTAGTAATAAAGGGCAGTAGAGCTGTTGATATACTAGTTCCTGCATTCTTATAGATGTGTATAAAAATAAACTCATACTTATGTGAGATTAGCACAATTCATCTTCCTATAAAGGCTTTCGGTTTCAAGACTCTTCTTCTAAAACATAAAAAATTGTGTTCATAGTCTTTGCCAAGAGCTTATAGCCCTGACCTTTAAGAAAAGTGTAAGATTTAGATACTTCAAATGGTTTGCTCAAATCAAATTCTAGTTCTTCAAGCAAAATTACTTTAGGACGATGTTTATACCAATTGTTTGAAAGAAGTACTTGATAATCTAAGCCTTCTACATCGATAGACATAAAATCGATTGATGTAGACTGGGGCACATGGTCATCTAGTATGTCGCTGAGTTTGTGAGTTTTTATAGTTTCTTGAGAAACTAGCTTGACCACGCCTCTTAATCCATCTCGCTCTTCAGAAAGCTCTTTAGAGAAGCCGTTATAAGCTGGATTACTGAACATGTAGTAGATTAGTTCGCTCTCTTTTTCGGCGATCGCGCGTTCTAGGTTTATATCGTCTGGCCTTAACTCTCCAAAGGCATCCATACTTCCAGGCATAGCATCAATATTGATGCCCCTCCACCCCATCAAATAAAAAAGATAGGTGTTTGAAAATAACTGAGGATGGTGAGCACCTACATCAATGTAGAAGCCTTTTTCTTTTCGCTCGAATAGTCGAGCTAGGATACGATCTTCCCCTTCTTGAGAGAAAGACAGGGTGTGATGGTTATATAACTGAAAAGGGTAAACAAATGTTTTTTGGAAAGCTACTTTTGCAGACTTGCTTATTCTTCCAGTGTATTTTTCCAGAGTATGCTTGGCCATCAAAATTTACATTAAATTATATTAAAAGCAAATGAGAAATACTATTCAAAGTAATCGTATTTTGATATCTGATCAATTCCTGCTTTTGAAATTGTGGGTTGTTTGCTTTCTCTTGGGGGGAAATTAAAATCGCGATGGAAAAACAGAGATGTTGTCCAAGAGTAAGCATTGACTGGCCCGAACCCATGCATGTCTACTTCCAATAGGTTACAACTGTCTCTTAAAAAAGCAGAAGTGTTAGGATGCCAATCTGAATTGTCTAATATAATTAATCCTCCGCTGTTAAGATGCTCTATAGCTTTCTTGGCACACTCACCTCTACGCAGGGAATCTATAATTATCAAGTCAAATTTTGAGAGTGACTCATCTATGGCTTCAGCAAACTCTGATTCTTCTCGGAAAAGGATTTTCTGGTTAGATAGTAACTCTTGGCTACAGTACTCGTACCACTCTTTGTTGCTTTCAACACTTGTAATTTGCTTACAGCGTTTTGCCAAAAATAGCGATGAGTTACCTGAACCCCACTCAAAAATTGTTTTACTGCTCAAATCTAATTGAGCTAGGTATTCTATGGCCGGATAAGTAAACCAAGGTAAGGGTTCATGGTTAGCGTCAACTGGCTTCTGCGAAACTTTTGCATGTTTGTAACCATACTTTTCTTTAAGGTTATGAGACAAGGTTTCTAGATTTTTGTCACATGGAAAGACATTAAAATAGCTCATGAGCTTGTGAGAAGCTCTGTTGAGTAATGGCTTTCTATGCATACTCATAGGAATTCTTTGCTACCGAAAAATCTACGAGGACGCTCTTTCCTTGGTACCCGATGGGACAAGGTTTCCCCGTACCATAAAAGTCTCCACCTTCAACAGAAAACTGGATTCCTTCTGTTATCCAGTCTTGAATAATTCCATTAGATTCAGCAAAAAGGGTCAGCGAGTAGCTGCCTTCAGAAAGAGGCAGCTTTTCAACAAAAAAGTCTATGAAGTCTTGATCGTTGATATCGATTTCATCGTTGCATATCATTTCAGTAGAAAGCACAATATTTGTGCCAGAAACACTTGTTATAGCAACGCCTATGCGACAGTTTTTGTAAGTTACTTTTTCTGAAAAGCTAGAGAAGAACAACCTAATACCTAGTTTTTCTCCAGACAAAGCCGCATTAATTGGCCTTTCTTGAGAATCTAGCAATTCTAGCTTTGCAAACTTTAATTGCCCCTCTCCCCTGCGCTGCTTAATCTTATGCAAGCTGCTCCATTCTTGAGAGGTGACACCCGCATTTAAATAAAGTTGAATTGTGGCATTGGGTGCTCCTCGTGCATGCACCTGTCCGTGATCTAGAAAGATAATGTGGTTGCATAAATTCTGTATCGTTGCCATATTGTGACTTACGAAAAGAACTGTGCGTCCTTCTCGCTCTGCTACATCTTCCATCTTCCCTAAGCACTTTTTTTGAAAGGCTGCGTCGCCTACCGCCAGCACTTCATCAACTACTAGGATCTCAGGCTCTAAGTGAGCTGCTACCGCAAACGCTAGGCGCACATACATGCCGCTGCTATATCGCTTAACCGGCGTATCTAAAAATTTCTCTACCTCTGCAAAGGCGACGATTTCATCGAACTTGCGGCGAATCTCTACTTTGCCCATCCCCAGGATGGCCCCGTTGAGATATATATTTTCGCGGCCAGTTAGCTCTGGGTGGAACCCTGTACCGACCTCTAGGAGGCTAGCGACTCGGCCCTTAATGCTAATGCGTCCTTCTGTGGGTTCGGTAATGCGACTGAGAACCTTGAGCAGGGTAGATTTGCCTGCGCCGTTGCGGCCAATGATGCCAATGCGATCGCCCTGCTTGACCTCAAACGACACATCTTTTAAGGCCCAAAACTCCTCAAATGCCGGATTTTGGATTTTAGATTTTGGATTGAAAACTTGAGTAAAGCTCTTAGTCTTTTTGGCCAGCACATCACGCAGGGCCGTATAGCGCTCTTGCTGCTGATGGCCAATGATGTACTTTTTACCCAGATTTTCAACGCGAATGACGGTATCAGACATTAAAGCATTGGTAGGAGGTTGCAGTCATCTATTCTGGTGTTCCCACGGGTGCCCTTAGCCAATGCGGTGAAAATCTTTGATGCCCTGGTACTGGGTTTGGCGGGCTTGGCGGCGGGTAAACTCACCGACGGTGGGGTTACCCGTCGTCAAAATCACCCCGCTGGCCTGCATCCACAGCGCCTCAGGGGCGACTGCAACCGTATATTGGTTGTTATCTGTCCTGTGGACGTGGTACCAGCGGGTTTCTTGGCAGTGGTCGCACCAAAATGCTTCGAGCCACTCGCCAGTAAGCGGGACGGTGCCGTAGCCAGCAATCACGGTAAGCGATCGCAGCCGACTCAAGCCCCGCTGCTGCAGGTGCTCTGGCTGAGTGGTGTAGAGGGGATACTTTTGGCTAACGCTGTCGAGGTGGGTACCGTGGTCGGGGCAGTAGATGGCGCGCCGTTTAGACCGGCTGCGGTTGCGACGAGGTGAAGTCATAGTGAGGAAGAACAGCGAGGGTTTACGGTGCAACTGCCGATAGGGGCATAGGGAGAACACATATTCCTAGGCACACTTATCCTACCTACGGTCTCAGGGCTAATGCGCTAAGACTACGGTGGAGAGACTGAGATCCTGAGACCGTCGAAGCCCGCCCCATGCCAGAAAGAGTACCGGAATTATTTAACTAAGCAAGACCTAGAGCAAAAATATTTAAGATTTTGAGCCAGCCTAGGAATCAGCAGGACCTAGAGCCGAGAGGCGGCAGCCTTGGGCGATGGAGCGGGGGCAGGGGCAGATGCTGGCCCGTAGAGGCAGGACTCCACCACTTCAAAGTAGCGAAGGGCACCCTGCTCAGGGGTAAACTTTTGCTGCATGTAGCTGCGGCCTCGATTACCCATTTGCTGAACCAGGGCAGGGTTAGCCATCAGGGTGTGAATGAAGTCGGCCAGGCCTTTGCTGTCGCCGTTGCTAAAGGCGCGGCCAAAGCCTCCTTCGGACAGCAGCGATCGCAGGTAAGAGTGAGCCTCACAGATAGCCGCCACCGGTCGGCCAGCGGCCAGGCTGCTGTAGAGCTTGCTGGGGGCCACCAGCCCCTCTACCCCCGGCACCAAGCTGACCAGGCTCAGATCGCAGGCCGTCAGCGAGTAGGGCAGGTCGCCCTTTGATTGGTAGGGCAAAAACAGGCAATTCGTCAACCCCGCCGCCTGGGCCAGGTCTGCACAGGGCTGTCGCTTGGCTCCGCCTCCCACAAAGACAAATTTTACGGGGGCGTGGCGCAGGGCTTGAGCCGTTGCCATAATGGTATCTAGGTCGTGGCAGCGGCCCATGTTGCCAGAGTAGAGCACTGTAAACACTTGGGTAAGCCCGTGCTGATGGGCAAACCAGTTGTTGGCCTTGGGGCGAGGGTGGATTAGCCTGGGATCGGCCCAGTTGTGAATGACGGATATTTTATCGCCGATATCAGGGCAATGATCGACAATGCGCTGCTTCATGGTGCCGCTGAGCACCACGATCGCCTCAGCGTGTCGCCAGGTGAGGCAGTTGAGCCAGTGCCACAGACGCGCCAGCCCGTGGTTTTTGGGTACGACTTGCAGGGCCACGGCCACCTCGGGGTAGAGGTCATAGACCACGCACAGGTAAGGCTGCTTAAACAGGCAGTGCAGCAGATAGGCCAGCACCGGCAGATAGGGAGGCTCGGTGGTGACGAGCACCAAATCGCCTCGCCGGGCCGGGTGCAGCAGTTTAACCAGCGACCTGAGACAGTAGAGTAGCCCGCCCACGGCTCGCCCACGAATGCGCTGAGGCCAAAGGCGAGAGGTGCGAGTGCGCCGCACCATCACCCCGTTGACCATTTCTTGCTGCGGGGCCAGGGAGCGATCGTAAGCATAGCCCGGCTGCCCGGCAAACACCTGCACCTTCATACCCTGGCGACTCAATCCCTGAGCTAATTCAGCCATCAGCTGCCCAGTGGGCGCATAGTCAGGGGGAAAAAACTGAGTCAAGATTGATAGTTGTGGAGATACGCCCGGATCAAGATGCATCAATTTCATCAACCTTATACTTGCATGCAGAAATTCGGCACTAGCGGTACTAAACGGCTCCCTTTAGCTTCCGGTTGAATCAAACTAGGCATTACAAGTTCTGCCTTAAAGTTAGCTTTTATACATCTACCCATCGACCGATATGAAAATCAATCAAAACAACGTTAAAGCCAAAACCTACCAAAACAATGGGTAGCCCTCTTTACTCAGAAGGGCTACAGAAAGGAGCAAATTTTCCGACCAAGCCTGGCAGCTTAGCTATAGCTAGAAGGCTCTAACCGGAGTCAGACAATCTTTGCTAGAAGAAGATTAATTCTCAGATCAGCCATACAAGCCTGAAGCACAAAATTCACTTTTTTTGACATGACTTCCCTTGAGCTTAGAGAATATGCAGAAGGATACCGCACTTTGATAGATAATTGCAGTAGTTACACTGCATTTTACAAAAAACATTCCGATATAGCTAGTCCGATCTGAACTGAGGCCACCAAGAAAACTTTTTTGATAAAAATCTGTCTAAGTAGCTACAAAACGGCACTAATGCTGTATCGATAAATTCAGTTTTGCCGCCTTAGCAACGAAAGTATTCGATTGCAAAAAAAAGTGCAGAAGACGGAAACAATAGCAGGTGGAAAAACGTCAAACCTACTTTTTGCCACCAATTTAGTTAGCACAATAGGGTTGACAGCTAAAATTTAGGAATTTAGCCATCTTTAGCTTACATTATTACCAAATGCCTAAACTTAATGATGGCCAAACGCATAGGCAAAGCCTGACCAGGCAGTCTCCGAAATCTCACCGTGAAAGCAAGTCCCGCGCTCAAAGAGGCTGCATTGGGTGAATAAACTACCAGGTGATGCTCGGTGAGAGTCAGGCTTCTAAAGCAAGTTATTCAGATGCCGTTTGGACATCAATAGCGGCTCTCATCTGCTGCAGCGATCGCCCCAAAACCACAAAATCCTCCAATTGAGACAGGGTGACTAAAGCAGCTGGATCGGTGCTGTCTAGAATGCGGTTGTAGGCTTGAATCGCTGACTCTAGCTGGGTGGCATCTACGGGGGTAGCTGCTGTTGCCTGGGGCTGAGCTAGCAGCAGGCCACTAACAGCGTCGTACAGGGTGACTAGCTCGACGTAGCTTACCCCAACTAGGGCCATTTCGGTAAACGTAGCCACTTGGTTAGGGGCCAGGCTAGCGGCAAAAGAGGCCGCTAAAAATCCAGCGGCATTAGCAATTTGATCGAGGGTGCCGCGCAGGGGCATCACCATCGGCGTGCCGCCCGCAGGCGTAAAGACAACGGAGGTGGCCAAAATAGAAGTCTGACCGGCTTGGGCAACGGTCGGGGCAGCGATGACTAGCGTACCCTGGCTGCTCGCTAGCGAAACGCTTTCGCCACTTGCGATCGCGAGGACAGCAACAGCAGCAATTTCACTTACGGTCTGCGCATTTTCTTCACACTCTGCGGGGGCCGCTAGCGCATTTGCTTCGCACTCCGTGGGCAGCGCTGCGCTGAGACTGCCGAGGTCAATTTCAGCCGGGGTGATAAGAACGGCGGCCAGAGCGGGGTTAGTGCTTTGTAACGCCTGCAATAGCTGACTGGCAGAGATGTTGAGGGTCTGCTGAGCCTCAGCGGTCAGGGTTACTTCACCGGTAAAAGGGTCGACCGTGGCAAAGAGTGAGTTGGATTCCAGATACTCTTCGCTACCCAGAGATGAAGCGCCAATGGATAGAATTGACGATCCCCCCACAGTCACTCCGCTACCCTGGCCGGTTGGCACAGAGCCGGTATGCCCTGGGGCTGCGATCGCTAGGCTACCGCTCACTAGAGCCAGCAGGAGCCAGAGTTGTCGCCGTAGTCGGCCCGCCAGTTTTTCCACGGTTGTTCTCCTAAAATCGGATGGATTGGCTGAGGTGTGATTAAGGATTGAGCTATGGGACAGATGCCGGGTCAGGCCACCTAGAACCGAGGGCCAAAGTTAAAGCCGTAGCCAATGCTAATCACTGCGACGGAACCAGCGCGGGTATTGTTGCCAATGTCGCCGTAGAGCAGGTTCAGAGTCAGCGGTATGGTGGGTTCGGGCACAATCGATGCACCTACATTCAGGCCCACCCCACTCCAGGCCGTATTAATCGAAAACTGAGGATGCACCTGAAGACCAACCCCGGCAATCACGCCGACATCTGTGTTGTCTCCAGAGAAGTAACCACTCCCGGCGCCCAGGGTGGTTGTAATCGGCAAACGGTTGACCGGGTGCTCGGGCTGAAGCAGGTGGGCTGCCGTCACCACGCCGTACACGCTAGAGCTAGTACCCGCTGTGTCAGCCCCGTAGGAGACGAAGTTGTTTACCCCTACGGCAGCCGCTACCTGAGTTTCGTCGCTGCTGTAAACTTCGCGGTGCACTTTGGCATCAAAGCCGCCATTTTCACCAAATTGGCGAATGCTCTGCAGATTGTAGGTCAGCTCTACCCCTACGGCCCGCCGCGCATCGCCTAGCCCAAACCCCATAGACAGGCTGCCATCGGCCTCAGCCCGCAGGCGATCGGCCCCAGCGAGCGAGGCACTAAAAAATACATCGCCCCACTCGGCCCCGAAAGCAGAAGGAATGCCCGCATTTGGCGAGGGCGGAAAGGTCTGGGCCGGGTCGGCGGCGGTAGTCAGCGGCTCAATCCGCAGATCGTCGCGCACCTGGTCTGCCCCTGGGGTAGGCGGTGTGGCCTGGGCGATGGGTACGTCCGGCGGCATGGCTGCCTCCGGAAGCAGGGCAGCAGCCACCTCCACGGAGGGCGGATCTACATTTTCTGAAGACAACAGACTAGCGGATCGTCCCGATGACATCACCGGCTGCGGGGTCGGCAACGCCAGAGCGACATTGGGAGTCTGCCCCGGCAGCGAGGGCAGCTGCGGAGCATTGGCCACCGGAGCTGTTCTAGCTGCCGCTGTGAGCCCTTGCGGCTGAGCCACCGGGCGGCGGTGAGCCGATCGCGAGGGTAGCGGCGGCAGCTGCGGTTCCCGGTTCAGCGTTTCGGGCCGAGATACTGGGCCGGTAGCGGCGGCTGGGGCAGCGGTCGAGTCGGTCGCCGCCAGCGAATCCTCGATGCCGTAGGCCGATCGCAGGTCGTGCAGCAGCGCCTGCACGGTAGCGGCCCGCGATCGCAGCGTAGCTAAATCTGGAGCAGTCTGCCGAGAAGACGGGCGGGCGACTGGGGCCTCAGGCACCGTTGGGCGAACAGGGGCCGCTACGGGCGAGGGGGCAGGCGCGATCGCAATGGCGGCAGTATCGTCACCATTAGTTTCGCCAGTGCCCGCTGTCGCCGCTGGCGCGGGAATCAGGGACTGGCTGGCTGAGGGCTTGGCGGCGATCGCAGGCCGTCGCTCGACAGATGCTGTGGTGAACGTTTCGGTGAACGTTTCGGCGGTGATGTCTGCTGGCGTTTTAGCGGTCTCAGGCAGCCCGGCTGTAGCGGGAGCGGGCGGGCTTGCGATCGCCGCCACCTCGTCGTCGGAAACTTCGGAAACCGTAGTAGCCGCCGTTTCGGGCAGACGGGTTGCTGGCAATGGGGTAGAGCTAGCTGGCGGCCTCTCAGCCAGCCCACTGTCCGAAGGGCCTGGAACCCCGACAGGAGTTAGATCGGGGTCGGGTACTGGTGTAGAAACCGCTGCGGTAATGGCTGGAGCGGCGAGGTCTGCTTCAGCCCGATCTGAGACCAAGCTTTCTGGTGCCGCAGGTTCTGAAGCCGCAGGTTCTGAAGCCGAAATTTCTGGTGCCGCATACTCTTGTGCCGTTGGTTCTGGTACCGCAGGTTCTGGTGCTACAAATTCTAAATTCGCAAGTTCTGGAGTCGGCAGTTCGGGCTGGGAAATAGCTACGCTGGTGAGTTCTGCCGTCGCTGCCGCTGCCGCCGCTGCTACCACCGGCTGATCGACCTCGGGGGTCCAGGCGGGTTGAGCAGCGCCCTGGTCATCGGTCTGGGGTGCGGTAGTTTGAGCCGAAGGCGCTGGAGAGACGACCGGGTGAGGATCTGCGGCTAGAGCCGCCCCCAGACTCGGATCGGGAACGACGGGCAGCACGTCGGTGTTTGCCTCTGCGCTCCGAGGCAGTAGCCCCAGTCCGGCTAGCCCCAGTAGCCCACCCGTAATCAATGGTTTTGCCTTGCGCTTCATCACCGTTGCTCCTCACACTCCAGTACCGTTGCCACACCCATCGCCGATCTAGCGACTATGGCTAGCCTTGCTCTGTTCTGCCTAAACGTTTTCCTCCAGCCCAACCGCAATCTGAGGCCGACCGTAGTAGCCGTAATAGTAGTCGTAGCCACTCTGTCTACTCTGGGGCACACCATTGACCACAAGGCCCAGCAGCGGAGCCTGGGCGGTATTGCCCAGATCGGCCAACACCCGCTGAATGTCCGATCGCTCCGATCGATGCAGCCGCACCACCAGCAGCAGCCCGTCGGCGTGGGCCGCCGTAAGTTTAGCGTCGATCATGCCGGACAGAGGCGGCGTATCAAAAATAATTAGGTCATAGTGGCGGCGATACTGCTCGGTAATCTGCTGCATTTTGCGCGAAGACAGCAGTCGGCCAGGGGCCGGGGGGCGAGCCCCAGCGGTCAGCAGGTGCAGGTTGGAGTTGCCAGGCAGCTGCAGCACCAGATCGTTGGGGTCGTCAATGGCCTGGGTAATCAGGTCGCTCAGCCCCTGGCGGTTAGGCTGGCCAAAGATCAGGTGCTGACTGGGCTTGCGCAGATCGCCGTCAATCAGCAGCACCCGGCGACCCATATTGGCCGCCGCGATCGCCAGGTGAGCGCAAATAGTCGATTTGCCCTCCCCCGGCACCGAGGAGGTGAGCGCCACCACCTGCACCGGCACGTCAGAACTGAGCATGCGTAGGTTGGCTTCGAGGGAGTAAAACGCTTCGGCAAAGCTAAAAGAGGTATAGAGCTTATCAGGGCTCTGGCTCTGGGTCAGCACATCCGCCATGGTGGCGGCCAGGTTAGGTGCTATCAGCAGGGGCTGTTTTTGCAAAGACGGGGCGTTGGGTACTGTGGCCAGGTTAGGCAGCTGAGTAGTCTTAACCAGCTCGTCAACACTGTGGAATGCCTGATCGATGCGATCGCGCAAAAGCGCCGCCACCCCACCCAGCATCAGCCCCACCACCGTACTGAGCAGCAGCTTGCGGGGCAAATTGGTTGACTTGGTAATGCTCGACTCGTTTACAGGAGAAATAATCTCCCAGGGAGACGCCTGGCGGGCCATCTGTAGCCGCAGTTCCTGGCGACTGGCAAGGAGTTGGTTAAGGCTGCTTTCGGCCACCGTCAGCTCGCGGTCAATCTGCTGAAACGATCGCGACAAATCCGCCAGCCGCTGAATTTCAGCCTGCAGCTGCTGCACCGCCTGGCTAATCGCCTGATCTTGGGTTTGCAACACTTGCACCTGGTTAGCGGTATCTACCAGCTGCTGCATCAACCCTCGGCTCACCGAGCCTTTGTAGCCCAGGTTATCGGCATCTATCGCTTCTCCTACCAGCCGCTGAGCCTCAGCCTCCAGCAGCGGCAACAGCTGCTGACGCTGGTCTTCTAATGCTTCAATCATGGGGGTATCGGCCTGAAACCGAGCCCGCTCGGCGGCAATAGTTTGCTCTAGCTCCCGCAGATCTACCAGCCGTGCCTGGTAAGTAGGCGACTCGTTCAGGTTAACCACTTGAATAGCGGTGTTGGGGTCAAACCCCACCTGGCCTTGCAGATTGTCGTACAGCGGGCCTAGGGCAGCCAGCTGTACCCGCAGCTGCTCTTGGTCGGCCAGCATTTGGTTAAGGCGCTGGGTTACGCTCTCGCTGGTAGCGTTGACATCGACCAGGTCATAGCGCTTCTGAAACTCACTCAGGTCACTTTCAATGGCGTCGACTTCCTGCCATTTTTCCTGTAGCTGTTCGTCTAAAAACGTCAGGCCCCGGCGCAAATCGCCCTGGCGGTCTTGCACGCTGTAGTCGACAAAACCTTCGATCACCTCGGCAAGCACAAAAGACACCACCTCAGGGTCGGCATCGTTGTAGGTGATCCGCAGCACCTTTGAGTCCCCTTCCTGAAGGACTGATAGGCGATTGAGCAGCGCGCTGTAGGTGATGTTGGGGTAGCGCTCTTGAATATCGGCCAAAATAGGGCTGATCACCGCTGGGCCGCGCAGCACCCGAATTTGACTGTCATAGTCTAGGCCCGAGGTTCCCCTTGCCCCCGCCAACCCAACCACAGCCTCTAGCCCCGCTGGGGTAACGTTGGTAACAGGTTCTACTAAAAGGTTAACGCTGCCGCTGTAGACCGGGGGGCGGCTCAGGTGCCAGAAGGTTAATCCGCCAAAGGATAAGGTTGCCACCCCTAGAAACACGCCAATTCGACGCTTACACACGTCTATCAGTCGGCCAAAGTCAACGTCATCGGTTTTGTCGACCAAAGACGGCGGTGCCATAACCGGCACAAACCCTAGATTGCCAGGGACAGGGCCAGCAGGGCCGCTGCCATGGCCGTTGCCGTTGCCATGGCCGTTGCCGTTATAGCCGTTGCCGTGGCCGTTAGTTCCGTGGGGCGTGGGAAAAGGCATAGGGTAAATCTGGGAAACACTCCCAAGAAGTCATCAACTTATAGCTCAAAACTCAAAACTCGACCCGACTAGGTCTAATTGGCGCGAGGCGCGGGTGGTTTTTTCGGTCTTTATGTATAGCCGTTATCAGGAACCGATGACGCAGCGGGCTAAAACCCTAAAATCCGGAGCACGGTCGTTAGAGAGGTGAAAGGTCGCAGCAAAAGGCCCAGAGTATCACCAGTGGCGGCGGCAAAGTTGCGGTCAACAATCACCACATCGTTGGGGCGCAGAATGGGGTTGGTCGTGTCGTTGGCGGCGGCGGCCAGATTGACATCCACCGTGCGCTGGTCAACGCTGCCGTCGGGGTTGAGCCGCACCAGCTGCACCGTAGAGGTTTGGGCACGGCTGCTCTGAAACCCCCCGGCGGCCAAAATGGCCTGGTTTAGAGTGGCGTTGGCCGGCAGAGTAACGCCACCGGGGCTAGCGACTTCGCCCACCACCTGCACCGGTATTTCTGCTGGTGAAAAGTTAGCGCTCGAAACCGCCACCGACTCTTCCGGTGAAATAGCGACAGCTTTAGGCACCACAATGGTGTCACCATCGCGCAGACGAATATCCTGGCTAATATCGCCCGTGCGAATCAGATCCCACAGACTAGTCGTAATCACGGCATCACCCTGCAGCTGCTGCCGCCGTACCTGAATGTCTTTGATGTTGGCCTGCTGGGTAATGCCACCCGCCTCCTGAATCACCTGGGTGAGGGTGGGCCACTGGCGGCCAGCACCCGAGCCGCCGCCGCTGCCGCTCGATTCGGTCTCTAGGTTAATGGTGTAGGTGCCGGGGCGGTTGACCTCGCCCGCTACCACCACCCGCACCGGACGGGCCGACAGCAGCGTTACGGTGAGCTGGGGTGGTCGGGTCAGCAGGGGAGCATAGCTTGCGGTTAGAGCCGCCTTAGCTTCGGCCAGGGTGAGGCCCTGGACATCCACCGTACCTGCCATTGGCAGAGCCAGCGTGCCGTCGACCAGCACCTCGTGAATGCCGTTTTCGGGACCGCTAAACTCAGGAATATTAAAGATATCAATGCGAATGCGATCGCCCGGCCCCAGCACATAGGATTCAGGGAAACTGGCTTCTGGCTCTGGAACCAGAATGTTTGGCAAACGGGGCCTTGGGACCGCTGGTTCGCTGGTTTCGTTTTCGTTGGTTAGGGGAAGGGGTTGGCCTTGGGCAAGCCCTGGGCCAACCCCTAATGTCAGCGTTAGAACCAGGGTTCCCAGGCTCCAACTCAGCAGACAAAAGCGGTTCATAACTGGGTTCCTCAGGCTGTGCGAACAACCCCAAATAACGCTACCGATAAAACGTCACAACAGCACCGCAGTAGCTCATCTTGTTCGATTAATCTCGGGCTGGCCTCCGTAGTGTGTAAAGGTGTTTACCTTTGTGACGGAAAAGCGGCTAAGCGCGGCGGGCGACGGAGGTCAATACGGTTAATGGACGCATCGCGATCGCAACTGTTCCTAAGGTTCTACCAAATCTGGCCGCAAAGGACATGAAGATCAGATAAAGCAGCGCGATCGCAGAACATCTTATCGAGAGACTGTCCTGCGATCGGTGACACTGGTGCGTTCCCATTCGTTAAAAAAGCCAGGCGTAGCGCTAGCCCCGCAGTTTCTCAGACCACACCCGCGTGGGCAGCCCCCACACGTAGATAAACCCTTCGGCGGCTTTGTGGTCAAACTGGTCGTCGGAGCTGTAGGTAGACAGGGCATCGCTGTAGAGGGCCAGCTCAGACTGGCGACCCACCACCCGGTAGTTACCCTTAAACAGCTTCACCCGCACGGTGCCCGTTACCCGCTCCTGGGTCTGCTGAACGAAGGCATCGAGGGCCAGCTTGAGGGGGCTGTACCAGAGACCGTTGTAGACCAGGCGGCTGTAGGTTTCTTCGATGCCGCGCTTGTACTGAGTGACGTCGGCAGTCAGGGTCAGGCTTTCTAGATCGCGGTGGGCGTCGATCAGCACCAGCAGGGCCGGGGCCTCGTAGATTTCGCGCGACTTGATACCCACTAGGCGGTTTTCGATCATGTCGATGCGGCCCACGCCGTGGCGACCGGCGATCGCATTCAGCTGAGTAATCAGATCCACCGGGCCAAGGGCCTGGCCATTGAGGCTGGTGGGCAACCCCTGGGTAAAGCCAAGCTCAATGTATTCAGGCTCATTGGGGGTGTTTTCGATCGCCTCGGTCATCAAAAACACTTCTTCGAGCGGCTCGTTCATAGGGTCTTCAAGCGGCCCGGCCTCAATGCTGCGGCCCAGCAGGTTGCGATCGATGCTGTAGGGGCTAGATTTTTTTACCTGAAAGCTAAGGCCATTTTTCTCACCATAGGCGATCGCTTCTTCGCGACCCATGCCCCACTCGCGGGCGGGGGCCAGCACCTTGAGGCTGGGGTTGAGGGCCGCGATCGCCACGTCGAAGCGCACCTGGTCATTGCCCTTGCCGGTGCAGCCGTGGGCTACCGCATCGGCCCCGTAGCGATCGGCGGCCTCCACTAGGGCCTTGGCAATCAGCGGGCGAGCCAGGGCGGTGGAGAGCGGGTAGCGATTTTCGTACAGGGCGTTGGCCTGAATGGCCGGGAAGGCGTAGTCGGTAATAAATTCTTCGGTCAGGTCGGCGACGAGAGATTCTTTCACCCCCGCCTTTAGCGCCTTGAGGCGAATCGGCTCTAGCTCGTCGCCCTGGCCCAGGTCTGCGGCCAGGGTAATCACCTCTTTGACGCCCCACTCCTGCATCAGGTAGGGAATACACACGGTGGTATCGACGCCACCGGAATAGGCTAGGACAACTTTTTCTGCGCGACCCATGGGCAACTTCCTGCTTTCCGATAATGGGGTTAGTCAACCGCCGTCCTGGCTGGACGACCCGCCAAACTTACCACAGCTCAACTTCTCTATAGGTATAGTGAGACTCTGGCAATCTGGTCATGGCTATCTTATCTGGAGTTGCCCGCCCTGCACTACGGCGTTTTAGCAAGATCTGATGACATCTAGCTAGGCGACACTGCCGTGTTGAGAATGTTTTCTGGCAATGGGGCGTCAAAATCATCGGGAACGGTAAATTCTCCCGCACACAGGCCAAAGGGACGCAATTGTTGTTGAGGAGCAATGGGCCTAAGTTCGGCAATAGCTTGGTTAGACCGCACAATCACCACGGTTTCTCCAGCTTCAACCTGATGCAGGTACTTCAATGGATCGTGCTGCATCTCATCAATTGTTACCCTGACCATGAGCTGCCTCAGTATTACGACAGTATGGGTATACCAATACCTTATCCCCAGAAAGAGCCTAGCTTATTGCAGCAGCGATCGCTGAAAGGTTTTAACCGCCTCAACATGATTGGCCATATTGATGCAGCGCAGCAGCAGCGTTAGATCAATGCCGCTCACCTCTTCGCTGGTGGCCACTTGTTCATAGCTCAGGGCATCGTTCGCGCCCCGCAGGTGGTAAACCGCTAAGACCCCGTCTTCCCAGAACCAGATCTCTTTGATCTTTAATCGCCTGTAGGCCTCTAGCTTGCTGATGCCTCCGGTAGAAAAGACTACTTCGATGGCTAGATCAGGGCGATCGCGACCGGGGGCAAGTTTGTACGACTCATCGGCCTCCCGTTTGACGGCCCCGCCTTCACTTTCGAGCGTCATAGAGCCGGTGGGGGTAAAGTCAAACCCAGCCATCAACAGGTAAAGCTCTAGCAGGGCGGCAATGCGCTTTTTGACCGTTTCGTGGGGTTCCCCTGGCATCCGCCGAATCTCCAAAACACCATCTAAGAATGAGAGCCGATAGCCAGGATGGTCTAACAGTTGCTCAATCGCTTTGAACTCTCGCCAGGTGAGATCTTCAAACAAAAGAGGGGCTGCTTTGTCAGATGTGGTGATCGCCGCTGGGAGCATAGGAATCTCCGGTCTGTCGTAGGGATAGGGAATCCATCATGGTTTGGACATGACTCTTTCAGTATTCCACAGGGGCAAGGCAAGCGATCTGAACTTCCGGGCTTACACGCAAGGATGCGCGGGGACTTTAAAAAACCCTTGCCCGATAGCTTCTGGCTGGGTGAGTATGAATGGGGTTTTGATCGACACCCATGCCTTTATTTAGTAGACAAGGGAAACGACGGTGTAATCAACCTATCAAAAAATAGTAATAGCTCAAAGCTGATGCCCATGATTCTATGTCTAATTCGATGTGCCAACTCTCTTCATAGCGCTTTCCATACAAGTTAAAATTCCCATCCCAGTATTCAATAAGAGTTCCAGAACCATTGCTTTTCTCTTTCCAAACTAGTTCTATTCGTGTAGCATGAACTATCTTGTTGCAGCTTTCTCTTAGGGAGAGATCAACTTTTCCTGCATGAACTACGCCGATACAGATTCCTTCTCTCGCCTCCTTGTCTTCAGGTCTAATGTCAACTTTATTTCCAAGATCAATTATTGTATCTTGCCAAATACGCGTTTTAATAGCACAGTCTAGAACATAGTCACTAATAATTCTTTTCAAGTCTGAAGAATATCCATACCACTCATCGGCTCCGTACTTTGAGGAATTTCGACCAATCTCGTTAATTTCGCAATACTGCTGACTCCCTAGTTTAATGTGTTGTAAAAGTAGTAATCTCTCTTCAATTAATTGAAAGTTAATACTGTGAGATATTTGTTGGGCAGACTCGTAATCAACATCGTAAGCTATCTGTGAGTTCCCACTACTTGTTCTTGGCAATCGCAGATTGAATGAAACTCATGAGTCATCGGCTCCACTCCTAAAAGCGATCGCCCTCTCAATAATCAAATGGTCTAATCACGATAACCTGAAACCATTGATTAGCCTCTCAGTTCTAATTCTTTGCCACAATTCCCGTTAGCGCTTTCATGATCTGTAGTGTTTTGGCTAGCCCCTCATCTTGATCCAAAATCAGCTCCTTAGAGCGGGCATATTGCCGACCCGCTAGCTTTACGAACACAAAACTACTGCCATTAGTCACCAGGCCATACAGCGATCGCGGTGAGTCTGGGGCCGCCATCATATAGCCCAACACCTGGGGAATCCCCACCTTGAGCGAAAACTCTGCCCGCTTTGACTCAATCACCAGCACCCAGAGCTGGTCTTTCAGCACCAGCACATCTAGCCGCCCCCTCAGGGTCAGTTCATCGGCTAGGGCCGTGATTTCTACCGTTTTCTCGGTAGTGACATAAAACGGCGGCAAAAACAGCCCGGCCAAGTCGAGTAGGGGCGCGACCACAGCCAGCTTGACGGTGTTTTCTAGTAGCGATCGCCGCTCCAGGTTGGCATAGGCCGCCTCTACCCGTGCCAATCGTTCCTGCTCCGCTGAGCTGAGCGCAGGCAAATCTCCCTGCCATTCTGAGAAAAAAGAGCTATCGGTAATCTCCTGAAGCCCAAGCTGCTGCTCCAGGTCATACAGGGTCAACTGCTCAATCGGTAATGTCTGCACCATGGCCATACCTCCTACCGCTATTGTGGCATTTGCTGCCACGATAGGAATTGCCCCGTTCATTAGCCTGGCTACGAATGCGCGATCGCTCTACCACCAAGCCCTCGCCATCCTCTAACCCAAGCTGGGGGCTGAGCATTCCTGGACGGTACGCTGCCGTGAGAACCTGGCAAAGTTAGATTAGACCGGGTGCCTATTGGGCTGGCAAAACTAACTTGCGGCATTGCTAAGGCACCCGGTCTTTGGAGAGATCTAGCGCTGATCCTCTATGACCACTCTTTGAGCATCGCGCCTCAGCAGACTAAACACCTCCCCCTGCTCCGGCGTAATCAAAATTCCCGACTCTGGGATCGTCACCAACCGGCTCCACTCCCGCTGCTCCGCGTAAGTCAGCACATGCAGCAGGTTGATGGTGGCGCGTACCCCTTCGGGCGAGCCAATCACCAGATGGCGCAAGCGATCGCGCCCCGGCTGCGGGCTGGGGTTTGCAAGGCGCAGAGGATTCAGATCTCCGAGTTCTTGAAGAACTCGGGGATCTTGGCGGGTAAAACACAACATAGTTAAGGGATTCCTTTTTTAGGGTGGGTAAGGAATCCCAAAAACTTAGCCGCCCTAGACGTTGTGCAGTAAAGGGCGGCCTGGGCAATAATAGCCCTAGCCTCCGAAACAGCTCGTATCTGTCGAAGGGGTTAGCCGCTGGTTGGTGTTGGTAGCACCTTCCAGTGGCGTTTGACTAAATTTTGGGGAAGCAAAGCTGCACGCACACAGCTCTGAAGCAAAAATACCCCACCTGTCAGCCAGACGCAAGTAAAAAACGCTACATTTAGCCGCTAAGGTTGGGGCAAACAGCAGAGCTTTTTAAGCATTATCGAGCCCGTCATCGCCTAGTGCGGCGAACCAAGCCAGTGGTGACGGCTGATATACCCGCCGCCGCCATTTACTGCCATGCTAATGAAAACGTCGTCAACGCGGTTTCACTATGGTTTCTGCGCCCTCGTCTTCTAGCCTTCCCCAAGATACGTCACCTCCGTCTCGCGCCCATATTCTCGCTGCCCTGGAGCGATTGGTGGATATCATCGCCCAGCTGCGGCATCCCGAAACCGGCTGCCCGTGGGACTTAGCCCAAACCTCCACCAGCCTAATTCCCTACGTGATCGAAGAAGCCTACGAGGTGGTCGATGCCATTCAGGTGGGGGAAAAGGATGCGATCGCAGAAGAACTCGGCGACCTGCTGCTGCAAGTGGTGCTCCAGGCCCAGGTAGCCAGCGACAGCGGCGACTTTGACCTGGGCATCGTGGCCACCGGCATTGCCGACAAGCTGGTGCGCCGCCATCCCCACATTTTTGGCGATGCCTCGGGTGCCACCCCCGAAGAAGTGAGCCAAAACTGGGACCGCATCAAAGCCGAGGAAAAGGGCATTCCCCACGACCCAACCAAACTCACCCCCAAGCTAGTCAAGTACAGCCGCACCCTGCCGCCGCTGATGGCCGCCCGCAAAATCTCCGCCAAAGCTGCCAAAGCCGGGTTCGAGTGGGACAACATTGACGGCGTATGGGACAAGTTTCACGAAGAGCTAGACGAGTTTCGCACCGCCTTGGCCAGTGAACCCAAAGCGAATCAGCAGGCGGAACTGGGCGACCTGCTGTTTACCCTGGTGAATTTGGCCCGCTGGTACGATCTCGACCCCTCCGAGGCGCTGCAAGGCACCAACCGTCGGTTTATTCAGCGCTTTGAGCTGGTAGAGGCGGTGGCCGAGCAGCCCCTGGGGGAGTATGCGATCGACGAACTAGAAGCGCTGTGGCAGAAGGCGAAGGCGCAGCTAGCCAAGCTAGAAGGATAATGGATGGGGGCTGAAGGCTAGTGGTGGGCAGTGCCCACCAAATCAACAACGCCAAGATAACCCCCATCGCATACCTATCGGGGCGCGTCGGGCTTGTAATAGTCGCTGGGGCTGGCCGTCTGGCTGCCGCCGTTTTTGTTGATGCAGCCCGGCTTGTCTACGTAGCGGCAGACTCGGGCGTAGAGCCGAGCGCGGTTGCCCGGTGGGCCAGCGGAAAATAGGACGCGATCGCCCCCTACAATACCCACCAAAATTTTGACGCCGCACACGGGGCAGGTTTGGGGAGCAGCCATGGCCATCAACCGTAGACAACTTTGGAATAGCTGGGTTTAGCCTTCCAATTGTAAGCATCCTACCCAATGGATCGGGCGACAAGCCTTTGCAACTAAACGATAAATCTACCGGGCTTAAGGTTTGGCTAGCCGCTCTCGCCAGGTTTGCACCAGGGTTTGCAGCGATGCAGGCAGCCAGCCGTCGTACTGGGAGTACACCGGCAGGCGGGGCCGCAGCTGCCAGCCAGAGGGGGCGATCGCCGCATGCAGTGACTCCGGCGTGGGGTGGTCGTAGTCGGGGTTGACCTCATCTATCGGGCTCAGGCCGCCGAGATCGCGCACCCCGGCGGACAGGCTAGCTAGCAGCCCCGCCGGGCTGACCAGGTTAGGGGGGATCTGAATGGCAACATCGGGAGGAAGATGGTCTTTTGCCAGATGCACGGCTCTAATTAAGGCCGCTTCCTCCAGGGCAGCACCCGGCTGAAGCTGGCGCTGTCCTGGGCTGTGGGGTTGTAAGATTACCTCTTGAATGTGGCCGTAGCGGGTGTGAGTGGTAGCGATCGCCCGCAGCGAGTCTACCCAATCAGTCTCCGCTTCGCCCAGCCCCAGCAGCAGCCCGGTCGTAAAAGGAATGCCCAGTTCGCCCGCCCACTCCAGCTGCTGCAAACGCAGTGCGGGGCGCTTGCTGGGGGCGTGGCGATGAACTGTATCCAGCAGCTTGGGCGTCACCTGCTCGACCATCAGCCCCATGGAGACGTTGACCTCGCGCATCTGCGCCAGCTCGGCGCGGCTGAGCGGGCCAGCGTTGGTGTGGGGCAGCAGCCCGGCCTCTAGGGCCAGTTCGCAAATTTGCAAAATGTGGCGCAGCCAGGCGGCGCGGCGGGGGCTGCCGGGGGCTACTTCGCCGCTGAGCACCAGCACCTCACACACGCCCCGCTGGCGCAGAATGGGCAGCTGTTGGGCCACATCATTGAGACGAAGCCAGGGCGATCGCCCCGGCTCGGCCCGAAAGTTACAGTAGGTGCAGCGGTTAAAGCATTCGTAGGTGGGCACCAGGGTGTGGGCACGGCTGTAAGTCACCACCTGGTTGCCAGGCTTTTCTACGGCAGAAGAATGACCGCTATTTTGCACAATGTCTGCCGTCTGCCCCATGCCGCTGCCGCTAACCTACGTTGCTACTTTAGGTCAGGCTACCGTGCGGATCACCTCCACTGGAAAGCCAGCGGCTTTCCAGGCGGCTACACCGCCGCGCACAATCGCCACCCGAGAAAAGCCAGCGGCTCGCAGCTGCTCTGCGACCACAGCGGCCTCATCGTCGGTGTTGCTATAGACATAGAGATCGCGGGTGACCTCAAAGCACTCGGTTGCCGTGGCTATCAGCGAGTCAACCGGCATGGAGATCGCGCCAGTGATGTGGCTATGGTTAAAGTCGGTGCGATCGCGCACGTCAATAATGGTCAGCGCTGGCTCGCCCCAGTCGAGCCGCTCTTTCAGGTCGTACACACGCGACTTGGGCCGCAGGGGAGAAGGCTTGGGCAGGAGGCCAAAGAAGCGATTCATGGTGAGGAGGATCCTGAGGAAGGCGTTCCCCTGCAATGTAACAAACCTTAATAGGTCCGGCAAACTTTATATGGCAAACATAGACAAAACTGCAGCTTGATTTGCTCCATTGATTGAGCAAATTCAATCGATTACCCCGAAAAAAGCCTGAAACACAATTTTTGTGAATTTTTTTCCTTGGCAATTTTTTTCAAGAGCGTTCGAGCATCGCTGCAGACAGCTGCAGGCAAATAGCTTCAGGCTGAGTCGTCGTCCTGGTATCGCTGGTGCAGTCAAACCACCCTCGATCCTTTGTACTGGTCTGGTCTTCTCGCAGTAGCATTGAGAGAGTTGCCCCTGGAGATCTGTCCCATTCCTGTCGCCGACTCGCCCCACGCCGACCCTAGCCGCCCCATCCAACTGCTGCCAGGGGAGGTGGTTCACAGCATTGCCGCCGGAGAAGTGATTGACTCGCTGGCGGCAGCGGTGCGCGAGCTGGTCGAAAATGCCCTCGACGCTGGGGCAAGCCACATTACCG
This sequence comes from Nodosilinea sp., assembly GCA_049646445.1. Taxonomy (GTDB): domain Bacteria; phylum Cyanobacteriota; class Cyanobacteriia; order Phormidesmidales; family Phormidesmidaceae; genus Nodosilinea. The sequence continues at coordinate 91,978 of JBARVV010000029.1, read as the reverse complement.
TCGCCCTCTGGCCTGAGCAGGGGCAAGTGCAGGTGGCCGACAACGGCATCGCCATGGCCCTAGACGATCTTCACCAGGCCGCTATCCCCCACAGCACCAGCAAAATTCGCACCCAGATCGACCTTTGGCAGGTGCACAGTCTAGGCTTTCGGGGCGAAGCTCTGCACAGCCTGGCCCAGGTAGCCCAGCTAGAGATTTGCAGTCGCCCCTCCGGCGATCGGTCGGGCTGGCGGGTCGCCTATTCGGCCCAGGGAGAACCGCTAGCGACAGCCCCCGTAGCGATGGCCCCCGGCAGCGTCGTCACCCTAACCCATCTGTTCGATCGCTGGCCTGCCCGCCGCCAGCGGCTGCCCGCTATATCGCGCCAGCTGACTCAGGTGCAGCGGGTGCTGTACCACTGTGCCCTCGCCTACCCCACCGTGACCTGGGCCGCCCAGCTCAACGATCGCCCCTGGTTAGCCCTTACCCCTAGCGCTACAGCTCGGGGGTTGGTGCCTCAGATGGTGCGATCGATCGCCGATGTCGATCTGCACGAAGGCTGGCAGGCGGTTCCCTGGGCCGAGGAGAATACCGACGTGGACGCGGGCATTTATGGCTTGATCGGCCTGCCCGATCGCTGCCATCGCCCCCGGCCCGACTGGGTCAAAGTAGCGGTGAATGGTCGGCTGGTCACGGTGCCTGAGCTAGAACAGTGCATTCTGCAAGCGTTTCGCCACACCCTGCCCCGCCACCGCTACCCGCTGGCCTTTATCCATCTCACCGCTCCCCCCGGCGACATCGATTGGAACCGCCGCCCCGACAAAAGCACCCTCTATCTGCACCAGCTCGATGCCTGGGTGAAGCTTTGTCAGAGCCATGTTGAGGCGCTTTTGAGCCAGAATGCCGCTAGCCTGCCCGACAGTAACCAGCCGCATCGGGTCACTCAGTTGCTCAAGACGGCAGAACCGGGAGCGGCCTATGGCCCAGCTAGCGATTTGTCAGATGCTCTACCCTACCGCGATCGCCCAGGCCGTTTGCAGGCGATCGCCCAGGTACACAACCGCTATATTCTGGCCGAACAAACCGATGGTCTTTGTTTGATTGAGCAGCACATCGCCCACGAGCGGGTGCTCTATGAACGGCTGCAAGACCAGTGGCGACTGGTGCCGCTAACCACGCCAGTCGTGCTGGAGGGGCTGAGCGAAAAGCAGCTCCAGCAGCTCCACCAGCTGGGCCTTACCCCCGAAGAGTTTGGCCCCAGTCGGTGGGCAATTCGGCAAGCGCCAGCACCCCTGCGCGATCGCGACGACTTGCCCCATGCGCTGCTCGAACTCAGCCTGGGGGGAAATCTGGATACGGCTCAGGTGGCGATCGCCTGCCGTACTGCCATTCGCAACGGCACCCCGCTAGATCTCGTCACGATGCAAACCCTGCTCGATGACTGGCAGCGCACCCGCAACCCGCGCACCTGCCCCCACGGCAGACCCATCTGCCTCACCCTGAGCGAAACCAGCCTGGCCCGCTTCTTCCGCCGCAGCTGGGTAGTGGGCAAAAGCCACGGCATTTAGGGCGGGGTCAGGCACCCGGTCCCTTCTATGCGTCCATCAAGCCCTTGTGTGCACCGCAAAAGGGACCGGGTGCCTTGGCTATAAACCCTTCACCTAGGCAGCAAACTTCGCTGGGTCTTGGTCGCGGCGGTGACGGGTGGGCAGGGGTTCGGGTTGGGCATCTCCGGCCAGGGCAGCGGTGGCTTCAAGGGCTTCACGCAGGCGCTTGGCGGCGTAGATCGACATATCGCGGGGCACGTTGATGCGATCGCGCAGATACCGCAGCCCCAGCTCAGCGCCAGCCGGAGGCTCACAAGGCTCCCCGGTCATGAGATAAGTCAACGCACAGCGCAGGGCCGGATCAATCACATCCCTCGCGATAGGATTAACCTTCACGATGTTCTCGCGGTGCTTCACCATCCGGGTCAGGGCCTCGGCGCGGGAGGTTTCTGGTTCAGAATAGGCGACATCGGGCAGGCCAAACCAGGGGCCGAGATCAACCTGAGCCTGGTTCCGGCGCGTCTGGGGCAGGTCATTCTCGTAGCAGCCGCCCATTTGCGGTGGCAGGTCGTGCACGTGGGTATGAAAATCGCTCTGGGTGCCGCGATAGGTGGGTCGGCTCTCTAACCCATCAAACCAGTCGCCCAGGCGAGGATTCTCTTCTCGCAGCCCATAGCCCTTGTAGTAGTAGAGACTGGCATTCATGCGCTCCACATAAGGCACAAACACGATATCGGCGGTGCTAAACTCCGGCAAAAAGAACGGCCCAGGGGTACTGACCAGCGCCTGCTCAACCCGCTGCACCACGCCCACAAACTGGTCACCTGCTCGCTGGTCAGCCGCAGGCGATCGCGCTGGCTGGCACAGCCACATGCACCAGGCCCGAAACAGCAGCCGCTCCAGCTGGCGCAGGGGCACCACAGCCGGGTCTTTCATACCCCAGACCAGGGGGCCAAAGGCCTGTTCTAGCGCCAGCAAAATGTCGTCGCTTTCGGTGATTATGCGCCCATCTAGTTCGAGGGCGGGTAGCATACCCGAGGGCACCTTGCGCTTGTACCAGACTTCCTTCTCGCCGTAGCAAAACATGGTGACCTTTTCGATTCGGTAGGGCACCTGCTTTTCTTCCAGCCACAGCCACACCTTCTGGCAGTAGGGGCACCAGGCGTGATTATCGCGATAGAGTGTCACCCGAACGGCGCTCTCGGGCTGGCCAAACAGGCGCAGCCGAGACTGGGCATTGGTAGGGCCGTTGACGTAGTCAACCGAAAAGTCGGCCAGATCTTCCAGGGCCGACCAGCTCAACGGGGCAGAGGTCATAGGAGGAACGGTTGAGAGGTAATAGTTTGGGGTCGATAGCTAAGGTTCAAGGCAGTGCCTCAAACCTCACACCCTGTACCTTAAACCCTTTCCTAAGCTTTGTTATTTTCGATCGCCCAGCGAGCCAGCTCGGTGCGGTTATTCAGGCCGGTCTTACCCAGCATATTGCTGACGTGGCTCTCAATGGTGCGCTGGCTGACCTGAAGCTCGTTGGCGATTTCGCGGTTGGCCATGCCTCGGGCCACAAACTGCACCACCCGCAGTTCGGTGGGGGTAAGCTCCACATCAAAGGGCACCCGAATCATCGGGCTGCCGCTACCTTTAATCTGCTGCTTAATCAGCCGCGAGGCCTGCTTGAGCGAAGACTCGACCTGCGCCACCAGTTCTTCTGGCTCAAAGGGTTTGACCATGTAGACATCGGCCCCAGTGTTCAGCCCCTTGACCCGGTCCTGGCTCTGACCTTTGGCCGACAAAAACAGAATTGGAATCCACTCGGTAGCGGGGTTTTCGCGCACGTTGCGGACAAAGGCATGGCCGTCCATTTCAGGCATCATCACATCGCAGATGATCATGTCTGGAATGGTATCTTCCAGCATGTCCAGCGCCTCTCGACCGTTGCCTGCTGTCTTGACTTCATAGCCACGGAACTCTAGATAGTCTTTGACTAGCAAGATTAAGTTGGGGTCGTCATCAATTAGCAGAAGCTGCTTTTGGTCGCCCGGAGTAGAATCCTTCATGCTTTGACAATCACTGCGGTTAGCCTGTCTTTGAAATCTAAATATGCCCCTAAAGCAAAGTATGCCCCTAATAGTTCAGTGCCCTTACACTAGACGCAGCACTGACTCTTTTGAATCTTGCCTGTCGATCGGGGTCTCAACACCTTGCCCTTACTGCTGATGATACTTCAACAAACTGAGATCAGCGTGCGATCGCGCGATCGCGGCAGAGTTGAAATCGAGAGCAACCCCGTTCTACCCCTGTAAAAACGGTCGCCCTAAGTTAGGACGACCGCTTACCCGGTATCTCAGCGGTGTTAGAGGTAACAGAGCCGATCTACTATTACTGAGTTCAATGGCTCAGCCCAGGTCTAAAAAGCTACATAGGCAGCAGCACCGAGTCGATCACATGGATAACGCCGTTGCTAGCTTCAATATCGGTGGCGACAACGTTCGCATCGTTGATGGTGACGGCTTCTTCACCCACCATTACCACAATCGGGGCACCAGCCAGGGTATCGACTTCCCCAGAGGCCAAATCGGTAGAAAATACCTTACCGTCTAAGACGTGGTAGCTCAAAATTTGGGCGAGCTGGTCACGGTTCTCGGGCAGCAGCAGGGTGTCTAAGATACCTTCGGGCAGCGCTTCAAAGGCTTCGTCAGTAGGGGCGAACACGGTTACAGAGAGGTCTGCATTGTTCAGAGCTGCGGTCAGACCAGCTGCTTCGATCGCAGCGGTCAAAATTTCGAAGTTTTCGTCACCAGCGGCAATCTCAGCGATCGACTGCTCTGTAGTCGCCATGGGCTGCTCGACCTCAGCGGGCTCTTCGGCAGCAGCAGGTTGGTCAGTTTCAACAGGTTCTTCGGCAGCGGCGGGCTCCTCAACTTGAGACATGTGAGTATCTGAGATAGCCTGCTGGGGAAAGGCGGTGACGGCCACGGGAGCAGCGCCCAACAACAGTAGACCTAACGCAATGCGAAGAGTGTTTGGAGTCATTAGTGTTACGTCCTGATAGGGTTTAGGCACTAGCTGGCAAGCAAATTTACATTGCTTAACTAGACCTGACGAGTTTTAGCACGCTAAAAATGGACGGCTATCTATCCAGCGGTAGAACCCATTCGTTCCCCAAACTGCTTAAAAACAGTTTTCGATCGCCATTTGATCACCAAACGAGGGGCGATCGGACTATATTGATCAGCCGACCAGGCTACAAAAACCCTAGGGTTGGCAACCTCTGCCGCTGCCAAACGACCCACAGACCCACCCGAAATCGATATTCTAAAGAACAGTAAAGACCAACGACTCAGGGATTAATCTGGTTTTATGACCTACTCGTTGCGCTGGACAACCTTTTGTTCGCGCCCCGGAACAGCTTCCATCGCCGCTAGCACAGCCTGCTGAGCAGCCAAAATATCGCGTTCTTCGCCCCCTAAGTAGAGTCGGCCAAAGCTGCCCACCGAACTAATTTGCAAAATATTGATGAAGGCGGCTTTTTCGGCTTCGTTAGCCGCCAGAGAGGCGTAGGCCGCAGGCTCTACTTCAAACACGTAGAGGGTTTGACCCGCAACAATCATGTTGCCCCGGCGCGTGCGGTTGATCAGCTGCACGTGGTGCGGATCCAGATTGCGAATCACCTGGCTAGAGATAATGCGAGGCTTGAGTCGATCGCGGTAAGAGGACAGCCCTAAGGCCGAAAGCATTGCCCCGCCTGCGGCATGTACTTCGCCCTGGTTGCTAGCGTGAATTTCGAGCAGGCCGTAGAGACGTTCTACAATCAGCGTGCCTGGGCGCACCACCGCTGCCTTAAGGCCGATATCGAGAATACGGTTAATTTCAATACCGGGCGAGATTTCTATCCAAAGGGACGCATCACCTGGCAGCGGCAAAAAACCCAGCGAGACAGTACCCATGTAGGCCGCATGCTGGGGCTGAAGATTATCAATATAGACATAGCTGCGAAGATCAACGCCCAAAACCCGGTATCCTACTTTCCTTCCTTGGTAGTATACCGGGCTGGGGCAACTACTTAATGCCCCAGCCTAGGGCTGAACCCGAGCCCGAGTCACAGGATTCAGCGATCAGAGCGATCACATGCCTGGGCTAGAACTTAGACCCAAACCCGACCGACGTGGTGCCCATAGCGTCGTAGACGGTCAGCCCTAGGGGCAGGTTAAGTTCCCCAGACTCGTCTACAAGGTCGTTAAGGAAGGGCATCTGTAACGAATCAGCTAGCTCGCCAATGCCGCCACTCTCCTGTCGCCCAACTCGCTGGTCTACTTCGTTAGCCAGGTGGTCAAGGCTGGCTTGGCTGTGCCTTTCAACGGCCAAAGCATCGGCCATGGTCATAGGAGTTGTTTGCAGGTCTTGGGGGGCAGCCATAGCCTGTATAGGTACGCCGCAAATTCCTAAAGCTGCTGCCGCCGCAATCCAGTAGGAGTAATTCATAATTCAGTTGTGTAAGGGTGAACAACGGTTGACGACCAAAAACTCCAACCCTTGGCCCTGACAGAAAGGCGACGAGTTTTTTCAGGTATAACCCGTCAATCTGAGTTGTCAAAGCAAGCTTAATTTTGGGTTCATGAAGTTGCAGGTTCATGAAGTAACGTATACAAAATAACCTCCATGCAACGTGTCATACATCGGTCGGTTGATGTATTTTGCCCATTCCCTCCGTAAAGTCCCTAGGCCAGAGGTACTGAAGTTGGATTGGCGGTTCAGAAAGAAAGTCACTACTCAAAGTCACTACTTAAAGTCCTACTCAATGGGGATAGTTTCGCCAGTTTCAACGGCAGTGGAAATAGCCGCCATCACCTTAACTAAGTCGGTTGCCATTTGCCCTGAGGAGATGGGTGAAGGCTGATTCACAGCAGCGCAGTGAAGGAAATGGCGGCACATTTCGCTCAGGGGCTCGGTCGGTGCGATCGCGATTGCCTCAGCCTGGGGACCAGTGGGTACAAAGGGAGCCACCTGGGTCTGAAACTGCCCTCGATACAGGGTGAGCGGGTGAGCCTGCGGGCTTTCATCGAGCACCAGAGTGCCGCGATCGCCCACCAGCGCCAGCCGCCGCTGCTTGTCAGGATTGGCCCAGCTGACGTGAACCATTACCTCCAGAGGATGGGGGCGATCGCCCTGTTCATAGATCAACCGTAGCCAGCCCATATCGCTTAGCCCCAGGGCAAAGTTTTCCTGGGGGTGGGTCTGTAGCCACGCCTGCCCCCAAGCAGCAACGGCGGTGGGTTGTGCCCCCAGCCAGTAGTTAAGAATTGAAATATCGTGAATGGCCAAATCCCAAAACGCATCGGCATCGGGGCGCACGGGGCCGAGGTTGGTGCGGGCCGCGTAACCGTAGCGCAGAGTGCCCAACGTTGGGCAGAGGTCTCGCCCGCGCTGCACCGCCGGATGAAATAGGTAGGTGTGGTCAACCATCAGCTGCCGCTGCCGGGCTATTGCTAGCTGGCTGAGGGTAGCACTGGTCGCGTGCTTTAGGGTGAGGGGTTTTTCGCTCAGCACGTGTAGCCCTTGCTCTAGGGCGACTTTTATCATTGGGTAGTGGGTGCTGGCCGGGGTCGCAATTACCGCTGCCTCTATGCCTGGATGGGCGATGGCCTCGCTCCAGGTGTCGTAGCAAGCGGTGTGGGCTAAACCAAAGCGATCGCACAGGTCATGCAGCCGCTGGCGATCGGGGTCAACTAGGGCTACCACTTTGGCCTCGGGCAGAGCGAGAAAGTTGCGCAGCAGGTGAGTACCCCAGCGGCCCAGGCCAACAATCGCCAGATCGAGAGGATCCAAATTAGGGGAAACCGGCTCAGGGGGAACCAGGGGCTGGGTCATCGGCAAGGGCTGGGCAAAGGCGATTGTAGGCAGCGGCGGCGGCAGCCTGCTCGGCCTGCTTTTTAGTGGGGCCGTAGCCGGTTCCCCAACAGGTTTCCCGAAACCATACGGTCGATTGATATCGCTGGGGGTCACCGTCTACAGGCTGCTGTTCAGCGGTGCGGTACTGGGGTAGAGTTTTGCTGTGGGCCTGGGTGAGTTCTTGCAGGGCAACTTTGTAGTTTTGTTTGGCGGGGTCTTGCTGCACCGCGATCGCCAATTGAAGCAGCGAGTCATCTAGCCAGGCTCGTACCAGCGCCAGGGTATGGGTTTCTAAATACAGTACGGCGACTACGGCTTCTAGGGCATCGGCCAGGTGAGTGGGGCCAGCTTTCATGCCAGGCCCAACGGTCAAATAAGAGGCCAGACCCAGATCTTGAGCTAGCTGAGCTAGGCTGCGATCGCTAATCAGCACCGACCGCACTGCCGAGAGTTCGCCCACCGAGGCGTCAGGATAGCTCTCCTGCAGGCATTCTGTGGCCGCCAGACGCAGAACGGCGTCTCCCAGCAGCTCAAGCTGTTCATAGTTATAGTGGGCATCCGCCGACTTGTGCGTCAAAGCCTGGTCTAAACGGCCTAAATCAAGGCTGATATCGGCGGGTAGCCCCAGCTCTTGCATACAGCGCTCTAGCTGCCGCTGTCGGGGCAATGATAGTTCAGTCACGGCCAATGGAGGTAATAGAGGGGAAGGAGGTAGACATAAGCCGGGTTCTGTTCCCCCACTGCTGGGGGGGCGGTTATCTATCTGGGACGTTTGTTGCCAAACGCCTCTTGCGGTACTCAACGACGGGGCCGGAAAAAGACCAACCTTGCCCCTTGACCTTGCACCCAACCGGGGTTTACCGAGCCAGCACCTCTCGATACTGCTGGTGCGCTCTTACCGCACCCTTGCACCCTTACCTGTTCCCGAGGCTATTGACCTAGGGCCATCGGCGGTATGTTTCTGTGGCACTCTCCTCACGGTTGCCCGCACTGGGCGTTACCCAGCAGGTCTGGTCTTTCGGGAGCCCGGACTTTCCTCAGATTGGCAAACGCCAATCCGCAACCACCTGCGCTACCTCCCTCTTACCTTTAGTTTAAACCCCCAAGGTAGAGAAAGCCGCCGCAAGAAGCGCAGCGGTGGACGGCCTTTTTTTTCCACTACGGTTCTGATATAGCCCTCCCAACGGCCAATCATGCCGTTCCATTCCATGGAGATACCCAAACAACACAAAGACTCGGCTGATATATATCAGCCGAGTCTTTGGTGCGATCGCCCTGCGAACCGGCCTAGCCAGCTGCGGTCTGATCGTCAATCAGCAGATCGTCATCTTCCGCACTAGCACCGTTGCCAGGCCCAGCCGAGTCGCCATTGCCTGACCCACCGCCGCGAGTACCACCCTCATCTAAAGACATGCCGCCAATCATCTCGTCGTCATTGAGCATGCTGAGGTTGCCCTCCAGGTCATAGCTGCGGGCGGTGAAGTCATCCAGCACCACATCCTGTAGCGCCATATCGTCGTCCAAAATGGCCGATTCGTAGGCTGGGTCAAGCTCTGGAGACGGGGTCTCTTCGTAGGCGTTGTAGCCGGTACCGGCCGGAATTAAGCGTCCGATGATGACGTTTTCCTTTAGGCCCCGCAGCCAGTCCGATTTGCCCTCAATCGCCGCCTCGGTCAGCACTCGAGTAGTCTCCTGGAAGCTAGCCGCCGAGATGAAGCTGTCGGTGTTCAGCGAAGCTTTGGTAATGCCCAGCAGCACCGGGGTGTACTCTGCCGGGGCACCGCCGGTAATGGCCATTGCTTCATTCACCTGCTCGACCTGGTAGATCTCGACCAGCTCACCCGGCAGCATAGTGGTATCGCCACCATCCTCAATGCGGCATTTCGACGACATCTGCCGCACAATCACCTCGGTGTGCTTGTCGGAGATATCAATCCCCTGAGACTGATACACCGACTGCACCTCGTTGACCAGGAACGACTGCACCTTTTGTAGTGCTCCCAGGGCGGCATCGTGAATGCCCATACCCTGGCTGAGATTGTACTTAAAGAACACCTCCAGAATCTGGTGTGGGTTGGCGGGACCGTCGGTTAGGTGCTCAGCAGTGCTGACTCGCTGACCATCGGATACCAGCACGTTTTGCCCGGGGCTAATGGGGTACTCCGTAACTACGCCATCGTCTTCGATGATTTTGACCTCTACGGTTTCATCATCGCTGTAGACGACTTGAGCGTTACCGGGCCGCTCAGAAAGTATGCAGCCTTCTTTCGGCTTGCGAGCTTCTAGCAGCTCTTCAATCCGAGGCAGACCCTGAATAATGTCGCCGGTCTTGGCCCGCTCAAACACCAGCAGCACCAAGTTGTCGCCCCGTTGTACCAGGTCGCCATCTTCAATGTGCAGCACGGCACCGGTAGATACACGATAAGGACGAGCCAGCCGCAAAGATATCTGGCTGCCTTCAATGGCGGTAACTTCTGCAGATTCTTCGTGGGTAAGGCCAGAGGCTAGTTCGGTGTTGGCCACCACCAGATCACCAACTTTTACCGTCGGCTCCTTGCCCTGGAGGTCAACCTTCATGCGATCGGCCTCGCGCACCACTAGCACTCGGCGAATGGCCTCCTGGCCTTCGCGAATACCCCGCACTTCTCCCGCTTCTTTACAGCGAATCTCGGTACGGGCTACCACGGCTCCGGGATCAATTTGCTGGCCATCTTCTACCAGCAGCCTGGTTACGGTTTTACCCTGGGTCTGGTCGGCCACTGCGTCGCGGCGAATGACCTGGGTTTCAAGCACCACCATCTGCAGGCGCATCATGTCGGTGTCTTGATCATCGGGCACTAGCTCAATGTCGGCGACCACATGGGGCGACTCGTCTTCGATATCGAGTACCAGCTGAGTGCGCAGCAGCTCAACCCCATCCACCGACTTCACTCGCTCCCCATCTTTAAAGGGAATGCGCTGAACGGCGCGCAGTTTGATCGAACCGGTGGCATCAGCGGCGCTATCTTGGCTAGGTACAGCGGGTTCGTTGGGGACCACATACTCCTCTACCGGACGCAGCAGCAGGGCGGGGCCGTCAGGAGTTTCGACATACTCTACATAGCGCAGAGCGTCAGCCACCAGACCCGGCATTACTTCTTCGCCAGCGTTGACTAGGGTGCCATCGCGATCCATCACGTCCTCGGGTGCATCCACCATGTGGATCTCGCCGGGTTTGACCAAGATTTCGCGCAGAATGTCGTTCTTCTGGGTCACTTCGACCACGCCGCTGTTTTGGCAGAAGATGTCTTTGACGACCTCGGTTCCCGCTTCTAGGTACTGACCGTCTTCTACCATCAGCAGCGAGATATCTTTGTTGACTTCGTGGGCTTCTTCAGGAATCCACAGTAGGGTGCCACCCTGCACCACTTCGTAGCCCTGCTTGCCTTTACCCTTTTTGGCTACATCAACGCCAGAGAATTTGACGATACCGCCGGTTTGGGTATGGAAGCGATCGTCTTCAAGTTCGGCAATCACCTGGCCGCTGGTGACCTTAGCCCCGGGTGTAGCAATTAGGGAGAAGCGCTGACCGTGAGCGGTCTCAATGAAGTAGTGTTCGCGTCCCTGGCCGTGCTCTTTACGCACCTGAGCCTGGTTCAGCATCACTGAAGCGGTGATAATTTCGACCTCGCGAGTGCCCTTTTCGTCGTCGGCTTCGGGCAGGCGCACTAAACCGCCCCGCTCGGTGGTGAGCTTGGTTTCGGCCAGGGTGTCATCGGCATTGACATAGTCACCGTTGCGCACCACAGGCTCAGCGCTGGGGGGCAGGTTGTACACATCGCCAGCTAGCACCCACAGCAAGCCGCCCCGCTGGGCCAGGCGAGTGGTGTTGCCCTGGCGGTCAGTTTTCTCTTCCTGGACTAGGCCAGCAAATTTTACTTCCCCAGCCAGGTCGGAGGTGACGTCTTTGGTGGCCTTCTCAGTCACCTTACGAGTACGACCGGCGGAGGGCAACTCGGCGAGCAGCTGCTCTTTTTGAACCGTTTCGCCGTCGTTGACAAACAAAATGGTGCCCTGGGGTAGAGACTCGGTTTTATTTTTGCCTGTACCTTCGATCACGATGTCGGCATTTCCCTCCAGCATGAGGGCTTCTTCACCATAGCGGGTGCGGAAGGCACGGGTCTTGAGATTTTTAGGCAGCTTCACGGTGCCGTCCTTGGTAGCTCGAATGCGGGGTGCCACTTCGCCCGTGAAGGTACCGCCAGTGTGGAAGGTGCGCATGGTCATCTGGGTACCGGGTTCACCGATGGACTGGGCAGCAATAATGCCCACCGCTTCGCCCAAATCGACCATTTCAGAGTGAGCCAGGCTCCAGCCGTAGCAGAGGCGGCAGACAGAACGGGTGGCCTCACAGGTGAGGGGCGATCGCGCCACTACCCCTGCAACTCCAGCCTCTGCCAGCATTTCTGCGGTTTCTGGAGAGACGGGATGATCCTTCTCCAGCAGCACCTCGCCAGTTTTGGGGTGTATGACATCCTCGGCAACCACTCGGCCTAGCAGGCGGTTCTCTAGGGGAATCAGCACCCGCTCACCGTCGGTCATGCTGCGCAGGGGAATACCGCGCTCGGTGCCGCAGTCGTGCTCGCGGATAATCACGTCCTGAGACACATCGACTAGGCGACGGGTCAGGTAGCCCGAGTCAGCGGTGCGCAGGGCGGTATCGACTAGACCCTTGCGCGCCCCGTAGGAGGAAATCACGTACTCGGTAACCGTCAGCCCCTCGCGGAAGTTAGTTTTGATCGGGAGGTCAATGATTTCTCCCTGGGGGTTGGCCATCAGACCTCGCATGCCGACCAGCTGGCGCACCTGGGAGATGTTTCCCCGTGCTCCCGAGAAGGCCATCATGTAGACCGAGTTGAGCGGGTTGTTTTCCTTAAAGTTCTTGACTACCTGATCCTTCAGCTCTTCGCTGGTGTCGTTCCAGGTGTCAATCACCTTGGTTAGGCGCTCTACCTCGGTAATTTCACCGCGGGTGTAGCGCTCTTCGGTGATGCGAATATCTTCTTCGGCGGCGGCCAGCATGCCTTTCTTCTGCTGCGGCACCTGAAGATCTTCCACGCTAATGGAGACCCCGGCCCGAGTGGCATACTTAAAGCCCAGCTCCTTAATCCGGTCGGCCATCTGAGAGGTACGCGCGGTGCCGTGCTGGGTAAACGACCAGGCAATCAGCTTTTTAAGCTGTTTCTTGTCAATAATGCGATTCCGAAAAATCGGAGAGGATTGAGGTGCCCCTTGCTCAGCCATAGGTTTTGCCCTTGTAGTGTGATGTTCGTGCTGTGGTGTTTTTGTGGCCCCTAGCCAGCGATCGCGTCGAGCACCGCCTTGTTGTAGATAATGCGGCCCGGCGTGGTCTTGATGTACTGAGAAATCAAGCTGCCCTCGCTGTCTAAACGCACCCGGCGATCGGGGTAGATTTCAGTAATGGTGCCGTCCTCAGACTCCATGCGCTCGGGGGCAGCCGACTTGGGTTGGTCAGACTCAACCTCCCCATCAAACCGCAGCCACACCTTGGAATGAAGATCGACTATGCCCTGCTCAAAGGCCATAATGGCGTCCTCCATACCGGCGAAGTAGTGGCCTTCACCCTTATTGGCGTCAGGGTTTTCCGCCGTCAGATAGTAGCAGCCCAGCACCATATCCTGAGATGGGGTAATGATCGGCTGCCCCGTTGCGGGTGACAGCACATTGTTAGAGGCCAGCATCAGCAGGCGGGCCTCCGACTGGGCCTCCAGCGACAGCGGCACGTGCACTGCCATCTGGTCACCGTCAAAGTCGGCGTTAAAGGCCGGACACACCAGCGGGTGCAGCTGAATAGCGCGACCCTCCACCAAAATCGGCTCAAAGGCCTGAATGCCCAAACGGTGCAGGGTAGGTGCCCGGTTTAGCATTACGGGATGGCTCTCAATTACCTCTTCCAGCACGTCCCACACGCTTGGATCATTGTGCTGAATCAGCTTCTTAGCCGCTTTGATGTTGTTGACTAAACCCTGGCGAATCAGCCGATGGATCACAAAGGGCTGAAATAGCTCGATCGCCATCTCCCGAGGCAGTCCGCACTGGTGGATCTGTAGCTTAGGGCCAACCACAATTACGGAACGGCCAGAGTAGTCAACCCGCTTACCTAAGAGGTTTTGGCGGAAGCGACCCTGCTTACCCTCAATGATGTCAGAGAGAGATTTCAGCGGCCGGTTGTTGGCCCCAACCACGGTGCGCCCCCGACGACCATTGTCGATCAGAGCATCGACCGCCTCCTGCAGCATCCGCTTCTCGTTGCGGACAATGATTTCTGGAGCCAGAATCTCCTGTAGGCGAGCCAGCCGGTTGTTGCGGTTGATCACACGGCGGTAGAGGTCATTGAGGTCAGAAGTGGCAAAACGACCGCCATCTAGCTGCACCATTGGCCTGAGGTCGGGCGGAATCACCGGAATCACGTCCAGCACCATCCACTCTGTCTTGGAACCGGTGGCGATAAAGTTGTCAATTACCCGCAGGCGTTTGATCAGCTTGGCTCGCTTCTGACCTTTAGAATTGGCAATGTCTTCCCGCAGCTTCTCCGCCGTGATCTCTAGCTCCAGATCTTCCAGCAGCCGCTGGAGAGCTTCGGCCCCGATCCCAACCTCAACGCCAGACAGCTCGGTTTCTTCGTCGTAGAGCTGATCCTCAATTTCAATCCACTGATCTTCGGTCAGCAGCTGCTTGTAGCTGAGATTGTCGGCATTACCCGGATCGAGCACCACGTAGGCGTTGAAGTAGACAATCTGCTCCACATCCCGTAGGGGCATGTCGAGCAAAATAGCAATATAGCTGGGAATACCCTTTAAGTACCATACGTGGGCCACCGGGGCAGCCAGCTTGATATAGCCCATCCGGTGACGGCGAACTCGCGACTCGGTTACTTCTACCCCGCAGCGCTCGCACACAATACCCCGATGACGCACCCGCTTGTACTTACCGCAGTGGCATTCCCAGTCCTTGGCGGGCCCAAAGATGCGTTCGCAAAACAACCCGTCCATCTCAGGCTTAAGCGTGCGGTAGTTAATGGTTTCGGGCTTGGTCACTTCGCCCACGATTTGGCCGTTGGGCAGGGTGCGCTCTCCCCACTGGCGAATACGTTCAGGGGAGGCGATTCCAATTTTGACGTAGTCAAACCGTTGCTCTAGCTTGGCCATGCTGGGTGTTTTCCTTGAAAGGACGCTTGTCTAGATCAGGAGGGTATAAGGCCGCTCCCCTATACTGTCTAGACACAATTTGGGGAGCGGCAGTAAGGAGGGGCTATTCTGCTTCTTCTAGCTCTTCATCCCGAGCAGCAATAGACTCGTAGGTGGGGCGAGATGGGGTACGACGACTGTTAACATCGGCCATCAAGTCTACTTCGGTATCGCGGCTAGTACCGTCTTCACGGGTCTCGACCTTGTGCACCGCAATATCTAAACAGAGGGACTGCAGCTCTCGCATCAGCACCTTGAATGACTCAGGGGTGCCAGGACGAGGAATTGACTTGCCCTTGACGATCGCATTGAGCGCCTCGTTGCGCCCCTGCATGTCATCAGATTTCACCGTCAACAGCTCCTGGAGGGTGTAGGCTGCCCCAAAGGCTTCTAGCGCCCACACTTCCATTTCGCCAAATCGCTGGCCGCCCTGCTGGGCCTTACCGCCTAGGGGCTGCTGGGTCACCAGTGAGTAAGGGCCTGTAGAACGGGCGTGGATCTTGTCGTCGACTAGGTGGACTAGCTTCAGCATGTAGGCTCTACCCACCGTAATCGCCTTATCGAAGGCCTCCCCTGTGCGACCATCCCGCAGCACGATTTTACCGGGATCCTCAGGGTTAAAGATCCAGTCTTTACCGGTGGTTTCCCGAGCCTCCATCAGCTTGCCGTGGGTGGAGTTGCGAGAGGCCTCCTCTCCGTACATCTCGTCAAAGGGAATCACCTTAAAGCGACAATCCAGGTTGTCGGCAGCCCAGCCGAGCAGGCACTCAAACACCTGTCCCACGTTCATACGGGAGGGCACCCCCAGCGGGTTGAGGGCAATGTCGATGGGCGTACCATCGGGCAGATAGGGCATATCTTCGATGGGCAAAATGCGCGAGATAATCCCCTTGTTGCCGTGACGACCGGCCATTTTGTCGCCCACCTGAATCTTGCGCTTCTGGGCCACATAGACCCGCACCACCATATTGGCACCGGGGGGCAGCTCATCGCCTTGCTCACGGGTAAACACCCGCACATCAACCACTCGACCCTTTTCGCCGTTGGGCACCCGCAGAGAGTTATCGCGCACATCTCGGGCTTTTTCGCCAAAAATGGCCCGCAGCAGTTTTTCTTCCGGGGGCTGGTCTGATTCGCCCTTAGGGGTAACTTTACCGACCAGAATATCTCCTGACTCTACCCAAGCGCCGATGCGAATAATGCCGGTTTCATCGAGCTGGCGCAGGGAATCTTCGCCGACATTAGGAATTTCCCGCGTAATCTCCTCGGGACCGAGCTTGGTCTGGCGCGCCTCGATCTCAAACTTCTCCACGTGGATGGAGGTATAGATGTCGTCGTACACCAACCGCTCGCTGAGCAGAATGGCGTCCTCGTAGTTGTAGCCTTCCCAAGGCATGTAGGCCACCAGCACGTTTTGCCCTAGGGCCAGTTCACCCCCTTCGGTAGCCGAGCCGTCGGCTAGCACCTGCCCCGACTGTACCTGTTCACCAGGAAACACAATGGGGCGCTGGTTTAGACAGGTGTCCTGGTTAGAGCGCTGGTACTTTTGCAGCTCGTACTCGTGAACGCTGCCTTCTGGGTCGCGCACCTTGATCATGTCGGCGTCGAGGTAGACAACCTCGCCGTCGGAACGGCTAATGATTACCATGCCGGAGTCGCGAGCGGCCTGAGCCTCAAGCCCCGTACCCACCAGGGGACGCTCGGGCTGCAGCAGCGGCACCGCCTGACGCTGCATGTTCGAACCCATCAGAGCGCGGTTGGCGTCATCATGCTCCAGGAAGGGAATCAGCGAGGTGGCAACAGAGATAATCTGCACGGGCGATACGGCCACGTAGTCCACCTCGGTGGAGTCAGTGGTGGTAAAGTCCTGCCGGTAGCGCACCGGAATGGTGTCGCCGATGATGTAGCCATTTTCGTCAGTGGCGATATCACCGGGGGCTACCCGCAGATCGTCTTCTTCGTCAGCGGTCATATAGATAGGCTCAACGTCTTTAAAGACAAAGCCATTCTCAGCTTTGAAGAAAGGTGTCTCAATAAAGCCAAACTCGTTGACTCGGGCGTGGGTAGCCAGAGAGCCAATCAGACCCGCGTTAGGCCCCTCCGGTGTTTCAATGGGGCAAATGCGCCCGTAGTGAGAGGGGTGAATGTCGCGCACGGCAAAGCCTGCCCGCTCGCGGGTCAGACCGCCAGGACCAAGGGCACTAATACGGCGCTTGTGGGTCAACTCCGCCAGGGGGTTGGTCTGATCCATAAACTGAGACAGCTGGCTGGAGCCAAAGAACTCCTTGATAGCTGCTACCAGTGGCTTGGGGTTCACCAGCGAGGCCGGCGTCAGCGAATCAGAGTCGGAGACGGTCATGCGCTCTCGGATGATGCGCTCTAGGCGGTTGAGACCTACCCGCACCTGGTTTTGCAGCAGCTCGCCGACAGAACGCACCCGGCGGTTGCCCAGGTGGTCAATATCGTCAATGGAACCAATGTCGAACTCCAGATTAATCAGGTAGTCGATCGCCGAGAGAATGTCAGTCGGCGTCAGCACCCGAGTGGCGTCGGGCACGTTGAGGCGCAGCTTGCGGTTGAGCTTGTAACGACCGACTCGACCCAGGTCGTATCGCTTGGGATCAGAGAAACGCGAGTGCAGCAGCTGTTCACCCCCAGCCACGGTAGGAGGCTCACCGGGGCGCAGCTTGCGGTACAGCTCAAGCAGGGCTTCTTCTTCGCTGAACTGTCCTTCTTTCTCAATGGTTTTTTGAAAGTAGTCGGGGTGGCGCAACGAGTCGAAGATCTCGTTGTCGGTAAGGCCCAACGCCTTTAGCAGCACCTGAGCCGACAGCTTGCGAGTTTTGTCGATCCGCACCCAGACCAGGTCGTTTTTATCGGTCTCGAACTTGAGCCAGGCCCCCCGGTTGGGAATCAGGTTGGCGTTGTAGGTGCGGCGACCGTTTTTGTCGGTTTCGGCCTTGTAGTAGACCCCAGGGCTGCGCACGATCTGGTTGACGATCACCCGCTCGGCCCCGTTAATAATGAAGGTGCCGCGATCGGTCATTAGAGGCAGATCGCCAATGAAGACTTCCTGCTCTTTGATCTCACCGGTTTCTTTGTTGATTAGCCGGGTGGGCACATACATCTGCACGGCGTAGGTAGCGTCCCGCCGCTTGGCCTCATCGACATCGTACTTTGGGCTTTTGAGCTTGTACTGCTTACCGAGAAAGTGCAGCTCTAGCTTGCCGGTGTAGTCAGTAATAGGAGAGAAGCTTTCCAGCTCTTCAATTAGCCCTTCTTCTAAAAACCAGCGAAAGCTAGACCGCTGAATCTCTACCAGGTCAGGTAGAACAAAGTTGGGAGTAGTTTGGTAAACGGTGGTTTCAGTCATGGGTCTCCTAGTACAGGTCGGCCAGGGGCAGATGAGTCAGGGTGTAACGACACATCTCGAACGGAGTGAGTGAGCAAATCGGGGCGGTAAAGTAGGATGGCCGCAAAGGTCGGGTCTAATACTTGGAGAGAGGCTGTCCAACAGCGATCGCCCCAGCGCCTTAGACTAACCGTCTAGCAGCTCGCCGAAGTGGCTACATAGGGCAACAAGTTGGGATCAGCAGCAAGCAATTGGGACGGCTCGGGTAATTTAAACAAGGTCACAGCATTGCGGGTGGTAGTCTGAGCCAAGGCTTCAAAATCGACCTGGCGCAGCTCGGCCAGGTAAGCCGCCACATGATACACAAAGGCAGGCTGGTTGCGGCGTTCTTTGCGCCGCGGCTCGGGAGAAAGAAAGGGACAGTCAGTTTCGACGAGCAACCGATGGGCAGGCACCATTTGAGCAGAGGCTTTGACCTGATGGGCATTCTTGAACGTAACAATGCCGCTAAAGCTAATATAAAACCCCAGATCAAGAAACTGCTGAGTCTCTGTCGGAGTACCTGCCCAGCAGTGCATAACGCCGCCAACAGGACCCACATGACGCTGAAACTCGTCAATCACCTCAGCTGTAGCCTGGGCCGCATCGCGGCAGTGAACGATCACCGGCAGATCCAAGCTGTGGGCAATGGTTAGCTGCTGCCAAAAGGCCTCGCGCTGCACAGCTTCATCAGCCGCTTTAAAGAAATCAAGTCCGGTTTCGCCAATAGCAACCACCCGACTGTCAGAAGCCGCCAACTCAGCAATTTGAGCGGCCGTAGCGCTAGTCCACTTGTCCATGTCGAGGGGGTGAAGCCCTACGGACAGGTAAAGCTCGGGAATACGATCGGCGATCGCCTGCATTCCCGCAAACTCTCCGGGCTCAACGCAGGAATGCACCAAAGCCAAAACCCCGGCCTGTCTCCAGGCCTGGGTTAGGTCGTCGAGATCCCCAGTAAACGTATCAAAATTGAGATGTACGTGGGTATCAACCAAAGGCATAACAAATGCAGCGACAAGAAACGGCAGCCCAGCGTGTTTAAGACCCAGGGAAACCCTAGGACGCAGCCCCTGTCGCCTCTTGAGCCTTGAGCACCCGAGCCAGGCCAGATTTTTTACGGGCACCGGTATTAGGGTGAAGCACGCCGCGCTTTACAGCCTTATCAATTTTGCTGTAGGCAGCAGCCATAGTGGCTTCAACCTGCTTTTGAGTATCGGCGCTAGGGGCAGCCCGATGGGCGTCAACAGCAGAGAGGTAGTTTTTGGTCAACGTTTTAACCGCTGACTTGTAGGTTCGGTTGTGCAACCGATTGCGCTCGGTAATTTCAATTCGTTTTAGTGCAGACTTGATGTTTGCCACAGTTCGCCCTAGCTTAACAAGATTATTGACTGGATAAAGCATGTTAGCACTAATTGGTGCCAATTGGTGTAATCGAATGCTTTGGCTGGCTACCAAATTAGTCTGTAGATCGACTAGGATGTTAGAACGCTGGTGTTGACTGCCTTTTCGGGATGTTTTACCGCTCCCCAGCAGCTCACCTAGCGAACCATACCTTGCTAGCTTATCTGGATTCCTGGCTGTAATGCTGCGCATCACCCATCAGCTACCCGAGGCAAGAACAGAGCTACAACGCATCTGTGCCCGCACCCACGACGATCAAGTCGTCCATAAGGAAGCCACAGTTCGAGAAATTTTGCATGCTGTTCGCCGCCAGGGAGACCAAGCCCTTATCCAGTATACTGCGGACTTTGACGGAGTCACCCTAGCCGCCGCTGGGCTGCGCTTTTCGGGGGCTGAGCTGGATGCGGCCTATCAGCAGGTGAGTAAGGGTCTGCTGGATGCCATTCGGCTAGCCTGCAAAAATGTAGAAGCCTTTCACCGCCAGCGGGTTCCCCAGAGCTGGGTAAGGTTTGAAGACAATGGCGTGGTGCTGGGCAAGCGCTATACCCCCGTTGATCGAGCCGGGATTTACGTTCCTGGGGGGCGCGCTTCCTACCCCAGTACCGTAATTATGAACGCGATTCCAGCTCGGGTGGCTGGGGTCAAGCAGGTGGTCATGGTCACCCCTCCTGGCCAAACGGGTACAGTCAACCCAGCGGTGCTGGTGGCGGCTCAGGAGGCGGGTATTACCGAAATTTATCGGGTTGGGGGTGCCCAGGCGATCGGGGCGTTGGCCTACGGTACTGAGACAGTACCGGCGGTGGATATAATTACCGGCCCCGGCAATATCTACGTCACGCTGGCAAAAAAACTGGTGTTCGGCACCGTAGGTATCGACTCGTTGGCAGGGCCGTCTGAAGTTCTGGTAATTGCTGACCATACGGCCAACCCCGCCCATGTCGCCGCCGATCTGCTGGCCCAGGCGGAGCACGATCCGATTGCCGCTGCTGTTTTGATTACGACGAGTGAGGCTTTGGCGACGAGGGTGGCCGCCGAGGTAGACCGGCAGCTGGTCGGGCACCCGCGCCAGACCCTAACCGAGAAGGCGATCGCCAACTATGGGCTGGCGGTTGTGGTCGATAGTTTAGAGATGGCGGCCGAACTGTCTAATGGCTTTGCCCCCGAGCACTTGCAACTGGAAGTAGCCGAGCCCTGGGATCTGCTGGAGCACATTCGCCATGCCGGAGCAATCTTTTTAGGCCACTCTACTCCTGAAGCGGTGGGTGACTACCTGGCTGGCCCCAATCACACGTTGCCTACCTCGGGGGCGGCCCGCTATGCCTCACCACTTTCGACCGAGACCTTTATGAAGCACTCCAGCCTAATGCAGTACTCTCCTGAAGCCTTGCGAGGCGTAGCGGAGGCGATCGCGGTGCTGACTGAGACCGAGGGGCTGCCTTCCCACGGCGACTCGGTACAGCGACGGGTGCAGCCCGAGTCGGGTAATGGCGAGGGTTCTCCCAGCGCTTAAGCCAGTCTTTCCTAGTCCCCTCTCCCCCTGGCCTGCTCTACAGACGGCATTTTGGGATCGACACGAATCACCTAGCCCCTGTGGCACAATTAACGGGTTAACGCTCCTGGGGTCTGGGTTAAGCTGCTATGACGAAGTTTGTGTTTGTAACCGGCGGCGTAGTGTCGAGCATCGGCAAGGGCATTGTCGCGGCCAGTCTGGGGCGATTGCTAAAGTCGCGCGACTACTCGGTCTCGATTCTAAAACTCGACCCCTACATCAACGTCGACCCTGGCACGATGAGCCCCTTTCAGCACGGGGAGGTGTTTGTGACCGAAGATGGGGCCGAAACCGACCTCGACCTGGGCCACTACGAGCGGTTTACCGATACGGCCATGTCGCGGCTGAACAGCGTTACCACCGGTTCTATCTACCAGGCGGTGATCAACAAAGAGCGGCGGGGCGATTACCAGGGGGGCACGGTGCAGGTAATTCCCCACATTACTAATGAGATCAAGGAGCGCATTCACCGGGTGGCTCGCAACACCAACCCCGATGTGGTGATCACCGAAATTGGCGGCACCGTGGGCGACATTGAGTCGCTGCCGTTTTTGGAGGCGATTCGTCAGTTTCGAAAGGATGTGGGTCGTCAGGACGTGCTCTACATGCACGTTACCCTGGTGCCCTACATAGCGTCGGCGGGGGAATTGAAGACCAAGCCCACCCAGCACTCGGTCAAAGAGCTGCGATCGATTGGCATTCAGCCCGACATCTTGGTGTGCCGCTGTGAATGCCCGCTGCCCCAGCCCATGAAGGAAAAGATTGCTGAGTTTTGCGACGTGCCTGCCGAGGCGGTGGTTACCTGCCAAGATGCCAGCAGCATTTACGAAGTGCCTCTAAAGCTGGAGCAAGAAGGGCTGGCCCACCAGGCTTTGAAGACGTTGGCGTTGGATCAGCGCCAGCCCCACCTGGGCCAGTGGGAACTTATTGTGGAGGGGCTCTACGGCTCTAGCCGACCGGTCGATATTGCGATTGTGGGCAAGTATGTCAGCCTCAACGATGCCTACCTGTCGGTGGTGGAGGCGCTGCGCCACGCCGCGATCGCCCATCGAGCTGCCCTCAACGTGCGCTGGATTAACTCTGAAGACATTGAAGTTGACGGCTCTGAGGCTCACCTCAGCGGCGTCAACGGCATTCTGGTGCCAGGAGGGTTTGGCTCGCGCGGCATTGGCGGCAAAGTACAGGCGATCGAGTATGCCCGGACGCGGGGCATTCCTTTTTTGGGTTTGTGCCTGGGTATGCAGTGCTCAGTGGTCGAGTGGGCCCGCCACGTGGTTCAACTCGACGGAGCCGACAGTTCAGAATTTACCCCCGAAACCCCCAATCCAGTCATCAGCCTGCTGCCCGAGCAGCAGGATGTCGTGGATCTGGGCGGTACTATGCGTTTGGGCCTTTATCCCTGCCGCCTAGTGCCCGATACCCTGGCCAGCCGCATCTATGGCAAAGAGGTGATCTACGAGCGCCATCGCCACCGCTACGAGTTCAACAACGCCTACCGCAACTTGTTTGTGGAGTCTGGCTATACCGTTAGTGGCACCTCTCCCGACGGTCGTCTGGTAGAGATTATCGAGCTGCCCAGCCATCCCTTCTTTATCGCTAGCCAGTTTCACCCTGAGTTTCAGTCGCGGCCCAGCGCCCCTCACCCGCTATTTCTAGGGTTGGTCGAGGCGGCGCTGAGCGTAACCCAAGCCCCAGATCTGGTACCGGTAGAAGTAGGGGCCGCTGCCGATAGCTAAGGGTTAACCGCAGCACAGGGCCGGGCCGGTGGGATACTCTAGAGTCGTAATTCGGGTGGGGTTGGGGGTAGCCTGAGCTTGGCTACTCAGCCAGTAGGTGGTCATGCTATCGCCATTTTTGAGGCCGACTGGGCCGCGAGGCTCTAGGGTAAAGTGGTCTTTGAGGTGGACATAGGTCAGCTCTGACACCTGAATTTTGCCGGCTTCGCCAGTCGTTTCCATAAAGCTGGCGATGTTAACGGTGTCGCCCCAGAGATCGTAAATAAATTTGCGAATGCCAATCACCCCGGCCACGACGCTGCCTGAGTTGATGCCGATGCGCAGCTTGAAGGGTTGACCGTCGGGCCGCTGGAAGTCGCTGATAGTGGTCTGCATATCCAGCGCCATGTGGGCGATCGCCTGGGCGTGATCAGGCCGGGGACAGGGCACCCCGGCGGCCACCATGTAGGCATCGCCGATGGTTTTAATTTTTTCTAGTTTATAGATGGCGGCCAGTTCGTCAAAGCGAGAAAACATCTGGTTGAGCAGATGCACCAGCTCGCAGGGGGCCAGCTGAGCCGCCACGGGACTAAAGCCGACGATATCGGCGAATAAAATCGTGACGGCGTCAAACTGATCGGCGATCGCCTGCTCCCGATCTTTGAGGCGTTGGGCAATTTGAAAGGGCAGTACGTTAGTCAATAGATCTTCAGAACGCTGCCGCTGCCGACGGAGTTCAGCCTCGGCCTGCTGGCGTTCTTTAATTTCAGCCTGGAGCTGCTGATTTTGAATCTCTAGCTGCTGCTGCTGTCGACGCAGGGCAAGCTGGTGTTTGACCCGCAGCCGTACCTCGTAGGCCATGAAAGGCTTGACAATATAATCGGCAGCCCCGAGGCTAAAAGCCTGCTCTTTTTCGGTTTCGGCATCGCGGGCAGTCAGGAAAATAATCGGAATGTTCCGGGTGCTCTCGTTGACTTTGAGCTGACGGCAGACCTCAAAACCATCCATGGTTGGCATGGTGATATCGAGCAAAATCAGATCTGGGGGGGCCAGCGCAATGGCGTTAAGAGCCAGCGCACCACTAATCGCCTTACGGCAGCGGTAGCCCTCCGATTCCAGAATGGTAGACAACACCCGCAAATTATCGGGAATATCATCTACCAATAGAATATCTGCGTCCTGAATGTCTGCATCCTTGTGGAAATGGGGTACAGCAGTAGTCATAGGTTGAATCAGCTACAGGGAAATCGTCGAGGGGGGAACGGTGAGGTCAATGATGACATCGAGGCGAAAATCGTTGACCAAACGAGTTAAACGCTCTGCTAGGGATTCTTGATCGGAGGAGAGTTGGGCAATCAGCTGGCGCACGCGGCGATCGTCCGCCGCCTGAGCCGCCTGGTGGATTTGGCTCAGCCAGTCAGGGGAAAGACAACTAAAGTCGGCCTGGGTAAGGGGGCGATGCTCTCTCGGTGAGCTTTGCCCAGGGTAATCAGCCAGGGCTGCGATACTCCCTTGGGGCCAATCCCCCATGGCGCTATCTTTGCGCTCTGTTTCAGACCCAGCGGCATACTGATAGATAAGGCCCAGGCTACAACCAATCAGATCGAGCAGCTCCCGCCGCTGAAGGGGTTTGGGCAATACTGCGTTACAACCTGCTGCTATGCAGTCGGAGCGCTGTTCCTCAAAGACGCTGGCGGTAACTGCAATAATCGCGGTGGTATAGCCTCCGGGCAGCTCGCGTATCCGACGCGCCACTCCGTAGCCGTCGAGCACAGGCATGCGCATGTCAAGGCAGATCAGATGAGGCTGCCACGACTGCCACAGGTCAATGGCCTCCTGGCCCTGGCTGGCTTCGCGCACCTCAAACCCAACTCCCTCTAGCCAGTGGCGAAGCAGCAGCCGGCTTTCGGCCACATCGTCAGCGACTAGAATTCGGAGGGCGGGTTGATGAGGGGCCAGGCGCAGAATCTCATGTTCTGGCTGCTCTGATTTAGCGGCAATCGTAGCCGTACCTACGGGCAGACTGACCCAAAAGGTTGAGCCCACCTCAGGCTGGCTGGTCACGGTAATGTCACCTCCCATCAGCTGAGCAAAGTTGTAGCTGAGCGATAGCCCCAACCCAGTGCCTTCAGCGGAGCGACGCCCCGACTGGGTCTGGTAAAAGGGCTGAAACAGACAGTCAATTTCTTCTTCGCCAATGCCTACGCCCGTATCTTGCACCACGATATCGAGACGGTAGGGCTGGGTTGGGTTGTCAAAGTTCCTCTGAAGGCGCGATCGCACTACAACGCTGCCCTGAGGGGTAAATTTAATCGCGTTGCCAATTAGGTTAATTAAGATCTGCCGCAGCTTGCCCTCGTCAGCCCAAAGCTGATGGGGCAGATCTGGAGGCTGCACCACCTCTAGCTGAATGCCCTTTATCTCAGCCTTGAGCTGCAGTAGGTCGTCTACGGCCTGAAGTAGCTGGTGTAGGTCGAAAGCCCCTTCATTGAGGGTGATTTTGTTGGCCTCAACTTTGGCCAGCGACAGCACATTATTGACTAGCCCTAGCAGGTGGTTGCCGCTGCGGTTGACAATAGAAATCAAGTCGCGGTGGGCAGCATCTAAACTATCGTCGTCGTGCAAAATTTGGGTAAAGCCCAGAATGGCGTTGAGGGGTGTGCGCAGTTCGTGGCTCATGCTGGCTAAAAAGTCGCCCTTGGCCTGGCTGGCGGCATCGGCGGTACGCTTGGCCAGCGCTAGGGCCTGGGCCTGCTGCTGGGTCTGCCGCAGCAGATCGGCCTGCTGTACAGCCGTACCCAGGTGAGTACCGACCTGGAGCACCATTTTGACTTCGTTACGAGTCCAGGTGCGAGGATGGTGGTGAGCGTAGATGCCCAGCAGCCCCCAGAGCTGACTGCCAGCGAAAATAGGCACAATGACGTAGGCGCGCACCTGCCACCGCTCTAGAAACTCTAGGTAGCAAGTGTTAAACCCTTTGGTGTAAATATCGTTGACGCGGTGGTAGGTGCGGTCTTGGCGGTAGGTTTCGGCCTGGGTTTCTTGCAGGTAGGTATCTTCGAACAGCAGGTAGCCATCGTCAAGATCGCCGCTTTGCAGCTGGCGAACGCCGCAGTCGTCTTGGCCAATGAGGCGATCGCTGACTGCCGCCGTCGCCATCGTAGAAAGGGCCATGGGGTCAGTCAGCGCTTCGGCCACTACGGTACCGCTCCAGTCAGGGTTGAAGCGGTAGATCCAGACGCGATCGCAGCTGAGAACCTGCTGCAATTCTTCGGTGGTAGCGGCAAAAATAGCCTCCAGATCCAGGGTTTGGCGCATGCGCTGCACGATCTGCATCACCGCTTTCTCGCGGTTGGCCACGGCCCGTACCGCCACCTCGGCCTGCTTCTGCATCGTAATGTCGCTACAGGTGCACACCACCCTTTCCACCTGCCCAGCCTCGTTGAGCTGAGGGTCAACATTCACCAGCAGCCAGCGCGGCGGGTCGGCCTGGGTAGCGCTAACCCCAATCACCACCTCCCCCAGGGGAGTTTTTTTGGCAATGGCTCGCTGCACCGGCAGATCTGCTGCCAAAAAAGGCGTGCCGTCTTCGTGCTGAACATAGCCAGACTGGCCAAACACCAGCGGATCGTTTCCGCCTTCGGGTAGATGCAGCAGCTGCTGAGCCGCCTGGTTACGAATTAAAATTTCGCCCTCAGCATTGAGCAGCAGCGCCCCCACCGCCATTTCACGGATTAAGGCGCGAAAGCGCTGTTCACTGTTGGCGAGGGCAACTTCCTGTAGGCGCTCCTGGGTGAGGCGACGGTTAATCCGCAGCGCGATTAGGGTAATAAGCAAAATTGTGGCCACCCCGAGACCTAGCGCTAGAGCCAGCCATCGGGCTTCTAAACTGAGCAGTCCCCCTTCATTGATGATCAGATCGTTGGGCTGAAATACGGTGGCAGCCATAGCGGTGTAGTGCAGGCCGCCAATGGCGACGCCCAGAGTCGGTACTGATAACTTAGTGAACCAGGGCAGGGGCAGCTCTGGGTGACGCTGCGGCCAGAGGTTGAGCCCTAGCGCTGCCGTCGAGGCGACTACGGCTATGACCACTGAGAGGGCGACTAGGGGCCAGTGATAGCTCAGGTGAGCCGACATTTCCATTGCCGCCATGCCGGTGTAGTGCATCCAGGCGATCGCCAAACCCATAACCAGACCCCCCAGCCCTAGGCCAGGCCAGCTCAAATTGGGCCGACTGACGAGCGCTAGCGCCACACTGGCCGCCAGCACCGCACTCACCAGCGATAGGCCGGTCATCACAATATCGTAGGTAACCGGCATGGGCAGTTCGAGGGCCAGCATACCGATAAAGTGAGTGGCCCAAATGCCTATGCCCATCGCCAGCCCACCCCCGACCAGCCAGGACCACTTGTAACGCTCTATGCTCAAAATTTGCCGCCCTAACCTCAGGGTGGTAAAAGACGCTAGCGCTGCAACGCCCAAAGATAAGCCGATTAAGCCAGCATTGTAGTGCCCCACTACCGCGTAGGCCATGTGATAGTCTCAACCAAAAACTTAAAAACTAGTCTGAGATGCAACCATAGCTTTCCCTAACACGTGACTCTATTCACCAGCAGTCAGGATCAGACACACAATCTTTTTGAAACCGCATTACTTCTATAAAAGTAGCTTGTAAAGCATTGGCTTGGGCAGACTAAAAGCCTCTAACTCAAAAAGATTTTGAAACCTTTTCAAGGCAGAAACTTTTGTTAACTAAGCATTACAAAATTGCAGTTTAGATGTCGGGGTATCCCTTCAGGATAGATGCCCTGCTTAAGTCCTAGATATTGCCCTAATATTGCACCCATCTTGAGGGAAGCAAATTTGAACCAGAATATCTCCTGTCTTTGGGAGGATATTAGCTAAACATAGCCGTTGTGTCAGCAATTTTACATGCGCTCTAGCACCTGAATGCCCAGCAGCGATAGGCCCAGCTTAAGCGTTTTAGCGGTAAGATCACAGAGCAATAGACGGGAGGTGCGCTGAGGATCTGCCGCCTGAAGCACCGGGCAGCGATCGTAGAACTGGTTAAACTTTTGGCTCAGCTCAAACAGGTACTGGCAGAGCCGGTTGGGGGAGAGATCGCGTGCCACTTCTTCCACCACCTGATCTAGCTGGA
This sequence comes from Nodosilinea sp., assembly GCA_049646445.1. Taxonomy (GTDB): domain Bacteria; phylum Cyanobacteriota; class Cyanobacteriia; order Phormidesmidales; family Phormidesmidaceae; genus Nodosilinea. The sequence continues at coordinate 64,105 of JBARVV010000029.1, read as the reverse complement.
GCAGGTGCCGAGCCAGGGCAAACTCGGTGTCATCTTCGAGGTGCATGCGGGCCTCGGCGGGCAGGTGGTCGAAATCGATAGTACCCTTGCGGCTAATGCCCTGCACCCGCACGTAGGCATAGAGCATGTAGGGAGCCGTATTGCCCTGGAGGGTCAGCATTTTGTCAAAGCTGAAGATGTAGTTGCTGGTGCGATTTTGGCTCAGGTCGGCGTACTTTACCGCACCAATGCCCACCGCTTCGGCTGCGTTTTGAATGAAGGCCTCGGTTTCTTGCCGTTCCTCAGCCTGAATGCGATTCTCCAAGTCGGCGCGGGCGCGACTGACCGCCTCATCGAGCAGATCCTTGAGGCGTACGGTATCGCCAGAGCGAGTTTTAAACTTTTTGCCGTCTTCGCCCTGTACTACCCCAAAGGGCACGTGGGTAAGCTCGATATCACTGGGAATCCAGCCGGCCTTGGCGGCCACCTGAAATACCTGGGCAAAGTGGCTGCCCTGCCCGGCGTCGACCACGTAGAGCACGCGATCGGCCTCGTCCTGCTGGGTGCGGTAGCGAATGGCGGCTAGGTCGGTGGTGGCGTAGTTGTAGCCGCCGTCGGTTTTTTGAATGATCAGCGGCTGCGGGTCACCGTCTTTGTTGGTGAAGCCCTCGACGAAGACAACCTTGGCACCCTGGTCTTCGACCAAGAGACCCTGGGCATTCAAATCTTTCACAACATCGACTAGCAGAGGGTTGTAGAAGGATTCGCCGCGTTCTTGGATCTGGATATCGAGGCGATCGTAGAGCTTTTGAAATTCCTTGCGGGACTGTTCGCAGAGAGCTTTCCAGGCTTTGGTAGCGGTATCGTCGCCCGACTGCAACGCGACAACGGCTTCACGGGAGCGGACTTTGAAATCGTCGTCGGTATCGAAGCGTTTTTTGGCCTGCTTATAAAAGGCCACCAGATCGCCAATATCTACCGATGAATCCGCTTCTAGCGCCTTAGGGCAGGCTTCTTTTAGGTGGGTGATCAGCATGCCGAACTGGGTGCCCCAGTCGCCAACGTGGTTGATGCGCAGCACATCGTGGCCCATAAACTCCTGCACCCGAGCAATGGAGTCGCCGATGATGGTCGATCGCAGGTGGCCCACGTGCATTTCTTTGGCAATGTTGGGGCTAGAGAAATCGACAATTACCTTTTGGGGCTGCTCGGCGGGGGCCACCCCCAGGCGCGGGTCGGCCTGCATCGCCCTGAGCTGATCTTCTAAGTACTGAGTTTTGAGCCGTAGGTTGATAAATCCAGGCCCAGCCACTTCGGGCGGTTCGCAGAGGTCGCTAACGTCTAGGCTTTCAACAATTTGGGTGGCAATGTCGCGGGGTTTCTGCTTGAGCGGCTTGGCCAGCGACATGGCCAAATTGGCCTGGTAATCGCCAAACTTGGAGTTGGTGGTGGGCACCAGCATGGGGTCGGTACCGGCTAGTTCTGGGCCAAAGGCGGCAACTAGAGCCTGGTCAAACCGAGTAGTGAGTTGTGCAAGTGTAGACTTCATGTATGTTTTCCCTAACCCCTGCCTGAGAAATCTGTTTGCTGCTGCCGTAGGGCACTGCCCACCGACCCATCTACGCTACTACGGGAATTGACCTATGACGGACCATCATCCACTCCTGACCGCTGCGGCGATCGCAGCCCTACCCGAAGCTGTCTTTGTTCACCCTCTTAATCCTAGGGCAATCCGCCACGGCAAGTCGCTAGGCGACGAAACCGGGCTGCATCACCTGGGTATTCACCTGGTGCGAGTCGAACCCGGCCACGACTCAACCCAGTATCACGTCCACCAGGCTGAGGAAGAGTTTATCTATATTCTCTCAGGCCGGGGGATGGCGGAACTCGGGGAGGAAACCGTTGAGGTTGGCCCCGGCGACTTTATGGGCTTCGTTCCTGGGGGGCTGGCCCACAGCCTGAGCAACCCGTTTACCGAGGATCTAGTTTACCTAGTGGGCGGCATGCGGCTGAATTTCGACATTTGCGACTATCCCCAGGTCAACACTCGCCTGTACCGTCGGGGCCTAAAGCGGGACTATGTAGATCTAGAAGAATGAGCCAGTCTTACCACCGCTTTCTGGGCGTTGACCTGGGCTGGCAGAGTGGCCCCACAGGCTTGTGCTGCCTGCATCTGGAAGACAAGACTCTCACAGTGGTAGGGCTCGATCGCCTGCAGACGGTAGACGAGATTCTGGCCTGGATATCTCAATGGGCCGAGGGTGCTGATAATGCCGTGGTGGCCGTCGATGCCCCCACCCTCATCCCTAACGAAACCGGCATGCGCCTGCCCGATCGTCTGGCCCACAAGTACTTTGGTCGCTACGACGCCGGCTGCTACCCCGCCAACCGGGGCCGCCCCTTTGCCGAAAAACTGATCGCCTTTGGCCTGGCGCTAGAAGCTTTGGGTTTTCGGCACCAGCCCCACAGCGATCCTCAGCCGCAAGGACGGTTTCAGCTGGAGGTCTTCCCCCACCCGGCGACGGTACATCTGTTTGGCCTGAGCCGCATCCTTAAGTACAAGAAGGGCACCCTGGCCCAGCGACGGCCTGAGTTGGAAAAGCTGCGCCAGTATCAGCTCGACGTACTGCCCAGGCTAGAGCCTGCCCTGGAACTAGCGGATTCTGACCTACCCGAGATCCCGTTCACAGGGGCGGCGATGAAAGCGGCCGAAGACCAGCTCGACAGCCTCACCTGCGCCTACACGGCGGCTCACTGGTGGAACTGGGGACAGGAGCGGAACTGGGTACTGGGCGATCGCGATCAGGGCTACATTGTGGTGCCTGCTCCTCTTGACGGGTCGACTCCGACCGCTACACCAATGCCTAACTAATTGTCTTAAGAGATAACTAATTGTACTTTCAGACAATTAGTTATGCTGTGGTTTATACAATGCCGCCTGTATCACACCCCTTCCGACAGGGATTGTTGGTCGTTTTGATGAACTACAACGACCATGCGCCACCTCATGTCCATATCAAGTACCAAAACGATTACGGTAGCTACCGAATTGAAATTAAGTCTCGACGATGGATGCAACCCGGCAAATCACTCCCACCCAAGCTAAAGCGCTTAATCGAAGCTTGGGTAGACGCTCATGAAGAAGCTCTTTTGGAGCAATGGCAACGAGCAGTGCACGGCAAACCAATTGAAATTGTGGGGTAAAAGTCTTGATGTGGGAGACTTGGCGAACACTGGCCACAGATACGACTCAGTGGCAAAACAATCATGAAAACGGGTTGCTTAAGGCCGAGTATCTAGATGGATATATGCTGAGGCTCTGGTTTGAAGCTTCACTAGATGTGGAAATCTACCAGTTAGATTTTTACCCTCTGCTGATTGAGGAAGATCCTGGCCCAGCACTTTTGCCCTTGAGAGATTTAGAGCGATTTCAGTTTGTGAAGGGAGATTATGCTTTGATTTGGCCAAACCCAAACACCGGAGCCTACGATGAGCTGGCGATCGACCTGGCTCCCGAATGCGTACGTTTTTTGTGCGATCGCTACGGCAAGCTGATAAAACCGGCTCAATCTGCATCAATAGCCTGATTTATGCCAAAGCTTCTCGATATTGACAGCTTTCTCCAAAGTTCTGGCCCTATCCTTGACGTACGCAGCCCAGGAGAATACGAGCATGGGCACATCCCTGGGGCGGTGAGCTTTCCACTGTTTAGCGATGACGAACGCGCCAAAGTTGGCACCTGCTACAAACAGGTGGGGCGCGAATCAGCGGTAGAACTGGGCTTTGATATCGCTGGCCCCAGGTGTGGCGAGTTCGTTCGCGCGGCCAAGACTCTGGCCCCAGATCGTCATCTGCGGGTGCACTGCTGGCGAGGGGGCATGCGCAGCGGCGGCATGGGCTGGATCTTAGAACTGGCCGGATTTACCGTCCACCTCCTAGACGGTGGCTACAAGTCTTACCGCCGCTGGGTACGCGATACCCTGGCTACCTCCAAGCCCATCATGGTGCTGGGCGGCATGACGGGCAGCGGCAAAACGCTGATTCTGCAAGAACTAGCCGCTCTGGGGGAGCCGATGCTAGATCTTGAGGCCCTGGCTAACCATCGGGGCAGCAGCTTTGGCGCACTGCTGCTGCCGCCCCAGCCTTCGACCGAACACTACGAGAATTTGCTGGCGGCACAGTGGGTGAGCTTCCAGGGAAATCGCTCGATTTGGCTGGAGGCCGAGAGCAGCCGGGTGGGCACCTGCCGCATTCCCAGCGAGCTGTTTGCCCAGATGGAGGCGGCTCCAGCGGTGGAGGTGGTGCGATCGCTCGACGAACGGCTCGATCTGCTGGTAGAGATTTACGGCGAGGCGTCTACAGAAGGACTGGTGGAGGCGACCGAGCGGATTTGCAAGCGCCTGGGGGGCGATCGCACCCAGGCTGCCGTACAGCACATTCAATCGGGGAACCTACGCGCCGCCTGCTCGATCATTCTGGACTACTACGATCGCGCCTACCGCCACGATCTAGAGCGCCGTCGTCGGGTCATTCCGCAGGTTGATATCAAAGGGCTTTCACCTGCCGCCAGCGCCCAGCGACTGGTTGCCCAGCGGCCTCAGCTCTGTTCTCAGCCTGTTCCTGGCATTCCGGCTGAGACAGCGTAGAAAAAACTGTGCAGAAAACCAGGCACTAAAAACGCCAGAACCACCGACGAGGCTTGGGTTCTGGCGTTGATATCAACCGCGTTTAGAATCTAGACCCTAAATCTAGACTCTAGGAGTTAGGTTCAGTGGTCACATTGGTAGCGCCGTCTACAGTCATCGCAATTTTCTTGGCCTGTTCTAGAACGTCAGTAGCATCGGGGTTGTACTTCAGCACCACGGTGGAGCCGGTTTGGGCCACCCATAGCCCTACGTTGTCAGATAGCCCCGCTTCGTCAAACGCTAAGGCCACTCGCTTCGCTAGACCGCTCTCGTCGAACTCACCATCAATGCCCACCTTGGCGTCGTCGATTTTGGCTTTAGAGGCAGCCTGTTTGACGTTGACTTTGGGGGAGGACTTAGCTTTTTCTTCTTCTTTTTTACCGAACAGCTTGCCTAGAAAACCCATGACATATTCTCCATAATGAATCGAAAATGAGTCGAGCCAGCCGTAAAATGCAGCTGGCTTTGGCTAAGCGCTCTTACGCTTCACCAAAGCCTACAGGCCCAACCCAACTAGATTAGAACTTACTAGCAAATCGTAAAGGATTGATAAAGGGATGCCACCAGCCACCCGATACAGTTGCTGATTAAGTCTTCAGAGATATTGCGCGGGGCAATAGGGCAGAAGCTTTGGGCTAAGATAAGAAGCTGGCAACGCATGCGCCATTGTTTCGCCACGCCTATTTCAACGTATTTGCCCACAGGTCTGCCATGAGTAAGGGTACGCTGTTTGACAAAGTTTGGGATTTACACACCGTTGGCACGCTGCCATCGGGACAGACTCAGCTGTTTATTGGGCTGCACCTGGTGCACGAGGTCACCAGCCCCCAAGCTTTTGCCATGGTGCGCGAGCGCCAGCTCAGCGTGATATATCCCCAGCGCACCGTCGCCACCGTCGACCACATCGTGCCAACCGAAAGCCAGGCCCGTCCCTTCGCTGACCCTCTGGCCGAGGCCATGATGCAGGCGCTGGAGCAAAACTGTCAGGAGCACGGCATTCGCTTCTACAACATTGGCTCGGGCAGCCAGGGCATTGTCCACGTGATTGCTCCCGAACAGGGGCTGACCCAGCCGGGCATGACGATTGCCTGCGGCGATAGCCATACCTCTACCCACGGCGCGTTTGGCGCGATCGCCTTCGGCATTGGCACCAGCCAGGTGCGCGACGTACTGGCCTCTCAAACTCTGGCCCTGGGCAAGCTCAAGGTGCGCCGGATTGAGGTCAACGGCGCACTGCCCGCCGGGGTCTACGCCAAAGATGTGGTTTTGCACATTATTCGCACGCTGGGGGTAAAAGGCGGCGTGGGCTACGCCTACGAGTTTGCTGGCACCACCATTGAGGCGATGTCGATGGAAGAGCGCATGACCCTCTGCAATATGGCGATCGAGGGGGGCGCTCGCTGCGGCTACGTCAACCCCGACCAAATCACCTATGACTACCTCAAAGGTCGTGACTTTGCCCCCCAGGGCGCGGCTTGGGACGGGGCTGTAGCCTGGTGGCAAACCCTGCGCAGCGACGCCGACGCTAACTATGACGACGTGGTGGTGTTCAGCGCCGCCGATATTGGCCCCACCGTGACTTGGGGTATTACCCCCGGCCAGGGTATTGCCATTACCGAAACCTTGCCCCAGCCCGAAAGCCTGCCGGACGAAGAGCAGGTGCTAGCCCAAGACGCCTTTGCCTATATGGATCTCACCCCTGGTCAAAGCCTGAAGGGCACCGCCATTGACGTGTGCTTTATTGGCAGCTGCACCAACGGGCGAATCAGCGACCTGCGCGAGGCCGCTAGGGTTGTGCAGGGCCACACCGTAGCCGAAGGCGTGAAAGCCTTTGTGGTGCCCGGCTCTGAGCGGGTAAAGCAGCAGGCCGAGGCCGAAGGGCTAGACCAGATCTTCACCACCGCAGGCTTTGAGTGGCGGGAGGCGGGCTGCTCAATGTGCCTGGCTATGAACCCTGACAAGCTCCAGGGGCGACAGATCAGCGCTTCGTCGTCAAACCGCAACTTTAAGGGTCGTCAGGGGTCTGCCTCGGGGCGCACTCTGCTGATGAGTCCAGCCATGGTGGCGGCGGCGGCGCTGGCGGGCCAGGTGACCGACGTGCGCGACTACTTGCTGCCCTCCCCAGTACTGTCTGCTTGATTCGAGGAAAGCGTATTGCAGATAGCCAAACCTGCCGCAGTTGGTGCTGCAGATCACAAACGTTAATGAACTGTTTCCCTGGGCTTAACCTAGCCTGAGGAGTTTCTTAATTTAAGCCGTTAAAGATAGGGGTGGAAATTTGCTGCCACCGAGTCAAAATCGAACCAAGCTTGATACCTGTCGCGTTTGAGCGTTGCGTTCTTTGCGGGCTAGCAGTTTACCTCGGCGAACTCTAGGTACCCCAGTGTCTGTAACCGCAACTTCCGCTGCTCGCGATGCTGCTATCGACCCTCGCAGCCACCAGACCTTCATTCAACTCCTAGAGCAGCTGTACCGTGAGCGTGCCCTAATACCCTACGTTTCAGGGCAGCCCATGCCGCTGCGGGCCGACGAAATATTGGTGATTTGCCGGGGCGTTGTTCAGCTCTTCACCATTCAGCAAGACGGTAGCGAAACTCTGCTGGGCCTGGCCGGGCCGTCTATGCCCGTGGGGCTGCCTCTGACCACCGTTGACCCCTACTGGGCTAGTGCCCTCACCGATGTCGACGTGCTGGCGCTGCCCATGGCCGAAATTGAAGCGTCGTCGGTGCTGATGGCAGGCATGTTTCGCAATATTACTCTGCGTATGCAGCAGGCCGAGGCGTGGCTAGCTCTATCGGGCAAGCGCCTGGTAGCCGATCGCCTCAAGCACTTTTTGCTCATGCTGGCCCAAGACTTTGGCCAGGTTGAACCCGACGGTATTCGCATTCCCATACGGCTGACTCACCACCAGCTGGCCACCGCCATTGGCACCACCCGAGTCACTGTTACCCGCCTGCTTAAAGACTTTAAAACCGAGGGCTGGCTAACCATTGACCAGCGCTACGTAGTGCTTCAGATCGATCCTCGGTTCCCGGCCAATCAGCTCGTCAACCCCATAGCCCAACGCTAATTTTGAGTGTGTCCTTGGGCTGCTAGCGCGATCGCCGCTGGATAAATGCGGTGCTCTTGCACCTGAATGCGAGCCTGGAGGGTGGTTGGGGTATCGGTTGGCTCTACTGGCACAGCCGCCTGCATGATCACCGGGCCGCTGTCTACCGCTAGCTCGACCTGATGCACCGTGCAGCCCGCCACCTTGACCCTGGCCGCCAGCGCCTGTTCTACGGCCCGCAGCCCCGGAAAGCTGGGCAGCAGACTGGGATGGATATTGAGCACCCGATGCTCAAATGCGTCAATCAACACCGCCGTTACGCATCGCATCCAGCCCGCCATAATTACCCAGTCCACGCCGTGGGCACAGAGCGTTTGCACAATGTCGTGGTCGAGGGCTTCGCGGCTGAGGTAGGGCCGATGGTTGAGCAATACCGCCGGTAGCCCCAGACGGGCGGCTCGCTCGGCCACCCCAGCCCCGGGGTTGTTGTACACAACCACGCAAATTTGAGCGTGCAGCTCGCCGCGCTGAATGGACTGCGCGATCGCCTCTAGGTTGCTGCCGTTGCCCGAGGCCATTACCCCCAGCCTTAGCGGCTGCTCAAATCGGGGCCAAACCCCAGGCAGCGGCGGCGAAACAAGGGCAGAGACAGTCTCCAGCATGGCGGCGGAAAAGTTGAGATTAGGGTCTATCATATGACAACACAAAACGCCGCTGGCTCAGGGGTATAGGAGTGCACTTGGTGAAACGAGGAATAGGACTAGGACTGATGTTTTTCTGCGGGCTGGCGATCGCGGTGATCCTCTCCCTCAGCCCCAGCAGTCAGGGGGCAACACCCCAGATTTCTCCAGCGGTGAGGCCGACCCCTAGCGTTCTTTTGGCCCAGGTCAGCGAGCCCCCCCCCGATGATTCAGATCCTAGTGACGGGTCAGAACCCGTTAGCCTCAAGTCCTTTGAAGAGACAGTCAAGGGGCTGGCCATCTCCCAAGGGTTGTTTACGGTCTACCACGACCTCCAGCGCAATCGAGCATTCCTTGGGCTAAAGCCCACTCAGCTCAACCAAAATCTGCTGCTCATCGCCACCCTAGAATCAGGGGTTGGCGAGGCCGGACTGTTTCGCGGCTCGCCCGTGAATGACTTTATGGTGCAGTTTCGCCAGATTCCCGACAACCGCTTGCAGGTGGCGGTTCCCAACACGTTTTTTCGCAATCCACTGCCCCAGGCCCAGCAGCTACTGCGAGAATCCTTCAGCGATTCGGTACTGACGACCCTGCCAATTCAGGCCATTCACGAGACCACGGGCGAACTGCTCATTGACCTCAAAGACTGGCTGATCACACGTGACCCTGCTAACTTGGTAGGCCAGTTCCCCTGGGTGCTAGATAGCTACGCCCTCAACGTCGACGCCTCTTACCTAGGGCCGGTCAAAGCCTTCCCCGAAAATGTCGAACTGGAGACCGTGCTGGGCTTCTCAGGCGGGGCCAGCTCAGACTCACTCTTCTCTTTTGGGCTCGAGAGCGTCCCCGATAGCCGAGGGTTTAACCTACGGGTACGCTACAGTCTCTCAGCTATTCCCAATCACCCTACCTTTCAGCCCCGCCAGGCCGATGAGCGGGTGGGGTACTTTATCACCGCCTATCGCGCCCCACCTGGCCCTGGCACTTCAGATGCCTTTGTGCGCTACATTCAGCGCTGGCATTTAGAAAAACAAGACCCCACCGCGGCTCTCTCGCCCCCCAAAACGCCGCTGGTCTTCTGGATTGAGAACACCACTCCCCAGGAATACCGAGCGGCTATTCGTGACGGCATCGAGTGGTGGAATGCCGCCTTTGAGCAGGCTGGCTTTACCCAGGCGATCGAGGTGCGCCAAATGCCCGCTAACGCCGACTGGAACCCCGCCGATGTGCGCTACAACGTGATTCGCTGGTCAGACTCGCTCTACCCCGAATACGCTGGGCTGGGGCCTTCGCGGGTCAACCCCCTGACCGGCGAAATTCTTGATGCCGACATTCTGCTTGATGCCAGCGTTGTGCGTGCCCTCGCCCTGCAGTACGACACGCTGGCCAATCGAGGAGCGCTTGCGAGTGGTGAAATGGCGTTGTGCGGCCATCCTCTGAGCGATCGCCTGATAGCCCGGCTCACCGCCCAAGCCGTTGAAGGCTCCGCCTTACCCCAGCGCGGCACCCTAGATCACTGCGCTAGCCTACGAGCCTCCCGCACCAATGCCTTTGGCTCTCTGGCGATCGCTACCCTAGCGCCACCGTTTTCGACCCGCGAGGCCAAAGTGGCCTACATAGAACAATACCTGCGAGAGCTAACTGCCCACGAAGTGGGCCATGTGTTGGGGCTGCGGCACAACTTCTTGGGCAGCACGCTGCTATCTGCCGCCGACCTCAACAACCCGGCCATCACCCAGGTTCAGGGCACGACCGGCTCCATCATGGACTACACGCCCCCCAACCTGGCCCCCGTTGGCCAGCCCCAGGGCGACTACTTCTCGCCTCGGCTCGGCCCCTACGATCGCTGGGCAATTGAGTATGGCTACCGCCCAGTCACCAGCCGAGCCACCGCCCAGCGCGAGCTTCAGTCCATTGCCGATCGCGCGTCAGACCCCGGTCTGGCATACGCCACCGAAGAAGATGCCTACACCCTGGTCGACCCCAAGGCCAGCGCCTGGGATATGAGCAGTGACCCTCTGGGCTATGCCGAGGGCCAAATGGCGATCGCCCAGGCTATTTGGGATCGCCTTGACTGGTTTTCGGTGAACCCCGGCGAGGGCTACGGCCAGCTGCGGCAGTGGGTAGATATGGTGTTTTTCTACTACGACATGCAGGCAACGATTATCTCTAACTACATTGGAGGGCAGCGGTTTATCCGCACCGACCCCTGGAGTTCGAGCGGGCGAGCTCCCTTTGAGTCCATAGGGGCGGCGGAGCAGCGGCGCGCTCTGGCCGTGCTAAACCAGCAGGTATTCGCCCCCAATGCCATTGCCCTATCCCCAGAACTGGTCAACCGCCTGGCCCCCGATCGCTGGTTGCACTGGGGAGCAGATCCGTCTGGCGATCGCCTTGACTACCCCATCTACGATCGCATCGTGTCGATCCAGGCATTCACCCTCAGCAATCTGCTGGAGGGCAATCGGCTGCTGCGCCTGCGCGACAGCGAATTTAAACAGCCAGGGCCAGATTCCTTTACCCTGGCCGAGCTATTCGACACCCTGAGCCAGACAGTTTGGGCCGAGGTGCTGCATCCACCCGCCGAAGCAACGCCCATTTCTAGCCTGCGCCAGGGGCTTCAGCGCCATCACCTCAACACCCTCACCAGCCTGGTGCTGCGCAATCACGGCTCCGGCGAAGGGGTCACCGACCTGCTCGGGTTTGTGGCCCAGGAATTTACCTTCGGGGCACCCGAAGAAGCCCGGGTGCTGGCCCGCTACCAGCTCAGGCAGCTCCAGGGGGCGATCGCCCGCCACCTCAGCCGCCGGGGGCAGCGGCTGGATATAGCCACCGTGGCCTATTTGGAAGATGCCAGCGATCGCATTGTGAAGGTGCTTGATGCTCCACTACGAGGCCAGTAGCCTTAGCCAGAGAATCCATAAAGATTCGATGATTTTCCCCAAAACGCAGCCAAATACCCCGCACCTCAAGGTGGTATCCTGGATCGGGCCGATATAGCGTTGGCTGTTTATTGGTCACGGCTACCGTTCAATCGTCACGCTAGCAAGTGGCTGTGCTTAGCCTGCCTGTCCAGTTTGGCTAAGCCCTCCAGGCCAACGAAAGCCGTTGCCAGGGTCACCGTCTACTGCTTCAGGACTATCATTACCTGGGCACACTAAATTCACTTGTACTTTGGTCGTTCCGCGGGTTATTCATGCTGAGTGCGTTAGTCGCTTTCACCCTTTCCCCCCTGTTTGCTCAACTCCCCCCAGGTGAGGTCACCTCTACCCCCGAAACCAAAACAGTCGTCACTCCCCGCGGTGGCGCTTACGCCGAGGTGATCCGCTATCAGGAAGTACGGCCTCTCCCCGGCGGCCTAGATGAAATTCCTGTCTTTAACAGCAACAGCCCCGAAGTCGTGCAGCAGAATGGCATTCTGCTCTCCACCTTCCCCAAAGACAGCATGGCCTCTCCCGAGGCTCACCTCGACTATGCCTTCAATGGTCGCTTTGACATCTTCGCCCACCACATTGCTCGGGGCGTAAACCCTGACGATCGCCGCACCCTGTTTATGGGAGTAGTGGTTTACAACCCTGGCACCGAACCTATCGAGATCACCGTCCATCAGGGGGTAAGCTACCTCAGTCAGGAGGCCCCCTTTATCGACCTGCCTGAGGCGCGCCTGAGCAGCAACGGCAATGTTTACGCTGGCCCCGGCAGCCGCACCACCACCGATATTTTACGCGGTGCTAACCAGCCCCACTGGCCCAATCGTATTACGGTGCCGCCAGGTCACGTGCAGCTGTTGATGAATACCCCCATCCCTCTGCGCCAGCTTTCGGTGCCCGTCAACGGCAGCTATCCTCAGGGCAGCGCAATTCCTAAACCACCAATACGCCCTGTTACTCTCACTGCTGCTGCTGCCCAGATCAACCCAGAGACCGGCGAAAGTGATTTATCTGAGTCCCCTCGCCCGATCGCGCCGCGCCCCATCCCCAGCAATGGCCGCACAGCCATGATGTCTCTCTCTAGCAGCGGTCCGGTGCATGTAGCTAGCCTGTCTCGCTACGCCGAGCTGCTGCCCAACGGCAACGAGCGCGTACCTACCCTGCAAAACTGGTTACAGGTGCTCAAGCAGGGCAATCTGGCCGGCCCCCGCGACATTCCCCCCTCCGACCCAGAGACCTATCGTTTTGGCCGGTTTTACTACGGGAGGGTAGCCGGAGTTGCCAAGGGTGCCAGCTGGAAGGCCACCCTCACCGACTCTCCCGAGACCGATGTGCTAACGATTCCGGCACCGGGCAACGCCTTCTCCTACGTGGTTAGCTCCGTAGACCGCAACACCTTTGGCACCGGGCAGATTCAGAGCGCCCCTATGGTCGCCCGCTATCCCGATACCGCCTACCGCGCCCACGGCAACTATGGCGTGCGCTACAGCCTCAAGCTCCCCTTCTACAACAATCGGGGCTCTGAGCAAACTATCACCCTCAAGTTTCAAACCCCCATGCGTGACGAAGATCTCGTCCAGGCGCTCAGGTTCCGTCGGCCACCCGAAGATCGCATTTTCTTTCGGGGTACCGTGCGCCTGAAGTTTAAAAACCAGATGGGGCTAGAGCGCACCCACTACGTTCACCTGGTGCAGCGTCGCGGGCAGGAAGCCGAGGCGCTGCTCAGACTCAACATTCCCGCCGAGGCCCGCCAGGATCTTGAGATCGATCTGGTCTATCCTCCCGATGCCACCCCGCCCCAGGTGATTACCGTGCTCAACGGCGGCATTCCTGAGGTTTTTGAAGCTGAAACTATTGAGATGCCTAGAGTACCGGCTCTCAGCCGAGATCTTCAACAGCAGCTTTGATCACTCTCAGCTTGGCGTTAATCGATCGCATTCCAAAGTCGATCGGGCACCGTCCGGGGCTGGCGCGAAACCAAGTTGGGTTTAAACACGGCTGGGCCTGAGACGTCATCAACGGCTAAAAAACCGGTGGCGAGTAAATCATTCAGCATGGCCTGCACGGCAGCAGGCTCGGCCCGAGTATGGGCAACAATATCGGCTAGGGATGCACCCCGCTTACGCACCAGCCAGTTCACTAGGGTCCGCTCTGGGTCAGGTAGCCCCAGCAGGTCAGTCATGGTTTTTGGCCCGGCCTTAGGGGTTCGCTGCTGCCGGGAGTCGGGGGTCTCCCCGTGGGCGGGGTGAGTCATTGGGCTACTCCGCAGCAATAAGTTGGCGGGCTACGGTATGCACCTCCTGACTAAAGGCGTGATCGGGATGGTGTAGCCAGAAAATACCTCCGCTGGCCAGCTGCAGCATTTCGTCGTTTTCATAAAACAGCCCGCCAACCGGCACCCCGTACTGAGACTGCACCTTATCGATTAGAGTTTCGCGGGGGTAAATGTCGGGGGCTTTGTTGACCAGCAGAGTAATGTTGGGCACGTCGAGCTTTTGGGCGACCTCTAGGGTAACGGCGGTACCCAAAAAGTCTTGGCGATCGGGACGCAGAATTATCACCACGCGATCGGAAATAGCGATCGAAAGCAGGGTTTCTTCGTTCAGGCCAGGGTGAGTGTCAATAAATAGATAGTCGAGGTCGAGCTGGTTGATCAGGTCGTGAAAGCCATCGTTGAGCAGACCCACGTCGTAGCCTTCCCGCAAAATTTTGGCGATTTCGCCAGCTTTGAGACTAGAAGGCACCAGGTATACCCTGCCGCTGATAGCAGCGGCAGTGCCGCTAGCGGTGACCGCGTGGGAGGTGACATCGTAGGCCGCATCTTTGGCGCTGCACTTGTCCCAAAGGTAGTCATTGAGGGAATGGGTAAAGTCTTCTTCATCTAGCCCAAACAAGACGTGAATGCCGGGGGATTGAATGTCGGTATCCACAATGGCGACCCGCTTACCCTGGCTAGCTACAGCCGTGGCAATGTTGGCAGTTAGGTTCGATTTGCCGGTACCTCCGCGAAAGGAGTGAACCGAAATAACCTGCGTCATGGGAATCTCACCTTTGCCGGATAAACAACGGAGTTCTACGTTAGATTGCCCACCTTGGAGCCGATAGAACCCCTGCGGCTGTTTGGGGCAGATCAGGCTAACCAACTTCATGCTGGAGTGATGGAACTGGCCTCTGGTGCCGATCTACAGACCGTCATCGCTGAACTAGAGCGCACCCTACCCTGAATGGCACTGAATTAAGGCTGGTGGGCAGTGCCCACCCTACGGTAAATCAAGGCTTTTGGCGATCTACGAAGGTTGATTTCAGCTTAATTCAGTGCCATTCGTCTATGCTCATCCTGCTGAATCTATGGCCGCTGGGCACGGCTGCTTTGTCCAGCGGCCTATTGGTTAGCTTGAGGTTGTGATTACGTTTTATGGGCTAGCGCCACAAAAAAGCGGGAACCGCAGTTCCCGCTAGATATTGAGTTAATGAGGGTGAGGGAAAAACGCTGGAAAGAAGACTGTCCGCCTAATTATGCCTAGAGGCTAATCTTCGTAGATGCGGCACTCTGGCGCATTGGGGTTAGCCAGGCAGTACCGAGCAAAGGCCGATTGCACAGTAGCCCGCTGCTGTCGCTGGGCAAACTGCAGCTCTTCGACCATTTCCCATGTGATCGCAGCTTCGCCGCTGTGAGACTCATCCATAGCCGTCAGCCGTCGGGCGTGCTCTAGGGCGGCCCGCAGCTGGTTCTCTAAAGACGGCTTGCGCCCGGTAGCTGTAGAAGTAGCTGCGGCAGCGGTAAAAGCAGCGGTGGTTGCACTCATGGGTTTGCTCTCGGTAAGGTTTTCATCGAACTTGAATTCACTATAGCTATAATTCAAGCGGATAGCTGCACCTAAAACATATAAGTTTTCTCTATCATTCATTAGGTTTTCTTACCAGTGCCGCGATCGCGATCGTTCAACCCCAGAGCAGCCCTGTGGTTAGGCCAGCAGGTATTACCCTCACCGCTATCTATCGGCGATCGCCGCCTGCCTCGCCCAGGAGATTGGCCCCAAACAACCCAGCGGCCTCCTGCTTAATTGCGGTGTACTGGTCGATTACCGGCTGCACCGCCGCCTCTTCGCGCTCCACATAGTCGTAGAACTGGGTAAAAATGCGCTCCACCTCTTCGTAGATAATGCCGAGCTTTTCGTTCAGGCGTCCGGCGACTTCTTCTTGAAAGCGATATTTTTCGCCATCAAGAGCCTGCTCAAACTTAGTCACGATGCGGTTGCGCTGCCACAAAATACCGATCGCCACCACAATCACCCCCACCCCGGCAAAGGCAATGCCAATGGCGCTGAGAATGGCTTCGGCCACGGCAAACTCAAGCACGTGCAGAATGGTGCCAGCCACCGCCATCACCGCACCGCCAACAATTTCGTTGGCCATATCGCCCGCCTGAGTGACCAGCAAATCGCCAAAGCCCTGGTCGGCCATCAGGTTTTCGACCTTAGCCTGCACGCTGTCGATTACCTCTTGGCGGCGCTCTAGCACCTTCAGTGAAATGTGGCTGCTCTCGATCCGGTGGCTCTTGACGGTTTCCAGGTCTTGATTGAGGCCGTCAAACAGCTGGCGAATGCCGTCGACAAAGTGCTGCGCCCCCTCCCGAGAGACCTCTTCGAGCGATTTGCGCAGGTCGCGGGCGCATTTTTCCTGAAACTCATCCACCCAGGCCTGCATAGAGGCATCCTGGTTAAACAGACCGACGAAGGAGCGGCGCACCACCATCGGTACCGTTAGGCTCTCGCGAAAGTCGCGCTTGATGCGGGCCGAGATTACCTCGTAGCGGGCGGCTAGGCGATCGGCCAGGGTGTTGACCTCGTAGCGCGATCGCGCCCTCCCGGCATCAATTTTGCTGCGAATGCTCTGGGCGGTGGCGCGATCGCTGGCCAACTGCTGGTTGAGCGCCTCCACATCGCCTTTCAGCAGGTCAATAATTTGCTGAGTGGTCTGACTCACCGATCGCAGCTTGATCTTGTAGCTCTCCCCCGAGGAAACCATCGCCTGAATATACTGCCGCACCGGCTCAAAGCCGCTGTTGATCGTGTCGCCCTCCTGCTCTAGCGCTGCCGAGGTGGGGAAGATGATCGGGGCTTTGATCTGCTTTTGGTAGGCGTATTCCTTCACCCGCTCCACGTTGGTGGCCAGGTCGGCGGGGCGCAGCAGATCGGCCTGCTGCAAGATAAACACCACCTTCTTGCGCCACTCGGCGCTGACAAAATCTAAGAAATCCCAGGCACTCTTTTGGTACGGGTTTTTGGCAAACAGCACAAAAAAGGTGAGGTCGCTATTGGGAATGTAGCGCTCGGTAATGATTTGGTGCTCGGCAATCACCGTGTTGGTGCCGGGCGTATCGACAATAGAGATGTCTTGCAGAATGGGGATGGGGCGGCCAATTTTGCGCAGGCTGGGCTCTACCTGCTCGACAAACTCTTGCTCGGCGTAGACAATCTGCTGAATCGAGTCGGTGCAGGGCTCAATGTCGGTGGCGCACACCTCGGCATCGAGCAGGGCGTTGACAAAGCTGCTCTTGCCCGCCTTGACCTCGCCGACCACCACAAACAAAAAGGGTTCGTTGATGTTGCGGCGCAGGTTGTGGGTGGTCTGCTGCAAGTTGGGGTTGTTGATGTCGGTGGCCAGGGTTTGCACCCGCTCTAGCAGGCGATCGAGGTCGTCTCGATAGGCGTGGAGCTTTTTGTCGATGATTTGGCTGGCCACGGCATATCTCCTTAAACCTCGCTAGGCCACACGGACCCAACCCTAATTATCGCACGGTCAAAATTTTGGGCTGTCTTCCGTTCGGGTGGCATCTGCCCTGTGGGGCATCGGATAGGACTTGACTTGGGACATAAGAACCTTCAGCCCGCAAGAATGATGGCTTTTTACGATTCCAGTTCATGACACGCTTGCAAAATCTGATTCAGTAGAGCGGGTGCAATCCAAAAATTGGCTTCTCGCTGCAAGCGATCTGTAGCGACTTGCATGGAAGCTACTGTGCCTTCGTGCCAGCCTCTTAGCAAGATGCCCAAAATGCCTATGACAGCCAAGTCTAGAGATCTGGCGAATTGTCGGGCTTCTTTTTCATCTAGCAAAATTCTTTCAGCCGATGTCTCTACGGCTAGGGCGATCGCTTCAGATTCTCCTTGATGAAGCTGCCTCCGCAGCAGAGTGACCAGGGATGTATTGCTTACTGCCTGGGGCATGAGCCAACCTTCATCTATGGCTTCTCGCAAGCGGCTAGAACCGGGTAAGGCTTGCTCTACTTTCAGTTCCGTAAAAACGGCTTGAGGAATCAGAATTTGCCCAAACTGCTGGGGTAGCAGAAATAGATGGTCAATTATTGCCAGGTTGAGCAAGGGTGACGTATTACTGACGACGGGCATACTCCATATCTTCTGCGAGTTCGGTTTCAGAATAGTGCCGGGTGATCTGGCGTTCTCCTAAAAGCTGGCTAAATTGCCAGTGGTCTAGGTTGGCTAGTTCGCGGGCTTTGCCAAAGGATAGAAGCTCTTGGGCATAGAGGGCTAGGGCTAGTTCTTTCAGCAGTTCTGCTTCAATGCGGCCCTCCGGTAGCCGAATGGATTGAATGATGGATTCAGGAATGGAGAGTTGCATGGTTCTAGCCCGGTGAGATGTGCCGCAGAAAGCTATCTGATTAAGCATAGCTAAGGAAGGCGACGCCTTGGTGAGAGGAGCCGGATACTGAGCACTTTTATGAGGCAATCGGTTAGCACTGACCTGTATAGCGGTTGTTGGTGTCAAGTATCTCCTAATTCCCTACTATTGGTTTATGACGGCTCGGCTCTGGGAGCACTCCCTATGACTCAAACTTCATCGTCGCTGGTACTTGGCTTTGACGAATTTCTGACTCGCTATGGCGATAACCCTCGCTACGAACTGGCTGACGGAGAACTACTAGACATGGAACCCACCGGCTTTCACGAAACCACTGCCGGAAAAGTTGCCAGCCAGCTCAGTATTGAAGTCAATCGCCAGGGCCATCCGTGGATTATTCCCCGTACTTGTTTGCTGCGACCTTTTGCTGACGTGGCTACGGCTCGCCGCCCGGATGTGGTAGTGCTGGATGAACCGGCTCTGATACATGAGCCACTGTGGGAACGGGAACCTGTGATTACCCTGGGCGCTTCGGTAAAGCTGGTGGTGGAGGTGGTGAGCACCAATTGGGAAACGGATTATGCCCGCAAGGTGGAAGAGTATGCCCTGTTTGGCATTCCAGAATATTGGATTGTGGACTATCGGGGTTTGGGCGGACGGGTGTTTATTGGCAGCCCTAAGCAGCCTACGTTTACGGTGTGTCGGTTGGTTGGCGAAGACTATCAACAACAGCAGTATCGACTGGGTGAAGCGATCGATTCGCCATTATTGCCTCAGCTAGCGCTACGGCTAGATGATGTTATGCCGCGCTAGGTTTTACAGGGGTAGTTGACGAACTCTGATATTTTTCTCGTTAACAGAAATCAAGGCTCCAGAGAGTAAGTCTTCTGAGCACAGATTTAAGACTTCTGACAGCCTGACTTGAACTACGCTGCGGCTAGAATTGCCCAGACGAAAGATAACAACACTCGGCAGATTTGCTTGGCTGATAGCTAGGAGGTAGCCAAAATCGAGATCAATCGTTAGTACGATTCGATTTTCAGCTCTGGCTTTGTCGATAATGCTTTCGTCTGAAAGGCGATTTAGCCCTTCATCGACTAGATGAACTGAGTCATAGCCCTGTTGCCGCAGCCATTCAACGGTGCGGGGGGAGATGCCCATGTCGGCGAGAAACCGCATTAGGCACCCGCAGCCCAGTAGATGCGGTCTGATGCCAGCCAGGCAGCATACTGTAGCGATTGCCGAATATCTTCAGGCTCTAGGTAGGGATAGTCTTCGATGATTGCCTCTGGGGATTGACCATTGGCAACTAAGTTCAAAACTAATGAGACAGGTACTCGCATGCCGCGAATGCAGGCTTGCCCTGCCATGATTTTGGGGTCGAAGGTGATGCGATCGAAGCCCAACATGGTTTTACTCCTGTTTCTCTTGATAGTCTTTGAAAGGTGGGCAAGGCTAGCTCTGCCAGTCAAAGTCAGGATAAATCTGCTTGAACTGTTGCAGTTGTGGCTGAAATTCTTTAGCGGGCACATTCAGCTTTTCGGATAGCTCTAAAACGTTGTTGGCAAAATCAGTAGCAGTAGCGATACCTCCACCTAGCAGAATAAGCACTCCAAACAAGCCTGCCAGACGAGTTTTTAGCTTTGTTGGACTACATTGTTCAGGCTGCTTTAGATCGATGGCTAAGTCTTGTAGGTGAATCTGTACTTGCTGCTGCTGATCTTCAGGGAATGCCTGGGACAGTTCACCAAGGGAAAATAGTAAACGCACGATATCATCAGCATTAGATCTGTAATTGTTGATGACGCCACCAATCTGATTACCTTGGACTGTCTCAGCAAAGCCGCCAGCAAACTGAGCACCTTGGAGATTGTACTTTGGGCCTTGATCAGTTGCCATACGAAGTGCCTCCTCTAAGGAACGATCCAATCTACGATCTAATGCTCTTATTTCGCCATGAGCTTCATATAATTGTCGTTTGACTTCGATTAGCTCTTTTGTAGTAGTTTCAATTTTAGCTTCCAAGATAGCGCGATCATCACCAGTTTTATCTGTTTCAATTCTCAAGTGAACTACATACTGCCCATTTCTCTCTTCAACACCTTGCAAAAAAATTCCTGTATCAGGGTTTTGCCATCTAACTTCTTGAAGTGAGTCGAAGAAATATTGCCACTTAAACCCCTCTGTAAAGGTAAGATCTATTGTTTCTAGAGCACTAGCCCTAACGCTTGCCCACAGCTCAAACTCACCAGCATTAAAAATGCTGCTGGGATCTCTTGGGAGACGTCCTGAGAAACGACTATCTTCGTCAAGGGTTCGAAAGAAGTAGGCGCAAACAACTTTATCAAGGTTGGTGGAACTACCAATGTGCCAGTCTGCAAGACAAGCACCGGTTAAGTTGGCCATGGTGAAATCCGTCTCTAATGCCTGAGCGAGTGAGAAGTTGACGTCGCTGAGGTTAGAGTGACTGAAATTGACTCGACTAAGGTCAGCCCAGCTACAGTCTGCTCCTCTGAGGTTGGCGCTGCTGAGATTAGCTGAAGTTAGGTGAGCTTCACTGAGGTTGGCCCTAACGAAGTTAGCGGAAGGGAGATTAGCTCTTCTAAGATCAGCTTGGCTGATGTCAGCCCAGCTAAAATCAGCTCTACCAAGGTTGCCTCTAGCAAAGTTAGCCCATTTAAGGTTGGCTGAGGTTAGCTTTGCTTTGAAGAGATTAGCCTCGGTAAGGTTAGCTCCTCTAAGATCGGCCCGACTGAGATTAGCCGTGCTTAACATAGCTCTACTAAGATCAGCTTGGATAAATGTAGCTCGGCTCAGATTAGCTCCGATGGCTATAGTATTAATGAATTGAGCCGCACTGAGGTCAGCTCCGATGTGTGTAGATTTCAAGAGTTTGGCGCTTGTGAGGTTTGCTCCTATGAGGTGAGCACCACTGAAGTCGGATTCCGCTAAGTTAGTGCGACTGAAATTGATTCCGCTAAGTCTGGCAAATCTGAATTTAATGCCGCAAAGATCTGGTATTACATGTGGATTTTCTTTTCTCCACTGGTTCCAAATCTCAACTCCCTGCTTCAATATGCTGAGGTGCTGTTCATTTGCCACTGTCAGGTACACCTTTATTCTCTTTCAGCTTCCTTGTAGCTCGCAACCCAAAACATAAAGTATAGTCCTTCAATTATTATTTAGATTGAATGTCCCAAAGTTGAAAACAGCTTTTAATTTCAGTCTAATCTTCTCTCCAAGTCACCCGATCGCAAAAACTCCCGCACTACCATCTCGCAATCAGAAAACGCCAGGGGTGCGATCGCACCTTCCCCACAGCCCGTAAGGTGGGCAGTGTTAGATCATCTAATAACCCGAATCTCAATACCGAGTTCAAGCTTAGCCCAAGCTTTGTCTGCGGTCACTACGGGGCACTGTGTCTGCAACCCCAACGCTAAACAGGCTCGATCGCCCAGCGACAAACCCAAACGCCTAGTCACAGGCCGCAAGTAGCCCGCAATCAGCCCCTGCCCCTCATCAAACGAAATCACAGTTAAATCCAAAGCCGCCAAAACACCCTGAACCTCATCTTCAGGCATTCCCTGGTCAGTTAGCTTGGCTACAAACTCACTAGCATTTACAGTGCTCACTAACGACCGAGGCAGCATTTCCGCCACAATGTCTTGCCCTGGCTCTTGATTGATCAGTGCCAATAGGGCCGAAGCATCTAAAACGAATTCACTCACGCTCTGCCTCAGCCCGGCGATCGGCAATGAGTTCATCCACTAGCGATTTACCTGCTGGGACATATCTGCGAACCATAGCTTGTACCTTTGCGATCGCATCAGGTTTTGGCCTTTCTGCACCATCTACGCCCAATGGCTGAAGCTGCTCCAGTTCTACCGTTTGGGTTTGCGGTGTCAACAACACAATGACCTGCACATCAGACCCTTCGGGGCATTCTGGCGCAACCAGCTCAATTTTGCCGCCAGCACCTACCCGAACCATTTGTTGTAGTGCCTTCAGCATACCCTGCTCCAAAGTTACTAACTGCCTTAATACCTATCCTAGATCTCTAACCGATAGCTACCCGCCATCGCAAAAACTCCTGCACCACAATCTCGCAATCAGGAAAAACCAGGGGTGCGATCGCACCTTTGGCTTAACCACAATCTCTACCCCTCCTCCACATCCTCAGCAAACCGCACCTCTTCATAGAGCAGTTCAATCGGGGCTTGCCAGTCCACACTGGTGAGGCTCAGAGTTTCTGCTTCTATGTAGGTCTGCAAATCCCAACGGCGAGACGAGATGCGGCGATAGCGGTCAACACTGATTTTGTCAGCACTGATCAAAACGTATTCTTGCAGGGTGGGTATTTGGCGATAGTGGGTAAATTTTTCGCCCCGGTCATAGTCGGCAGTACTCGGCGACAGCACCTCCACAATTAGGCTTGGGTAGCGGATGAGTTTAATTGCGTTGCGGTCTCGCCCATCGCAGCTCACCATTACATCGGGGTAGTGGTAAGGCCCATTCTGGGAGACCTCCACCTTGACATCGGCCATCACTACCAGACAGCTCTTGCCCCGCAGGTGGGCTTTAAGCGCAGAGGCTAAATTCAGCGCAATTTGATTATGGGGAATCGTGCCCTCCGTCATGGCAACGACTTCCCCATTCACATAGGCGTATTTGATGTCCTGGGTAGATTCCCATTCCAGGTACTCCTGGGGAGCCATTGGGGTGAAATTGAGCCTTGCGATCATCGGTTTCGCCGATCCCTTTTAGGCTGAAGGGGAACAGGGTTTAGCCTTGCTCTCATTGTGGCACAGGGCTTTTTCTCACGTTTTGCAAAGGGGACGAGTGCCGGGGTCAGGTGCCGGGGTCAGGTGCTTCTAAAGCCATGACAGTTAGCTGTCGCAGCACCAAAAGCACCTGACCCCTAAGCAGGCTTAACCCAGCTGCCGATCGCCCTACTGGGCCGGTATTTGCCGATCGCGCCTCAGCAGGCTAAACACCTCGCCCTGCTCGGGGGTAATCAAAATCCCGGACGGTGGGATTGTCACGAACTGGCTCCACTCGCGCTGTTCGGCGTACCTGAGTAAATGCAGGTAGTTAATGGCCCCTCGCACCCCCTCTGGCGTGCCAATTACCAGGTGGCGCAATCGCTCTGGCCGAGGGCTGGGGTTTGCAAGGCGTAGGGGATCGAGACCTCCGAGTTCTTCAAGAACTCGGAGGTCTTGACGAGTAAAACACAACATAATCGGGTTCCTTTCCGATGAAACGACGGGGAAGAAACCCAAAAACTTGGCCGCCCCAGACATGTGCAGTTCAGGGCGGCCAGGTACAATCACCTTAGCCTCCGAGACAGCTCTGATCTGTCGACGGGGTTAGCCACTGGTTGGTGTTACTAGCACCTTCCAGTGGCGTTTAGCCAAATTTTTGGGATGTTCAGACTGCACGCACACAGCCTTAGCTCAGTAATCTAATCGAATCCGGCATTCGGCGCAAGTAAGAATTGCTACCGTCTTCTAGAAAACCTGAGTTTAGAAACCCTTACTTCTGTCACAGCCGTTTCAATCGTCGTCTTCAAACACGCCTTTAAAGAACTCGATGGTGTCTTTGAGCGCAGCGATAAAGCTATCGATTTCGGCCTTAGTGTTGTAGAAATACAGGCTAGCCCGCGCGGTGGAATCTACACCCAAAATACGGTGCAGCGGCTGGGTGCAGTGGTGCCCCGAGCGAATCGCAATCCCCGACTGGTCGAGCAGCGTGGAAAGATCTTGGGCATGGACGCCCGCGACGGTGAAAGTAGCTAACGCCGCCCGTCCGCTGCCGTCGGCCTGGGGAGGCGGGCCGTAGAGGGTGACTTCGGGGACGGTCTGCATCTGCTGGTACAGGTAGGCGGTCAGCTCGTGCTCGTAGGCGGCGATGTTTTCCATGCCGATCGCGCTGAGATAGTCTACCGCTGCCCCCAGGGCGATCGCCTCTGCGATCGCAGGTGTACCAGCCTCAAACTTGTGGGGCAGCTCCGCGTAGGTAGAGTGGTCGAGAAATACGTCAGCGATCATTTCGCCGCCGCCCATAAACGGAGGCATCGATTCGAGCAAATCTAGCTTGCCGTACAAAAAGCCAATGCCGGTGGGGGCGCACATTTTATGGCCCGAGGCGACAAACCAGTCGCAGTCCATCTCAGGCAGGTTTAGCGGCAGGTGGGGCGCGCTCTGGCAGCCGTCGATCAATACCTTAGCGCCGTGGCGGTGGGCGATGTCAATAATGTCTGCAACGGGGTTAACGCAGCCCAGGGTGTTAGAGACGTGGTTGACGGCGACCAAACGAGTTTTGCCGTTTACCAGCTTGCGGTACTGGTCGAGGTCAAAAGACTGATCGGCAGTTAGCTCCACAAACTTAAGCACGGCCCCGGTGCGCTGGGCCACAAACTGCCAGGGCACCAGGTTGCTGTGGTGATCCATCACCGAGAGAATGATTTCGTCGCCGGGCTTGAGCGTGGTCATGCCCCAGGCGTAGGCCACCAGGTTAATGGCTTCGCTGGCGTTGCGGGTAAAGACAATTTCGTTGCGGCTGCTGGCCTTGACGAAGGCAGCTACCTTGTCCCGTGCCCCCTCGTAAGACTCGGTAGCCCGAGCGCTGAGGTTGTGGACGCCCCGGTGCACGTTGGCGTTGTCGCGCTGGTAGTAGTGTTGCAGCGCCTCCAGTACCGTTCTGGGCTTTTGGGAGGTGGCGGCGTTGTCGAGGTACACCAGCGGGTGGCCGTTCACCTCCTGATGCAGAATCGGGAAGTCGGCGCGAACCTTAGCGGCAAGGGTGAGTTCCTGGGCGACGGTCATGGGGAGTGGGGGGTGAAAGGGTGGATAGGTGAATTTTTGATTTTGGATTGGGGATTTTGGAGGGTTTTTCTGGCTCCCCTCGCCCTCTGGGAGAGGGGCTGGGGGTGAGGGCTAGAGGACTACGTCCATTGAGAGATAGTCTCGGCCAGACGCGATCGCAGCGTTTCCACTGAAATCGTCTCTAAAATCTCCATAGCAAACGCATAGATCAGCAGCCGCTGGGCCCGGGGGGCGCTAATGCCGCGACTTTGCAGATAAAAAATCTCATCGGACTGGAGCTGGCTGACGGTGGCCCCGTGGGCGCACTTAACATTGTCGGCGACGATCTCCAGCTGGGGTTTGGTATCGACTCGCGCTTTGTCGGAGAGCAGCAGATTGCGGTTGAGCTGGCTGGCGCTGGTGAACTGGGCTTTTTGGGCCACCGCCATGCGTCCGTTGAAGACGCTGTGGGCGCGGTCATCGACGATGACTTTGTGCTGCTGGTCGACAATACCGTGGGGATGGCTGAGGGCAACTAGGCTGTGGGTGTCGATGTGCTGGTTAGCGGCGATCGCCCCTAGCCCATAGATCTTGGTGGTGGTTTGCTCGCCGGTCTGGTAAATCTCCCAGTTGTGTCGGGCCAGCCGAGCGCCAAAGTCGACGGCGGTGCCGACATACTGGCTATCGCGGGCCTGAGTAACCACGGTTTTGCCGATGTGAAAGGTGCCTGCCCCTTCGCGCTGAATGCGGTTGTGGGCGAGCTGGGCGTTGGCGTCGAGCCACAGCTCGGTAACGGCGTTGGTAAAGTGGGGCGCGGCAGATAGCCCGCCAAAATCTTCGATTAGGGTGAGGGCGCTACCCGACTCGGCTACCACCAGGCAGCGAGGCTGGGCAATGAGAGAATTTTCTTCGGTTTGAGACAGGTTTTGCGACAGATAGATAATCTGAATTGGGGTCTCAACTACTGTGTTGCGAGGCAGCCAAACCACCACCGCATCCTGAAAGCCGACGCTATTGAGGGCGGTAAACACTTCGTGACTGCCGCTGGCCTGGGCGAGGCGGTCGGCTAGCTTAGCCTGGAGGTCGGGGCTACTGCACAGGGATCCGACCGTAGCGCCGTTTGGCAGGTTCTCTAGCTGCGATCGCTCAGCGCTGACCCGGCCATTAACCACAACGACCTGGGCACCAGCGGTCTCGGGCAGGCGCAAATCAGCCACATCGGCCTCGCTAACCGAAGCCTCCCCAGCGGCGGCAAAGTCGGTGGCAAGCATGGTCGCCAGGTCGGTAAAGCGCCAGTCTTCGTCACGAGCAGACGGAAACGCCTGCTCGTTGAGCAGGGCTTCGGCGCGCGATCGCATTGTCTCTAGCGCCAGATCATTGGGCACGGCGGCTTTCACCCGCTGCACCAGCCCCTTCAGGTAGGCATCGCGCTGGTCAGCTGTCGCCACAGAGCGCACGTCAGACATAGAACTGGTCATTACGCCGTTACCCCCGTCCGAAATTCTTGTAGCACCCACTCGTAGCCGCGCGACTCTAGCTCTTTTGCCAAGTCTTTGCCGCCGGTTGTAACGATGCGGCCATCGGCCACTACATGCACATAGTCGGGCACGATGTAGTCGAGCATCCGCTGGTAGTGGGTGATCAGCACCACGGCATTGTCGGGAGTAGACAGCTGGTTCACCCCACCGGCTACAGTTTTAAGGGCGTCGATATCGAGGCCCGAATCGGTTTCATCCAAAATCGCCAGGGCGGGCTCTAGCAGCGCCATTTGCAGAATTTCGTTGCGCTTTTTTTCGCCGCCAGAGAAGCCCTCATTGACGCTGCGATCGAGAAACGAGGCGTCCATTTTCACCACGTTTAGCTTTTCTTCGATCAGGTCGTCAAAGTCGAACACGTCGATTTCGTCTTCGCCCCGCGCCTTGCGGTGGGCATTAAAGGCGACCCGCAAAAAGTCGCGGTTGCTCACCCCAGGAATTTCGAGCGGATACT
Source organism: Nodosilinea sp. (assembly GCA_049646445.1). Classification (GTDB taxonomy): domain Bacteria; phylum Cyanobacteriota; class Cyanobacteriia; order Phormidesmidales; family Phormidesmidaceae; genus Nodosilinea. The sequence goes on along the minus strand of JBARVV010000029.1, from coordinate 37,354 downwards.
GAAAGGCGAGAAAGATACCGGCGGTGGCGCGATCGTGGGGATCTAGCTCCAGCAAATCCTGGCCTTTGAAGTGAATTTCCCCGGCTGTAACCTCATAGTCAGGGTGGCCCGCCAGCACCTTCGAGAACGTGCTCTTGCCCGAGCCGTTGAGGCCCATAACGGCGTGAATTTCGCCCGCCCTCACCTCCAGATTGAGGCCCTTAAGAATTTCGGTGCCGTCCACATTAGCGCGCAGGTCACGCACCGAAAGAATAATATCGCTGTTCTCGTTAATCATGATTTTCCTGTAGATTGGGCACCGCCCACCATGCTCCTACACGTTGAAATTTTAGATTCTGGATTGGGGCTTCTAGATTTTGCTCTTCGTAGGGTGGGCACTGCCCACCACCCACCCCTGCTTCGCCAAATTACCTTCTCACTGGGGGAGACCTCTCCGATTTAGAAATTCTCGATTGGTGGGCAGTGCCCACCCTACCAGGAATTCTTGGCTCCCCTCACTCTGGGGTGAGGGGTTTGGGGGTGGGGGAAAACAACTATCTATCCAACCGTGTTTTCGAGCTTCAGCGCCAGCAGCTTGTCGGCCTCGGCAGCAAACTCCATCGGCAGCTTGTTGAACACGTCGCGGCAGAAGCCGCTGATGATCATCGACACCGCATCCTCCGGCGAAATGCCTCGCTGGGCAAAGTAGAAGAGCTGGTCTTCCCCAATTTTGGAGGTTGAGGCTTCGTGCTCGACCTGGGCGGTGCTGTTCTGCACCTGAATGTAGGGGAAGGTGTTGGCGCTGGAGGTGTCGCCAATCAGCATCGAGTCGCACTGGGAGTAGTTGCGTGCCCCGACCGCCTTCGGCCCCATTTTGACTAGGCCCCGGTAGCTGTTCTTCGATTTTGCCGCCGAAATACCCTTAGAAATAATGGTGCTGCGGGTGTTTTTGCCTACGTGCACCATTTTGGTGCCGGTGTCGGCCTGCTGGTGGTGGTTAGTGAGCGCCACCGAGTAGAACTCGCCCACGGAGTTGTCGCCCACCAGCACGCAGCTGGGGTACTTCCAGGTGATGGCAGAACCCGTTTCGACCTGAGTCCAGGAGATTTTAGAATTCTTCCCGGCGCAGAGGCCGCGCTTGGTGACGAAGTTGTAGATGCCGCCTTTGCCGTTTTCATCCCCGGCGAACCAGTTCTGCACGGTGGAATAGTTGATGCTGGCGTTATCCATGGCGACCAGTTCAACGATCGCCGCGTGGAGCTGGTTGCTGTCGTACATAGGGGCTGTGCAGCCCTCCAGGTACGTCACGGAGCTACCGGCTTCAGCCACAATCAGCGTGCGCTCAAACTGGCCCGAGTCGCCGTTGTTAATGCGGAAGTAGGTCGAGAGATCCATCGGACACTGGGTGTCTTTGGGGATGTAGACAAACGACCCGTCGCTGAACACCGCCGAGTTTAGCGCCGCAAAGTAGTTGTCACCGACGGGAATCACCGTACCCAGGTATTTCTCTAGCAGGTCGGGGTGCTCTTGCAAAGCTTCCGAGATGGAGCAGAAGATCACGCCGGATTCTGCCAGCTTTTCTTTATAGGTAGTCGCGATTGAAACGCTGTCGAAGATGGCGTCGACGGCGACGTTAGCCAGCCGCTTTTGCTCTGAGAGAGGAATGCCCAGCTTCTCGAAGGTTTCCAGCATCGTCGGGTCGACTTCATCTAGGCTGCCCAGCTTCTTGGCCTGGGTTTTGGGGGCCGAGTAGTAGACGATGTTTTGGTAGTCGATGGGCGGATAGGTGACGTTGGGCCAGGCTGGCTCGGCCATGGTGAGCCACTTGCGGTAGGCCCGCAGGCGAAACTCCAGCATAAACTCCGGCTCATTTTTCTTGGCCGAAATCATTCGCACGACATCTTCGCTGAGGCCGCGAGGGATGACATCGGCCTCAATATCGGTGGTAAAGCCGTACTTATAGGGCTGGCTAACCAGGGATTGAACGGAAACACTCATAACGCGACTCTTTGAACAGGCTGCACAATCGGGACAAGCGGAAATTCGGCGGGACTGCCGGAAGCCTAGAGCTTATTTGTTGAACTTATCGGTCTCGGCACGAATGGTGTCGAAGTCGATGTCTTGCTGCTCGCCTGCGAAGGGGTTGTCAGGGGTGAGAAACAGCATACAGTGGCACTCTTTGCGTTCCTGCATGGGCACACAGGGGCAGTTCCAGTAGATGGTTTTGACCTCGGCCTCTTTGTCTTCGTAGTGGCGACAGGGGCACAGGGGTGAGCCAAAATCGTCTTTGTGCTTGGCGAGACCTTCTAGCACCACCGCCGTCACGCCAGGATCGGAACAGAAGTAAGTGTCGGTGCGCTTGGCGTAGCTCTTGGCAAAATTGCGCATGATCTCTAGGCTTTTGTCGGTGGCCTGGTTGGTTTTGGAGTCAGTCATTGCAGGATCAGTTCGCTACACAGCCCAATAATTCTATACAATTAAAGCAACATTTAAGTTGTCTAACTAGATTTTAGACTAGTTTAGCAACATAAAGGTTGTCAAAGTAGATTATTTCCCAATCGGTTGGTTTAACGCCTGACCCAGGTGGGTGTCGTCTCTAAGGCAACCTGTGCCCTGTTCTCTAATGACTAGGTGGGCCAACGCCATGACCTCTGTGCAGCAACCCTCTACCTCTACAAAAGATGACATTTTGATGTACCTGCTCAGGCAGGGCGAAGCCACGGCCCACGATATGGCCGACCATTTTGAGATGAGTACCCAGGCCATTCGTCGCCACCTGAAAGATTTGGAGGCAGAGACGCTAATCGAACACCGGACGGTGCAGGAAGGCATGGGGCGGCCCAACCACCTGTATCAGCTCAGCGCTAAGGGGCGCGATCGCTTCCCCGCTAAGTACGACGAATTTGCCATTTCGCTGCTTGATACCCTAGCCGCTACGCTGGGCCAAGACGAGGTGGGCACTGTGCTACGCAAGCAGTGGGAGCGCAAGGCGCTGGAGTATCGCGATCGCATCGGCACCGGCAGCATAGCCGATCGGGTGGCTCGGCTGGTGGATCTGCGCCAGGCGGAGGGCTATATGTCTGAGTGGCACGAGGTCAACGACGGTGACGTGCGCCAGACTGGCCCCGGCTACGTCATTACCGAATACAACTGCGCCATCTCCCACATTGCGGAGTCGTTTCCCAGCGTGTGCGGCCACGAGCTAGAGATGTTTCAGGTGGCGCTGGCCGGCTGCACGGTGCAGCGCACCCACTGGCTGGTGAAAGGTGAGCACCGCTGCGGTTATCTGGTGCAGCAAGAGTAATACCACTCTCAGCAAAAATTCAGTCAGCCCTGGTAGGGTAGCGCTCGCGATCGCTTTTGCCTCTAAATAATTCTGCTACATCATTTTGGGGCGCTACCTATGGTTGAAAACACCCTTACCTGGGCTTTGCTGGCCGGATACTGCGGATTTTTGCTCTACCTGGTGCGTCAGACCACCCCCGATCGCGTCAGTCCGCCGGAGTTTTTTGAGGGGCAGTCGAGCACTGGGCAGGCCCCGGGCCTCTGGCTGCTGGTGGCTAGCGCTGCGATTTCCTGGATTTTTGCCAAATCGATCGATAACGCTGCCAGCCTGGGCAATGCCTTTGGGCTGCTGGGCGGCATCGGCTACGCCATTTACTACCTGAGCTTTGTCACTGCGGCGATCGCGCTCTACTTTCTCCGCACTCGGGGCGGCTTTCGATCGATTCCAGAGTTTTTGGTGAGTAAGTACGGCAAGGTGTGTTCGCGCCTGTTTTTGCTCGCGATCGCCATTCGCCTGCTCAACGAGGTGTGGTCAAACACCAAAGTGTTTTCGCTCTACTTCGGCCCCGAGGGCAGCGCCGGGTACTGGCTGGCGGCGGCGGTGGTGACGCTGTTTACGGTCTACTACACGCTGCTGGGGGGGTTGCGCAGCAGCCTGCTCACCGACGGGGCGCAAATGGTGCTGGCGGCGGTGTTGCTGGTAGTCATTTTGGCTACGGTTGGCCCTGGTCTGGCCCGCCAGGGGTTGCCGGTCGTAGACGCCGACACCCGCAGCGCGGCCATTACCTTCTGCGGCCTGGCCTTTGTGCAGGTTTTTAGCTACCCCTTCCACGACCCCGTGATGACCGATCGCGCCTTTATCACCGGGCCGCGCACCATGTTCAAGGGCTTTATTTTGGCGGGCCTGATCAGCGGCGGCTTTATCTTTTTATTTAGCAGCGTGGGCCTGTACGCCCGTGCCATTGGGGCCGAGGGGTCGCCCAGCCTGGTGGTACCGGCGTTGTTTGGCCTGCCCATGCTGCTGGTGTTCAACGCCATTATGCTAACCAGCGCCGGGTCTACCCTCGACTCGACCTTTTCGAGCACCGCCAAGGTGGGGGCGCGCGACTGGTTTCACCGCAAGGGTGCCCCCACCGAAGGCCAGGCCCGGATTGGTCGCTGGTGGATTATCGCGATCGCGCTACTGGGCAATGTGCCGCTGCTGAGCATCTACATGGGCGATCGGGTTGGCCCGGCCATTATTTTGGCAACCACGATCAGCGGCACCATGGTAATGGGGTTGGCCCCGATTTTTCTGCTGGCCTTTGTGCCCAGAGCCGGGGCGCTGAGCTTTCACCTCGCCTTTTGGCCCGGCATGCTATTCGGTCTGCTGCGGGTAGCCGAAAACGTCATTGGTACGCCTATTTTCCCCGCCTGGGTGAGCCTGGGCAGTGGCAAGTACGCCGTTGATCTAGGGGTGAACATCTATGGGCTGCTGTTGTGTACAGTCGGCTACCTGCTGGGGGCCTGGCTCGGAACGTTGGGCGCTAAATCATCCAAAACGCTGCCCGAAGCGTAATAGATCTGACACAACCCTCTCCGACTACAAGCGACGGCCCGGAATCTCTGGCCGTCGCTTTTTCTGTTTTGCTAACTTTAGCGGGGTCTGACACTATGAAGACAGTAGCCCCCTGAATGTTGCACCCCGTTCTTTGCCATGCTTGACCAATCGCTTCAGTTTCTTACCCCCGAAGAGTCGGTCGAGGTCGATAAGGCCCTGCTGTCCTCCCCAGAGAAATTTCTGGCCCGGCTAACTATCTCCACCGCCAAGCTGCTGAAGGTGATTGCCGCCGATGCCGACACCCCGGTTGAATCGCTGACAGCGATGCAGATCACCCAGTGGTTTGAGCAAGATGCCAAACTCAAGCGCGAGCAGGGGGTGAATGCGTCGGTGCTGAAGTGGGATGCGGAGAATTTGGAGGGATGAGGGGATCCGGCATTTCACCCTCCTGGCCTCATCACTTCACCTGCTTTGTTACCTCACCTTCTTTACCTTCCTGCCCGATCCCCACAGACTTTCTGTAAACTAGGAAAGACCATCGCAACACCGTAACTAAGGAAGCAGCACGTCATGGGGTTATTTGATCGCGTTAGCCGAGTGGTTCGCTCTAACCTAAATGCGGCGGTGAGTTCGGCCGAAAATCCAGAGAAAATCTTGGACCAGGCCATTATCGACATGCAGGAAGACCTGGTGCAGATGCGTCAGGCAGTAGCGGGCGCGATCGCTAGCCAGAAGCGGGTGCAGCAGCAGTACGAGCGGGCCAACAATGAGGCCAACACCTGGCAGCAGCGGGCCCAGCTAGCGCTGCAAAAGGGGGACGAAGACTTGGCTAAGCAGGCGCTGCTGCGCAAGAAATCCCAGGCTGAAACGGCGATGGCCCTAAAAGGCCAGCTCGACTCCCAAAGCACTACGGTTGAACAGCTCAAGCGCAATCTAATTGGTCTAGAGAGCAAGCTCTCAGAGGCCAAGACCAAAAAAGACATGCTCAAAGCGCGGGCCAGTGCCGCTAAGGCTAACGAGCAGCTGCAAAGTACTACTAGCAGCTTGAACACCGGCAGCGCCATGGCCGCCTTCGAGCGTATGGAAGAAAAAGTGCTGCAAATGGAGGCCACGTCCCAGGCGGCGGCAGAGCTAGCTGGGTCTAGCCTAGAGAGCCAGTTTGCCTCCCTTGAGGCCGGTGGCGACGTAGATCTAGAGCTGGCGGCTATGAAGGCCCAGCTCTCTGGCGGCAGCGTTGACCAGGGGCAGCTGCCCGCTGGTGAGACCTCTGTGCCCACTACTGAGTCAAGCGAGGTAGATGCCGAACTAGAAGATCTCAGGTCGCAGATTGACCAGCTCGACTAAGGGTTAGGGATATTGGGTCTGGAGGCCTAAAGGGGTAAGGTTTACGGCACAGTCCTAGACCTTGCCCCAGCCCAGGTGGCCGAGCATTAGCGACATTCGGCCCCGGAAAGCATGTGGTCAACGCTGACGGCGCGATCGCGGCCATGGTTCTTAGCCCAGTACAGCGCTTTATCGGCTAGAGTAACCAGGGTTTGCGGTGTTTCGCCGTGGTGGGGAAAGCTAGCGACCCCCAGCGAAATAGTCACGGGTGGCAGCACCTGGCCATTGAAAGAATTGTTAACATACTTGACCGCCCGCCGAATTTTTTCGGCTCGCTTCAGGGCCACCTCTGGGGTAGTGTCGAGCAGCACCATGCAAAACTCCTCGCCGCCGTAGCGGTAGACAATATCTTGGTTGCGCACGTGGCCCCGCAGCAGCATGCCGATATTTTTGAGCACGGCATCACCCGCCTGATGGCCGTAGGTGTCGTTAACGGCTTTGAAGTAGTCAATATCGATCAAAATAAGGCTGATGTTTTGCTGACGATTAGCGGCATGGCACAAACTGTTGAGTACCGTTTCGGCATGGCGGCGATTGAGCAGCCCTGTTAGCGGGTCTTTCAGCGCCTGATCCTGCAAATCTTCGAGCAGCAGTAGTCGCTGCATGACAAACAAAATTTGCTCCGACAGTTTTTTAAGCAGCGCCGTTTGCCATGGGCTAAAGGGTTCTGTCTCTAGCTGCACGAGCTGCACAATACAGGTGGTGTCGTTGACCATGCCCAGCACGATGCACTTGGGCATTTGGGCTGGGCAGTGACTGACCTGGCACTGGCGGCACTCATGGCCAATCCCTGGCTGTTGATCTAGCTGAATTTGAGGATAGCAGCACTGCTGTTCTACGACTGCTAGCGGCTTCGCCTCTCCCCACTCGGTCAGCACTGTGAAGGTTTCAGAAGCGTTTGAAAACAGCACCAGGCGACCCGACTGGTGCGGGAAAAAGTAGGGCAAGTAGATGGCCAGCAGCTGGCCCAGCTGCTGGTAAGACAGACAGGCCTGCAGCTGAGCGACCAAGTCTACCAGCCGGGGATGGCCCTGGTGGAGGCGATCGGGGCTGGGGCTAGCAGCGTTAATCGTCACCACTTGCGATAGAAAATCGGAACCGGTAGGCAGGGCGATCGCCTGGGGTTTTGGGCTGGCCGCAGGTTGAGGGCTGGGGCTGGTGGGCTGGGCCAGGGACAGACATATCAGCATTTGCTGACTGAGGTAGTGGAGAGTTTTTACCTGTACCTCGTTTAGGCCGTCTACGGCAAAGCCAGGCACATAAAGCGTGAGGTTGTAGCGAGCGTTAGCGCTGCGCAGGTGCCCTACCAGCACGGTATCGCTGGCCTCCGTAGATCGGTAGGTGCTGAGGGAAAGCTGTTCGCAATCTAGCCTAGCGCCTTTGACGGGCTGACTTGACAACACCTGCCGCAAAACGGCAGCAGACAGATGACCGTAGTTCATCACCCCGCCGTGACGCCAGTCGTTGCCCACATGCACCGTCAGCGCCAGCTGGGGGGCCGTCAGGGTTAGCGAAGTCAGCCTCAGAAAGTTACACAGAGCTGGGTAGGCATCTCCTAAAGACTGGGGCTGAACTCGGTTCATAGCAGGCAAAACCCCGAAACAAAAGGGCATTGATTATTGATCGCAATAGGGTGCGTCAGGGAGACAGAACAACCTACCTAGCCATTTGAAGCGAGATAATCTGTTACACTCGGCAGCGGCTGATCGAAGGGTCTGGTAGGGCTAAGAGAAACAAAGGTTTTATAATGAGTATTCCCTAACCGGCTGAGTTTTGATTAACTCCTTTTCGCTAGAGACTTCGCTAGAGACAACCTGACCTCTCACCCAGCACTATGCAAATTGCCCAGCGCATGCGGCCCCTACAGGCCAACGTATTTGCCGATATGGATCGGGCCAAAGCCGCCGCTCGGGCCGCTGGCAAATCTGTTATTGATCTATCGCTAGGGTCGTCAGACCTGCCGACATCGCCCCACGTGCTAGACGCGATCGCGGCGGCCCTGCCCGACCCCAGCACCCACGGCTACTGCCTGTTTTCGGGCACTCAAGATTTTCGCCAGGCGGCGGCTGGCTGGTACACCGATAAGTTTGGGGTACCGGTAAACCCTGAGACCGAAGTGCTGCTGCTAATCGGCTCCCAGGAAGGCACGGCCCACTTGCCCCTAGCTATTCTCAACCCCGGCGACTTTGCCCTGCTGATGGATCCCGGCTACCCCTCCCACGCTGGGGGCGTGTACCTGGCCAACGGGCAAATTTACCCCATGCCTCTGCTGGCCGAAAACGGCTTTTTGCCCCAGTTTGAGGATATTCCTGAGGCGGTGCTAGAGCAGTCGCGGCTGATGGTGCTGAGCTACCCCCACAACCCCACCACGGCCATGGCTTCCCTAGAATTTTGGCGAGAGGCCGTAGCCTTTTGCCAGCGGCACAATCTAGTGCTAGCCCACGACTTTCCCTACGCCGACCTGACGTTTACCGGTAGGCCAGCCCTCTCCGCGCTGCAGGCCGATCCTGATAAAACCTGCACCATCGAGTTTTTTTCCATGTCAAAGTCGTACAGCATGGGCGGGTTTCGGGTGGCCTATGCGATCGGCAATGCTGATCTGATTACCGCCCTGCGCCAGGTCAAAGCCAGCGTCGATTTCAACCAGTATCCTGGCATTCAACAGGGGGCGATCGCAGCCCTCAGCGGCCCTCAAGACACCGTGCAGCACATGATTGATACCTTTCGCCAGCGGCGCGATGCGGCGATCGCGGCCCTAGAGCGTGTGGGTTGGGTCGTCCCCGTACCCGAAGCGACGATGTATATCTGGGCCAGACTGCCCGAACGCTTTGCCAATTGCTCCGAAGAATTTTGCCTGCGCCTGGTAGAACAAACCGGCGTAGCGCTGGCCCCCGGCGTCGGCTTTGGTAAAGCGGGCGAGGGCTACGTGCGCATGGCCTTGGTGCACCCCCCTGAGGTGCTAGAGCAAGCCATTGCGAAGATTGCTGAGTTCCTGGGCTGATTGGCGAGGACAGACTCGAATTTGAGTCATTAAGTGAGCAGGCTTCGGCAATGGTGACATCTCCATCCAGCACCGCCGATGGTCGACATCGGATTGTTGTTGTCGAAGACGACCAGGCCAACCGGATCTTTTTTGCCGATTACCTCACCTTTTCTGGGTTTGAGGTACTGGCATTGCCCCACGGGCTAGATCTTGACCAGCAGCTCAAAGCGTTTCAGCCCGATCTGCTGCTGCTCGACCTGGGGCTACCCGAAATTGACGGCTACACGCTGCTCAAGCAGGTGCGATCGTCGGCGATGTGGCAACAGTTGCCCGTTGTGGTGGTGTCGGGCTATGCCTTTGCCGAAGATCAGCGCCGCGCCTTGGCCCTGGGTGCCCAAAAATATCTGGTTAAGCCCGTGCCTTTGCAGCAGCTAACCCAAGCTGTTCAGGCTATTTTGCAGCTGCCCGGAACCTGACATCGTTAAGCAGCTGCAAAGGACTATTTTTGGGGTAAGTTGCAGGAATTTATGGAAAATTACCCCCTAGGGATGCCCTAGGACAGGCTGCTATCTTCCGACCCAGGCCGCTGCTCGGCTAGAAACCTCTCCACGTCTCGACTTAAGAACTGTACTGCTTCACCAATGTCGGCGATGGTGTGCTCTAGCTGAGACGACACCACCATGGCCGACTGTAGCCGATTTAAAATCTCTTTGATTTGCTCTCGATAGCGCACTTCAAACTCTTGGGAATCCATTGTAATAGAGCCTTATGACGATAATGATCAGGAACAAAATGTGATGTTAATTACATTGCCATTGAAGGGTATTTCGGAAGCAACAGCTATGAGAACCACTTCTAAAGCTCTAGGTAAATAGTGCCCGCGTAAAATAGAGTATCAAAAGACTCTGGCAGCCTGCGCATAAATGCTGAGTTTTGCCGGCTGCTGAAGTGTCATTCAAACATGTCGTTCCTTTTGGTGGCGGAAAACCGTCTATCTCTGGAATCTCGCTGGGTGGGGTTTGCCGCTATCCTGTTTAGTACAAAGGTTTAGACAGCGCTGCCTGTGACTACGGATCAGCCCACTACCCTGGTTAACGACCCCGATCGCCTAGAGACGAGGCTTAAAGAGATTCCCAAAGAGCCGGGGGTCTACTTTATGAGAGATAGCCACGACCAGATTCTCTACATCGGTAAGTCGAAGTGCCTGCGCACTCGGGTCAGGTCGTACTTTCGCGATTTTCACGGCCATATGCCGCGCATTGCCGTGATGGTGATGCAGATCGTCGATATCGAGTTCATCGTTACCGATACCGAGGCCGAGGCGCTGGCGCTGGAAGCCAATTTAATCAAACAGAACCAGCCCCACTTCAATGTGCTGCTGAAGGACGACAAGAAGTATCCCTATCTCTGCGTCACCTGGTCGGAGGACTACCCGCGCATTTTTATTACCCGCAAGCGGCGCAAGAGCCTGAAAGACCGCTACTACGGCCCCTACGTGGATGTGGGTCTGCTACGCAGCACCCTCAATCTAGTCAAGCGCATTTTTCCGCTGCGGCAGCGACCCCAGCCCGTACACCGCGATCGCCCCTGCCTTAACTACGACATTGGCCGCTGCCCCGGCGTCTGCCAAGAGCTAATTTCGCCGGAGGACTACCACAAGACCCTCCAGCGGGTGGTGATGGTGTTCCAGGGTCGCACCACCGAACTGGTGGATATTCTCACTGCCCAGATGGAACGGGCAGCAGAAGACCTCAAGTTTGAGCTGGCGGCGCGGCTGCGCGACCAAATTCGCGGCCTAGAGCGGCTGTGCGCCGACCAGAAAGTAGCACTGCCTGACGACACCGTTTCTCGGGATGCGATCGCCCTGGCCACCGATGACAAATACGCCTGCGTCCAGATTTTTCAGGTGCGGGCCGGTCGCCTAGTTGGGCGGCTGGGCTTTACTGCCGATGCCGAGTCGGGTACCCCTGGCGAGATTTTGCAGCGGGTGCTCGAAGATCACTATCAAACCGTAGAGGCGGTTGAGATTCCGGCGGTGATTTTGGCTCAGCACGAGCTGCCCGAGAGCGAGATCTTGACCGACTACCTGAGCCAGCGCCGGGGCCGTAAGGTGTCTGTAGAGGTGCCCCAGCGCCAGACCAAGGCCGACCTGATTGAAATGGTTGAGCGCAACGCCCAGTACGAGCTGGCCCGCACCCAGGCCGCCGCCGATCGCAATATTCAGGCCCTGCAAGATCTGGCGATCGCCCTCGACCTGCCCGACCTACCCAAGCGCATCGAGGGCTACGATATTTCCCATATCCAGGGGTCTGACGCGGTGGCCTCCCAGGTGGTGTTTGTCGATGGCATGCCCGCCAAGCAGCACTACCGCCACTACAAAATCAAAAATCCTGAGGTAAAGCCGGGCCACTCCGACGACTTTGCCAGCATGGCCGAGGTGATTCGCCGCCGCTTTCGCCGCTACGCCACCGACCCCACCAAGCAGCGCCTGGGCAACCCCGACTGGCCCGACCTGGTGATGATCGACGGCGGCAAGGGGCAGCTCTCGGCGGTGGTGGAGGTGCTGAAAGACCTCAATCTGCTGCAGGAGATTAACGTGGTCAGCCTGGCCAAAAAGCGCGAGGAGATTTTTCTGCCGGGCGAGTCGATTCCCCTCACCACCGAGGCTGACCAGCCTGGGGTGCAGCTGCTGCGCCGCCTGCGCGACGAGGCCCACCGCTTTGCCATTAGCTTTCACCGCAAAAAGCGCACCGACCGGATGCGGCGATCGCGCCTCTCTGAGATTCCCGGCCTGGGTCAGCACCGCCAGAAAGAGCTGCTGGCCGCCTTCCGCTCGATTGACTATATCCGTGAGGCCAGCCCCGAGCAGCTGGCCACCGTGCCCGGCATTGGCCCCCAGCTGGCCCAGCAGATCTACGAGTACTTTCACCCTCAGGCGGAGGAACCTCAGGCGGAGGTAGAGGGGCTGGCGTAAGCGCAGGGGAGTATTGGGCCACGTTCACCCTGGTATCTGAACAGGTGGCCTAAAAGGGGATGGGGGCGGTCAGGGCGATCGCGGCCTGGCTGCGAGGATGGGTAAATTGCAGAGTATGGGCGTGGAGGTGCAGGCGATTCCTTGGAATAGTTTCGCTAACGTCGCGTTCACCGTGGCTGTAGAGGCGATCGCCCCAAATCGGCGCATGCAGACCCTGGGGATGGGCGGCATGGACGCGCAGCTGGTGGGTGCGTCCGGTGATTGGATAGAAGACGATTCGGGTTAGCTCTCCGGCGCGGCCTAGCACTTCAAATTTAGTTTGGCTGGGTTTGCCGTGCTGCCAATGCACCTCCTGTCGGGGTCGCTGCGTTGGGTTGCCCCACAGCGGCAAATCAATCAGGCCCGATGGGGAAGAAATATCTCCTAAAACGATCGCCTGGTAGGTTTTGGCGACCTGGCGCTGGGCAAACTGCTGGCTGAGCTGGCGGTGGGTGTCGGCATCGAGAGCCAGCAGCAGCAGGCCAGAGGTGTCCTGGTCGAGGCGGTGGACGGGTTGCAAGAACGATCCTGCGGGGCGCTCCAGTCGTAGGCGGGAGAGCACGCTGTCGGCGCGATCGCTGTAGCGCCCCGGCACTGACAGCAGCCCTGCCGGTTTATCCACCGCGATCATCCACGGGTCTTGGTATAGAACAGTAATCTCAAGCTCTGGTGGAATGCCGCCAATGTGTAGGGGCGCAGCATGCTGCGCCCCTATGGAGATGTTGGCTGTTTGCAACACCTGGGCCGACAGCCCTGACAACAAAAATCCCATAATTGGCTGGCAGCGATCGGCGCAGGCTCCGTAAAACTCACCCGGTTGTTTGTCGCCCTGGGCTGGCCCCCACCAAAACTCGGCCATCGCCAAGGGCACCAGTCCGTGCTGGGCCGCCAAGTGCAGCAGCTTGGGGGCGCAGCAGTCGCCCGTGCCCGTGGGCAGGTTGCCCTTACCAGCTAAGGCCTGAATTGCGACAGATTCCCCAGCAAAATTGGTGAGGCTGTAGGCGGTATGCATGTTGGTCTGGAGCTGACGGGAGAGATCGCGGCGCTGCTGCTTGAGGGTGGTGATTTCGGCATCGGCGGTCTGGATTAGGGTTTTCAAAGGGGCGAGGCGATCGCGCCACTGCTGCTTAAACTGCCTCAGCTCGGCCTTGTCGCCCCGGCTCTCCTGCTCTAGATCCGCTAGATCATCTGCAAGGGATTCTCCTGACCGAGCGCGGGCGAGGGTTTGGCGCTGAAGATCGCGGGCCTGTTTGCGATCGCGGTGCCGCTGGTTCAACACCTGACGAGCCTGGGCCTGCTCTTGCTGCCAGCGATTGTAGGTTTCTCGTTCTGGCAATGTCTGCAAGTTGAGCAGCCGGGCTTTAATTGTCGCGAGCTGGTCGAGGGTGTGGGCCTCTTGCAGGGCTACCTGCGATCGCCCCGGAATTGGCGGCACCCAGCCTGGCACCTGCGCCTGCCCCTGCCACAGCCCCGAAAACGCTTTGAGCACCCCGATTTGACCAATCGGGGTTTCTACCAGCAGCACCCCATACATCTTGCCCTCCGCCAGATCAGCTGCCTTAAGCTGCGCGATCAGCTGCTGGGCCACTGTCTTCGCCAAGCAGGTGCGTGGCAGCCTGTACCATTGCCCAGTGCGGGGGCAGTAGCCCTCGTAATAGTAGTCAGCCCGGTCTACAGCGGGGGTTGGGGCTCCGTTTAACCAGCAATTTAGGGGGTGAAGTAGCGCGTCCAGCACGGCCCAAGCCTGAAGGTGTACGTTTTTACCATAGAGCCAACATTCTGGCCTAATCAGAACTGGGCTCAGCCTAAAGGATGAGGATCTATCTAAAAGAAGATTGGGAATTTAAGGTGACGCTGATAAGGTAGCGAAACGTGATGCCGTATTTTTGGCATCAGCGTTAACCTCGCTCAAAAAGATTATTCCCCATGACAGTAGACCTCAAGGTTGGAGCCATTTTACAAGGCGATGGTCAGTGTCGTTTTACACTTTGGGGGCCTGAGCTAGACTCGGTTGATCTAGAGCTGCGATCGCCTAAAAAAGCCACTGTTTCGATGCAGAAAAGCGAGGATGGCTACTGGTCAGCTACGGTTGAAAATGCTGCCGCAGGTACGCAGTATTTCTACCGCGTAAACCAGTCGGAGGATCTGCGGCCCGACCCGGCTTCTTTTTATCAACCAGAGGGGGTGCATGGCCCCTCGGCGGTGGTTGACCTCAGCCGCTACCAGTGGAGCGATGACAGCTGGAAAAATATTCCCTGGCCAGACTACGTTATCTACGAAGTCCACATCGGCACTTTTACCAGCGAGGGCACGTTTGAGGCCGCGATCGCGCAGCTGGCCGACCTCAAAGCGCTGGGCATTACCGCGATCGAAATCTTGCCCGTGTCGCAGTTTCCAGGCGAGCGAAACTGGGGCTACGACGGCGTGTTTCCCTACGCCACCCAAAATTCCTACGGCGGCCCAGATGGGTTTAAGCGCCTAGTCGATGCCTGCCACCAGCAGGGGTTGGCGGTCATTTTAGACGTGGTCTACAACCACTTTGGGCCAGAGGGCAACTACACCGGCTGCTTCGGCCCCTACACCACCGACAAATACAGCACCCCCTGGGGCAACGCCATCAACTTCGACGACGCCTGGAGCGACGGCGTGCGCCAGTACTGCATCGAAAACGCCCTCTACTGGCTGCGAGAGTTTCACGTTGATGGGCTGCGGCTCGATGCCATTCATGCTATCTATGACTTTAGCGCCAAGCACGTGCTGGCCGAGATGGCCGAAAAAGTGGCTGAACTGTCGGATCAGCTGGGTAAGCCCCTGTATATAACCGCCGAAAGCGACCTCAACGACACTCGCATTATTCGCTCCGCCGAGCAGGGTGGGTTTGGCCTCCAGGCCCAGTGGAGCGACGACTTTCACCACGCCCTGCACACCATGGTCACAGGCGAGCGCTACGGCTACTACAACGACTTTGGCACCTGCGAAGATCTGGCGACGGCCATCCGCGATCGCTTTGTCTACAGCGGCAAATTTTCGCCCTTTCGGCGGCGGCGGCACGGCAATACGGCCACCGATTTGCCCTCGCACCAGTTTATTGTCTGCGCTCAAAACCACGACCAAATTGGCAATGCCAAAGGCTGCGATCGCCTCTCGAAGCTGATTCCCTTCGATGCCCTCAAGCTGACGGCGGCGGTGCTAATTACCTCGCCCTATATTCCACTGTTATTTATGGGCGAAGAATACGGCGAAGTAGCGCCGTTTAACTACTTCATTGACCACAGCGATCCGGATTTAGTTGAAGCTGTTTTTGAGGGCCGCAAGCGCGAGTTTAGAGAGGCCCACGGGTTTGGCGAACCGGCCCCTGCCCACGAAGTTGCCACCTACGAAGCCTCTAAGCTGAACTGGGATTTGCGCCAGGCGGGCCAGCACAAAACTCTGCTGAATTTTTATCAAAAGCTGATCGAACTGCGTCGGCAGCTCAAGCTCGGCACACCGTCCTACTCCAAAGATATAAATATCGATATAGCCCGCGATCGCGATCAAGAGGTGATTGTCTACCAGCGCGCTATGGCCGAGGGGTTACTGCTGTTCTTAATCAACTTTAAGCGGGTTGCCACCACTATCACTATCGATTCGCCGCCAAAACCCTGGCAGCTAAAGCTTGATTCGGCGGCTGCCGAGTGGAATGGCCCAGGGTCGTCTCTACCCCAAAAAATTACTGAAGCGCAGTCGCTAGAGCTGCCTTCTCTGAGCTTTGCGCTATATTCGGCTGCGTAGCTGTGCGGGTTTTCTCGCGCGACTAAGGGTTCTAGTTCGTTGAATCTCCTATCCTTTCTTGGCCTTTTTTGGAACTCGCCATGCGTATTCCCACCGCCACCTATCGCATTCAGTTCAACCCAGAGTTTGGCTTTGCTGCGGCCCAGGGCATTGTCGACTATCTTAAGAATTTGGGTATTTCAGACATCTATGCGTCGCCGATTTTCAAGGCGCGGCGGGGCAGTACCCACGGCTACGATGTCGTTGACCCCACCCAGCTCAACCCCGAACTCGGCGGCCCAGAGGCGTTTCAGCCGCTAATTGATACGGCGCACAATCACAATCTGGGCTGGCTGCAGGATATTGTGCCCAACCACATGGCCTACGACGGCCAAAACCGCTACCTCATGGATGTCATGGAGTACGGCCCCAATTCTCCCTACTTCGATTTTTTTGATATTGAGTGGGAAGGCCCCGAAGAACTGGGCGGCAAGGTACTCGCTCCCATGCTGGGAGATTTTTACGATCGCTGCCTAGAGCGGGGCGAAATTCAGCTTAGCTACGATGAGTCGGGCCTGAGTGTTAACTATTACGGCCTGCAGTTTCCGGTGCGGGTCGAGTCCTACGGACGGTTTTTGAGCTACCAATCGGGGCGGCTAGCACAGCATTTAGATAGGCGCGATCGCACCTTTATCAAAATCTCTGGCATTCTGTATCTGGTTAAAAATGCGATCGCCGATCTGCAGGGGCGCGAGTACCGTGACCAGGCTCAGTTTGCCAAGGGGCTGCTGTGGGATGTCTACCAGGAAAATGACGAGGTGCGCGAATTTATCGACCAAAACCTGGTCATTTTCAATGGCACCCCCGACCAGCCCAGCAGTTTTGATTTGCTCGACGAGCTGCTATCAGAACAGTTCTACCGGCTCTCGTTTTGGAAGGTGGGGGCAGAGGAGCTAAACTACCGCCGCTTCTTTACCGTCAACGAGCTAATTTGCCTTAAGGTCGATAACGAAGACGTTTTTGAGCAGACCCACGACCTGATCTGCCAGATGGTGAAGGGCGGGCAGTTTAACGGGGTGAGAGTTGACCACATCGACGGGCTCTACGACCCCACCCGCTACCTGGAGCGGCTGCGCGATCGCCTGGGCGATAGCTACATTGTGGTCGAAAAAATTCTGGAGCTGGAGGAAACGCTACCGCCGGGCTGGCCCATTGAAGGTACTTCCGGCTACGACGCCCTGATCCAGCTCAACGGCATTTTTTGCCAGCAGGAAAATCAGGACGCGTTTAGCCATATCTACCAGCATCTGACCGGCGAAACGACGTCCTACACCGAGCTGGTGAGGCAAAAAAAACAGCTAATTGCCGATACCAACCTGGTGGGCGATATCAACAACCTGGCTCGCTTTCTCAAGCGGGTGTGCCAGCAGTACCGATACGGGCGCGACCTGACGCTGTACGGTCTGCGCACCGCCATTGAAGAGGTGCTGATTGCCTTTCCGATTTACTGCACTTACGCCAACGAAAAGGGAATTTCGGAGCGTGATTTGGCCTACGTGCAGGAGGCGATCGAGATGGCCCGCAGGCGCATTCCCCAGCTGGTCAACGAGCTGAACCTAATCGAGAAATTCCTGTCGCTCAACTACGAGGGCTCGCTGCCCGAGGAAGAAAAGGCCCAGTGGCTGCACTTTGTTATGCGCCTGCAGCAGTTCACCGGCCCGCTGATGGCTAAAGGCTTAGAAGACACGCTGTTCTATAGCTACAACCGCTTTATCAGCCTGAATGAGGTGGGCGGGTCGCCGGGGCAATTCGGCCTGTCGGTGCGGCAGTTTCACCAGCGGCAGCAGCAGCGGCAGCAGCAGTGGCCCCACGCCATCAACGCCACCTCGACTCACGACACCAAGCGCAGCGAAGATGTGCGAGCCCGGCTCAACGTGCTGTCTGAACTGCCGGCGGAGTGGGAAGCGGCGGTAAACAGCTGGCGCAACCTCAACGGTAGCCACAAAACGGTGGTGCGCGATCGCGTGGTGCCTGACGCCAACGACGAGTATTTTCTTTACCAAACCCTAGTGGGGGCGTTCCCCTTTGACGACAGCGAGCTGGCCAGCTTTAGCGATCGCATGGCCGACTATGTGGTCAAGGCCGTACGCGAAGCCAAGGTTCATACCGCCTGGCTGCGCCCCGATGCCGACTACGAAGACGGCTACGTGGCCTTTACCCGCGCCATTCTTACCCCCGGCGACAGCAACGCCTTTCTGAAGGCCTTTCGCCCGTTTCAGCAGCGGATTGCCGACTACGGCATCTACAACTCGCTCTCCCAGGTGGTGCTCAAGCTGATGCTGCCGGGAGTGCCCGATATTTACCAGGGCCAGGAACTGTGGGACTTTAGCGTGGTTGACCCCGACAACCGCCGTCCGGTGGACTACAACCTGCGCCGCCACTGGCTGAACGAGCTGCAGCACTGGGCCGAGGGCGATCGCCCTGGTCTGCTGCAAAATCTGCTGGAGTACCGCCGCGACGGGCGGATTAAACTCTGGGTAACCCACTGCGGCCTAGCGGCGCGGCAGGCCTACCCCGAGCTGTTTGAGCAGGGCGACTACCAGCCTCTCTTTGCTCGGGGCACCGCCGAAAATAGCGCAGTGGCCTTTGCCCGCCAGTGGAGCAATCAGTGGGTGGTGGCGATCGCCCCCCGTTTTCTGTCCCGTTTTACCAACCCCGGCGACTATCCCACTGGCAAAGTTTGGGCCGATACCACTCTTGCCCTGCCAAGCCATGTCCAAAATTGGAAGAATTGGATTACTGGCGAAACAATCACCTCAGCTGAAGACACTCCCCTATCGACTCTACTGGCAACATTCCCGGTAGCTATCTTAATCGGCGAAGCCACTGACTAATACTAGATCCGAGTTCAAAACCTCGATTCAAAACAGGCAACCTTGTAGGGGCGAACGGCGTTTGCCCTAATGAATCGGGGGTGAGAAAGTAGGATTTGGTATAACCATCAGCCCAATAAAAAGGCTGCCTATGGGCAGCCTTTTTATTGGAAAAATGATTTAGATGGAGGCCAAAAAGGCTTTGACCACAGCCTTTTTAACTGGCCGCAGAAATATCCTGATTGATTAGTTCTTTGACATGGGCGGGCTGAAGCTGGAGCCATTCAATCATTTGGTTCAGGTTCCAGCCTCTGTACTGGGCGATCGCACGAATTTGCATCAGCGTAACTGTAGGCGACGGATCAATTAGCCAAGATTTAATATGACGTCTTGGTATGTTCAAAGTGGCTTCTAAACTTTGTATTTCATGGTGACGGAGCTCCTGTTTCAACCACTCTACTAGAGCCGAAGTATTCCAGGGATAGTAATTTCGTGTCGGGCAAGAGTTCATTTTCAAAGGTCAAATATCAGGTTAGAGCGTCGATTGATTTCGATAGTAAAACCCAAAAGTGACAGCTTTGTGACTAGCGCTTTCACCTCAATCTTTACCATTTAAGCGGGTGTGAGACCGAAAACTTTTTGATCAACGACTACTTTTTGAGCGGTACAGCCTGAGGAGGCGATCGGGGAAAGTTTCGGCCAAGTCAAACCAGCAAACCGGTTCCGAATCGGGGTTTGCTGGCCTTTTGGGCGTAAATGCAAGATATGAACAGCCCGCTACACCGCCAAAAATTCTTGAATAATGTCGTTAGTGAGTTCGCTAGTGGGGCCGTTGGCTACAATGCTGCCCCGCTGCATGGCGTAGTAGTAGTCGGCCTGGCGCACAAAGTGGAGGTGCTGCTCGACCAGTAGTACCGAAATGCCCGTGGTTTTAACAATTTTTTTCACCGCCGCCTCAATGTCGAGAATGATCGACGGCTGAATACCTTCGGTAGGTTCATCGAGCACGAGCAGCTTGGGCTGACCCATAATGGCGCGGGCGATCGCCAGCTGCTGCTGCTGCCCACCGCTGAGGTCGCCCCCCATGCGATCGAGCATGGTTTTGAGCACCGGGAATAGCTCGTAGATTTCTTCTGGTACGTCTTTAGCGGCTTTGCCCCGATTGCCCAGCGCCTCCTGCCCAATAATCAGGTTCTCTTTCACCGTCAGCCGAGGAATGACCTCGCGGCCCTGGGGAACGTAGCCAATCCCCAGCCGCGCCCGGCGATCGGGCGGTAGGCTGTTAACCACCTGGCCCTCAAACCGAATTTCTCCGGTGCGAGGCCGCAGCACCCCCATAATATTTTTGAGCATGGTGGTTTTGCCCACACCGTTGCGGCCAATCAGGCAGACCATCTGGCCCTTGGGTACCGTCATGCTCACATCGCGCAAAATATGGCTTTCGCCGTAGTAAAAATTCAGGCCAGAAATCTCGACCATAGGGGCGGTCATGGGGTCTTGCAGGGCAGGCGTGGGGAGAGTTGTGGTCATAGAGGGAATGTAGGTGAGGGAGAGAGGAAGGTGATGATAAGGTGGCAAGGGGTGAGGGGGCGGGTGCCTTTGTGAGCATGGCCAGAGGTAGCGTCATGGGCCTAGGCACCCTACTCCTGGGCCAAAATACTTAACCTTGCGCGGCTAATTCTTCCAGGGCGGCGGCTTCGAGGCGGCTGACGGTTTCTGGCGGCAGACCCAGCAGAGCCAGCAGCTTTTGGTAAACGACTGCCTCGCTCTGGTTGATCTGGTTAGAGCTGATCACCTCGTAGCTGAGCATGAGGGCTTCTTCGCGCTGGGCCTGGGTAGTGAGCTGAGGTACCAGATCTTCGAGGGGAATTTCTCTAGCTAGCAGATTTTTCAGGTCGTCGCGCAGGCTGGCTTGCTCGTCGGGGCTGTGGGCAAACTTGCCGCTGAGGCGATCGAGAATCACCTCCTGCTGCACATTGGCAAAGTTGTCGTCGGCCCAGGCCATAGTGGCGGCAACGCGCAGCAGCAGCATTTGCTCGGGGGTAAGGGTGGTTTCTTTGCCCAGGTAGACCTCAATCACCTTGGGGTCGTTCTGCACCTCGTCCATAGTGCCTTCAAAAAGCACGCTACCCTGGTGCAGCACGGTAACCTGGCGGGCAATCTGGCGCACAAATTCCATGTCGTGCTCAATCACCACAATGGAGTGGCTTTGGGCCAGCGACATCAGTAGCTTGCCGGTTTGCTCGGTTTCTTCGTCGGTGAGGCCCGCCACGGGTTCATCCACCAGCAGCAGGTCAGGCGACTGGGCCACCAGCATGCCAATCTCAAGCCACTGCTTTTCGCCGTGGGAGAGCAGGGCCGCAGGTACATCGGCTTTGTGGTCTAGACCAATGGTTTCGAGTAGCCCGCCAACGGTGCGTTTTTCGGCGGTCGGCGTCTTTTTGAACAGGGTGGCAAAGATGTTTTTATCGCGGTTGCAGGACAGCTCCAGGTTTTCGCGAGGGGTGAGGTTGAGGTAGACACGGGGGGTCTGGAACTTGCGACCAATGCCGAGGCGGGCAATCTCGTGCTCTTTGTACTGGCGCAGGTCTTGCCCCTTAAAATAGGCAACGCCCTCGGTGGGCTTGGTCTTGCCGGTGATCACGTCTAAAAAGGTGGTTTTGCCCGCGCCGTTGGGGCCAATGATCACCCGCAGATCCCCTTCATCCATGCTGAAGTTGAGATTGTTGATTGCCTTGAAACCATCAAAGCTAACGGTGACGTCTTGAATATCGAGAACTTTGGTGCTCACGGGGGCAGGTCTCCTTCGGTTTCTGGGTAGGGTGGGCACTGCCCACCATGGGGAGAAATTGGGCTGGCCAGAGGGTGAGTGGCTGGTGCTAAGGCAGCACCCTCTAAGGCAGAAGATTTGGTTAGTCGGGCGAACATCGCCCACGATTCAGCCAAAGTAATCAGCAAGGCTCAGGTGCATTGCTGCACGTTGGCGGAGCCTCGCCCCCGTTATGCACCCTGCAGTGACATTAATTGACTGGTGGGTGGTGGGCAATGCCCACCCTACTTTTCGGCAAATTCGGGGGTTTCGGGAAGCGGAGCGGGTTCGGTCTCGGCGCTATCGTCGAGGTAGGGCAGGTCGGTGGGGCCGAGGCCAAAAGCGTTGCTGACCGCAGTGCCAAAGCTCCGACGACCCCAGCCGATAATGCCGTCTGGTAGAGCTGTTACCACGATCAAAAACAGTGCCCCCTGGAAGAACAGCCACACGTCGGGAAAACGCTCACTGAGCAGGCTTCGGGCCATGTTGACCAGCACCGCCCCTAAAATGGCCCCGACCAGGGTGGCGCGCCCGCCTACCGCCACCCAGATCACCATCTCAATAGAGAAGGCGATATCCATAAACTGGGGAGAGATAATGCCCGATTGCACCGTGTAAAGGGCACCAGCAATACCCGCGATCGCCCCAGAGACCGCAAATACCAGCACCTTAAAGGCTGTGGGGTCGTAGCCCGAGAAGCGCACCCTAGTTTCGTCATCGCGAATGGCGACCAGCATGCGGCCAAAGCGACCGCTGGTGAGCCAGCGGCAAAGGGCGTACATGGCGATCAGGGCAATAACGGTGCAAATGTAAAAGAACATTCGCATGCCGTCGCTACCCACCGCCTGACCCATAAATACAGAGGTCGAAGTCTTGAGGCCGTTGGTGCCGTTGATGAGCTTCTGCTGACCGTTGAACAAGTTAAAGAACACTACCAGGGCGGCCTGGGTCAAAATTGAGAAGTACACGCCGCGAATGCGGTTGCGGAAGACCAGATAGCCCAGCAGCCCAGCGACGATCGCCGGAATCGTGAAAATAGCCAGCAGCGTAAACGGAAACGAGTTGAAGGGTTGCCAAAACCAGGGCAGTTCGGTAACGCCGTAGAGGCCAAAGAACTCGGGCAGCTGCCCCTCGCCCAGGGTATTTAGCTCCAGGTACATGGCAAAGGCATAGCCGCCCAGGGCAAAAAATATGCCGTGGCCCAGGCTGAGCAGCCCGGTAAAGCCCCAGATTAGATCGATACCCAGGGCGACAATGGCCAGGGCCAAAAAGCGGCCCACCAGGTTAAGCCTAAACCCCGACAGCAGCATCGGCAGCACTAAGACAAGGAATAGGGCGATCGCAATGACCGCGATCGCCTCAATCATAAGCCTGCGTTTTTGGCTGGCCTGGGCCGCGCGGCGTGGCTGTGTCGTAACGTCAGTAGTCATAGCCTATAGCTCCACCGAACGACCCTTCGGCGGGAACAGCCCAGCGGGCCGCACCTGCAAGAAGGCGATAATCAACGCAAACACCATGACCTTAGCCATGCTGGTCGTCGCAAAAAACGTAAAAAAGCCAATCACCGGCTGAAAAAACTCCGTCGGCGGAAGCAACAGCGCCAGAGTGCCCGACCCAACCAAATAGGTAGTAGTGCCAATCACCAGCGCCGCTACAATACTGCCCACCAGCTTGCCAACCCCGCCTACCACCACCACCATAAAGGCGTCTACGATGTAGTTCGCTCCCAGGTTGGGGCCAACCGAACCCAGCAGAGTTACCGCACAGCCAGCTATCCCCGCCAGACCAGAGCCCAGGGCAAACGTCAGCGCATCGACCCGCTCAGTGGGAATGCCCAAACAGGCGCTCATGCCTCGGTTTTGGGTGACAGAACGAATGCGCAATCCCCAGGCCGTACCGTTGAGAAACCAGTACACCGCCACCAAACAAAGCGCCGTCAGCACAATAATGAACAACCGGGCCGAGGGAAATTGCAGCGTATCTCCTACCGAAATACCGCCCCGCAGCCAGCTCGGCGGCGTCACATCCACATTGCGAGTGCTAAACCAGGGCCGACTAAACGCAGGGCTAGTGCCGCTGCTAACCAGCACCCAAGCCAGGGCCGAAATAGCAGCCGAAAGCCCCAAAAATACGGGGTTTGCCCAAGTTTGAATCCGATCCCAGTCGGTATAGCGCGTCAATACCCAACGCCCTACAACAAACAGAACCGCAAAAATGGTCAAGCCAATTACCATGGGCAGGCTCACGCTGCGGATAAACTGAATCAAAATTAGGCTGACTCCCCAGGTAGCCAGCAGCGTTTCTAGAGGCCGCCCATACAGGTAGCGGATGACCGTGCGCTCTAGCAACAGGCCCAGCAGAGCCGCCACCAAAAAAGCCAGAGGCAGAGCCGCAAATATATAGAGCTCAGGAGCTGATCCCCCTATGCTTTTGGCCACATTCTGCACCACAAAGGTTGTGTAGGCCCCAAACATCATCAGTTCACCGTGGGCCAGGTTAATGACCCCCATCAAGCCGAACACAATGGCCAATCCCAAGGCCACAATCAATAGCACCGCACCAATGCTAATACCATTAAAAAGGCCGCCAATCAAGCCTTCCAACACAGCGTTTACCGATTTAAGAACAGTATAGAAGCCAGGAAAATCTGGATTTTATCCCAATGCACTCAGGATTAAACTCAGTAGAAATATTAAAGGCTGCCCCGGAACAAAAAAAAGTTTATTAGTGACAGTTGTGCCCACTCGAAAGCTTCAATCAGGCTGATCTAGCCTTCATTTGATGGAGCGATCGCTAGAGTTCTACCTAAACCACCTGGCCCTCTCAAAAAGCATCCATTTTCTATGCTCAAAGAGGTAGGTTACGTTGCTTAGGCTACTAACAAACTGTCGCAGAATTTAAAAGGATGATTTTTGAGAACTTACAGGGAGATTAAATACAGCAAGCGGGGACACAGGCTGCTGTATCCCCGCCAAACGATCCGTTCGACAGCGCCGCGATCGCGGCTACAGCCTAACCCTAGGCCTCAAACTTGCCGCCCTTAGCCGGGTCAGACCAGTCGCAGGCGAAGCCAATGGTGTCGGGCACAAACTGGTTCCAGGGCACTGGGTCAATGGGGCCATCGGTCTCCCACACAATGTTAAACATGCCGTCGTCCATCACCTCGCCGATCCGAACTGTCTTAGACAGGTGGTGGTTGGCGTTCATGGTCACAGAACCTTCGGGAGCGGCCATTTCCTGGCCATAGGCTGCTGAGCGCACTTCAGGAATATCGGTTGTCCCGGCGGCTTCCACCGCTTGCTTCCATAGGTAGACCATGATGTAGGCCGCTTCCATGGGGTCGTTGGTAACCCGGTCATCCCCATACTCAGCTTTAAAGTCAGCCACCCACTTCTCATTTTCGGGGGTCTCTACCGTTTGGAAGTAGTTCCAGGAAGCCAGGTGTCCAGTTAGAAACTCAGGGCCAATCTGACGGACTTCTTCCTCGGCCACGCTCACCGACATGACGGGGTATTGGTCAGGCCCCATGCCCGCTCCCTGGAGCTGCTTGAAGAAGGCCACGTTGCTATCACCATTCAGGCTGTTGAAGATCACACCGCCATTGGGCAGCGCCGCCTTGATTTTAGTGATGATCGGGGTGACTTCGGTATTGCCCAAGGGCAGATAGTCTTCGCCAACGGTGTTACCCCCCTTGGCGGTTAGCTGCTCTTTGATAATCGTGTTGGCCGTACGGGGAAACACATAGTCAGACCCTACCAGGAAGAAGTCCTGGCTCTTATTTTCCAGCAGCCAGTCTACAGCCGGCTCAATCTGCTGGTTGGGAGCAGCCCCGGTGTAAAAGATGTTCTTGGAACACTCCTGGCCCTCGTACTGCACCGGGTACCACAGCATGTGGTCCTTTGATTCAAACACGGGCAGCACGGCTTTGCGGCTAGCCGAGGTCCAGCAGCCAAACACCACAGATACCTGATCCTGGTCAATCAGCTTTTCAGCCTTCTCCGCAAAGGTGGGCCAGTCAGAGGCTCCATCTTCTACTACGGCCTCTATTTGCTTACCCAAAACGCCGCCAGCAGCGTTGATTTCTTTGATCGCCAGTTGCTCAGCATCTACAACAGTGGTTTCACTGATGGCCATGGTGCCGCTCAGCGAGTGCAGGATGCCGACCTTGATGGTCTCTCCGTCGCCAGCGGCTACTTCGGTATCGCCGTCAGCCGCCCCGGTATCGGTGGTGGTGCTGCTACCGCAGGCTTTTAGCAGCATAGAGGTGCCGAGGGTTGCTGACCCGTACACCAAAAACTTACGCCGATTAAATCGAGTTACCATTCAACCTCGCTCCTGACTCATTTAATGGAAACGTTGACTAGATGAAAACTTCGCAAATTCACATAGACCGTCAGATGGATATTAGGATTAGTGATTCGCAGTAAATGTAGCGTAAGATACAAAAGATGTAAACTCTGCTGTAAGAAAGTTCAGAGAAGCTCTAGCCCTGGCGAAATGTAGCGATGGTCATCTTACTTAGGACACTGGCCCTGACCACTGGCGAAAACTGGGGCCAACGGTATTCAATAGCGTCAGATTCTACAGCACGGGCGCAGAGGTAGGCTCCAGGGCGGCGTGATGTTGAACAAAGCCAATGATGTCGGCCAGCCCCGCCTGAGTTTTGAGGTTGGTGAAGCCAAAGGGGCGATCGCCCCGCATTTTCTTGGCATCCCGTTCCATTACCTCCAAGCTCGCCCCCACCATGGGGGCCAAGTCGATTTTGTTAATCACCAAAAAGTCAGACTTAGTTATGCCTGGCCCGCCCTTGCGAGGGATTTTGTCGCCCGCCGCCACGTCAATGACGTAAAGGGTCAAGTCTACTAGTTCGGGGCTAAAGGTAGAGGCCAGATTGTCGCCACCGCTTTCCACAAACACCAGATCTAGCGGGTGAAACCGCGCCTCTAGGTCTTCAATGGCCACCAGGTTCATCGACGCATCTTCGCGAATTGCCGTGTGTGGGCAGCCGCCCGTTTCGACCCCGACAATGCGATCGGGGCTGAGCGCCTGGCTGTGCACTAAAAACTGAGCGTCTTCCTGGGTATAGATGTCGTTGGTGACGACCGCGATCGAGTAGCGATCGCGCAGCGCCTTGCACAGGCTATCTACCAAGGCCGTCTTGCCCGACCCCACCGGGCCAGCCACCCCAACACGAAAAGGAGTTGTCATCGGTGCTCAGTCCAAGTCGAGAATGCTTGGTATCTTACACCCAATCAAAAGACCCCAGGGTTTTTCAAAAACCCTGGGGTCTAAGCCGCCTCTGGCTGAAAACCGCTTTCTCTAGTAGCTAGCTGTACTTTTCGTTCGATGCGGTCTCTAGGTCAAACAGCACCTGGAGGGTTTGCATCGCCCGCTTGCGGGCTTCGATGTCTCGCTGGGCGCGCAGCTGCACCATGGGGTCGTGGAGAATTTTGTTAACGATGCCGCGAGTGAGGGCCTCGATTACCTCCTGGTGCTTTTCAGCAAACTCGCTGCCCAGGCGCGACAGAGCCTTTTCTAGCTCCTGCTCACGAATGGTCTCGACTTTGCTGCGCAGGCTGCTGATGGTGCTGACGGTATCGAGCGATCGCCACCAGTCCATAAAGCCTTCCACCTCTTCGTCGAGCAGCAGCTGAGCCTCCATCGCTATCCGGCGGCGGCTGGCCTGATTTTGGGCAACTACAGCCTTGAGATCATCGACATTGAAGGCGTGAACGTTGTCCAGCTCGTTGGCGTTGACATGGACGTTGAGGGGCACCGAGATATCGAATACCATCAGAGTCCGGTTGTTGACCAGCGGGGCCAGATTGTCGCGGTGCAAAATTGGCTCCGTAGCAGAGGTACAGGTAAACACCACGTCACAGGCCTCCACCGTTTCCAGCATGGTGTCGAGGGTGCCGGTGCGGATGTTGGCGTCGGGAAACTGCTTGGCTAGCTCGTTAGCCCGGTTAATGCTGCGGTTGAGGATGGTGATGGTGCAGGAGTCTTTAGACACCAGGTGCTGTACCAGCAGGCGAGCCATCTTGCCCGCGCCCAAAATGCTCACGTGGCAGCTGTTCAGGTGGGGCACCTTCATGCGGGCCAGCTCCACAGCGGCGGAGCTAATGGAAACTGCTCCGGTGCCGATGCTGGTTTCGCTGCGCACCCGCTTACCGGCGGTAAGCGACTGCTTGAGCAGTCGATCGAGCACCCGACCAATGCTTTTGTGCTGCTGGGCCAGCTGATGGGCGTGCTTTACCTGGGCTAGAATTTGGCCTTCCCCTAGCACTAGGCTGTCGAGGCCAGCAGCGACGCGCATGAGGTGATTGATGGCATCCTGGTGCAGCAGAATGAACAGGTGCTGGCGCAGCTCGTGGAGGGGCAGGCCGCTGTGCTCAGACAAAAACTGAATTACGTCTCGAATGCCCTGCTCGGTCGCCTCAGTAACGATGTGAATTTCGAGCCGGTTGCAGGTGCTGAGAATAGAGACTTCGTCAATGTGGGGGCAATGGGTGAGATGGGCGATCGCATCACCTGTCTGAGCCGTCGGAATGCTAAGTTTTTCGCGAATTTGTACCGGGGCGGTTCTGTGGCTCAGGCCAATTACGGCGATATTCATTTTTCCTCCACGCGTTTAGTAGTCACCTAATTTAGGGTGTCGGTAGCCCCTTGCCAGAGCCACGAATGGCCAGGGTGAGCTAGGGCCAAGGGTTACACCGTACACAACTGCCAATATGTTTGAACTTAGAGATAAATAGGGCCCGACTCAAGGAAACTCAACAAAAGTCCATCAAAGACCGAGAACGCTGGCCAAAAAAAGAGATGCAGGATCCCCGCATCTCTAGGCTAACGAATTTAGCCCGTACTCTGAGAGGTTTTTGATTCCCTCAGTGTTTATTTGTCAAGGCTAGATCCTCAGATCCATGCTGTATACACAGTCTTTTACCCCCCACTTAGTAAGGGGGACAGGGGGGATCAATCCAGATTTAGTGCAGTTGGAGAGACTTGGGCTCGTCAACCATGTGGATGGTATCTACAAAGCGGGCGGTCTTCGACTGGCTAGAGATCACCAGCGACTGAGTACGCATGCCGCCGTGGAAGAAACGCACCCCTTCCATCAGCACGCCGGGGGTAATGCCGGTGGCGGCAAATAGCACGGTCTCACCGGAGGCGAGCTCGTGGGTATCGTAGACTTTGTCAATGTCGGTGATGCCCATTTCGTTGAGACGGGCGATGTTGGCCTCTTTGCTTTCGCCAATCAGGCCGGTTTTAACGACGGCGGGATCATAGATTAGCTGGCCCTGGAAGTGGCCGCCTAGGCAGCGCATGGCGGCGGCGCTAATCACCCCCTCAGGAGCGGCACCGATACCCATCAGCGCGTGGATGTTGGTACCCGAAAAAGCACAGGATATGGCGGCAGACACGTCGCCATCGGAGATCAGCTTCACCCGAGCTCCGGCATCGCGAATTTCTTTGATCAGGTCGTTGTGGCGATCGCGCTTCATGACCACAACCACTAGCTCATCAATGCTGCGATCGAGGCACTCGGCCAAAATCTTCAAGTTTTCAGTGGCCGACTTGTTGATGTCAACCTTGCCCTTGGCCTGGGCCGGAGCCGCCAGCTTTTTCATGTAAAAGTCGGGGGCCGCAAACAGCCCGCCCTTTTCAGAAATCGCCAGCACGGCCATCGAGCCATTTTGACCATAGGCTACCAGATTGGTGCCTTCGCAGGGGTCAACGGCGATGTCAATTTCGAGCAGTTCGTCAGGGTTGCAGAAATCAGTGGCATTGGGCTGGGTGCAAATGCCCACTTCTTCGCCGATGTAGAGCATCGGAGCATCATCCCGCTCGCCTTCGCCAATCACAATGCGACCGCGCATGTGAATTTTGTTCATGCGCTCTCGCATCGCCTCTACGGCTACCTCGTCAGCGATATCCTTTTCGCCCTTGCCCATCCAGCGGGACGATGCGATCGCAGCCTGTTCGACAACCTCAATAATCTCAAGACCGAGGGTACTTTCCACGGGATCAATCCTCCAAACTGCCTATAATTAATGGGTTTTAGCGTTCCCCACCTCGATTTCTCAGTCTATCAGACCGTGGGATCAAGGCATAGAGAATTGTGAGGAGGAAGGCAAAAGCAGAGTGGAGAAGGTAAGGGAATGAGAACGGTAAGGCGAAATTCTCGAAAATCCGCCATCTCCCAATCCCTCTATCGATGCCTCACCCCTTTAAGGCACCGTATATTCTGACTCCACGGCTGGGAGTTCGCCCCGCTCCACTAAGGCCTGGTGAATCATCGCTACAATCTCGGCGCGAGTGGCGTCTTGGGAGGGCTTAATCTGGTCGCGGGCGGGATAATTTACGATTAAGTTGTTTTCAGCGGCGGCGGCGACCTTAGCTGTAGCCCAGTCGGGCAAAGCGCTGAAATCTACAAAAGACTGCAGTGTTTGTTCGGGTACAGGCGGTGGCGTCAGGTTTAAACCTGACGCTAAGGCAACTATGACCTCGTAGCGGGGAATGGTGCGCTGAGGCTGAAATTCGCCGTCGGGGTAGCCCACCATAAAGCCCTGGGCCACCGCATTATTGATCGCTGAAGCAGCCCAGTAGTCGCTGGACACATCGCTAAAGGTCAGGTCGGCGCTGGCCGAGGTGTCGCCAAAGGCCTGTTCGATCAGCGCAGCCATTTCAGCGCGGGTAAGGGGCTGATCGGGCCGAAAGCCGCTTTCGGGAAGATCGGGTAGGTACCCCTGGTCAAACATGGGTTTAATAAACGGGTAGGCCCAGTGGGTAGGGGGCACATCTGAAATATCGAGGGGCTGGGTGGTTTCTGCGGCTTCGTCCGGCGGGGCTGCAAGCACTGTAGCCGGTGCCGCAGGAACGAGAACCGCTTCTGGCCGGATCGCTTGATTAGCAGTAGAAGGCAGTCTCTCGGTGTCAACGCCCAAGCGATCATCTCGATTGAAATCATCTCTATCGGGGATGTCTTGGCGAGGTTGGTCGCCTGACTCAAAGAACCGTGACTCAAACTCTTCCGCCTCGGCCTCGGCTTCCGGCTCCGCGATCGCCGGTAGGTTCCCGGACTGTCGGCGCAGCAGATCGGCTCCCGCCCACTGGCCTTGGTTACGGCCCAGGCCCCACCACAGGATGGAGCCTATACCGAGAAAGGCCAGCACCAGCGCCAGCAGCTCGTCAAAATCTAGGATTCGGTTGCCTTGTGACGACGATGCGTCAGCGGGACGGCTAGGATCTGACGGGTTGGGTTGGTCGGGGGGCAGGTTTACCATAGGGCAGGCTGGGGATAACGTCCAGGGTTATCCTACCAGAGCAGGCTGGCGAACTGGGGTGACAACCGGATTGCCTGTGTCATCAAGCTCAAGCTGAGCGCGATCGCCCTGCTCCAGCGTACCGGCCAAAATGGCTTCGGCCAGAGTATCCTCGATCAGACGGGCAATGGCGCGGCGCATGGGACGGGCTCCGTAGCGCTGGTCGTAGCCTTCGGTGGCTAGCCGCGCCCGGAAGGCGTCGGAGAGGGTCACCGTCATCTCGCGATCGGCCAGACGGTGGTTGACCTGCTCAAGCATCAGATCGGCAATCTGGTTCACCTCGTCGCGGGTGAGCTGACGGAAGACGATGATTTCATCGATTCGGTTCAGCATTTCAGGGCGGAAGTACTGCTTCATCTCCTCATTCACCAGGTTGCGAATGTTGATGTACTGGCTGGTAGCCGCATCGGTGGTAGCGAAGTCAAAGCCCAGCCCGGCACCGCCCTTCTCAATCACTTGAGAACCGATGTTTGAGGTCATGATGATCAACGTGTTCTTAAAGCTCACCGCTCGCCCCTTTGAGTCGGTCAATGTCCCGTCGTCTAGCACCTGCAGAAGCAGGTTAAAGACCTCAGGGTGCGCCTTCTCAATTTCATCCATCAGGATGACGCTGTAGGGCTTACGGCGCACCGCTTCGGTCAGCTGGCCGCCCTCGTCGTAGCCGACGAATCCAGGCGGAGAGCCAATCAGCTTTGATACCGTGTGGCTCTCCATAAACTCCGACATGTCGAGGCGAATCATGGCATCTTCAGAGCCAAATAGCGCTATGGCCAGAGCCTTAGACAGCTCGGTTTTACCCACCCCGGTAGGGCCAGAGAATACCAGGCTGGCAATCGGGCGATCGGCGCTGGCCAGGCCCGATCGCGCCCGCCGAATGGCTTTGGCAGCAGCCACTACGGCCTCATTCTGACCAATCACTCGCTCGTGCAGCACATCTTCCAAGTGCAGCAGGCGCACGGCCTCGGTTTCAGTCATGCGATTGACTGGAATCCCCGTCCAGGCGGCGACGATATCGGCGATATTTTCTTCATCTACTACGGGCTGGGGCGGTAGGCTACCTGCTTCTGCTTCGCCGTACTCAGGAATATCGGCCTGAAGCTGCTGAATCAGATCTTGCCGCTGCTCCCGCAGGGTCTTAGCCTTCGGAAAATCTTGCAGTTCAATAGCTTCGTCAAGCTGCTTGTTGACCTGGCGCAGCTGCTGCTTTAGCTCCTTGGAGGGGTACTTGGGCATGAACCGCAGCTTCACCTGAGAACCAGCCTCGTCGATTAGGTCGATGGCTTTGTCGGGCAGATGGCGATCGCTGATGTAGCGATCCGACAGCTTGGCGGCTGCCTCTAGGGCTTCATCTGTCAGGTTCACCTGGTGGAATTGCTCGTAGCGGCTGCGGATCCCGTGCAAAATCTCGATGGTTTCATCCACAGAGGGTGGTTTGACCATTACCGGCTGGAATCGACGCTCCAGGGCTGCATCGCGCTCGATGTATTTGCGGAACTCATCGAGGGTGGTAGCCCCAATACACTGCATCTCGCCCCGCGCCAGGGCGGGCTTGAGCATGTTAGCGGCGTCCAGGCCGCCTTCTAAGGAACCAGCGCCAATCAGCGTGTGAATTTCATCAATGACCAGCACCACGTCGGGATCCTGGCGCACTTCGGCGACTAGCTGGGTGAGGCGCTCTTCAAAGTCGCCCCGAAAGCGGGTGCCCGACACCAAAGAACCCATATCCAAACTAATCACGCGTTTGCTAAGCAGCGCCTCGGGTACGTCCTGGTTGGCAATGCGCTGGGCCAGACCTTCGGCGATCGCGGTCTTGCCCACGCCCGGCTCACCCACCAAAATGGGGTTGTTTTTGGTGCGGCGGCCCAAAATTTGGACTACGCGCTCGATTTCTTTGGCGCGGCCTATAACGGGGTCAATTTTGCCCGCCGCTGCTACAGCTGTCAGGTCAGTGCCAAACTCAGACAGAATTTTGCCTGATTTGCGGGCGCTGTCGCGATCGCTGCCGCGCCGCCCAGCGGGCATTGCCGCTACTTCTCCCAGCTCTTGAATGATGCGAGTACGCACCTTGGCTGGGTCTACCCCTAGATTAGTCAGCACCCGATAGGCAACGCTCTCGGTGTTTTGGCACAGGCTGAGCAGCAGGTGGGCAGGCTCAATGTAGGGTGAGTCGACCTTGCGGGCCTCCTGAAATGCCTGCTCAAATACCTGCTTGACTTTCGGTGTAAACGGAATTTCGGGCGGTACGCTGCCGCTGCCACGACCAATAATAGCTTCGACTTCAGCCCGGGCATCGTTGAGGTTGACCCCAAACTCCCCCAGTACCTTGGCCGACAGGGTAGCTTCCTCTTTAATCAGCCCTAGTAGCAGCTGCTCGGTGCCCACAAAGTTGTGGCGCAGCCGACGAGCCTCTTCCTGGGCCTTCATGATGACGGCAATAGCAGTGTTGGTGAAATGTTCAAACATGGTGGTTAGTCGGTACCAGTTTCGTGAGGAGCAATGGAAAGACCAGAACTAACTGAGTAAGCTCTAGCTTGAAATTGACTACGGCTGTCGGTGAGGCCGAGGCCAGGGCTAAACCCAGAATGTAGAGTTACGACAGGGGTTTGTGCTTAGTAATACTTTACGTAAATGAACGCATACTCTGTAGTAGGGAGAACCGTAGACTCCAGGTGGGGTCTAGATCAACCTCACCTGGATACGAGATCTAAAAATTGGAGTCAATATCTTTCCTTAACAAAATATTTACAATACTTAATCTTATTCTATAGCCTCAGGCCCAGCATCGGCAAATGACCGGCTCTAATCGACAAAATTAACGAAACCTCTTAAAAAAATCGCTCTATTATTTCAGAACGTCTGGGCGATATTGAGTTTCTCTCATCCGATCGCCGTCGCTAATATCAAATATCAGATTAAAATCAGTGCATTCAGTACATACAGACTACTAGACTAACCTACACCTTTAGCCAGCCGTGACTGTTGCCATAGAGTTTGCCAGTTCAGAGGATCTTCGCACCGCGCTAGAGCGCTGGCTCGAAGACTATGGCCATAGCGTTCATCGACAGGTGCCTTGCCCCGACGGTGGCATAGTGGATCTGCTGACGCCTATCTACGCGATTTTTTGCCCTCCCACCCTCGCTCCATCTGATCTGTGGGCTACCGTAGACACTATTCAGGCGCGCCAGCAGAATTTTCCCGATCAGCGTCCGGTGATTGCCGGACTCACGCCTGAAGCCGACCCTGAAGCGACCTATGCGATCGCGGAGCAGATTAGGGCAAAGGGTATTGAGGTCTGGCTGCTCGACCAGATGCCGCCCTTTGTGGAGTACTACATCGGACTAAATGCCGATCCAAATGCCGAGCTAAATGCCGAGCCAAATGCCGAGCCAAGCGCCGATTCAACCTTTCCTGCGCCAGGGGGGCTTAACCGGCGTAACCCTCTGGCTGGGTGTTTGATTTCTCTGGGCATGGCAGCTATTCTCAGCGCTAGCTTTTGGCTGGCCTATCGCATTCTCGATCGCCATCAGCTGCAGGTATCAACTAATAGCCAGGAGAACCGTCTGTGGGAGCAGCTTTACACTGCTGTTGACGTTTGGGATATGGATACCGCCCTCGTTACCTTGGATCGCTTGGGCAGTAGCCGCAACCCCTGTGTATCTCAGTTTGCCGATCGCTTTGAAACTAGCCTCAGACAGCGCGGGTCTGACGGATTTAGAGATATCAACCCGATCAAGCGCGCCCTCAACATGGAAGACGGCTGTCGTCTGGAGATCCGCGAGTACGACTTTTCTCAGTAGCTTAGGGATAAGGGAACTAATGCCAGAGTGCGATCGCATTTGGCTCTGTTGGTTTGGAGATTTGGAGATTTGGTGCGATCGTGACTGCCAGCTTTGTTGCAACTGAAAGTCAACAAAGCCCTATCTCTACAGGCTTTCATAGGTTTTACTAAACGTCCAATGCCCGATAGGTAGCCGGACAACTACTGCGATTGGGCTAACAAATGGAATCTACGTAGAACCGATTCATTTCCCCTACCTTCACAAAACTTAATCTTTATCTATTGAGAATGATTCTGATGTGTGGTCAAATCTTCTTATTGAGTTTTTTTCTCAATAGTGCTGTGTCGATATGACTTTAGTGAGGATTCACTGGCTACGCAAACCTATGGCAATTCCGACGTGAACTACGACTGGTGGGCCGTGCTCACTACGGTAGATCAAGTCTTCTGGCGATCTACGAGGGTTGATTTCAGCTCATTTCAGCGACATTTTTTGTAGTGTGGGCGCTGCCCGCTGCGGCTTTAAGTAGCGCCATTCTCTAGCTGCCTGCCTCTTAGTAACAGCTCAATACTCTAAACTCCATGTCTCTTCCTACGTCTCCCGATGCTTTGTGGCTCAACGTTAGCTCTAGCTTTGAGCGGTTTGACCACAAGCTGCTGGGCTGCCTGTCCCGCCATATAGAAGTAGCCCACTGGGCCTACCGCCAAACGCCGGAGGAGCCCAGCTCTCTCAACATTGCTGTCACCCTGCTGCACGACTATCTGAAAGGCCACAACCGCCCGGTGCATTTGCTCGGTCACGGTACCGGCGGGCTGGTGGGCCTGCTCTACGCCCGCCAAAACCCGCATCGCGTAAAGTCTTTAACCCTGCTGGCGGTGGGCGTAAACCCCGTGGTTGATTGGCAGGCCCACTACTATGGCCAACTGCAGCGCCTGCCCTGTAGCCGACGGCAGGTGCTAACCCAAATGGTCTACAGCCTATTTGGCCACCAGGCCCGGCCCCTAGTGCCGGGCTGGGTCAATCTGCTAGAGCAAGATTTGCTCCATTCGGTGTCGCCCCACTCGTTGCTGAAGCGAGTGAGCCTCTGCCCCGGTGGCGTGGCGGTGCCCCTGCTGGTTTGCGGTGGCGAAGACGATTTTGTGGTTGACCCTACCCAGATTCAGGGTTGGCAGCCGTGGCTGAAGGCGGGCGATCGCATCACTCTATGCCCTGGTCGCCACTTCTTTCACGCCTTTTATCCCCAGCAGGTGTCCAGCCAAATTTTGAGTTTTTGGGGGACTACAGAATCTGTGCTTAGGCTGCCCCAGGGATTAAAGACGATTCCCTAAGCTCGCCTGCTGCCATACCGGCTCGCGCGGCAGCGCAACCCTTGCCCTGCCTGCACCGACTCTTATTTAGACAACAATGGCGATCGATATCAACACCAAAGCCTGTAGTTTTTCTATTAGAAAAACTACAGGCTTTGGTGTTGTATTGGGTTGGGAGCATGTCAGGGTTGCAATCGAGTATTTATACTCACGATCAAAAAGCCTGATTTACGGGCTTTGTAGCTGTAGACATTCTGATTCCAGATTTATGCGTCTGCAAAGGTGACATGCTCCCTATTGGGTTTAACCAATCACTTCAAATTCGATCACATCAGAGGCACTGCCCCGCAGAACAGATTCTATTTGCTTGCCTCGCAAGCGCTTTCCTGTGATGCTTTCCATCACACCCTGAACTGCTCCTAACGTAAAGGTTAGCTTGCGGGGAGACCCCTCAGGTTCACCAGCCGAGCAAATGGTTTCACGACAGGAGACTAAAATCGTTTCTCCATTTTCGACAACCTTCTCAATAATACAGAGGCGGGTACCATCCTTGCCTAGCGCAGCTTGAAGAACGTTAACCAGCTCGTCGTGAGGCATAGTTGACCCCGCGAGACCCAGTTGCTCTGCCAACTGGCGGCCTCGCTGACGACCCGCCCCAATCAGCGCGATCGCGGCGGCCTTTTCACCTAAGACTTCTTCGGTGCCAACAACCAATGCTCTGAAACAAACAATGCTGCTAAAATCACCAAGTTCAGGACGTAGTTGAGTTTGAGTTACAGATGGAAGGACAGCAGTGGACATAATAGATGCCTTAGTTTTTGCTTAAGTATCGCTGTCCTGCATTATTCCCATGCCATCAAGAAGATGCCTGCGTAATTTCCGCTAAACAGCTAATAGCAATTATAAAAACACGTAACTTTTTATATGTTTACAACTCCATTTTTTTAATCAATTCCGATACCTGGTAGGGGTATTGCAGTGTAATGCCCCTACGTCGAACTTGCCCTAACCCAAGGGACGTTTGCAATGCCAAAACTCCGCTTAGTTAACCCCGAGTCGGCGGGGCAAATGCCATTTGCCTCTACAGTTTGGCCACTTTGACGTCGAGGCCATGCGATCCGGATTTGGTGTCACAAACAAAAGAGCGCCCCCTGAAGGGAGCGCTCTTTTCCTAATCAATCAATGGAGTGAGTACTCGCTATCGACTAGCCGATGATTTCAGGAGCCTCAGCCGTGGCCAGGTCGAGGGGGAAGTTGTGAGCATTGCGCTCGTGCATTACTTCCATACCCAGGTTGGCCCGGTTGATAACGTCTGCCCAGGTGCCAATCA